>CAUWCX010000001.1:0-168928 GCA_963557105.1 uncultured Oscillospiraceae bacterium
GCATTTTTGGTGACTTTTTGTGCGGGCAAAAAGTCACCGGGGGTGCGGGGGCGCGCAGCCCCCGAAGCACCCCGCTTCAGGGATGAAGCAATCTTCCCTCGCTCCCACCCAGCGCCAATCAAATCTACCCACTATAGTGAGAAAATAGTAAGAGAACCACCACCTAAGGAGGAAATAACCAATGATATCCATGGCACAGCGCATTGAAGAACTGCGCACTGAGCAGAATTTGAGCCGCCCCGCCCTGGCGGCGCAGCTGGGCTTCCCCAAGAACGCCCTGGAGAAATTCGAGACCGGCCGGCAGTCCCCCACCAAGGAGCAGGCCCAGAAGCTGGCGGACTACTTCGGCGTATCCCTGTTCTACCTGCGGGGGGAGAGCAACGACCGCACCCGGCAGGAGGACTGGATGGCCGACGCCCTCAGCGGGGCGGAGAAGGGCCATGTCCCCATGGAGCCCAAGCGGCCCAAGCCCGCGCCGCAGCCCGCCCCCGCCGGACAGGGGACCATCTTCGACTCCTTCCTGCAGAGCAAGGCCTTCAAGGACGCCCTCCGCACCGCCGTGCTGGAGGCCATGAAGTCCCCGGAGGGACAGGCCATCATCCGCAAGGCCATGAAATAAACAGGGAACGCCCCGAATTGCCCTGGAGTGTCCCCTGTTAAACCGCAATAAACCGCTGCGACCCTGCCCCACAGGGGGAGATCGCAGCGGTTTTTGTTTTCTTGTGTCGGTGCTGTGGCGGGGAGGCGCTACTTGGCCCGCCGCTTGTTGTAGACCAGCACCACAGCAAGGCACTCCACGGCATAGGCGGCGGAGAACAGTACATGGCGGACAGCCACAGTCTGCTGCGCCTCCTGCAGATCGTCATTGGTGAAAACCGTGATGGGGAGGATCGTGCCGTCTTTGGGGGTGTACCGGAGGTGAGCACGCCGGTTGCGCTGAACAAATTCGCAGACGATCACGCCGTTTTTATCCTCCAGCCGGACGGTATGGGCCTCGCTCGGAGTGATCTCGTTGCCGTATTCATCGACATAGGTGGACTCCCCGATTTGCGTATTGGGGGAATCGAGCGCGCTGCTGTCTGCGGGAATATCCTGCTCCATATAGGCAATGAAGCTGTCGTAGTCGTGAAAGGTCGTCCCGCGCATAATGGTGTAGGGTCCCCAGATCGAGGTGGCAAAGGTGTGGGCCACAGCAGTCACCGCCAGAAGAAGGAGCAGCACAATGGCGCAGGTGCGCTTCAGCCTGTGGTTGTGGTGATAGATGGCGGCGGCCTTCTCCGATAAGGCATACACCCCTCTTTTCACCAGGGACGCATTGAGAAAGTACAGCACGACAGCATAGATCAGCAGGAATACCGCAGCGGACACTGTCCCCAAGAGCAGCAGGCTGCCGGCGCGGAGGCCGACATAGGCATCGACCATCAACAGGGGAAGGGTGAAGCCGGTAAGAGCTACCGTCAGACCAATGGACCGCTGCGCCAGGGCGATGACGGACCGCCGGTAGTGGGAGAGGACGCCAGTATCCACCCCCGCGTCTTCCACCCGAAAAAAGGCCCTGTTCACCAAAATCGCCTGGTAAACGATGCTGGCTGTAAAGAAGACCGCGCCCAAAAAGAAGCCCAGCACAGCCTTCAGAAAAGCCAGATTACAGACCAGCGCCGCCATCAAGCCGGCCACAGAAACGCCCATGGCCAGATAGGTTTGCCCCTTATACTGCGACAGGGTGGACTTCAGCAGCCATTGGCGCTGCTTTTCCGCCTTGGGCGAGGGATCGGTTTCCCCGTCGGTCTCGGCCCGGAGGGCGGGGGACTGCCGCTGGCCGCGCAGCAGCTCGTCGCAGGTCACCCCAAATATCTCGGCAATGACGGGGATCAGCGAAAGATCCGGCGCACCGTCATCGCGCTCCCAGCGGCTGACCGTCTTGTCGGACACATTCAGGCGCTCGGCCAGCTCCTTTTGGGTCATTCCGTGGGCCTTCCGCAGAGCGGCCATAAAGCCGCCCATGGTCTTCTTCTCCATAATATATTACCTCCTCTTCTGCGTATATGGGTCGCTGTCTGTGCCTAAAGTCTACGATTTCGACAGTGAGAATACCACCCAAAAGACGCAGAATCACTCTCGGGATCCGAGAATTCGCATAATATGCCCCGCAGTGCCTCCATTGCACAGAATCATATTAGCAGAGACTGGGCGACGAAGTCAACCTGCGGGCCAGGCGTCTTCGCCCACAAGGAAGCGCCCAGGGGACGTTGCCCCTGGGCGCTTTTGCTGATATGCGCAGGAAATTACAGCTGATTGGCGGTGTGGTAGGCGGTGCGGATAGCGTTGGCAAAGCCGGTGCGTTTCCCGGCGACACAGTCGCCCACGGGGTAGACCGGGGCGGAAGTCTGCTGCTGGATCAGCTCCGCGCCGCCGGGGCCAACAGCGGCGATCACCGCATCGGCCTGCGCCAGCGCCGCTGTGGGACAGGTCTCCCCCAGGTGGAGGGCAACCCCCAGGCGGGGCAGCAGCTCGCGATAGTAGTCCAGGCACCGCAGTAGCTCGGTCCGGGCGGGGTTGGCGGCAGCCTGTAGGATCTGTCCGCCCACCTCCGCCGCTGTATCCCAGACCGACACCCGGTACCCCCGCAGGGCCGCCACCCGGGCGGCCTCCAGGCCGGATAGCCCAGCCCCCAGGACGGCGATATCCTTTTCCCCCTGGCCGGGGCGGATGAAGATGGCCTCCTCATCGCCGTTTTCCGCGTTGAGGACGCAGGAGACATATTTTCGGCTGGTGATGGCGTGCATACAGCCAGTATTGCAGTAGATGCACCGGCGGAGGGGTTCTCCGCTGGCAGCCTTGTTGGCGATGTCCGGGTCGCACAGCAGGCTGCGGCCATAGCCGATAACATCGGCCTTGCCCGCCTGCAGGATCTCCTCGCCGGAGGCGATATCCGGCACCCGGCCAACTGTGGCCACGGGGATGGACACGGCGGCCTTGATCTGCGCCGCCGCCGGCAGGGTCCAGTTAAAGGGGGCGGAGCCCATGGGGGGGACGGTGTCCCCCTTGTTGCTGGTGTGGTTGGCCTGGGCCGCCTGGATCATGTCCACTCCGGCCTTCTCCAGCAGACGGGCAAACTGCACCGCCTCCTCCACCGGCAGACCGCCCTTGCCCCGGAAGCTGCCGTCCTGGTTGCGGAGGATCAGCGGCAGCTTGTACTCGATCATCATGCCGGGAACGGTGGCGCGGATGGCGGCGACCACCTCCAGAGCGTAGCGCACCCGATGTTCAAAGGAGCCGCCATAGCTGTCGGTGCGGCGGTTCAGCAGGGGGGAGCACAGGGACCCAAGGAGCCGGTCCCCGTGGACCTCAATGGCGTCCACACCGGCCTGCTGCGCCCGGCGGGCACAGCGGGCCATGGCCTCCCGGATCTCCCCCAGGGCAGCTGGGGTGACCTCCGTGGCAAAGTGCTTCATATCGTGGTTCAGCCGGGCCCGGGCCTGGTTGCCCGCCGCCTCGCCGGCGGCGCGCTTCTCTGCGGCGGCGGCGCTGTCCCCGGCCTCCTCCAGGGCTTTCGCCTGGTCAGAGAGATCCCGGCTCAGCCCCATGAGGCGGGCCACCTCCGGCACATCGTACTCCGGGTGGAAAATCTGTACGCCCAGCTTGCAGTCGTAGCGGTGCAGCGTCTCCGCCAGGGCGCGGAAGGAGGGGATCAGCCGGTCGTCGTTGAGGCGGGGGGTGGGGGAGAGGGTGGCCACGGGGGCAACATCCCCCAGGACGATGTAGCCCACACCGCCCTTGGCCAGGCGCTCATAGAAGTGGAGGCTGCGGGGGCCGATGGCGCCGTCCCGCTCCTCGTAGCCGGTGGTCATGGGCGGAAACATCACCCGGTTTTTTAATGTGAGGGGCCCCACGGTCAGGGGCTGGAGCAGGGGAGATGCAGTATTCATTGGCAAAGCCTTCTTTCTTGGAAAGTCGTTTTCGCCAACAGTATAGCACGCGCCGCCGCCGCTGAGAAATTGGTTGCCTTTATTCCCAAAAGCCGATCCATTGAAAGGATAAATAGTGCATACGGGTGATATTGCCAAAATGAATAAATGAGACAAAAATCTATTTATATTCCAAATAGTGTGTTTACGTGGATGGACAGATGTGCGCAAAATATGCAGAATTATCAAGGAAAACAAGGATTATCCAGAAAATCTATGGGTGCTAAAATTTGTATGAATATTAAAAATATTGAATAAATTTTTGTTGACTTTTTGACAGGCGGAGAATAAAATTCCTATGCCGAAAGCGGCGCTATTGTGAAAAAAAGGGGCGAATTTGCTTGAAGTTTGACTTTGACCGCGGCGTGGACCGCCGGGGAACCAGCTGTTTGAAATGGGATCTGGCTGACCGGATCTATCAGGGAAATGGAAAGGACCTGCTGCCCATGTGGGTGGCAGACATGGACTTCCCCATGGCTCCCGCCATTCTGGAGGAGCTCCACCGGCGGGTGGACCAGACCGTGTTTGGCTACGGTGTTCTGCCGGAGGCCTACTACCAGGCGGTGATCGGCTGGATGGACCGCCGCCACCACTGCAAGATCCAGCGGGACTGGATCAGCTACAGCGCAGGCGTGGTCACCGCACTGAACTGGGCGGTCCAGGCCGTCACCCAGCCTGGGGACGAGGTTCTGGTAAACACCCCGGTGTACCACCCCTTCTACCAGGCGGTGGAGGCCCAGGGCCGCACCCTAGTGACCAGCTCCCTGAAGGAGGAGGACCTCTACTATACCTTTGATTTTGCGGACATGGAGCGGAAGGTCACGCCCCGCACCAAGGCCCTGATGCTCTGCTCGCCCCACAACCCGGTGGGCCGGGTCTGGAAGCGGGAGGAGCTGGAGCAGCTGGCGGAGTTCTGCCTGCGCCACGACCTGGTGGTCATCGCCGACGAGATCCACAACGATCTGGTCTATCAGGAGCACACCATGTTCCTGACGGTCTCCCCGGAGATCGCCCAGCGGACCATCCTCTGCACCGCCCCCAGCAAGACCTTCAACCTGGCGGGCATCCAGGCCAGCAACATCATCATCCCCAATGAGGACCTGCGGAAGGCCTACAAGGACCAGGTGATCCGGGCTCACGCCTCCTCCGCCCACGCCTTTGCGGCCCCGGCGGTGATCGGCGCCTATGACCGGTCCGAGGACTGGCTGGACCAGCTGCTGGTCTACCTGGAGATGAACATGGACCTGTTCTGCACCACGGTGAACCAGGAGATTCCCAAGCTGCGGGTGCGCAAACCCGAGGGCACCTACCTGGCCTGGGTGGACTGCAGCGGCCTGGGCCTGGAGAAGGAGGCCCTGCGCCGGTTCATGGTGGATGAGTGCGGTTTGGCCCTCAACGACGGGTCCAGCTTCGGCACGGAGGGGGACCACTTCGTCCGGGTGAACCTGGCCTGCCCCCGGTCCACGGTGGAGGAGTGCCTGCGGCGGCTGCGTGCGCACTGCTGCTAAGATGCGGTCATCACGGGGGGCCACCCCGTTTATGATAATTCAATAGAGAAGAGAGAAGAAAGGAAAGAACATGAAGAAGCTACTCTCCCTGCTGCTGGCCATGACCATGGTGCTGACCCTGGTGGCCTGCGGCGGAAACAACACCCCTAACAACGGCGGCAAGAATGACAAGCCCCAGACGGAGCAGCCCGCCGGCGGCAACGACGCCGAGAAGCAGCCCGATCAAGCCCCTGCCGAGCCCCAGATGGTGGACGGCGGCACCTTCGTCATGGCCATTGAGGAGCCCATCAACTCCCTGGCCTGGTACAACAACGTCACCACCGACCAGGGCGGCCAGGTGTTCCAGAGCCTGTACGATCCCCTGTGGAAGATGAACACCGACGGTACCCGCAAGTACTACATGGCGGAGTCCTGCGACGTCTCCGAGGACGGCACGGTGTACACCGTGAAGCTGCGCAAGGATGTCTATTGGCACGACGGTGAGCAGTTCACCGCCGACGATGTGCTCTTTGTTCTGGATTGGTTCACCAACCCCGAGTGCCCGGATCTCCGTGCCGCTTCCTCCTACAAGGTGGACGGTGAGTTCTGCACCTATGAGAAGGTGGACGACTTCACCTTTACCGTTACCATCCCCAGAAGCTCCAATATGTTTGGTGAGCGGCTGGGCAGCCTCTACGCCATGCCTGAGCACATCTTCAAGGATGTCCCCGTGGCCGAGGTGATGACTTCCGAAAAGAACAACCTGGGCATCGGCACCGGCGCCTTCCAGCTGTCCGAGTTCACCCCCGGTGAGAAGCTGGTGCTCAAGCGCAACGAGAACTACTACCTGGACAAGGCCCACATCGACACCCTGGAGATCCGCTGCATTGCCAACACCGGTACCCAGGAGGTGGCCTTCCGCAACGGCGAGCTCAGCGTGTACACCATCTCCAACGCCGAGACCCTGGCCGCCTTTGAGGCCGAGGGAGCCTACGACATCAACTCCTACAACGACACCCGTATCTGCTTCATGCAGATCAACCCCAACGCCGAGGCTACCTCCACCATGGAGGCCCGTCAGGCCATCATCTACGCCCTGAACCTAGATGAGATCGTCATGGGCGCCTACGGCTCCGAGAAGCTGTGCGTGGTGGCCAACAGCGTCCAGTCCTCCGCCAGTATGTTCTACAACCCCAACACCAAGAACTACGAGCAGGATGTGGAGAAGGCCAAGGAGCTGGTGGCTTCCACCGGCCTGGCCGACAAGACCATCCGCATCATCTTCAACAGCTCCCGCGTGGGTCAGCAGGAGATGGCCATCATGATCAAGAGCCAGCTGGAGGCTGTGGGCATGAAGGTGGAGATCGAGTCCATGGAGACCTCCGGTTACTTCCAGTCCTATTTCCGGGCCACCGATACCTATAATATCGCCCTCATGGCCAACGGCATGAACGGCGATCCCGGCAACTACTGCGGCCTCTTCAACAACACCAAGTCCGGCGCCAACATGTACACCACCGAGGAGGTCAACAACCTCTGGACGGAGATCGACATTGAGCCCGATCCCGCCAAGCGCCAGGAGCTGATCGACGAGGTCAACGCCAAGCTGAAGGATTGCTGGTCCTGCGTGCCCTTTGCGGAGACCTACTGCGTCTTCGCTGCCCAGACCAATATCCGCGGCTTCGAGGATACAGACCGGATGACGGACCTGACCAAGATCTATTTTGTTGCGTAAGTAAACTGTCGGCAGTAACGCGGGGGGCTACCCCTGCGTTATTGCCCTGTTCGGAAGGAAAGAGCGGAAAAACAATGAAAAAATATATTCTTTCCCGCCTCCTGTTCTTCATTCCCATTCTCTTTCTCGTGTCGGTATTTTCCTTTTCCCTGGTGTTTCTGGCCCCCGGCGACCCCGCCGCGTCCTACCGCACCCAGGATATGACTGAGGAGGAGTATGAGCAGCTGAAGACGGAGCTGGGCTATAACGACCCCATCATCGTGCAGTATGGCCGGTGGCTGGGCAAGGTGCTGAAGGGGGACTTCGGTGTCTCCACCAGCAACAAGACCAAGGTCCTGCCGCTGATCCTCAGCAAGCTCCCCGCCACAGTGGGGCTCATGGGCGCCTCCATCCTGTTCTCTCTGGTGGTGGCGATCCCCCTGGGGATGCTGGCGGGGTACAAGCAGGGGACCATCCTGGATAAGCTCATCAATATGTTCAACTATGTGGCTATCTCCATTCCCGCCTTCTGGTTCGGCATTATGCTGATCGTGCTGCTGAGCCTGAATCTGAAGCTGCTGCCCTCCTCGGGGATGCGGACCACGGGGGTCAACACCTTGTGGGATCTCATCAAGCACGGCATCATGCCGGTGCTGGTGCTCAGCGTGGGGAAGATCTCCATCTACGCCCGCTATGTGCGCTCCGAGACCATCAAGCAACTGGGGGAGGACTATGTCCTCAGCGCCACGGCCAAGGGGGCAGGGAAGGGGTACATCCTCTTCCACCATGTGCTGAAAAACTGCCTGCTGCCCATTATTACCCTGGTGGGCATGAACATGGCCAGCCTGGTCAGCGGCGCCTATATCGTGGAGTCCATCTTCGGCTGGCCTGGACTGGGCACCTGCGGCATGAGCGCCATCAACGCCCGGGACTACAACATGATCATGGGCACCACTATGCTCTCCTGTGTGATCCTGGTGCTGGGCAACTTCCTGGCGGATCTCTGCTACACCTTTGCCGATCCCCGGATCAAGACCTTTGGAGGGAAGCGGTAATGAAAAAGAGAAAGATCAATATTGCCCTGGCGCTCAGCGTGGCCTTTCTGGTGGTGATCAGCCTGGCCTGCCTGCTGGCGCCCCTGTCCCCCTACGACCCCAACGCGGTGGATCTGCTGAGCAAGTTCAAAGATCCCTCCGCCGCCCACTGGTTCGGCACGGATAACTTCGGCCGCGACTGCTTCACCCGCATCCTCTACGGCGGGCGGGTGAGCCTTGCGGTGGGTATCCTGGCCATGCTGGTGTCCATCTCCTTCGGCACCCTCTACGGGATCATCTCCGGCTCCTCCGGCCGCCATGTGGACGCTCTGATGATGCGCCTGGTGGATATTCTCATGGCGGTGCCCAGCTTCCTCATTATCATCACCCTCAGCATCTATCTGAAGGCGGGCATGGGCACCCTGGTGCTGACCATCAGTCTGTTCTCCTGGATGGGTGTGGCCCGGATCGTCCGGGCGGAGGTGCTGAGCCTGCGGGAGCGGGACTTCGTCCTGGCCTCCTATGGCCTGGGAGCGAAAAAGGGCTGGATCATCTTCAAACACATGATAAAGAATGTGTCCTCCTCCGTGCTGGTGGCCTCCACCAACGCCATTGCCAACGCCATCCTGACGGAGTCCTCCCTGAGTTACCTGGGCTTTGGTATCACCATCCCCAATGCATCCTGGGGCGGTATGCTGGAGAATGCCCAGACCTTTATCCTGACGAAACCCATTCTGGCGGTCTATCCCGGCCTCTGCATTCTGCTGACGGTGCTGTGCTTCAATGTGCTGGGCAACGCCCTGCGGACGGCGGTAGATCCCCGAGCAAGGAGGCGCGGACTGTGAGTTTATACGAGATCAACAACCTGCAAATACAGTTTCCTACCCCCATGGGTACTGTCCATGCAGTAAGGGATATCTCCTTTACTATCGAGAAAAACCAGTGTGTTGCACTGGTGGGGGAGAGCGGCTGCGGCAAATCTGTCACCGCCCGTTCCCTGGTGGGCCTCACCGAGGTGGTGGGGGGCCATGTCACCGGCGGCCAGGTGCTGTTTCAGGGGCAGGACATCCTGCAATTTACGGAGCGGGAGTGGCAGTCCTACCGGGGCAGCAAGGCGGCCATCATCTTCCAGGACGCCATGACCGCCCTGAACCCCACCATGCGCATCGGCAAGCAGATCGCCGAGTGCTTCCGCTTCCACCAGAAGATCGGGCGGAAGGAGGCGGAGAAGCGGGCGGAGGAGCTGCTGAAACTGGTGGGCATCCCCGACCCCGCCAAGGCCCTGCGCCGCTATCCCCACGAGTTCTCCGGCGGTATGCGCCAGCGGGTGGTCATCGCCCAGGCCCTGGCCTGCAGCCCCGCATTGCTGGTGGCCGACGAGCCCACCACGGCCCTGGATGTGACCATCCAGGCCCAGATCCTGGAGCTGCTCATGGAGCTGAAGGAGAAGGAGCACAACTCCATCCTCCTCATCACCCACGACCTGGGGGTGGTGGCGGGCATGGCGGAGAAGATCGTGGTCATGTACGCCGGTACCATCGTGGAGATGGGGACTACGGATGAAATTTTCTATCACGGCCTGCACCCCTACACCAATGGCCTAAAGGCGGCGTCCCCCCGGCTGGACAGCGACAGGGGGGAGCGGCTGCAGACCATCGAGGGGATGCCCCCGGAGCTTATTGACCCGGCGGAGGGCTGTCCCTTCGCCCCCCGCTGCCCGAAGTGCACGGAGGAGTGCCGGCGGAAGCTGCCGGAGATGCGGCAGATTTCGCCCACCCATGTTGTCCGCTGCTGCCAGATCCAGGAAGGAGGAGAGGGATGAACCAGCCTCTGTTTGATGTTCAGCATCTGAAAAAATATTTCCACGCCGGAAAGGTGGCCACCCGCGCGGTGGACGACGTCTCCTTCCAGATTTTTCCCGGTGAGGTGGTGGGCATGGTGGGGGAGTCCGGCTGCGGCAAGACCACCTGCGGCCGCACCGTAGTGGGCCTCTACAGCCGGGACGGCGGCAAGGTCCTCTACAAGGGTAAGGATGTCCATACTATGCGGGGGGCGGAGCGATTCAACTTCTGCCGCCAGGTCCAGACCATCTTTCAGGACCCCTACTCCTCACTGGACGGGAAGAATACCGTCTGCGACCTGATCGCCGAGGGCCTGGACATCCAAAAGCTGGTGTCCAGCAAGGCGGAGCGGCTGGAGCGGGTGAAGGAGCTCATGGGCCAGGTGGGGCTGAACCTCTCCGGTCTGTACCGCTATCCCCATGAGTTCTCCGGCGGTATGCGCCAGCGCATCGGCATTGCCCGGGCCCTGGCGGTGGATCCGGAGTTCATCCTCTGCGACGAGCCCATCTCCGCCCTGGATGTGAGCATCCAGGCCCAGATCATCAACCTGCTGATGGACCTGCGGGAGAAGAAGGGGCTGACCTATCTGATGATCTCCCACGACCTGAGCATGGTCAAGCACGTCTCTGACCGGATCATTGTCATGTACCTGGGAAAGATCGTGGAGACCTGCCCCGCAGCGGAGCTGTACGCCCACCCGGGGCACCCCTACACCCAGGCCCTCATCTCCGCTATCCCCATTGCGGACCCCGCCGTGGAGCGGAAGCGGGAGCGGATCATCCTCAGCGGCCAGGTGCCCAGCCCCACGGAGCAGATCACCGGCTGCCCCTTCGCCGGCCGCTGCCGGTACGCCACGGACCGCTGCCGCACGGAGCAGCCCGCCCTGCGGGAGGCGGCCCCCGGCCACTTTGTGGCCTGCCATCTGGTATGATTTTCGGACAGCTGTCCGTCGATATGCAGTGTACTGCATTTGAATTTTCTATCGATTGATAGACATACATAAATATTATAAATACCAGGTGCGTTCGGTTGACTTTGCCCGCCGCAGCAGATAAAATTTTATGTTGAGCGCGGCCGTTGACCGGGCCCGGGCGCCCATTTCCCGGGCCTTCGCCGCCAGATCGCTTTGTTCTGTGTTTATCCGACAATTTATTGGAAAATACCATAAGGAGAGATAGAATGGAACCCATTAAACTGCCCAAGGATTTTGAGACCTACCCCGAGGCGCGCAAAAACGGCTTCCTCCGCATGAAGGAGCTGAAGGACAAGGGCGCCAAGGTGGTGGGTATGTTCTGCTCCTTTGTCCCCGTGGAGCTGGTCTATGCCGCCGGCGCGCTGCCGGTGGGCCTGTGCTCCTTTACCGAGGAGCCCATCCCCGCGGCGGAGACCCACCTGCCCAAGAACCTGTGCCCCCTGATCAAGGCCAGCTACGGCTTCGCCCTGACGGACACCTGCCCCTACTTCTACTTCTCCGACCTGGTGGTGGGTGAGACCACCTGCGACGGCAAGAAGAAGATGTTCGAGCTGATGAACGAGATCAAGGATACCTATGTCATGCAGCTGCCCCACAGCCGGGACGCTGCCGCCCTGGACTTCTGGAAGGGGCAGATCATCGCCTTCAAGGAGAAGCTGGAGAGCTACTTTGGCATCACCATCACGGAGGAGCAGATCCGGGACGCCATCCGCCGGAAGAACCACGAGCGCCAGGTGATGAAGGCCTATCTGGAGCTGGGCAAGCTGGACCCCGCCCCTATGAGCGGCTATGAGATGGGTACCCGCATCGACGCGGGCAGCTTCTCCTTCGACCTGGACCAGCGGTGCAAGGTGGTGGAGCAGCGTACCGCCGAGATCATGGCGGAGTGGGAGGCCAACTGCAAGGGCAAGCCCAGTGAGCGTCCCCGCCTGCTGGTCACCGGCTGCCCCAACGCCGGCGTCCGGGAGAAGGTCATCCGGGCTGTGGAGGAGATGGGCGCGGACATTGTGGCCTTCGACACCTGCAACGGCATCCGGGACAAGGTGGAGCTGGTGGACGAGAGCAACCCCGACGTCTACGAGGCCCTGGCCATCAAGTATCTGAACATCAACTGCTCGGTCATGAGCCCCAACGAGAGCCGCCGGGAGTACGTCAAGCAGATGATCGACGACTACCATGTGGACGGCGTCATTGAGATCGTTCTGCAGTCCTGCCACACCTATGACGTGGAGGCCCACTTCATCAAGCGCATGGTCACCCAGGAGAAGGGCCTGCCCTACCTGAACATTGAGACGGACTACTCCCAGTCTGACAAGGGTCAGATCAATACCCGCCTGGCGGCTTTTCTGGAGACGATTGAAAAATGAGCTACTATACTGGAATTGATATTGGCTCCACTGCCACGAAGGTAGTGGTGCTCAGCGACGAGGCCCTGGTGGACAGCTTCGTCATTCCCACCGGCTGGAGCAGCCGGGAGGCCGCCGACCAGGTGGCCGCCCGCCTGGCGGAGGCGGGGCACCCCGTGGACCAGGATATGCGGGTCATCGCCACGGGCTATGGCCGCATCTCCGTGGACTTTGCCGCGAAATCCGTCACGGAGATCACCTGCCACGGCAAGGGGGCCTACGCCCTCATGGGCCGGGACTGCACCGTGGTGGACATCGGCGGCCAGGATACCAAGGTCATCACCGTGGAAAACGGTATGCCCGCCAGCTTCCTGATGAACGACAAGTGCTCGGCGGGCACCGGAAAGTTCCTGGAGATCATGGCCAACCGCCTGGGCGTGGGCCTGGGGGAGATGTTTGACTTGGCCGCAAAGGGCAAGCCCCTGGCCATCAGCTCCATGTGCACCGTCTTCGCCGAGAGCGAGGTCATCAGCCACATCGGCGCCGGGGAGCAGCGGGAGGATATCGCCGCCGGGGTGGTGGACTCCGTGGTGAGCAAGGTGGCGGGGCTGTGCCTGCGCCACACCCTCAAGGGGGATGTGATCCTCACCGGCGGCCTGTGCGACTGCCCCTATGTGCTGGAGAAGCTGGGGGAGAAGCTGAAGGTCCCCGTCACCTCCAGTCCCATGGGCCGCTACGCCGGGGCTCTGGGGGCGGCGCTGATCGCCCGGGGAAAAGGCAAAAAATGATAAAGAGTAATCTATAGACAGCAGTCCCAGGCGGCATCAGCCGCCTGGGACTGCTGTTTTTCGGGGAGATATTGGCATTTTCCTGTGGAGTTCACAGTTTGTTTACAAATTAGACAAATTTCCAGGGAACGGCTGCTGGTATACTGACGTAAAAATGAGTTGCTTTGTCTGTTTGGGAGGTCGTTGTACAATGAATGTCTATCGTGCCGGAATTGATATCGGTTCCACCACCGTGAAGCTGGTGCTGCTGGATGAGCGGGGGGAGGTCCTCTTCGGGGACTACCGCCGCCACCAGGCACACACCCAGGGAACGCTTCTGGACCTGCTGCGGGAGGCACGGGAGAAGGTGGGCCCCTGCCGCCTGCGGATGAAGATCACCGGCTCGGGGGCCATCAATCTGGGGAAGGCCCTGGACATCGACTTTGTCCAGGAGGTGGTGGCGGTGGCCGCCGCCCTGAAGTCCGCCGCGCCCCAGACCGATGTGGCCATCGAGCTGGGGGGCGAGGATGCCAAGATCATCTACTTCCGGGGCGGCCTGGAGGAGCGGATGAACGGCGTGTGCGCCGGGGGGACCGGGTCCTTCATCGACCAGATGGCCACTTTGCTGCAGACCGATGCCGCGGGGCTCAACGAGGCGGCCAGGGACTACCGCCAGATCTATCCCATCGCCGCCCGGTGCGGGGTCTTTGCCAAGACCGACATCCAGCCCCTCATCAACGAGGGGGCAACCAAGGCGGATCTGGCGGCCTCCATCTTCCAGGCGGTGGTGAACCAGACCATCTCCGGCCTGGCCTGCGGCAAGCCCATCCGGGGCCATGTGGCCTTTCTGGGCGGGCCCCTCCACTTTCTGACGGAACTGAAGGAGGCCTTTATCCGCACCCTTCGCCTGACGGCGGAGGAGGTGGTGGACCCCGCCAACGCCCACCTCTTTGCCGCCCTGGGGGCGGCACTGTCGGCAGGGGATGCCGTGGATGTGGATCTGGACGAGCTGGTGCAGCGGCTGGACCACGGGGTACAGGTGACCGCTGAGATGCCCCGGCTGGCGCCCCTGTTCCGGGATGAGGAGGAGTACAGAGCCTTCTCTGACCGCCACCGCCGGGCGGTGGTGGGGAAGGGGGAGCTGTCCCAGTATCGGGGCAACTGCTTCTTGGGCATCGACGCCGGGTCCACCACCACGAAAATGGCCCTCATCGGGGAGGAGGGACAGCTCCTCTACCAGTTCTACGCCAACAATCAGGGCAACCCCATCCTCACCGCCCAGACGGCGGCGGGGCAGCTGCTGCAGCTGCTGCCCCCGGAGGCCAGGATCGTCCGGGCCTGCTCCACAGGCTACGGGGAGGCGCTGCTGAAATCCGCCTTTGCCCTGGACGAGGGGGTGGTGGAGACCATCGCCCACTGCACCGCCGCCGCCTTCTTTGATCCCCAGGTGGACTGCGTCCTGGACATCGGGGGCCAGGATATGAAGTGCGTGAAGCTGAAAAACGGGGCGGTGGACGAGATCATGCTCAACGAGGCCTGCTCCTCCGGCTGCGGCTCCTTCATTGAGAACTTCGCCACCTCCCTGGGCTACACCGCCCCGGACTTCGCCCGGGAGGCCCTCTTTGCCGAGGCTCCGGTGGACCTGGGGACCCGGTGCACCGTGTTCATGAACTCCAATGTGAAGCAGGCCCAGAAGGAGGGGGCCGCCGTGTCGGATATCTCCGCCGGTCTTGCCTACTCCGTCATCAAAAATGCCCTCTACAAGGTCATCAAGCTCACGGACGCCCGGGAGCTGGGCCGCCACATCGTGGTCCAGGGGGGTACCTTCCACAACCAGGCGGTGCTGCGGGCCTTTGAGCAGATCGCCGGGGTGGAGGTCACCTGCCCGGATATCTCTGGCCTCATGGGGGCCTTCGGCGCAGCCCTAGTGGCCCGCAGCCACTACCGGGGCGGGGAGAGCACCATGCTGTCTTTGGGGGACATGGTGGACCTGACCTACGACACCACCAGCGTCCGCTGTGGCGGCTGCGCCAACAACTGCATGTTGACGGTCAACAAGTTCTCCGGCGGGCGCAAGCACATCAGCGGCAACCGCTGCGAGAAGGGGGCCGGCGGCACGGGCCGGGGGGAGCGTGCCCCCAATATGGTGGAGTACAAGCGCAGGCGGATGTTCGACTACCCGCCCCTGGAGAACGCCCCCCGGGGAGAGATCGGCGTGCCCCGGGTGCTGAATATGTACGAAAATTACCCCTTCTGGGCCACTTTCCTGGGGAAGCTGGGCTTCCGGGTGGTGCTCTCCCCCTTCTCCAGCCGGAAGATCTACGAGCTGGGGATGGAGTCCATCCCCTCGGAGTCGGAGTGCTATCCCGCCAAGCTCTCCCACGGCCATGTCCAGTGGCTCATCGACCAGGGAATCAAAACCATCTTCCACCCCTGTGTGTTCTACGAGCACCAGGAGGACAGGGAGGCCCAGAACCACTACAACTGCCCCATTGTGGTGTCCTACGCAGAGAACCTGAAGAACAATGTGGAAGCCATCACCCGGGGGGAGGTGCGGTATATCCGGCCCTTCATCGCCTTCACCTCGGAGAAGACCGCCGCCGACCGGCTGGTGAAGACCGCGGCGGAGGAGTGGGACATCCCGGAGAAGGAGGTCCGCGCCGCCGTCCACGCCGCCTGGCTGGAGCAGCGGGCGGCCAAGGAGGACATCCGCCGGGAGGGCCTGCGGCTGCTGGAGGAGATGGAGCGGCAGGGGGGACGGGGCATCGTCCTGGCCGGCCGGCCCTACCACATCGACCCGGAGATCAACCACGGCATCCCGGAGCTCATCGCCTCCTACGGCCTGACGGTGTTTACGGAGGACAGCCTCCCCGTGGACATGACGGAGCACCTGGCCCTGCGGGTGGTGGACCAGTGGGTGTACCACTCCCGGCTGTACCACGCCGCCCGGTTCGTGGCCGGGCGGGAGGACCTGGAGCTGGTGCAGCTCAACTCCTTCGGCTGCGGCCTGGACGCCGTTACCACGGACCAGGTCGCGGAGATCCTGGAGCGGCACAACAAGCTCTACACCCTGCTGAAGATCGACGAGGTCAACAACCTGGGGGCCGTGCGTATCCGCATCCGCTCCCTGTTGGCGGCCATGGATATGCGGCGGGAGAAGCGGATCTGCCCGGTAAATGTGCCGGAAAACTACCACCGGGTGGAGTTCACCCGGCGGATGTACGAGGAGGGGTACACCATCCTGGCCCCCCAGATGAGCCCCATCCACTTCGACCTGCTGGAGCCCATCTTCCGCAAGCACGGCTACCATGTGGTGCTGCTGGACAACGACAACCGCTCCGCCATCGACACGGGGCTGAAGTTCGTCAACAACGATGCCTGCTTCCCCTCCATCACTGTGGTGGGGCAGATCATGCAGGCGGTGCTGTCGGGGAAGTACGACACGGATAAGCTGGCAGTGATCATGACCCAGACCGGCGGCTGCTGCCGGGCCAGCAACTATGTGGCCTTTATCCGCCGGGCCCTGGAGAAGGCGGGCCTCGCCCACATCCCGGTGATCTCCCTCAACGCCAACGGCATGGAGCGCAACAGCGGGCTGAAGCTGACGCCGCCCCTGGTAAAGGACGCGGTGCGGGGCCTGGTGCTGGGGGACCTGATGATGCGGTGCCTGTACCGGGTCCGCCCCTATGAGCAGGTCGCCGGCTCTGCCGACGCCCTGCACCGGAAGTGGCTGGAGCGCTGCACTACCTTCCTCACCGGCGGCAGCGGCAGCTACAGGGCCCTGTGCGGGGAGATCGTGGCGGACTTCGACGCGCTGCCCATCCACGAGGACATGGTGAAGCCCCGGGTGGGGGTGGTGGGGGAGATCCTGGTGAAGTATATGCCACTGGCCAACAACCACCTGGTGGAGCTGCTGGAGCGGGAGGGGGCGGAGGCCGTGGTGCCGGACCTTATGGATTTTCTCAACTACTGCTTCTACAACGGCAAGTACAAGGCGGAGTTCCTGGGGAAGAGCAAGACACAGGATCTCCTGTCCGACACCGCCATCGGCCTGATCCACCGGCTGCGGAAGCCCGCCCTGGACGCCCTGGCCGGCTCCAGCCGCTTTGGCTGCCCCATGCCCATTGAGGAGATCGCCCAGCAGACCCGGCCCTTCCTCTCTATTGGCAACCAGTACGGGGAGGGGTGGTTCCTGACAGGGGAGATGATCGAGCTGATCCGCAGCGGCGTGCCCAACATCGTCTGTATCCAGCCCTTCGCCTGCCTGCCCAACCATGTGGTGGGCAAGGGGGTCATCAAACGGCTGAAGGCGGAGTTTCCCCAGGCCAACATTGCCGCCGTGGACTACGACCCCGGCGCTTCGGAGGTCAACCAGCTCAACCGCATCAAGCTCATGCTGGCCCAGGCCAAGGAGAACTTGGGGCGGTAAGGTGGCTGGGCTGCCCGGCAGGCCGCCGATGGCAACACAAATGGGACTTGTGTCCATTTAGATCACGCATGGTAATAGAACTATTCAGGAGGGGGAATGGCATTGCTGCAACAAGTGCGAATGCCGCAGAAGCGGGTCACTTTACAAAAAGGGATCGTTCATTCGGCGGGAATAGCTGTGGCCGGACTGATCGCAGGGGCTGTGAGCAAGCTGCTGGACCTATACACAACGAACCTGGGAAATATATTTTCGCAGCTATCGATTTGGATATTGATTTGTTCAGCTATTGCAGTATATAGCAGCAATTCCAAGCGAGCGGCCATAAATGTTTTTCTCTTTTGCGCCGGGATGCTGGGGGCGTACTATCTTACCGCGGAATTGACCGGAAGTCCCTATTCGTTTACTTTTGTTTGCGGGTGGGCTGTATTTTCGCTGTTCTCTCCGCTCTTTGCCTTTTTCACTTGGTATGCAAAAGGGAAGACGATGGTTTCCAGGCTCTTGAGCACGGGAATCATTGTGGTGATGCTGCTTGCGGCCGTTGTACTGTTTGACGGGATCAGGGCTTCCGATTTAATTATCACCATATTGACGACCGTCGTCCTATTCACTTAACAGCGGAAAATGCCCATTCAGTAAGCGGACATCATAAGATCACCCTGGTTTCATAAAAGCGCCCCCGTCTGTCCAGACGGGGGCGCTGCATATTTTCTACCGAACAAAAAACCGAAACGCTGTCTGCTCCCGCAGGGTATCCCCCGCCCGCAGAATGGGGGAGGGGAAGCTCTCGTGGTTCACCGCATCGGGGAAGTGCTGGGTCTCCAGACATACGGCGTGGGCGGGGCCGTAGACAGCGCCGCCTTTCCCGACACGGGGGGAGAGCCACCCGGCGCTGTACAGCTGCATCCCCTCCAGGGTGGTGGTCATCTCCAGACCGATACCGCTGGCAGGGCACCACAGCTCCGCCGCCGGGGCGCCGCCGCCTGCCAGCACATAGTTGTGGTCGTAACCCCGGCTGGCGGCCAGGAAGGGGTGGGACAGCCCTTCGCCCACGGCGGTGGGAGAGCAGAAGTCCAGGGGCGTACCGGCCACAGGGGCCAGCTGGCCGGTGGGCACATTGCCGCCGTCGGCGGGGGTGTAATGCTCCGCCCGGATGGTCAGCACATGGTCAACCACGGGGCCGCCCCCCTGTCCCGCCAGGTTGAAGTAGGTGTGGTTGGTGAGGTTCGCCACCGTATCCCGGTCGCTCACCGCCCGGTAGTCAATGGTGAGGGTGCGGTTTTCCAGGGTGTAGGTGACCTCCACCCGCAGGGTGCCGGGGAAGCCCTCCTCGCCGTCCGGGGAGACATAGGAGAAGGTGACGCTGTTCTCGCCACAGGTGTAGTCCCACAGCTTCCTGTGGAAGGCCTCCACGCCGCCGTGGAGGCAGTTTTTTCCCTCGTTGGCGGTGACATGGTATGTCGTACCGTCGATGGTGAAGCGGGCGCCGCCGATGCGGTTGGCGCAGCGGCCAATGGTGGCCCCCAGGCAGGCGTCCATACTGCGGTAGCTGTCCAGGTCGTCATACCCCAGGCAGACATCCCGCAGCACGCCCTCCCGGTCGGGGACCCAAAGGGCCCGCAGCGCCGCGCCGTAGGGCAGCAGCTCCGCCGTACACACGCCGTCCGTCAGGATGAGGACAGGCACCTCCTGACTGTTCAACTGTCCAAAAGGTTTGATCTGAGCCATCGTGTTATCCCCCGTTTCCCGTCTCAGTTGACGCTGCTGATGAACCGCAGGAAGGCCTCCCGGCCCTGGGCCGTGCACTTATAGACGCCGGCGTGCTCCAAAACGGCGGCAAACACCACGCCCACCTCCTTCTGGATCACCGCCATGGCGTTCTCCTGGGTAAAGGTATACCGGGTCTTCAGCTCCTCCGCCCAGTCGGCGTGCTTGGCCAGGGTCTCGTCGGCGCGGAGATCCCGCCCCTCCACCAGGGCGTCCGCCAGCTCCGCCAGCTCCCGCTTCAGGCGGGAGGGCAGCACAGCCAGTCCCATGACCTCGATCAGGCCGATGTTCTCCTTTTTGATGTGGTGCAGCTCCTGGTGGGGGTGGTACACCCCCAGGGGATACTCCGCTGTGGTGATGTTGTTGCGGAGCACCAGATCCAGCTCATACTTGCCCTCCCGCATCCGGGCGATAGGGGTAATGGTATTGTGGGGCTCGCCGTCGGTCTCGGCGAAGATGAAGGCGGCCTCGTCGGTGTAGCTTCTCCAGGCCGTCAGGATCTTCTCCGCCAGATCCACCAGGCGGCAGTCGTCTGCGCTGCGCAGACGGATCACGGACATGGGCCACTTCACGATGCCCGCCTCCACGTCGGCGAAGCCGGGGAAGGAGATCTCCCGCTCCACGGGGGCCTTCTCCATGGCAAAGGTGTAGCGTCCGCCCTGGAAGTGGTCGTGGCTGAGGATGGAGCCGCCCACAATGGGCAGGTCGGCGTTGCTGCCCACAAAGTAGTGGGGGAACTGGGCCACAAAGTCCAGCAGCTTGCGGAAGGTGGAGCGGTCGATTTTCATGGGCACATGCTGGCCGTTGAAGACGATACAGTGCTCGTTGTAGTAGACATAGGGGCTGTACTGGAAGAACCAGTCCTTGCCGTCGATGGTGATGGGGATGATGCGGTGGTTCTGCCGGGCGGGGTGGTTCATGCGTCCGGCGTAGCCCTCATTCTCCCGGCACAGCTGACACTTGGGGTAGCCGCCCTGGGGCGCCGCCTTGGCGGCAGCGATAGCCCGGGGGTCCTTCTCCGGCTTGGAGAGGTTGATGGTGATGTCCAGGTCGCCGTAGGGGGTAGGGGCTACCCACTTGACATCCCTGGCAATGCGGTAGCGGCGGATGTAGTCCGTATCCTGGCTCAGCTGGTAGTACCAGTCGGTGGCATCCTCCGGGGAGACGGCGTACCGCTGGTTGAACTCCCGGACCACCTGGGAGGGGCGGGGGGTCAGACGGCCCATGAGCTCCGTGTCGAAGAGGTCACGGCTGGTGGTGCCCTCCTGGATACGGCCATTTTCCACCGCCCAGTCCAGGATATCCTTGAGAATATCCTCCAGAGGGCGCTCCTGGGCATCAGTCTCCGTCCAGCTGTCCAGGCCCAGGGCCTGCAGCAGGCGGTTGGCCGCCCAGGCGTGGTCCTCCTGGGCAATAAGGCCCCTGTGCAGGGCGTAGCCCAGCAGATCCGCAAGGGCTTGATCGATCATCATGGCAAATTCCTCCTTACGCCAGTCTGGTTCCGCCCTGGGGACGGATCGTTACGATGTGGCAGCTGCCCTGGCCCAGGACGGCCTCGGTCCTGGTCTTGAAGTCCTCCAGCAGCTCAAGGGGCACGAAGGCCTGGGCGGTGCCGCCGAAGCCGCCGCCGTGGACGCGGACAGCCCCCCGTCCGGCCAGGATGCTCTCGCACAGGGCCAGGGTCACCATCAGCTCCTGGGCCGTGGTCTGCCCTGTGGGGATGACATTCTGCAGGTACATGGCGGAGGAGCGGCCGGAGTCCTGCACCAGGGCCAGGAAGCGGTCGAAGTCTCCCGCCCGCAGGGCCTGGGCCTCCTGTAGGGCCCGGCGGTTCTCAGCGTAGACATGGAAGGCCCGGTTCACCGCCCGGTCACCGGCCGTCCGGCGGACCTGGGGCAGCTGGGCCAGGAAATCCTCCTCGGGGATCTCCCGCAGTACAACCTTGCCGAAGCAGCCGCACACGGCCTTCAGCTCCTCCGTAATGGAGGCATACTCCGCGGTCAGATCGGCGTGGCCCGCACCGGAGTTCAGGATGCACAGGGCGTAGCCGTTGGCGTGGAGGTCCAGGGCGATCTGCTCCACCACAGGGGCCTGGGTGTCCGCAAAGTCGATGGCCACAACGCCGCCCACGGAGGAGGCGGTCTGGTCCATGAGGCCGCAGGGCTTGCCGAAGAACACGTTCTCGGCGTACTGGCCGATCTGGGCGATCTCCACCGCGCTGCACTTGCCGCCCCAGAAGAGGTCGTTCAGCATGGTGCCCATGAGCACCTCAAAGGCTGCGGAGGAGCTGAGGCCGCTGCCCCCGGGGACGGTGGAGGTCATATAGACGTCCAGCCCCGCCTCCTGCAGGGGACAGCCCAAAGCCGCCATGCGGGCGGCCACGCCCCGGATCAGGGCGGCAGAGGTGTTCTCCTCCTGGGCCTTGGGGGTCAGATCCCGCAGATCCACCTCGATCATGGGGTAGCCCTGGGACTGTGCCCGGATAATGCCGCTCCGGTTGGGGGCGGCGGCGGCCAGAATGTCCAGATCCACAGCGGCGGCCAGGACACGGCCATGCTGGTGGTCCGTGTGGTTTCCGCCCACTTCCGTGCGCCCGGGGGCGCTGAAGAGGGCTTCCGCCCGGCTGCCGAAGGTCTTGGCAAAGCCGGCCAGCACCTCGGCGCAGCGAAGGCGGGCGGCGTCAGCGCCCTCCGCGCCGTACAGCCGGGTGAGGGTCTCCTGAAATGCGGGGTCGTGGATGCGCTGTTCCAGATCGATATGTCCCATTGTCGGGTCCTCCTTTATGTTCGCTTATCTCCATGTGATTTGGTTGAATAGAGCCGCTTCCTGGGGGCGGCAGCCCCTTGGGAAAACGATGGGCCTGTGCTAACGGTTTTCCGCCAGATTCTCTGCGGTGACGGTGGTATACTGGAGCCAGATGTAGTGTCCGCCGGTCAGGGGCACGGTATTTCCGGGGGATTTGCCCTCGGTCACGGCGCAGATCAGGTCCATGATCTCCACCGCTTGTCCAGCGGCGTCGTTGCGGACAGTACCCTTCAGTGTCCCCGCCGCCAGGGCCTCCAGTGCGGGGGGCGTGGCGTCCACGCCCACGATGAAGGGCAGCTCCTCCTGGGTCATCCCCGCCTCCAGGCAGGCGTCAATGGCCCCCAGGGCCATGTCGTCGTTGTTGGAGAAGACCACCTCGATCTCCTGTCCATACTGCTGGAGCCACTGGCGCATACGGACACCAGCCTGGCCCCGCTGCCAGTTGGCGGAGTCGCTGGCCAGCTTCTCCGTAGGGACGCCGGCCAGGGTCAGGGTCTGGATGGCGTTCTCCGTCCGCAGCAGGGCGTCCTGGTGCCCCTGCTCGCCCTCCAGCATGACATACTGCAAAACGCCGTCTCCGCTGCGGTCCAGGGCCTGACGGTCCTGCTGCCAGGCGTCCAGGACGATGCCGCCCTGCAATATCCCCGCGTCTCCGGCAGGGAGCCCCACATAGTAGGCGTGCTCCCAGCGGCGCAGATCCTCCTCCACCGGCTCGCGGTTGAAGAAGATGACGGGGACATCGGCGGCCTGGGCCTTGTCGATGATGACCGCCGCGGCGGTCCGGTCCACGATGTTGACGCACAGCACATCGTAGCCCCGGTCCAGGAAGCGGTCCACCTGCTCATTTTGTGTGGTCTGGCTGCCCCGGCCATCAACGATGCTGAGATTGATCTTGATGTTTTTTTCTTGCTCCGCCTCCAGAGCAAGGTTCTGCAGATTGCGGGTGATGGTGCCGATAAAGGTGTCCTCCTGCTGATAGAGGGCAACGCCCACCCGGAGCGTAGGGGAGGAGCCGCTATTGCCGCAGCCGGTGACACCGGCCAGCAGTGCAAGGGCGCAGAGAAGGGAAGTGATCCGTTTCACGGGGCTCTCCTTTCTCCCGGTCAGGTCACCGGGAACAGCAGCTTTTCGTTCTCGGGGTCGTACATGGTCTCCTGGCGGATGATGGAAAAGGAGATGTAGGGGATGTCCAGGATAGCGCCCCGGCGGGCGGCGGCCGCAGTGGCCTCCACCGCCAGATAGCCCTTGGAGAACACATTCTCCGCCACGAGAGAGGTGATTTTCCCCCGCTCCAATCCGGCGGCGATGGCGGGGGTGGAGCCCACGCCGTACAGCAGGGGGAAGGCCCAGTCCTGCTGGGCCAGCTCCGCCGCCTGCTCCAGGGCGGTGGCCTCAAAGGCCACCACAGCGTCAATGCCCCCCATCCGCAGGACCCGCCTGAGCGCATTGCCGTCTGCGCTCCAACGGCAGACCATCACCTTCCGCCCGTGGGAGGCCAAGTAGGCCTCCGCCGTCTCCAGCCGCTGCCGGATCCCGTTGTCTCCGGGCACGCTGTCCAGCAGCAGGGCGGTGCCGCCCTCGGGGACGCCGTTAAGGGCGATCCGCCCCAGGGCCTCGCCCATGGCGGTGTGATCCACACCGACGCTGACCATGGCGCCCTGCTCCGTCATATCCGTCTCCATGGTGACCAGCGCCGTCCGGCCCGCCGCAGCGGTCACAGCGGGGGAGAGGGCCTCCCGGTCCGCGGGGATCAGCAGCACGGCGGCGGCGTTGCCCGCGATCTCCCGCTCCAGGAGCTGTGCCTGCTCCTGGGCGCAGTTGTCTGTAGCGGGGGCCAGGAAGCGCAGCTCCACATTCAGATCTGCGGCGGCCTGCTCCATCCCCTTGCGGAGGGTGGAGGCGCCGCCGTCGTTCTCCCGCAAGATCACAGACATCTCCAGCAGGGGAGGGCGGCTGTGGGCACTGCCGGGGGCGAAGGCCAGCAGACAGAACAGGGTGCTGAGCCCCAGCAGAGGCAGGACCAGCTGGACCAGCCATTTTCGCTTCATCGCTCTCCCTCCTTCCGGTAGGCGCGGGCGGCGTCCTCGTCCAGGGCCGGCAGGCGGATGGTCACTGCCGTGCCGCTGTCCGGCTCGCTGTCGATGGACAGGCCGTAGTCCGGGCCGAAGGTCAGTTGTATCCGCTGGTGGACGTTCCGAAAGCCGATGCCGGAGCCCTTTGCGCCGGTGGCTGCGGCGGGGACATTAGGCTTGAGTAGGCGCTCCACCATCTCCTCCGGCATTCCGGGGCCATTGTCCGACACCTCGATCAGCACATCGCCGCCCGCCCGGTAGGCGTGGATGCGGATCTCCCCGTCCCCGTCGGCGTAGGCCATGCCGTGGTAAATGGCGTTTTCCAAAATGGGCTGAATGATGAGCTTGATGGTGTACAGGCTCTCCACGCCGTCCTCCGCTGTGATCTCGGCGGAAAATTTGTTCTTGTAGCGCATTTTCTGGATGGTGAGGTAGTGGCGGGCGTGCTCCAGCTCATCGGCGATGGGGATGATGTTGCTGCCCCGGCTCAGGGAGATGCGGAAGAATCGGGCCAGGGCCGTCAGCATCACCACCGCGTCCTCCGTCCGCCCGTTCTCCGTCATCCAGACCACGCTGTCCAGGGTGTTGTACAGGAAGTGGGGGTTGATCTGGGACTGGAGGACATCCAGCTCGCTGCGGCGCTTCTCCTCCTCCTGCTGGACGATGTCGTCCATGAGGTGGCGCATGGTGGAGACCATGGTCTGTATGGAGCGGCTGAGGTGCTCCACCTCATAGGGGCCCTCCACGTCGAAATCCACCTGCGCCTTGCCCCGCTCCAGCTCCCGGACCGCCTGATCCAGCTTTTTCATGGGGGCGGTGATCCACTCGGACAGGCGCAGGTTGGCAAAGGTCAGCAGAAAGATGGAGAAGAGCACCACGAAGAGGAAGAACAGCACCAGCTGCCCGTAGTTGTCCCACAATGTCTCCCGGGGGACGACCCCCACCAGCTTCCAGCCGGTGTAGCCCACGGTCTTTACCGTGACCTGGCGGCGCTGGGACTGGAAGGTCTCTGTGTGGCTGCCGTCGGGGTAATCTGCGGCCACCAGGTTGTTCTCCGCCTGCAGTCCGGCGTAGATCAGCTGCTGACGGGGGTGGTAGATGATCTCGCCATTGCTGTCGATGAGGTAGAGATACCCCTGGCCGCCAGCCAAGATGACGTCCTTGCACAGCTGCTCGATGCCGCTGAAGTTCATATCCACCAGCAGGACGCCGCCCTGGATACCACCGTCCCGGGTCAGCTCCACCTTCCGGCTCAGGGAGACCACCCAGCGGTAGTGGTCGTCCGGGTCAGCAAAGAGATCCTGGACGTGGGGGGTGGAGAAGTGGAGATTTTCGATCCGGTCCATGGCGGTGGTGAACCACTCCTCCCGGTCCGGGGTGACGCTGACCTTCAGGTCCGTCAGCGGCGCGGCGGCCAGGAGCCCCCCATCCTGATCGAAGACCGCCAGGGAGACCAGGGTCTCCCGGTCCTTCTCGTACAGCAGATCCAGGGCCTGGGAGAGGGCCTGGGCGGCGTCCCTGTCCCCCAGGTCCAGGTCCTTGATGACCTGGTAGTATACCGTGTCGGACACCCGCATCATATTGCGCAGGTAGTGGTCCAGATTCAGATTCACCTGGGCCAGTACCAGCTGGCTGCTCTCCGCCGCCATGGCGTTGGTGGAGGAGGAGAAGCGAAGGAACAGTGCCAGCCCCATGAGGACCATCCCCACAACGGCCACCGCCGTGAAGGAGAGGGAAAGGACCATCTGGAGCTCGGCGCGGTGGTACATCTCCCGCCATCGGCGGAGCAGCTCGGAAAACCGTTTTTTCACCAGGGCCTCCTTTCTCGCTGCGAGCTAGGTCAGCCCAGCCCGGTACTTCGTTGGGGTTACGCCAAAGTGTTTTTTGAAGACATAGCTGAAATAGTTGGGGTCCTCATACCCGCACCGGCGGGCGATGAGGTAGGTCTTGTCCTCCGTTCCCCGCAGGGCCTCGGCAGCGGCGTCCATGCGGACCACCGTGACATAGGCGGTGAAGCTCATGCCGGTCTCCCGCTTGAAGAGGGTGGAGAAGTAGGTGAGGCTCAGGTGCAGATAGGCGCACAGAGTCTCCACGGACAGGTCGCTCTCCATGTAGTGCTGGCGGATAAAGGCCTTGGCCCGGTCCACCATCCGTCCCGCCGTATCCGTCTGGCGGCGGTGGATCAGCTCCTGGATACGGAGGCACCGGGCAAGGCACCAGCTGCCCATGGCCTCCAGGGAGGGGAAATCCGTGGCCTGCACAGAGCTTCTGAAGCCTGGGCCGAAGACCTCCTCCACCCCCAGCCCAGCCCGGCGAGTCAGCTTCAGCAGACAGGTCATGAGCTCCAGGAAGAAGATGTTGTACTGTCCGGCGGAGGGGTTGGCCCGGCGGAGCTTTTCCATGAGGGCATCCACCGCCTCCCGGACCTCGACCTCGCCGCACAGCTTCACTGCCCCCACCAGGGCCCGCTCGTCCGCCTCCTCAAAGGCGGGGCCACTGCCGCTGCCCGGCTCCAGGTCGCCGATATACAGGGCCTGGCCCCGGCCCACCAGGGCACGGTACTCCAGGGCGCCCCGGGCGCCGGCGGCCGACTGGGCCAGGCCAGTGAGGTCGTGGCCGGGCGCGCCGATACCCACCGTCAGCGTCACCCCCAGATAGGACTCCGCTAGGGTGCAGACCCGGTCCAGATCCCGGATCAGGTCATAGACGGTGAAGGTCTCCTCCAGGGAGGCGATCAGGGCCACCCAGTCACCGTAGAGGAAGGAGCGGCAGCGGCCGGCAGGGAGGTTGTCGTCCAGCAGCTGCTGGACGGACAGGGACGTCATGACGTCCCTGTTACCTCCGCCTGCATGGGCCAGGGCAGCTACCCAGCTGTCCCCCGGCAGGGCGATATCCAGCCGCCGGGCCTCCTCCAGCTCCGTGCCCGGGGCGATGCGCCCCTCCAGCAGGTGGGTGAAGAACAGCTCCCGCAGTACGGGCAGACTCTCCTCGTACCGGCTGCGCAGGGCGGCCAGACTCTGCCGCTCCGTGCGCTCCCGGTCCAGCTCAGCCTTCAGCTTTTCCAGAACGGTGGTCAGCTCCTGGGCGTTGATGGGCTTGAGGATATATTCCGATACGTTCATCTGGATGGCCTGCTTGGCGTATTCAAAGTCGTCAAAACCGGAGAACACCACGAACTTGGACGCTGGCAGCCGGCCGGTGAGGATGCGGCACAGCTCCAGGCCGTCCATAAAGGGCATTTTAATGTCGGTCAGGACAACATCGGGCTGCAGGCTCTCCGCCAGCTCCAGGGCATCCTGCCCGTTGGCAGCTTCCCCCACAAGGGCAAAGCCCAGCTTTTCCCAGTCCATTTTCTGGCTGATGCCCACGCGGATGTCCTCCTCGTCGTCAACCAGCAGAACCCGGTAAAGGTCCATAGCAGCGCTCCTCTCTCTGTTTTCTTCAGTATAGCATACTGCCGCGGAAAAACAAAGAGGGCACGCCCTGAAAGCGTGCCCTCTCTTAGGCGTAAAATTTACTTCTTGACCAGGTACTTGCGCATATCCAGGGCGCAGGCGAAGAGGATGATGCCGCCCTTGATGAGGTACTGCAAATCCTGGGGCACGCCCACCATGGTCAGGCCCACGAAGATCAGGCGCAGCATGACCACGCCGATGACGATGCCGCGGATCTTACCGATACCACCGACGAAGGACACGCCGCCGATGACGCAGGCCGCGATGGCGTCCAGCTCGTAGTTCAGTCCGGTGTTGACGGTGTTGGAGCCCACACGGGCGCCCTCGATGAAGCCGGTGAAGCCGTACAGGGCGCCGGCCAGGGCAAAGACGGCGATGGTGGTGCCGAAGACGTTGACGCCGGAGACCCGGGCGGCCTCCTCGTTGGAGCCCAGGGCGAACATGTTCTTACCGAAGGTGGTCTTGTTCCAGACGAACCACATGATGACCGTCAGGGCGATGGCGAACAGCACATAGTTGGGGATGGGGGTGCCGCCGATGCTGAAGAGGCTGCCCTTGACGAAGTCGGTGTAGGACTTGTCCAGGTTGGAGATGGCGGCGCCCTTGTTGTTGCCCATCTGGACATAGAGCAGCAGCAGGGTGTTCAAGATCAGCTGGGTGGCCAGGGTGACGATGAAGGGGTGCAGCTTGAACTTGGCCACGAAGAAGCCGTTGAAGCAGCCGATGACAGCGCCGATGGCCATGGCGATGAGGATGACCACGAAGACGGGCAGGGTGCCGATCTCGGGCCACATCTTGTTGGCCAGGTTGGCGGCGTTCTGCAGCAGGGAGGCGGAGATGCAGGCGGTGAGGCCCACGGCGCGGCCGGCGGACAGGTCCGTACCGGTCAGCACGATACATCCGCCGATACCCAGAGCGGCGGGCAGATAGGCGGCGGTCTGGGACAGGATGTTGATGAGGGATGCGGGACGGACAAAGTTGGGGTTCACAATGGCGATGTAGACCACCGCCAGGGCGATGATGATGATGAGGGCGTTGTTCAGCAGCAGGTCGCCCACACGCTTGGCAGTCCAGGGGGCGTGGCTGCTGGCCTTTTTCTCCAGCACTTTGGATTCGTTACTCATAAGTAGTCTCCTCTCTCCTTACACATATTTTGCGGCCAGGGTCAGGATCTCCTCCTGGCTGGTGTTGCGGGCGTCCACCTCGCCGGCCAGACGGCCGCCGGACATGACCAGGATGCGGTCGCACACGCCCAGCAGCTCCGGCATCTCGGAGGACACCATGATGACGCCCTTGCCCTCCTTGGCCAGGTCGATAATCAGCTGATAGATCTCGTACTTGGCGCCCACGTCGATACCGCGGGTGGGCTCATCCAGCAGAAGTACCTCGGGCTTGGTCAGCAGCCAGCGGCCGATGATGACCTTCTGCTGGTTGCCGCCGGAGAGGGAGCGAATCTGGGTGGACTGGCTGGGGGTCTTGATGTGCATGGCCTGGATGGACCAGTCGGTGTCGCTCTTCATCTTCTTGTTGCTCAGACAGATGCCGCCCAGCAGGTAGTTCTTCAGATTGGAGATGACTGTGTTCTCCTTGATGTCCCGGATGCCGAAGATACCGGTGGCCCGGCGCTCCTCGGTCAGCAGGGCAAAGCCGTTTTTGATGGCCTCCCGGGGGCTCTTGTTGGTGATCTCCTTGCCGTGGAGACGAATGGTGCCGCCGCCCCGGGTCATGGCGCCGAAGAGGTTCTCCAGCACCTCGGTGCGGCCGGAGCCGTCCAGACCGGCGATACCCAGGATCTCACCCTTGTGCAGCTGGAAGCTGGCCTCCTGCAGCCGGGTGTACTTGCCGGACAGATGCTCCACCTCCAGGATCACGTCGCCGGGGACGTTGTCCTTGGGGGGGAAGCGGTTGGTCAGCTCCCGGCCCACCATCAGACGGATGATCTCCTCCATGGTCAGCTCGCTGGCGGGGCGGGTGGCCACCCACTGGCCGTCACGCATGATGGTGACGTCGTCGCTGATGCGGAGGATCTCCTCCATCTTGTGGGAGATGTAGATGATGCTGCAGCCCCGGTCCCGCAGCATATTGATGATGCGGAACAGGTGCTCCACCTCGGCCTCCGTCAGGGAGGAGGTGGGCTCGTCGAAAACGATGACCTTGGCGTTGTAGGAGACAGCCTTTGCGATCTCCACCATCTGCCGCTGAGAGACGGGCATGGTGGACATAATGGCCTTGGGGTTGACGTGAACGTCCAGCTCCTCAAAGATCTCCTGGGTCTGCTTTTTCATGGCAGCCTCGCTGACCATAAGGCCGGCCACCTTGGGGTAGCGGCCCAGCCAGAGGTTGTCCATAACGCTGCGGGTCAGCGCCTGGTTCAGCTCCTGGTGGACCATGGCCACGCCATTTTCCAGTGCCTCCTTGGAGCTTTTAAAGTTGACTTCTTTTCCATCCAGGGTGATGGTGCCGCTGTCCTTGGCATAGATGCCGAACAGGCACTTCATCAGCGTGGATTTTCCCGCGCCGTTTTCTCCCATCAGCGCGTGGACCGTCCCGGGCCGGACCGTCAGGGACACGCCGTCCAGGGCCTTGACGCCGGGGAATTCCTTGGTGATGTTTTGCATTTCCAGCAATGCCGGCTGCGCCATGTGCGATCTCCTCCTTTTCATTCTCGTAGCAGAGCTTCCGCCTCAGATCTACCAGAGGCACACCTCAGGCAGAGGCTCCGCCGCAGGGGTAAAAGCGGTCCGATCATCGAACCGCTTGCTCGGGAAAAGCGGGGCTGTCGAATCTCGACAGCCCCGCGCATCTTTCTGATGACTTCAGCTGGGGCGAAAGCCAGGGAAAAGCGGCTTATTCGCCGGTGTAGGTGCCGTAGGGGACACGGATCTTGGCAACGCCGTCATCCACGTTGAAGCTGCTGGTGTTGTCCATCAAGTTGCCGCCGTCCTTGACGCTGGTGATCAGGTTCAGGATGGTGTCGGCCATACCCACAGCGTCCTGCTTGATGGTACCGGTCATCTTGCCCTCGTTGATCAGCTGCTTGGCGGAGTCGGTGGCATCCACGCCGAAGACAGGGATGGAGACGGACTGCAGCTCACCCTTGTCGTCGTAGCCCAGGTTGTAGCCGGCGCCCTGCAGAGCGGAGACGGCGCCCTCGGCCATACCGTCGTTGTTGCAGATGATCAGCTCCACCATGTTGCCGTTGGCCTCGGAGTACTCGGGCAGGATGGTGGCCATGTAGTCGTTGGCAGCCTGAGCGGACCACTTACCGCCCTGGTCGACCAGGTACTTGTCGGTGGCGCTGGTGTTGTAGTACACCAGCTCGGGCTTGCCAGCCCCGGTCAGAACAGTGTTGGCGTCCTCCACACCGAACTGGGTGCGGGCCTCGGCCTCGGCGTTGCCCTCCTGGCCCTTGAACATGACATAGGAGATGCTGCCGTCCTTGTTCAGGTCCACGGCGTCGTAGTTGGCCACCAGATACTCACCGATCATCTTGCCCTGCATGTGGCCGGCCTCGGGAGCGTCGGTACCGACGAAGGCGCACTTCTCGTAGCTGTTGACCACGTCATTGGAGACCTCGCGGTTGAAGAAAATGATGGGGATGCCGGCGGCCTTAGCGGCCTCAACAGCGTTCATGGCGGCGTCGGGAGAAGAGGTCTCCACGATGTTCACCACCAGCAGGTCAGCGCCGTTGGCGATAGCGGTGTTGATCTGGTCGGTCTGGGTGGCCTGGTTGCCAGCGCCGTCGTAGTTGTTGGGCTTGATACCCAGGGATGCCAGCTTCTCGTCCATGGCGGTACGGACGCTGGAGATGTACACATCGGAGAAGTCGTAGTAGAACACGGCCACGTTCATGTCGGAAGCGGCGGGCGTATTGGCCTCGCTGCCGTTGCTGCCGCCGTTGGCGGGGGCATTGTTCTTATTTCCGCAGCCAGCCAGCAGGCTCAGCATCATGACAGCGGACAGGATCAGCGCAAGTGTCTTCTTCATCTGAAAATCCTCCTTAAAATATATCGTCAGGCAAATATTCAGCCATGACTTGATATTGACAGGCTTCTGCCTGACGATTTGTATTGTACTTGGTTTTTGGTGAAAAAACGATAGAAAATTCTTCGCTCATGTAGGAAAAAACTTCCCTTGTTTTTACATCCGTCTGATTTTTTTCTTACTATCTTCCGGTGACGGACAAAAGGCCCCGCTGGACGCTATGTCCCCGGTGTCAACGCCGGCACCAGGGGCATAGGATGCTGTGGAGGCTGCGTGCCTCCCACAACCCATAAGGAGGGATCTTCCCTTGGAGAACAAACCTGACCGCTGCGCCGGGACCATGGAGGGCACACTGCCCGGGAAATGCGCCTCACTGGTGTTTCCCTATGTTCCCATGCAGGACCCGGGAGCGGAGAAATATGATCAGAAGGAGGGCCTGGCCGCCGGGACACTGTTCCCCGGCCTCAATATGCCCTTTTTCCGGGCCATCAAGACCCGGATGAACTGCGACAACACCGCCCTGTGCGAGCTGATGGCCCTGAGCTTTGCCGCCACGGAGCTGGGTCTCTACCTGGACACCCACCGGGAGGACACCGAGGCTTTGGAGCTCTACCGGAAGTATGTGTCCATGCTGAAGGAGGGCAAGGCCCGGTACGAGGAGAAGTGCGGCCCGCTGCAGCAGGCCGACGTCACCGGGGAGCGGGGCTGGAATTGGCTCAATGACCCCTGGCCCTGGGATACGGAAGGAGGCTGCCGGTAATGTTTGTCTATGAGAAGCGGCTGCAATACCCGGTGAACATCAAGAATACCAACCCCAAGCTGGCTTCCCTGATCATCAGCCAGTACGGTGGGCCCGACGGGGAGCTGGGGGCGTCCCTGCGCTACCTCAGCCAGCGGTTCTCCATGCCGTACCCGGAGCTGAAGGGACTGCTGACGGATATCGGCGTGGAGGAGCTGGGCCACCTGGAGATGATCGGGGCCATCGTCCACCAGCTCACCCGGAACCTCACGGAGGAGCAGATCAGGACCGCGGGCTTTGACGCCTATTTTGTGGACCGCACCGCCGGCGTCTATCCCACTGCCGCCTCCGGCTTCCCCTACAGCGCCGCCAGCATGGCCTGTAAGGGGGATCTGATCGCGGATCTCACGGAGGACCTGGCGGCGGAGCAGAAGGCGCGGGTGACCTACGACAATATTCTGCGCCTCAGCGACGACCCCGACGTCAACGACGTCATCAAGTTCCTCCGTGCCCGGGAGGTGGTCCACTTCCAGCGCTTCGGCGAGGGCCTGCGCCTGGCCAAGGACCGGATGAACGAGAAGAATGTATACTATATGAACCCATCCTTCGACAAGCGCGACGCCCCTATGCCCAGATAAGATATTTGGCCGGAGACAGTACCAACTGTCTCCGGCCTTTGGGCTGGTGAAAGAGAATGTGCAAGCAGTTTAGCCTGTCGAAACGGAGGAAACCGATGGCTGTTGGTTTTGCTGATCCGCAACGCCGATCAACGCCTGAGCGGCATACGTGTTTAAAACGCTGACCACGCTAAAATCGGTGCTGGAAAGCACATAGGCCTGATTTTTTCCACCGCTCTGTGCGGCGAGGCCTCCTGGCTGGTACAACATATAGCTGGTTGGCTTCCCAGTGGGAAAGGTCAGGGTGATCTGGTATGCCTGGGAAATATCCTCCTCGCTCCAGCGGTACAGCGATTCCAGAAAGGAGGGAGGACGGGAGGAGAGCAGCTTCTCCCGGGCGGATTCCAGCAACTTTGGCGCAGTAATCGGTTCTGGGTAGCGGACGCTGAATCCCTCTGGCGGGGATACCTGTATGGTGAGCGACGCGTGAAGTTCAGACTGGAACTGTTCGTATTGCGGGGATCGGAAAAGTTGAAAGGAGCGTTTATCCCCGGCGAGGATAAAAATTGCCGTCAAGGTAAGGAGTACACACACCGCAAGAGCCAGTACTGCTCCTGCCCTCAGTTTCTTTTTCCGCATCGTTGTTCCCTCCTTTATTTATATGATATCACAGGACAGTATGAGAAACAAGACGGCAGAAAACCGGTGATTCACTCTAGCCATTCCCGTCTCAACGGCGTATACTGGAGGAGACCTCCCGGTTCGTCTGCCGGGAGAGACCTGTATACAGAGGAGAATGACCATGATCGACTGCATCTCCGTGGAGAATATGCGCCGCAGCGATGCCCGCACCATTGCAGCGCTCACCCCCAGTCTGGAGCTCATGGGTCGGGCGGCCAGGGGCGTCTGGCTGGCGGGAAGCTGGCAGGGGAGGACCGCTATCGTCACCGGCTCTGGCAACAACGGCGGCGACGGCTTCGCCCTGGCCTGCATATTGGGGGAGCGGGGCCTGGACTGCGCCGTATTTACGGTGGGGCAGCGCCTGTCCCCGGACAGCGCCCACTACGCTGAGCGGGCCTCGGCCCTGGGTATCCCCATCCGGCCCTTTGCCCCCGGATGCCTGGCGGGGGCAGACACCGTGGTGGACTGCCTGCTGGGCACCGGTTTCCAGGGGGAGCTGCGGGCAGGTTACCGGGAGGCCATCCTGGAGATCAACAGCTCCGGGGCGGCTGTGGTCAGCGTGGACATCAACAGCGGCATGAACGGCGACAGCGGGGAAGGGGCGCTTATTGTGCGCTCCCATCTGACCGTCACCATCGGCTATGTGAAAAACGGCCTGGTATCGGCCGGGGCGGGGCAGTACATGCGGCGGCTGGTCTTCGCTGACATCGGCATCGCCCTGGACCGGGAGGAGAATAAGCTCTGCGCCCCAGCGGAGTGGCAGGCCCTGTCTCCGGCGCAGCGGGAGTCCGGCCGGTTCCTGCTGTGTCCGCCCTGGCTGGAGATGGCCCCCATCCGGGCATTCTGAGGACATAGATCCCGCCGCCCCCGCATACCCTTCATCGGGGGTGTTGCACATTGTTTATTACCGTAAAAAAGTGGACCGTACTGTATGTCCTGTGCCTGCTGGTGCTCTTTGCCGGATTTGCCGCCATTCTCTGGCAGGGCAGCGCTGTGCGGGCCTCCAAGGCCCTGGAGCTGCGGCAGGGGGCACAGGTCCTTATCATCGACCCCGGTCACGGCGGGGAGGACGGCGGGGCCACCGCCGCCGACGGCACCTGTGAGGCGGAGATCAATCTGGCGGTGTCCCTGCGCCTGGAGGAGCTGGCCCGCCTGGTGGGGCAGCCCACAGCCATGACCCGGCGGGAGGATGTGTCCCTCCACAATGCTGCCGGAAGCACGATCCGTGAGCGAAAGATCGCGGATCTCAAAAACCGCACTGCCTTCTGCGATACAGTCCCCGGCGGCATCCTGGTGAGCATCCACCAGAACAGCCTTCCCGGCGCGCCTGGGGTCCACGGGGCGCAGGTGTTCTACGGCGGGGCGGAGGGCAGTGAGGAGCTGGCCCTGGCCCTCCAGGCGGCGGTGAACCAGTCCATCAATGCCCAGCGGCCCAAAACCGCCCGGTCCAGCGGCGACGCAGTTTACCTGCTGAAGCACGCCGCCTGTCCGGCGGTGCTGGTGGAGTGCGGGTTCCTCTCCAATGGGGAGGAGACGGCGCTGCTGAAGTCGGCGGAGCACCAGAAGCGGCTGGCCACAGCCATCCTGGCGGGGGTCCTCTCTCAGCTTTACCCGGTGGAGGCGGATGTGGCGGTACAGTAGGGCGCGGGAAGAAGAAAGCACTGGCATTATCCGAACAGATGTAGTATACTGAAGGACGAAAGAACACAGCGAGGAGAGCACAGAACGATGGCAAAGGCAAAAACAGTATTTTACTGTACCCAGTGCGGAAATGAGACGCCCAAGTGGGCGGGGCGGTGCCCCGCCTGTGGGGCGTGGAACACCGTGGTGGAGCAGGAGGCAGCCCCGGCGAGCCGGGGGAGAAGCGGAAATCCAGGCTCTATCCGGGCAGTTAAGGCAACTCCCTTGACAGAGATTCAGAGCGGCCAGGAGATCCGTTTCTCCACAGGCATCGGCGAATTGGACCGGGTGCTGGGCGGGGGAGCGGTGAAGGGCTCTCTGGTCCTGGTGGGCGGCGCGCCGGGCATCGGCAAATCCACCCTGATGCTCCAGATCTGCCAGAGTCTATGCCAGTTCAGTCGGGTGCTGTATGTCTCCGGCGAGGAGTCGGTGGGGCAGCTGAAGCTCCGGGCTCAGCGGCTGGGTGTGGAGAGCGCCGACCTGCTGGTGCTGTCGGAGACCGGGCTGGACGATGTCCTGCGCTCCGTGGACCAGGAGGCGCCGGATGTGCTCATCGTGGACTCCATCCAGACCCTCTACGACCACGACATGGACAGCGCCCCCGGCAGCATCGGCCAGGTAAAGGGCTGCACTATGGCACTGATGCAGCTGGCCAAGGGGCGGGACATCACAGTCTTCGTCATCGGCCATGTGAATAAGGAGGGGTCCATCGCCGGGCCCAAAGTCCTGGAGCACATGGTGGACTGCGTGCTGTACTTCGAGGGGGACCAGCACATGACCTACCGCATCCTGCGGGCGGCCAAAAACCGCTTTGGGGCCACCAACGAGATCGGTGTCTTTGAGATGCTGACCCAGGGGCTCAGCGAGGTGGAGAATCCCTCACAGATGCTGCTGTCCGGGCGGCCGGAGGGGGCGCCCGGGACCTGTGTGGCCTGCGTCATGGAGGGGGCGCGGCCAGTGCTGGCAGAGATCCAGGCGCTGCTGGCCCCCTCGGCCTACGGCACCGCACGGCGGTCCAACAACGGTTTTGATTACAACCGGGCGGCCATGCTGTTGGCGGTGCTGGAGAAGCGGGGAGGACTGAAGGTATCCACCTGCGACGCCTATATGAATATCATCGGCGGTCTGACCCTGGATGAGCCCGCCGCGGATCTGGCGGCCATTCTGGCCTTGGCCTCCAGCTATCTGGACAAGCCTATTCCCGGGGATCTGGCGGCCATTGGCGAGGTGGGCCTGACTGGTGAGCTGCGGGCAGTGAACAACCTGGAGCAGCGGCTCAGCGAGGTCCGGCGGCTGGGCTTTTCCACCTGTATCATTCCCAGGCGTCGGGGCAAGGGGACAAGCCCCCGGGCCCAGGAGGGGCTGCGGGTCCTGGAGTGCGGGAACATTGGCGAGGCCATCCGGGCGGCTCTGGGGAAGTGATTTCCTGGGTGGATCACATGAGCTGAAATCCCAGCGTGATCCATAAAAGCATACAGCGCAGCCAGCGCCAAACTTGCCGCAGAAAGCGCATATCCATATTCGGAAAAGAAATTTGTTCCAGTGTGCAGGAGCCAAACCGTCTCGACACAGTCAACGAAGCCCGTCGAGGCGCAGTACATACAGTGATGATTTTTGCCATCAGCGAAAGCTGCTGGCGAAGAGAAGGAAGGAGGTCCATCTGCAGGAATAGGCATAATTGAACAAAATAAAAATTTTGTTCAAAACGGGGTAGGGGTAAATCCCGATCTGCCCCTGTTATGGGGTTTTCGGCCCCCTGGGACGGCCAATTTTCCGGTTCTGGCCCAGCGGGCGTAAATCGCTGTACAAGCACATCTGTTGATGTGTAATGCTGAAGTTGTGCCTGTTTCCGTATGCAGATCTTATCTATACAATGATCGACTACCGCGACCAGTCGCCGCAGATCCTGCGGGACTTCTTAGCCTACCACGAAACGATTAAAGCCCATTCGCAAAAAACGGTTGATGAATACTTCCTGGACCTGCGGAATTTCTTCCGCTATATGCTCCAGGCCCGTGATCCCAGTCTCCGCAATACGCCCTGGGATGAGATCTCCATTATGGGCGTCGATCTGGATTTCGTCCAGTCCATTACGCTGACGGATGTCTACGGCTATTTGTCCTATCTCAGCCGTGACCGCGCCCAGCAGCAAAACAGCGACCGCACCGGCTATGGCGTTGGCGCTGCCACACGTGCCCGAAAAATCGCCACACTTCGTTCATTTTTTAACTATCTCACATCCAAGGTACATTTATTAGAGGTAAACCCTATTAAAGACCTGGATTCACCAAAATTGAAGAAGACTTTGCCCAAATATCTCACCCTGGACGAGAGCATCGAGCTGCTGGACAGTGTGGACGGCGCTAACCGTGAGCGGGACTACTGTATGTTGACGCTGTTTCTCAACTGCGGCCTGCGGATCTCGGAGCTTATCGGCTTAAATCTCAGCGATATCCAGGATGATGCTCTGCGAATTCTCGGTAAGGGCGACAAGACCCGGATCGTCTATCTCAACGAGGCCTGCCGGTCTGCGCTGGAGGACTATCTAGCCGTGCGTCGCCCCATCATCGGCCGGGATCAGGATGCCCTGTTCCTCTCCTCCCGGAACCAACGGGTCAGCCGATCCACCGTTCACGCGCTGGTCAAAAAGCACCTGAGCCAGGCCGGACTGGACAGTACCCAGTACTCCGCCCACAAGCTTCGCCACACCGCGGCCACACTGATGCTGCAAAATGGCGTGGACGTCCGGGCAGTCCAGGAGGTCCTGGGCCACGAGCATCTGAACACCACAGAGATTTACACCCACATCGACAACGACGCCCTGCGGGTGGCCGCCAAGGCCAATCCCCTGGGAAAGGTAAAAGCGAAGAAAAAATAATTGGGAAGAGGCGGTACCGCCTCTTCCCTGTTGTGTCCACTTCCCTGCTGGTCCTCCGCCTTGGTGTTCAGCGGCAAGGGGTCCTGCGTCTCATTTTCCGGCAGCGAATACTGCCGCTCCCCCACTTTGACATTCTCTTCCTCAAATGGTATACTACGGATGACCCCCAATTGGGTTCCCTCTAACGGCACATTTAGGTTGCCGCAGACTTGGAACCATTTGCGGGTCATTTTTTGTTTCGTTGGCGGCTGCCCACTATCTTCTATTTATATAACTTATCTTATCTTGTTATCTTGTCTTTCTGCATCAGAAGGGCCTTTGTCACTGCTCGCTTTTATTGGTTCAGTTCAGCCTATTTCCATTTTTTGGGATTATTTAATTTACTAGATAAACTATACATTTAATAGGCTGTTATCTGCAAAGAAAGACAGAATTTCCTTTCTAAACAAGTTTACTGCTGGTGAGATATACTGTGGACTCGATGTAATTATGCCAAGCGTACGGATTAGTTCATTTTCTAGAGGATATGCATTAATAGTTCCGTCCATGGGATAGGTAATTGCAGTTGTAATTCGAAAGCCAAATCCATTGCGAATATATTCATAACACGACTCATCTGCATCGATTCTGAACACAGAAGTAGAAGGAATATCTGTTGAAGAAAGGACTTTGTTGATTGCTTGATCAAAATCATACGCACGAAGAATAATCGGCATATCAAGCAAATCATCTCGCGTCATATACACACCATTCCGCGGAACGTACTCTTTCGGCGTAAAGCAAACTACAGGGGTTTTATGGAGTGGAATAAATGATTGCGAATTAAAAAAGGAGTTAAATGCTATTGCAATATCAATTTCTCCATGATCTAGCCAGTCCTTGATTTCCATATCGTTTGATTGACGAATAATTGTTTTAACATTTGGATACTTCTCATGAAATGATTTCAAAATAAATGGAAGCCAGTTTTTAATTACTGTGCTGTAGGATGCAATACAAACAGTTCCTTCAGTTGTATTTTTCAAGCGTGCGGCTTCTTCCTGTAAAGCACGGTTTGCTTTAAGATAATTCTGGATATATGGTAAAAGCGCCTTTCCATTATCGGTTAGTTCGAAACGATTCCGTTCCCGGATGAAAATTGGATATCCAATGTCCTCCTCCACTTTTTTGACCGCATGACTAACAGCTGAAGGAGTTAAGTTCAAAAATATTGCTGCTTGACCAACACTGTGGAGCTCCGCCACAGTTGAGATTATATTCCAAGAATTATAAGACATCTCACACCTCTGATGAATGTATTATCAACCTAACTGTAACTCTATTTTACAACTGCTAAAAAAACAATTCAAGCATCTATTTGTTTCCTATAATCATTTGCTACTTTATCGGTCTTTAGTCAACGCTGCTTTTTGATTTTACCAATCTTTACTATAAACTGTCCTTGGCGTACGTGCACAGTTAAAAAAACACATTCCTCTGTAAAAAGACATCTGTATTCTCACAAAAAATAGTTGAACATTTATTCAATATAGGGAACCATATTTTGCGATTTACTTTTACAAGAACGAAAGATATAATACAGCTATCCCAGGAGCTAATTTCAAAATAGGAGGGTATTGTTTTGGAACATCGAACGGTCAAAATTGCTCTGATTCAATTTGGTGGAATTCTAGCGGATACTTCTGCAAATACCGCTCACGCAGTAACATTGTGTACCAATGCAGCAAAACACGGAGCAAACATCATCTGTCTTCCTGAGCTGTTCTCTACAGGATATAATCTCCGTCTAATCGGCAGTAAAATCCCATACCTTGCACAGAAGTTAGATGGTGAAACTATCACCGCACTCCGCGAAGTGTCTAGACTGTACTCATGCTGTATCATTGCCCCTATTGCACTGGAAAAAGATATTCCGGGGGTGATTTACAACAGCGCAGTTGTTTTGGAAGATGGGGAAATTCTTGGCGTATACGACAAAAATCACCTTTGGGCGATGGAACGCTTTTATTTTCGCCCCGGTGAATCTTATCCTGTATTTGATACTAAGTATGGCAGAATTGCTGTTATGATATGTTATGATATGGGATTTCCTGAAGTTGCCAGAATCCTCACACTCAAAGGAGCAGAGATTATCTTTTGCCCATCTGCTTGGACTATTTTGGACCGTGATATGTGGAATCTCAATATTCCACAACGTGCTTTGGAAAACAATCTTTTTGTCGCCGGCATCAACCGATATGGGCAAGAGGGGGATGATCTCTATATGGAGGGGGCAACCAAAGTTTGTGGACCACGGGGGAAGATTATTGGCGAAATCAAAGATGAGAAAGAGGACATTCTTTTTGCCGAACTTAACATGGACGAAATCATTGAGATGCGTGCCAAATCAATGTATCTGCAGTGTCGACGCCCGGATCAGTATGGTTTACTTCAAGAGAACTTTTGATTCCATTCCTTAACTATGCATTCTGCCATTTTTGACAGAAGAGAAAGGATACGATTATGGCGACTGATAAAAATGTACTTGGTACTGTCCAATCCAAAGAGGCGTTCAACGACTACGAATTTAGCCCTGTCCCGGATGAGAAGAAAAACACCTGGAAATCACAAGTGTTTGTTTGGCTGGGGGTCGGTTTTTGCTTGACTGCCTTTACTCTTGGTGGCCAGATTGCTCTGGGACTCGGATTCTGGCCCACTGTAGCTGCGGTCCTTATTGGCGGCATAATTTTAACGGTTGTTGCTGCACTTTGTGGTGCAATCGGTGTTCGAAGTGGCCTTTCTTCTACAGTTTCGTCTAGATTTACTTTTGGCAAATACGGCGCAATGGCTTTTGGTATTATTGTCGCAGTATGCAATATGGGCTGGTTTGGGTATCAATGCACGTTTTTAGGTAGCAGCATTGTTAGTATGTTTAAACTGGCAGCAGGAATAGAGATTAATAGAACAATCTGCATAATTCTTGGTGGCCTATTGATGATGATCACGGCCATCGTAGGCTACAAGGGAATAAAGATGCTCTCTCAAATTGGCGTTCCCCTTCTGTTTGCTCTGGTGATTGCTGGTGTTATCGCCACATTTATTCGTATACCTGCTACAGAAATTCTTGGTGCAACGCCGACTGCCCCCATATCTTTCGCTACAGCTGTTTCCTTGATGGTCGGTAGCTTCATTGTTGGTGTGTCTATCGTGCAAGACTTTACCAGATATTCTAAAACAGTGAAGGATTCAACCATTGGTGTAACGCTTGGTTTTACAATTGGTTATCCGGCAGTTGTTATTTGTGGTGCTATCTTTGCCTCTGCCTTTCAGACAAATGACTTATCAGATGTATTAATCAATATTTTAGGATTTGGTTATATCGCTGCTTTTATCATTGTTGTTGCTACCTGGACTACAAACGATAACAACCTTTATCAGTCTACTCTTGGTTTGACCAACACTTTCCATGGCTTGTTGAAGCTGCCTCGCTGGGTTATTACTGCAATTTGTGGAATCTTTGCTACTATTCTCGGAGCTATTGGTATGATTGACTGGCTAGTTCCTTTCCTCAATTTGCTCTGTGTCCTTATTCCGCCTATTGCTGGTGCGATGCTTGCCGATTTCTATATTCTGAAGAATGATGGAAAATATACTTACGAAAACATGGACAATATACCCGATGTCCGGTTAGATACTGGCATTGGCGCTATTGCCGGATGTTTGATAGGCCTTTGTATGAATGAGGCGCCTGTTGGTTTTGGTGTTCCCTTTATGGTCAAACTATCAAACACAGTTCCTACCGCTCTTGTGGCTATGGCTGTGTCTGTAATCACTGTGATTATTTTTGGCAAATTGATCAAAAAGTAAGGATAATACATTCATGAATCGAAAAGAAATTGTAGTTATTCGTGTTATTACAACAGAAAATGAAGAGTTTCTAAATGTGCATGGGAAACTGATTGAAACCTACTACCCTATGTTGCACACCACATCTTACTGTATTCCCGATCAGCCAAAAGGAATTCATAGTTTGGAATCCAAAGCGGCGGCCATCCCCAAAATTGTCGAACTTGCAAAGAGACATCAAGATGCCGATGCCATTGTAATTAGTTGCTGTGATGATCCAGCTGTTTCCCTTATTCGAAGCACACTTCCTGTTCCGGTTATTGGAGCTGGTGAATCTGTCTGCAGTCTAGCTAGAAACTTTGGAAGTCAGATTGGAGTTATAGGAATTACTGATTATGCGCCAGAAGTATACAAAACCTATTTGCAAGGACATCTAATTAACCTTGGAAGACCTTCTTTGGTCAGCAACACCTTAGATTTAATGATGGATGACGGCCATCGAAGTGTACTTGACCTTGCCGTATCTCTTAAAGCTAAGGGAGCCGACTGCATTGCATTGTCATGTACAGGGATGAGCACAACCGGAATTTCTCGTGAAATCGAAGAGTTATGCAAAATTCCTGTTATTGACCCCGTTATGGCAGAAGGTTTATTTGCCTACTACGCCTGCGTTCGTAAAACAAATATATAGGAGAATAAAATGCTAATTAAAGAGATAATTGAGGTTTTTAATCTGTTGGATTCTGCATATGTTTCCGGAAACGACATTAAAACCTATCTCAGCAAGAAGGGTTCTGCCGATATAATCGTAAAAACCATAAGAAATGAGAACTACTCCACCGACTTTGTTCGTGTGTTTATTCATGGCAAACACGGAAAGTCCTCTGGAGGAACAGCTCCAACTATAGGTATTGTCGGTCGCCTTGGTGCCATTGGTGCCCGCCCTGAAGTGACCGGATATGTATCCGATGGAGACGGAGCTCTTTGTGCTATTGCTGCTGCTTCTAAAATTATTGATATGCAGCAGAAAGGTGACTTCCTGGAAGGGGATGTGATCGTATGTACACAAATTTGCGCCCATGCGCCTACGCAACCCCACTTCCCTGTTCCGTTTATGGGTTCTCCGGTTGATATGGCAACAATGAACCACGAGGAAGTTGATGCCGGCATGGATGCAATTCTTTCCATCGACACTACAAAGGGGAACTGCATTATTAATGCCAACGGTTTTGCAATCTCTCAGACCATTAAAGAAGGATATATTCTTCGATATAGCTCAGATGTGCTGGATATCATGCAAAGAACAACTGGAAAGGCCCCCCTTACCTTTGGTGCATCTGTCCAAGATATTACTCCTTATGGGAATGGCCTATACCACTTAAACAGCATTCTTCAACCATCGACAGCAACAAATTCTCCTGTTATAGGTGTAGCCGTTACAACGGAATCCCCTGTTGCAGGATGCGCCACTGGAGCATCCCATTTTGTTGATACAGAAGAGACTGCGCGTTTTGTTGTAGAAGTAGCAAAGGCCTTTGGAGAGGGAAAATGTAAATTTTATGACATAGATGAGTTTGATTTGCTTGTTAAGAAGTATGGAAGGATGAACCATCTTCAAACAATGGGGGGCGAACTGCGTTGAAGCGAATCGGTGCGATTACTATCGGCCAGGCGCCGAGAACAGATATTCTCACAGATATAGCTCCTATTCTCGGCAATGATGTCGAGTTTATTCAAGTTGGTGCACTTGATCATTTGTCTTTGGAGGATGTTCAGGCCCTTCGTCCTAATGGTAATGGAAATACTCTCGTCAGTAGGATGCGTGACGGAACTGCAGTTACGCTGCAAGAGCAAAAAATATTTCCGTTAATCCAACAGTGCATAGACGAATTAGAACAGCAAGGAGTCCTTGCAATCTTATTGATGTGCACAGGGGAATTTCCTAATATTTTTACCTCCTGCGTGCCTTTAATTTACCCCAGCAAGATAATCTGCAAAATTGTTTCTGCACTTCATAATGTAAAATCGCTTGGTGTCATCACTCCGGACGCAGACCAAATTTCTGATATTGTAAAGAAATGGGAAAAAGTTGTTCCCGAGGTTGTTCCCGTCCTCTGGAACCCTTACTTGGAAGATTTCTCTTCCGGTGCCGTCAAACAACTGAAGAATTCTCATGTAGACCTTGTCGTTATGGATTGTTTTGGTTATAGCAAAATCATGCGGGATTTTGTCGCACAATCTATTGGCAAACCTATTGTACTTTCGCGTACTATTTCTGCCCGGCTGCTATTGGAGATCATTTGATGTGACTGTAAAAGCACAAGTCTTTCTTCCGGTGGTAACTGCTTTTCTGCGTGTAGAATCAATATTGAACTGCGATACATATTACACCTTATTTCGCAATCATGACACACTCCCTCATTCTAAAAAACATAGAGCCGCTCCCGTGGGAGCGGCTCTATGCAATAGTGACTGGACCGTATACGTGTATCTTAGAACGCCTTGCCGTCGCAGCCCAGGACGTTGATCAGCTTGTGCTTGACCAGCTCCTTGATGTTGGCGCGGGCGGGCTTCAGATACTGGCGGGGGTCAAAGTGGTCGGGATGCTCGTTGAAGTACTGACGGATGGTGCCGGTCATGGCCAGGCGCAGATCGGAGTCGATGTTGATCTTGCACACGGCGCCGCGGGCGGCCTGACGCAGCTGCTCCTCGGGGATACCCACGGCGTCGGGCATCTTGCCGCCGTTCTCGTTGATCATCTTCACATACTCCTGGGGCACGGAAGAGGAGCCGTGGAGAACGATGGGGAAGCCGGGCAGGCGGCGGACGACCTCGTCCAGAATGTCGAAGCGCAGGGGCGGGGGAACCAGCTCACCCTTCTCGTTGCGGGTGCACTGTGCGGCGGTGAACTTGTACGCGCCGTGGCTGGTGCCGATGGCAATGGCCAGGGAGTCGCAGCCAGTCTTGGAGACGAACTCCTCCACTTCCTCGGGGCGGGTGTAGTGGGAATCAGCGGCGGAGACGTTGACCTCGTCCTCCACGCCGGCCAGAGCGCCCAGCTCAGCCTCAACCACAACGCCGTGGTCGTGGGCGTACTCCACCACCTTCTTGGTGATCTCGATGTTCTCGGCGAAGGGCTTGCTGGAGGCGTCGATCATGACGGAGGTGAAGCCGCCGTCGATGCAGCTCTTGCAGGTCTCGAAGCTGTCGCCGTGGTCCAGGTGCAGGCAGATGGGCAGACCGGTCTCGATCACAGCGGCCTCCACCAGCTTGATGAGGTAGGTGTGGTTGGCGTAGGCACGGGCACCCTTGGACACCTGCAGGATCAGCGGGGCGCTGACTTCCTTGGCGGCCTCGGTGATACCCTGAACGATCTCCATGTTGTTGACGTTGAAGGCGCCGATGGCGTAGCCGCCGTCATAGGCCTTCTTAAACATTTCGGTAGTAGTTACGAGGGGCATGTTGAAATCCTCCCTGTGGTAAAAGTATAGCTTAATTGTACCATATTTTGAGTGGATTGCAACGGGTAACTGCGTCAAAACTCTTCCCCGGGGCGGCCTTATCTTTGTCTATTTTGTGTGCTTCACTCCGATTTGCCTGGGAAGCTCTTTGTTACAATCCACACCTGAAAGATGGAGTATTCCCCAACTTCCGTACAAAATACCGTTTACAATGGCGGGGAAAACTGGTATACTTATCTGCGGTAAAATTCTGTTTCTCAACGGATCAATCATTATTTTATCTGGAGGTATTTCCATGAATGTTCTCAAAGGCGCCGCGATCATCGGCCAGTCCGGCGGTCCCACTTCCGTCATCAACGCCAGTGCCTACGGCGTGATCCGCACCGCGCTGGACAGCGATGTGATCACCAAGGTCTACGGTGCGGAGCACGGCATTAAGGGCGTGCTGAACGACCGCCTCATCGACATGACCCAGGAGGATGCTGAGGAGTTGGAGCTCCTGCTGTACACCCCCTCCTCTGCCCTGGGCTCCTGCCGCTACAAGATCGCCGATCCCGATGTGGACGACACCGACTACAAGCGCATCCTGGAGATCTTCAAGAAGTACGATGTGCGCTACTTCTTCTACAACGGCGGCAACGACTCCATGGACACCTGCAACAAGATCAGCAAGTATATGCAGCGCGTGGGCTATGACTGCCGCGTCATGGGCGTGCCCAAGACCATCGACAACGACCTCTTCGGCACCGACCACTGCCCCGGCTACGCCTCCGCCGCCAAGTATATCGCCACCAGCTGCATGGAGGTCTACCACGACGCCCGGGTGTATGACACCGGCATGATCTGCGTTATCGAGATCATGGGTCGTCACGCCGGCTGGCTCACCGCCGCCGCCGGTCTCGCCACCGCCTACGGCGCCGGCCCCGACCTCATCTACCTGCCGGAGACTGACTTCGACATGGACAAGTTCCTGGCCGAGGTGAAGGCTGTGTACGAGAAGAACGGCAACTGCATGGTGGCCGTGTCCGAGGGTATCCACTACGCCGACGGCTCCTTCGTCTCCGAGGCAAAGGCCTCTGCCACCGACGGCTTCGGTCACGCCCAGCTGGGCGGCCTGGCCGCTCTGCTGGCCGATCAGGTGAAGAAGGCCACCGGCGCCAAAGTCCGCGGCATCGAGCTGAGCCTGCTGCAGCGCTGCGGCGCCCACCTGGCCAGCCAGACCGATATCGACGAGTCCTTCATGGCCGGCAAGGCCGCCGTGGAGAACGCTGTGGCCGGTCTCACCGACAAGATGGTGGGCTTCGAGCGCAGCTATGAGAACGGCAAGTATGTCTGCAAGACCAAGCTCTTCGAGCTGACCGATGTGGCCAACACCGAGAAGAAGTTCCCCCGGGAGTGGATCAACGCCGCCGGCAACGGCATCGAGGCCGGCTATGTGGACTACGCCCTGCCCCTCATCCAGGGTGAGACCAAGATGAAGAAGGTGGACGGTCTCCCCCGCTTCGCCAAGTTGAAGAAGGTCATCGCCAAGTAAGCTGACGGAAAGCACAACAAATTGAAACGCAGGTACCCGCACAACAGCGGGTACCTGCGTTTTCTGATTTGCCCACCGCAGACCAATGGCGCGGCCGTGCTCTTTGCTGAGAGCGGCTGCGCCATTGACCTTAGCCCATCAGCTTCTCCAGCGCCGCCATTTTCAGGCAGGTGCAGAATACGGCGATGGCGGCCTCCAGCTCCTCCACTGGGGGCATACTGGGGGCGATGCGGATGTTCCGGTCCCGGGGGTCCACGCCATAGGGGAAGGTGGCCCCGGCCCCGGTCATGACCACGCCGGCCTCCTTGCACAGCGCCAGCGTGCGCTTGGCAAGGCCGTCCAGGGTGTCCACGCTGATGAAATAGCCCCCCTTGGGCCGGGTCCAGCTGGCGATGCCCAGCGGTGCGATCTCCTGGTCCAGGGCCCCCAGCACAGTGTCGAACTTGGGCTTCATGATGGCGGCGTGGCGCTCCATCAGCTCCAGCGTGTGCGCCTTGTCCTGGAGATAGCGGACATGGCGCAGCTGGTTGACCTTGTCATAGCTGATGGTCTGGAAGGTGATGAGGGAGACCATGTACTGGATGTTCTCCTCACTGGCGGCCATGGCGGCCACACCGGCGCCGGGGAAGGTCACCTTGGAGGTGGAGGCGAACTCATAGACCATGTGGGGATTCCCGGCCTCACGGCACAGGGAGATGATATCCCGGAAGGGGACGAAGGGACCGTCAAATTCGTGGATGCAGTAGGCGTTGTCCCACATGAGGGCGAAATCCGGCGCGGCGGGCTTCAGCCGGGCGATACGGTCCACAGTCTCCTCGCTGTAGATGATCCCCTGGGGATTGGAATACTTGGGCACGCACCACATTCCCTTAACAGCGGGGTCCTTCACCGCCTCCTCCACCGCGTCCATATCGGGGCCGCTCTCCGTCACGGGAATGGTGATGAGCTCCATACCGAAGGACTCGCTGATCTTGAAGTGGCGGTCGTAGCCCGGGGACGGGCAGAGGAACTTTACCTTGTCCAGCTTACCCCAGGGCTTCTCGCTGCGGAGCAGACCGTGGGTATACGCCTTGGCGATTGTGTCATACATCAGCGCCAGGCTGGCGTTTCCGCCGATAAAGCACTCCTCCGGGCGGCAGCCCAGGATCTCCGCAAAGTACCGCTTGGCGCAGGGCAGGCCGCTGACCTCGCCGTAGTTGCGGACGTCCACGCCGTCGGCCAGGCAGTCCGCCGGGTCCACAACAACGCTCAGCAGGCCGCTGACCATATCCAGCTGCTCCTTCCCCGGCTTTCCTCGGGCCATATTCAGCTTCAGCCCTCTGGCCTTCAGCTCCTCATAGGTCCTGGTGACCGCCTGGTACTCCTCCCGCAGCTGGGCGGGGGTCATGCTTCTGTACTCCATGGTAATTGCTCCTTTCGTGGGTTCGCCTGTTTTTCGCTTTATTGTACTACAGTCTTTTTCAAATGGCAAGGATTATTTCGCGGGTCCTCCCGCTTTTTTCGGCGGATGCAGCAGAGGGTGGAGCCGAAGCCCCTCCCTCCTGCTGCCACCGTACTACAGGATAATGCAGATCAGTCCACCGCTGCCCTCGTTGACGATGCGCTGGAGGGTCTCCTGGAACTTCAGCCGGGCGTCCATGGGCATCCGGTACAGCTTTGCCTGCAGATCCTCGTTGACCAGCTCGTGGAAGCTGCGGCCAAAGATGTTGGACTCCCAGATCTGGCTGGAGTCGCCGCTGAACTTCTCCATGAGGTAGTTGACCATATCCTCACTCTGCTTCTCGTTGCCCACGATGGGCGAGACGGTGGATTCGATATCCACCTTAAACATATGGATGGAGGGCGCGGTGGCCTTCAGCTTGATGCCGTAGCGCCCGCCCTGGCGCATGACCTCCGGCTCCTCCAGCTGCAGCTCATCCTTGGTGGGCATGACGATGCCATACCCGGTCTCATAGACATTGCTGAGGGCGGAGGACACCTTGTCGTAGCGCTGCTTCACTGCCGCCAGCTCTGTCAGCAGCTCCATGAGGTCCCCGTCGTCGGATACGCTGAAGCCGGACTGGGTGCTGAGGGTCTGGTAGAACAGTTCACGGGGCAGCTGCAGCTCCGCGGAGGCCACGCCCCGGCCCAGATCCATGGACAGCACCCGGCTCAGGGAGATGTTCTCCGCCTCCCCCATGGCCTTCACCACCGGCTCCACCTCCCGGATGTGGGCCATCTGGTCCCCGCCCTCCCGGACCAGGGCAAAGACCGCCTGCTTGATGGGGTGATCCATGGGCAGGGCATCCACCCAGGCGGGCAGCGTAAAGCGCATCTCCCGTAGGGGGAACTCGTAGAGGATGCTCTTGATGATGCCGGTAATGCTCTCCTCATCCAGCTCCAGGCAGTTGACCGGCAGACAGCGGACCGAAAGCCGCCGCTCGATGTCCTTGGCAATGGTCTGCGCCCGGGCGGCGTGGGGCTCGGCGGAGTTGAGCAGCACCACAAAGGGCTTCCCCAGCTCCTGCAGCTCCCGGATTACCCGCTCCTCCGCCTCCAGATAGTCCTCCCGGGGGATCTCCGCAATGGACCCGTCGGTGGTGACCACGATCCCCACGGTGGAGTGCTCCTGGATGACCTTCCGGGTGCCGATCTCCGCCGCCTCCGCCATAGGGATCTCGTGGTCCATCCAGGGGGTCATGACCATACGGGGGTTCCCGTCCTCGAACTGCCCCATGGCCCCCTTCACCATATACCCCACGCTGTCGATCAGGCGGACGGCAAAGGTTGCCCCTCCCTCCAGGGTCAGGTCCACTGCCTCCTCCGGCACGAACTTTGGCTCCGCCGTCATAATGGTGCGTCCGCTGCCGGACTGGGGCAGCTCGTCAATGGCCCGCTCCCGGCGGTAGACGTTGTCGATATTGGGGATGACGCAGGTCTCCATAAACCGCTTGATAAAGGTGGACTTCCCCGTTCGGACCGGCCCCAGCACCCCCACGAAGAGGGAGCCCCCTGTCCTTGTGGCAATATCCTGATAGAGATCGGTGTTCGTCATAGTTACCTCCCGTGCGCCGCTGCGCGTCGATTTGGTGGGAAACCTCCGTACCTGGGAGGTTTTCTCCGTGCTGTTTCCTAAGCCACTCTATGACAGCCTGGCCCGGAATATGCTGTGCCGGCTGCCGCTGCCGGTCACTTTACCTTGGTAATTGGTTAAATTGCATAATCATGCCCAGCGGTCCAGGGGCATATCTTGGCGGAACTGTTTCTTTACAACTGTTCTTTAGTATGCTACATTGGTAATACGATAAATTACGGCGTGACCGCCGGACGGAGGAGGACAAAACAATGAAAAAGTGGTTGACAATGCTGCTGGCAGCGACGATGGCCCTGGCCCTGGCGGCCTGCGGCGGCAAGGACGCCGGTGAAAGCGACACCGCCTATGTCAAGGAGAAGGGCACCCTGGTGGTGGGGATGACCGATTTTGCCCCCATGGACTACAAGGATGACAGCGGCCAGTGGATCGGCTTTGACGCCGACATGGCCAAGGCCTTTGCCGAGAGCCTGGGGGTCAAGGCGGAGTTCATTGAGATCAACTGGGACAGCAAGGCCATGGAGCTGGAGACCCAGGCCATCGATGTGGTGTGGAACGGCATGACCCTCACCGATGAGGTGAAGGGCCTCCTGGCCACCAGCGAGCCCTACTGCAAGAACGCCCAGGTGGTGGTCCTTGCCGCAGATCAGGCCAGCCAGTATATGACCGCAGACAGCATCTCCGGCCTCTCCTTCGCCGTGGAGAACGGCTCCGCCGGCATGAAGGCCCTGGACGCCCTGGGCATCGCCTATACCGCTGTGGACACCCAGGCCAAGGCCCTCATGGAGGTGGCCTCCGGCAGTGTGGACGCCTGCGTTATCGACCTGCTCATGGCCGGAGCCATGATCGGCGAGGGCACCAGCTACCCCGATCTGGCCACCGCTGCCGAGCTGCAAAGCGAGGAGTACGGCGTGGGCTTCCGCAAGGGCAGCGACCTGGTGGACGCCTTCAACAGCTTCTGGAGGGACGCCTACGCCGACGGGACCGTCATGTCCACGGCGGAGACCTACGGCATCGCCAAGAACATCATCGCCAAGTAGCCAAATCAATGACCAGGGCGGACAGTGGCCGTTGGCCCCCTGTCCGCCCTGCGGATGGAGAGAAAAACAATGTCATTCTGGACTGTTACGCTGACCCTGGCGGAGGGCATGGTCACCACCTGCAAGCTGTTTTTCCTGACCCTCCTCTTTGCCCTGCCCCTGGGCCTGATCCTCTGCTTCGGCTCCATGAGCCGCTTCGCCCCTCTGCGCTGGCTGGTGAAGACCGTGGTCTGGATCGTCCGGGGCTCCCCCCTGATGCTGCAGATCATCATCGTCTACTACGGCCCCGGCCTGCTGTTTGGCCTTCCCCTGCTGCCCCGATTTACCGCCGCTCTGGTAACTTTTGTCATCAACTACGCCTGCTACTTCTCGGAGATCTACCGGGGCGGCATCCAGTCCATCCCCCGGGGGCAGTACGAGGCGGGGCAGGTGCTTGGCCTCACCCGCAGCCAGATCTTTTTCAAGATCACCCTGCTGCAGCTGGTCAAGCGCATCGTCCCCCCTATGGGCAACGAGCTCATCACCCTGGTGAAGGACACCGCCCTGGTCCGGGTCATCTCCGTGTACGAGATCATCTGGATGGGGGAATCCTTTGTGCGAAAGGGCATGATGTGGCCCCTGTTCTATACCGCCGTGTTCTACCTGGCGGCCAGCGGCATTTTGACGCTGCTGCTGAACTGGTCCGAGCGGAAGCTCAGCTACTTTAAGTAAGGAGGCGCGGCAATGCCTATTCTTAACGTCCGCAGCATCGAAAAACGGTTCAAGCAGACCGAGGTCCTGCGGGATATCAGCTTCACCCTGGAGCAGGGCCAGTCCCTGGCCATCATCGGCTCCTCCGGCAGCGGCAAGACCACCCTCCTGCGCTGCCTCAACTTCCTGGAGACCCCGGACAGCGGGACCATCTCCGTCCGGGACCAGGTCCTGTTCGACGCCAGAGACCCCTCCACCCAGAGCGAGGAGCAGATCCGCCGCAAGCGGCTCCACTTCGGCCTGGTGTTCCAGAACTTCAACCTCTTCCCCCAGTACACCGCCCTGGAGAATGTGATGCTGGCCAATACACTGCTGGCCCGCCAGCAGCCGAACTTCAAGCAGGCGCGGAGGGACATTCTGGCGGATATCCAGACCAAGGCCCAGGACCTGCTGGTGCAGGTGGGCCTCCAGGACCGGATGAACAACTACCCCCACCAGCTCTCCGGCGGTCAGCAGCAGCGGGTGGCCATTGCCCGGGCGCTGGCCCTGCAGCCGGACATCCTCTGCTTTGACGAGCCCACCTCCGCCCTGGACCCGGAGCTCACCGGCGAGGTGCTGAAGGTCATCCGCTCCCTGGCGGAGCGGAACACCACCATGATCATCGTCACCCACGAGATGGCCTTTGCCCGCGAGGTGGCGGACCAGGTGCTCTTTATGGACCAGGGCGTCATCGTGGAGCAGGGCACGCCGGAGCAGGTACTGGATCGCCCCCAGCAGGAGCGGACCCGGCAGTTCCTGTCCCGCTTCTCCCAGTAACAGCGGTTCCTTTTCCTCCCATAGGCCATGCCCGCCGGGAAGTTTTCCCGGCGGGCATGGTCGCTTTTATTTCGCCCGGGGGATCAGCAGCAGCCGGTCCATGGGGATCTGGCTCTCATCGCTGATCTCATTGACCTCCAGAATGGCCCGGCAGGTGGTGCGGTACTGCTTGGCAACGGACCACAGGGTCTCCCCCCTGCCCATCTTCCGTAGGATCAGTGAGGGGGCCGCAGTCACCTCGCTGACCTCATCGTCGCACTGTCCGCCGCTGACACAGACATGGCGCACCCGGCGGGAGACATCCAGCGTACACTCCACCGGGAAGCGCAGCTCAATGCCGTCGGGCAGGATATTGGCCATCACATCCCCGGGGCGGGCGGCGGCACTGTCCACGCTGCACCCCTCCGGCAGCTCCGACGGGCAGGAGACGGTGAACTCCCGGCGGACGCTGCGGAGGGTGTCGTTCTCGTCCAGGTAGAGGCATCGTGTCCACACCGGCACCACCAGGTCCTCCCCATCCTGCCGGGGCTGGCCGCAGCCCACTGCCGTATCCACCACCGCCCGCACCGCCACGCCGGTCTCCAGCAGCTCCCGGGCGTTGCTCCGGCGAACATGGCGCTGGCTGTCCTCCGCCAGCTCCACCTCCAGCAGCTGGCAGTCCACCGGGGCAGCGGTGCTGTAGAGATCGGCGATGAAGCTGACCTCCTCCCGCCGCCAGACGGTGGCCCGGGCCCGCAGCACCAGGGTCATGGTCATGACATGGTCGTCCCCCGGGGCGCTCTCGCTGCCCAGGCGGCACTCCGCACTGAGCAGGCGGTACTCCGCTTCGCTCTCGCAGTCCTCGGTGAAGCCGCTCCCCTCCAGGATCTGGGAGAAGGGCAGCTCCTGCTGAAGAACGCTGAGTCTGCCGCCGCTCTCCCGGTACAGCGCCGACACGGCGATGATCCCCTTGACCACCAGCTTGCTGCCGATGAGCTTGCTGTCCGTGGGCCGCAGGTCGATCCAGGTGGAGAGGATCTCCTCCGCCCCCGCCCGTCCGGGGGACAGGGGCAATTCCTCCACAAAGGTGAACTCCCGCTCCCGGACGCCGTCCACCACCCGGGTCTCCCGCTTCTCCTGCAGCAACTGGATGCCCTCGCTCTCCTCCGCACCGGTGCATACCGTCAGCTCGGTGTGGCGGCAGCCCACGGGATATAGGGTCAGGTTGGCCCGGGTCAGCACCTTTCGGGGATTCAGCACCCGGGTATCGATACTCCGCAGCTCCGCCCGGATATCCAGGAAGGCACACTCCGCCGCCCCCTGCCCGTCGCTGTAGCACTGAAAGGGCATCTGGAAGCGCAGGGCGCAGGGGCCCTCTCCCTGCTCCGGTATGTACAGCACCGACACATCCACCGTGCCGCCGGCGTTCAGCCGTCCGTCCGCCGTGACCTCCCGCCCGGTGAGATAGACCAGGGCGGAGGTATCCACGATGCGGGCGATGTCCGCACAGCTGTCCGGCACGATGCTCTCCCGCATGGTCTCACAGGAGAATGGGGTGAAGGCCATGGGCTCGTGGTAGTCGTGGCCGGCCTTTTTCAGTTTCAATTCCATTGTTGGCGTCCTCCCTCGCGCATATGCTCCGCCCGCTGGGGCGACAAGCTCTCTTCGCTCCAGTCTATGGGAGAACGGCCAGGTTCATTCCTTCATCCCAAATAGTTTTCGCAGGATACCACTGAGAAACTTGGGGGATCTGACAATGACGATCTTCACCGGGGACCTCCTTTCTATTTCCGCAGGCAGGCACAGCCGCAGCCGATCAGCAGAAATGCCACAAGGAACAGGAGGGCTCCCGTTGGAAAAATGGCGGCGATCAGAATTCCCAGGCCAAGGCCCAGGGCACAGATCCCCAGCCAACTGGTGTGACGACGCATATCCCCTATCGCCTCCTGTCCTTGATCTACTTCAGTATATTGTTCGGCGGCGCCATTGGTGAAAGGCAAAGCAGCGCCCGGAGCAGATCATACTGCTCCGGGCGCTGCACTTTCTTATTTTGTTGTGCCCTTGCTGTTCCAGGCCCGCAGATCCTTCAGCTCGCCGTACAGCCGCACATAGCTGTCGTGCCGGCTGCGGGCGATGTCCCCGGCGCGCACGGCCGCCAATACGGCGCAGCCCTTCTCTTTGATGTGGCTGCACCCCACAAAGCGGCACTTGTCCAGGTAGGGGCGGAACTCAATGAAGCACTCCGGCAGCCGCTCCTTCAGCTCCAGCCCCAGCTCCGCCTCATCGAAGGAGCTGAAGCCCGGGGTGTCGATGACCTCCGCGCCGCAGTCCAGTCGGAACAGCTCCACATGGCGGGTGGTGTGCTTGCCCCGGCCCAGCTTCTCGCTGACGGCGTTGACCATGAGGGAGAAGCCCGGCTGGATGGCGTTGAGCAGGCTGGATTTTCCTACGCCGGAGTTGCCTGTAAAGGCAGATAGCTTGCCGGAAATCAAGCCGATCAGCCGGTCGATTCCCTCCCCGGTCTCCGCGCTGACCTGAACCACGGGGAAACCGGCCCGGCGGTACACCTCCGCCAGCTCCCCGCCGTCCCGCAGGTCGCACTTGTTGACGCAGACCACCACGCCGCAGTTTTTCAGCGCCGCAATGGCGGCCACACGGTCGATGAGGAAGGGGTCCGTCACCGGAATGGCGGCAGAGGCCACCACCACCAGCTGGTCCACATTGGCCACGGCGGGCCGGTCAAAGGCGGAGCGTCTGGGCTCGATCTCCCAGACCATGCCGCAGCCGGGCTCCGTCTCCCTGACCTCCACCCAGTCCCCCACCAGGGGGCTCATGCCGCTCTGGCGGAACTTGCCCCTGGCCCGGCACTGGATGGGCGCGCCGCTGCCGGTGTCCACATAATAGAAGCCGCTGAGGGCCTTCAAGATCCTGCCTCTACTCACCGAACACGATCTCCCTCTCCTCCATCAGCTCGTCGTCCACATAGATCCGCAGGCGGTAGGTTCCGGCGGGGCGGTATACCGTCTCCTCCAGCGTGCCAAAGTCACCGGGCAGCTCGCTGGAGAAGATGAGGTCGGTGTCCACATAGATGTCCACCTGTACGTCGTCCCGGCTGTTCGGGATGGTGTAGGTGATGACCCGGGGCACTTCCTTCAGCCCATCGCTGTAGGTGAAGGTGACGGTGCTGCCCAAAGGCACATCCACGGCGGCGTCCACGCTCTGGGAGAGGACGGTCCCCTCCTTTTCAGCGCCCTCCACCGGGGTGAACTCGGCCACCAGGCCCATGGCGTTCATCTGCTGCTGGACCCACTCCATACTCTGGCCCACACAGGGGATCATGGGCACATAGATGATCTCGGCCCCCTTGCTGACATAGAGGGTGACGGTGTCGCCCTCACTGAGGATGGCGTCCGCCGCAGGGTCCGTCCGGCAGATCAGGCCGGCCTCCACGGTGTCGCTGTACTCCTGCTCCCCCTCCACGATCTCCAGGTTCAATCCGCTGAGGCCGTCCCCCTGCTCCAGGCGCAGGTGGGCCGCCCGGATGTCGTCGCCGATGAGGTAGGGCATGGCCCCGGACCGGGTGCCGTTGCTGACGGTGACATTGATGGTGATGAGATCCGAGCCGCTGGGCTTCTTCTTCACCCGGTCCGCCTCAGGGTCCTGGGCAATGATCTGTCCGGCGGGATACTCGGAGCTGTAGGCATACTTCTGCTCCACCACGGTGAAGACGTCCTTCACCTCGTCCAGCGCCAGGGCCTCCTCCACGGTCAAGCCCCTCAGATTGGGCACCTTGTACTCGGGGATGTCCGTGGGGGTAAAGCTGTCCATGATGCCCCCGTAAATGCTGGTAACGGCAAAGTACCCCAGAGCGCCCACCGCAACCAGAAGGATCAGGGTCTTCACCACGCCCCACCAGCGGGGGCGGCGGTCCTCCTCCTCATCCTCCTCGTCATCGTCCTCGGGGATGGGGTGGTAGATGGGCTTCTTGTTCCGGGTGACGCCCATGTTGGGCAGCGCCTGGGTGGGCTCGTCGCCGCTGCTGGCCTGCTCCCGCTGGAGGTCCTCCACGGAGTAGTCAAAGCTGAGGTTGGGGTCCTTGCGGAAGGCGTCCAGATCCGCCAGCATCTCGTCGGCGGTGGAGTAGCGCTTATTCCGGTCCGCAGCCATGGCCTTCATGCAGATCTGCTCCAGGGCCTCCGGGATCTCGGGGTCGATCTCCCGCGGGGAGAGGGGCACGGCGGAGATGTGCTGGATGGCCACGGAGACGGGGTCGTTCCCGTCAAAGGGCAGACGGCTGGTGAGCATCTCATAGAGCACCACGCCGGCGGAGTAGATATCGCTGCGGTTGTCGGTGTAATCCCCCTTGGCCTGCTCCGGGGAGATATAGTGGACGGAGCCGATGGCCTCGTTGGAGGGGTTGGACCCGTTGGAGAGACAGGCAATGCCGAAGTCCGTCACCTTCACCGTACCGTCCCGCAGGATCATGATGTTCTGGGGCTTGATGTCCCGGTGGATAATGCCGCGGCTGTGGGCGTGGCTGAGCCCCTTCATGATCTGGGTAATGAAGTGGAGGGCCTCCGGCCAGTTGAGCTTGCCCCGGCGCTCCATATACTGCTTCAGGGTGATGCCGTCAATGAGCTCCATGACGATGTAGTCCATGTCCCCGCCCCGGCTCACGTCGTACACCGCCATGATATTGGGGTGGGAGAGCATGGCGACCGCCTGGGACTCGTCGTGAAACCGGCGGCGGAACTCCGCGTCCTCGCTGAGATCCTTCTTCAGCATCTTGATGGCGACCAGGCGGTTGAGCCGGTGGCACTTGGCCTTGAAGACCACCGCCATGCCCCCGGTACCGATGACCTCCAGGATCTCATAGCGGTTATCCAGCATCTTTCCTATGTATCGTTCCATAGTCAAGTGTCCTTTCTTCCTTCGCTCACTGCTGCTGCAGCAGCACGGCGGTTACATTGTCCGCCGCGCCCCGGCTTCTGGCGATGTCCAGCAGCCGCTCCATGCAGTGGTTTCGGTCCTCCGTACAGCGGACCGCCTGTTCCATCTCCTGGTCCGTGGCCGTCTCCACCAGGCCGTCGGTACACAGCAGGAGGCAGTCCCCCGGCGACAGCTTCACCTGGTAGCAGTCGCTGAGCCCCTCCGCATCGGGATCGGGGCCCAGGGCCCGGGTGATGAGGTTCCGGTCGGGGTGGCTGCGGGCCTCCTCCGCGGTGATCTTCCCCAGCTCCAGGAGCTTCTCCACCAGGGAGTGGTCCCGGGTGATGCGGAAGATCCCCTCCCCCTCGGCGGGGATCAGGTAGGCGCGGCTGTCCCCCACGTTGCTCAGCAGCGCCTGGCCGTCCCAGGTGATGACAGAGACCAGGGTGGTCCCCATGCCCCGCAGCTCCGCGTCCTCCTCAGACTTCTTGAAGACGGCGGCATTGGCCTGCGCCACGGCGAAATCCGCCACCTGGCGGACCTGCTCGGCAGTCATGCCCCGCCGGAGATTGGACAGGCAGGAGTCCAGGAAGGTCTCCACCGCCAGCTTGCTGGCCAGGCGCCCCCCCTTGGGGCCGCCCATGCCGTCGCAGACCACGCAGGCGGTGTGGCCGGTCTCCTCATTTTCCCGGACAGCGTAGGCGTCCTGGTTTTCCTTGCGAACAAGACCGATATCGGTCATGCCCCAGATATTCATCATCATCAGCCTTCTCTCCTTCCGTCCTCCATGGCCTTCCGGCGCAGCTGGCCGCAGGAGGCATCGATGTCGCCGCCCAGACTGCGCCGGACGGTGGCGGTGACGCCGCGGCTCTCCAGCCGCTGCTGGAACTGCCGGATGCGGCGGCTGGGCTTCAGCGGACTCTCCGCCACATCGTTGAGGGGGATCAGGTTCACATGGCCCGGCATACCCCGGATCTTCTCCGCAATAAGGTCTGCCTGCCAGTCGGCGTCGTTGACGCCGTCGATCATGGCGTATTCAAAGCTGATCCGCCGGCCGGTCCGCTGGAAATAGTCGTGACAGGCCCGGAAAAGCTCCTCCACATCGTAGGCCCGGTTCACCGGCATAATCTTGTTTCGGGTCTCGCTGTCCGGGGCGTGGAGGGACACGGACAAGGTCAGCTGCAGCTGCAGCTCCCCCAGCCGCCGTATTCCCGGCAAAATGCCGCAGGTGGACAGGCTGATGTGCCGCATCCCGATGTTCAGCCCCTCCGGGTGGTTCACCAGCTCCAGGAAACGCAGGACATTGTCCAGGTTGTCCAGGGGCTCGCCGATGCCCATGAGGACGATATTGGAGATGGTGCGGCCGCTGTCCAGCTGGGTGAACAGCACCTGATCCAGCAGCTCAGTGGGACGCAGATCCCGCACCTTTCCCCCCAGGGTGGAGGCGCAGAAGGCGCAGCCCATGCGGCAGCCCACCTGGCTGGAGATGCACACGGTGTTGCCGTGGTGGTACTGCATGAGCACCGTCTCGATGCAGTTGCCGTCCTGCAGCTCCCAGAGGTACTTGATGGTGCCGTCCAGCTTGGACTGCTGCTTTCGGGCCACAGTGATGGTATTGATGTAGTAGGCGCTCTCCAGCTTCTCCCGCAGGGGCTTGGAGAGATTGGTCATCTCCTCGAAGGAGCGGACCCCACGGTGGAGCCAGGAGAAGATCTGCTTGCCCCGAAAGGCCGGCTCCCCCATCTCCCGCACCGCGGCGGTGATCTCCTCCAGTGTCATGGATTTAATGTCGTTTTTCATGCTCTCCTCATTTTGCAGAAGTAGAAGCCGTCTGTGCCGTGGCGCTGGGGCCACAGGGTCAGGCTCCCCTTGCAGCGCTCCCCTCTCCCCTGCAGGGTGAAGGGCTCCTGGTGGAATTCCGGGTGGTCGGCGAGAAAACGCCCCACCACCTGGTCGTTCTCCTGGGGCAGGATGGTACAGGTGGCGTACAGCAGCACGCCGCCGGGGCGGACATATCGGGCGGCATTGTTCAAAATGGCCTCCTGAATAGCGGGCAGACCCGCCAGGGCCTTGGGGTCCTTGTAGCGGATATCCGGCTTCTTGCGGATGATGCCCAGCCCCGAACAGGGGACGTCGCACAGCACCAGGTCGAAGCTGTCGTTCCACTCCTCCCGGTTCTCCCGCCCGTCCTGGAGGGCAGTGGTGATGCAGGAGATCCCCAGGCGCTGGGCGCTCTTCTCGATCAGCGCCAGCTTGTGGGGGTGGATGTCACAGGAGACGATCTCCCCCCTGTTCCCCATGGCCATGGCGGCGGCAAAGCTCTTTCCGCCGGGGGCGGCGCAGACATCCAGCACCCGGTTTCCCGGCTCCGCCCCCGCCGCCAGAACGGCGGCCTTGGCGGCGGCGTCCTGGACCTGGAACAGGCCGCTTTTGAAGGCGTCCAGCTCCTCCAGATTTCCTGCGCCGGACACCGCCCAGCAGTCGGGAAGCCAGGGGTGGGGCACGGCATTTGCCCCGGCCTCAGCCAGGGCTGCGGTGAGCGCCTCGCCGCTTTCGCAGCGCAGCGGATTGCGCTGGATGGTCACGGGGACGCTCCCGTTGTCCAGGCGGAGAAATTCCTCCGCCTCCTCCCGGCCCAGCAGGGCCAGCAGCTGCTCCACCAGCCACCGGGGGTGGCTGTAGCGGATGGACAGGTACTGGACCGGGTCCTCCGCCGGAACGGCGGGCAGGTGGTCCTTGTTCTGGCTCACCTTCCGCAGAACTGCGTTGATGAGGCCCGCCGCCCGCTGGCGGCGGTGGCTCTTGGCCATATCCACCGCCTGACTGACGGCGGCACTGTGGGGCACCCGGTCCATGAACAGGATCTGATAGGCCCCCAGCCGCAGCACATCCCGGACAAAGGGCTCCAGCTTCTCCATTCCCTGGGCACAGTACTGGTCCAGGCAGAAGTCAAGGTAGGCCCGGTTTTGCAGAACCCCGTAGGTCAGCCGGGCGGCGAAGGCGGCCTCCCGGCGGTCAAGGCCCCTGGAGGCGGCCTTCAGGCTGCCGTCCGACCAGGCGTCCAGCTTCCGGCAGGCGGTCAGCACCTGCAGCGCAGTTTCCCGTCCGGTCATTCCCGCCTCCGATCTCTGGCGGCAAAGATCAGCAGATACCGCAGGAGCTGGACCAGGGACATGAGCAGCGCCGCCACATAGGTCAGCGCTGCGGCGGTGAGGACCTTCTTGGCCCCCGCGCGCTCATCTCCATCCAGCAGAGCACTGCCGTCAATGGTGGCCAGGGCCCGGGCAGAGGCGTCAAACTCCACCGGCAGAGTCACCAGCTGAAACAGGGTGGCCAGGCCGAAGAGGACGATACCCAGGGCAAAAATGGGCTGTGCGTACAGGATCAGCCCCAGGGCCAGGGCAACAAAGGCAAACTGGGAGCCGAACTGGGAGATGGGGATCACCGCCTGCCGCACCCGCACCGGGCCGTAGCCCACGGCGTACTGCACGGCGTGACCCGCCTCGTGGGCGGCGACACCCACCGCCGCCACAGTGGGGCTGTTGTACACCCCCTCTGAGAGGTAGATGGTGTTGTCCCGGGGGTCGTAGTGGTCCGTCAGCTTTCCCCGGCAGGGGCGGATGGCCACATCGGTGATCCCGTGGGCCAGCAGGACCTGGTAGGCCGCCTCCGCACCGGTGATCCCCCGGCGGTTCCGGTCCTGGCTATAGCGGTTGAAGCTGCTGCTGACCTTGATCTGGGCGTAAACCGACAGGATCACCACAGGGATCAGCACCATCCAGTAAATGGAATTGTAGTAAAAAGGCATAGCTCTCCTCCTTTGCGGAGTATCTGGTCATCAACGGGTGATCTCCACCGGATGGCCCCGCAGATAGTCGGCAGCCTGCATTCGCTTGCCGCCGTCAGCCTGCAGCTCGGTGATCACCAGGGACTGCCCGTCACCACAGGCGATCTCGATCCCCGCCTTTCCGGCGGAGAGGATGCTGCCCGGGGCCTTATCTGTGGCGGAGCCCGGCTGGGCGCGGTAGACCTTCCACCGCACGCCGGCCACGTCCGTGGTGGCGCAGGGCCAGGGGATCAGGCCCCGGACCTGGTTGATCAGCGCCTGGGCGGGGCGGGTAAAGTCCATGGGGGACATCTCCCGGCTGAGCATGGAGGCGTACTGGTACTGCGGTCCGTAGACCTGTGGGGTCCGCTGGGCAGTGCCGTCCCGCAGCTGGGCCAGCGCCTCCGCCGCAGCCACACCGCCCAGCTCCGCCAGGCGGTCATAGAGCTGCCCCGCATCCTCCTGGGGATCGATGGGGGTGGTCTTGGTCAGCAGAATGTCCCCGGCGTCCAGCTCCTTGGCCATATACTGGATGGTGACGCCGGTCTCCGTGTCCCCGTTGAGCACCGCCCAATTGATGGGGGCGGCCCCTCGGTACTGGGGCAGCAGGGACGAGTGGACATTGATGATGGCCGTCTTGGGAATATCCAGCAGGGCCTGGGGCAGGAGCTTGCCGTAGGCCGCCACCACGATCACATCGGGCTCCAGCGCACGCAGCTCCGCCAGCATCCCCTCGTCCCGGCAGGATGCCGGCTGGTAAACGGGGATATCCTGTGTCAAGGCATATGCCTTCACTGGCGTTGGCACCAGCTTCATCCCCCGGTTTTTGGGCTTATCCGGCTGGGTATAGGCCGCCACCACGTCCCACTTCTCCTCCACCAGGCGCTTCAGCACAGCCACGGCGAATTCGGGGGTACCCATAAATACGATACGCATGGTTACTCCTCATCCTCCTCGATGTCGTAGCCCTGCTCCCGGTAGTAGTCGTTGAGCTCCTCCTCTGTAAGGAAGTGGTCGATATGCTCCACATACAGGTGGCCGTCCAGGTGCTCCAGCTCGTGGCAGAAGCAGCGGGCGGTGAGCTCCTCCCCCTCGGCCTCGAACCAGTTGCCGAACCGGTCCTGGGCGCGGACCTTCACATGGTAGGGGCGGGAGACCATGCCGAACTTGCCGGGGACGCTGAGGCAGCCCTCGGGGCCGGTCTGCTCCCCCTCGGCAAAGATGATCTCCGGGTTCACCAGCTCAATGAGCTCATCCTCCCCGTTGACCACCACCACCGCCCGGCGGAGGATCCCCACCTGCGGGGCGGCAAGGCCGACCCCCTGGGCCTCCTCCAGGGTGTCCGCCATATCGTCCAGCAGATCGTGGAGCCGCTGATTGAACTCCGTCACCGGGCGGCACTTCTTGGTCAGGACCTCGTCCCCCTGGGTCACGATTTTTCTGATAGCCATGATATCCTCCTTCAGGCGGAAATAAACCGCCTCTCTCCAATTTTCTCTTGTTAATCCCCGCCGTTGCAGTCCACAAAGAGGCTCAGCCCCCGGTTCTCCTTCTGCTGATAGAAGGCCCGGACAAAGTAGGACAGCATCTCCCGGGCGGCGTGGTCGTTCCGGCCAACCCAGAACACCCGGTAGCGGTAGCGGTTGTTGACCTTCAGCACAGGCGCGGGCGCGGGACCCAAAATCTCCGTCTCCCGGTCCACCGGGGACGGCGTCCGCAGGGCGGCGCGCATGGCCTCCCGCAGCTGGGCAGCCGCCCGCAGGGTGGCCCCCTCCTCCTGCCCGGACACCGTCAAGGTGAAGATATCCGCGAAGGGCGGGTACCGCCGGGCCCGGCGCAGCCGGATCTCCCCGGCATAGAAGGCGTTGTAATCCTGGGCGGCGGCACTGGTGATGACCTCGTTATCCGGGGTGAAGGTCTGGATCACCGCCCGGCCGTCCTTGCTGCCCCGGCCCGCCCGGCCCACCACCTGGGTCAGCAGGCTGAAGGTCCGTTCGGCGGCCCGGTAGCTGTCCACATAGAGGCTCAGATCCGCCGCCAGGACGCCCACCAAGGTCACATTTTCAAAATCCAGCCCCTTGGCCACCATCTGGGTGCCCAGGAGGATGGGGATCTTTTTCCGTTCAAATTTTTGCAGCAGCTTCTCGTGTCCGGCGGCCACGGTGTCCGCGTCCATCCGCAGGACTTCCGTCCCGGGGAACAGCTCCGCCAGCTCCGCCTCCACCTTCTGGGTTCCGGCGCCCACATGCTTCATGATGCCGCCGCAGGCGTCGCACCGCTCCTGCGCCCGCTGGGAGTGTCCGCAGTAGTGGCACATGAGCCGGCCGTTGGCGCTGTGGTAGGTCAGGGGCACGCTGCATCGGGGGCACTCAGGCACCGCACCGCACTCGCCGCACAGCAGCATCCGGCTGCTGCCACGGCGGTTGAGGAAGAGAATGCTCTGCTCCCCCCGGCGGATATTCTCCGCCAGCTCCCGGCGAAGGGGCTCGCTGATGGTCCCCCCGTTCCCCGATCGGACCTCCTGCCGCATATCGGCGATCACCACCCGGGGCAGAGGCTGCTGGTTGTACCGCTGGCGGAGGATCAGCTTCTGGTAGCTCCCCCGCTGGGCCTGGTAGGTGGTCTCCACCGACGGGGTGGCGGACCCCAGCACCAGGGTGGCCCCCTGCTGGGCGCAGAGGAACTTCGCCACATCCCGGGCGTGGTAGCGGGGCTGGCTCTCCGACTGGTAGCTGCCCTCGTGCTCCTCGTCCAGAATGATCATGCCCAGATCCTGCAGTGGGGCAAACACGGCGCTGCGGGTACCCAGAACCACATCCACTGCGCCGCTGCGGATGCGCTTCCACTGGTCGTAGCGCTCACTGAGGCACAGCCCGCTGTGAAGCATAACCACTTTATCCCCAAAGTGGGCACTGAATTTTGCCATCATCTGGGGGGTCAGCGCGATCTCCGGCACCAGGATCATCCCCCGCTTTCCCCGGCGGACGATTTCCTGCAGCAGCCGGATATAGACCGAGGTCTTTCCGCTGCCGGTGACACCGTAGAGCAGGGCGCAGGCGGGCTTTCCTTCCGCCGCAGTGGCCAGGATCGCGTCGTAGGCCCCCTGCTGCTCCGGGGAGAGCACAATGGGCGCGCCGTCGGCGGGGTCCGCCTTGGGCACCCGGAAGACCTCCTCCTGAGAGAAGGTCACCAGCCCGCTCTTCTCCAGACTTTTCAAGGTCTGGGGGGAGGCGCCGGTGAAGTAGCAGATGTCGCTGGAGATGCCGCTGCCCATGGCGCACAGGAGCTTCACCACCTCGTAGCGCAGGGGCGCCGACCGGCGCTTGGGCTCCACGGTAGCCAGGGCCTCCTCCGGGTCCACGGCCAGCGTCACCCGGCGGACGGTCTTGTCGCTGAGCTTCCGCTTGGCGGTGGTCTGCCGGGTGATGAGCTCCCGGCGCTGCAGCTCCCGCAGCACAGGGCCCACCCCATCGCCGCAGGCCAGCTGGATGGTCTCCAGCTCCGCGCAGCCGCCGTGGGCCACCAGGGTCTCCAGCACCCGGCTCTCCTTCTGGTCCAGGCCGCTGTTCAGGGCAAGCTCCCGGTCCACAGCCAGGAGATAGGTCTCCCGGATGCGGTACCACAGCCCCGCAGGCAGGAGGACCTTCACCCCGTCGTAGATGGTGCAGAAATACCGCTCCCGGAGCCAGAAGGCCAGCTTGATCTGGTCGGGACCCAGCACAGGCGCATCGTCCAGCACCTCCAGCACGGCTTTCAGCTCCGGGCGCTTGCTCTCCTGGCTGAGGGCCAGAATGATCCCCTCGCTGGTGCGGTTGCCCCGGCCAAAAGGAACAGTCACCCGAGTCCCCACCTGGGCGCGGCCCAGCAGAGGCTCGGGGATCAGATAGTCATAGGGTTTGTCGATGGCGTAGGTAGCGGCGGCCACGGCCACCCGCGCCACAGCGGCCAGATGGTCCATGCTCACCGCTCCTCTCTATTGACGCCGGGCCCTCAGCCCTCCACGTCGTTGATGACGATATCGGCGGCAGCCACGGAGTATTTGCCGTCGGCCACCTCCTGGATGGCCAGGGTGACGGGCTTGATCTCCAGCTTCTCCCCCATATCCTCCGCCTCCTGGGCGATCTGGCGGGCCCGGCGGGCCACCACATTCACCAGCAGATAGCGGTTGGGCACATTAGCGGTCAGCTTATTCATTGCGGGATAGAGCATCATAGTTGTATTCCTCTTTCCATAGTTATCGTTAAATATTGTTCGTTTACTGATTGATCTTATCGATCCGCTCGTCGGGACGGCAGTGCTCGGCCCGCATGATGGCCAGAATGTCGTCCACCGCCCGATCCACGGTGTCATTGATCACAAAGTAGTCAAACTCCTTGGCGGCGGCAAACTCCACCTTTCCCCGGGCCAGGCGGGAGCGGACCTTCTCCATGTCCTCCGTGCCCCGTCCCATGAGGCGGCGCTCCAGCTCATCCCAGCTGGGGGGCGCCACATAGATACGGATGGCGTCGGGGCGCTTCTCGTGGACCTGCTGGGCGCCCTGGATCTCAATATCCAAAATCACATCCCGGCCCTGGTCCATGGCCTTGTCCACATAGAACTTCGGCGTACCATAGCAGTTCTCCACGAACTCCGCGTGCTCCAGGAAGGCGTCCTCGTCGATCCACTGCTGAAACTTCTCCCGGGTCAGGAAGTGGTAGTGGACGCCGTCCACCTCGCCGGGTCTAGGAGGCCTGGTGGTGGCGGAGACGGAGAAGTATAGCTTGGGGTTGGTCGCCAGCAGACGGGCCACCACGGTCCCCTTTCCTACGCCGGAGGGGCCGCAGATAATAAATGTTTTTCCTCGGATCATGTCTCTTCCTCCAAAACAGTTGGGTCAAGGCCGAAGCGCGACGCCAGCTTCTCCAGGCTCAGCCCGGAGAGCACCACATGGTCGCTGTCCATGATCAGCACCGCCGCCGTCTTCCGGCCGAAGGTGGCGTCAATGAGCATACTGCGATCCCGGGCCTCGGCAATCATCCGCTTGATGGGCGCGGAATCGGGGCTCACCACGGCGATGATCCGCTGGGCGGAGATCATGCTGCCGTAGCCAATATTTACCAGCTCCATACCTACTCCCTACTCGATGTTCTGGACCTGTTCGCGGATCTTCTCAATCTCCGCCTTCAGCTCCACCACATCCCGGGCGATCTGCAGGTCGCTGCACTTGGAGCCAATGGTGTTGGACTCCCGGTTGACCTCCTGGATCAGGAAGTCCAGCTTCCGGCCCACAGGGACGGCGCTGTGGAGCATATCCCGCAGCTGGCCCAAGTGGCTGCGCAGACGCACGGTCTCCTCATCCACAGCCACCTTGTCAGCGAAGATCGCGGCCTCTGTCAGGATGCGGGCCTCGTCGATGGTGGTGGACTGCAGCACCTCCTGCATCCGGGCGGTGAGCTTTGCCTGGTACTCCGCCACGGTCTGGGGGGAGCGCTCCTCCACCCGGCCGGTGATGGCCTCGATGGTGTCCAGCCGGCCCAGGATATCCGCCCCCAGGCGCTCACCCTCCCGGGCGCGCATAGCGGCGTGAGCGGCCAGGGCCTCCTCTGCCACGGCGGCAATATCGGCGGCCACGGTCTCCAGATCCTCCTCCGCCTTGGTGACCGTCAGCACATCGGGGAGCCGGGCCAGGTCCGTGGCGTAGTAGTCCAGCTTCACCTTCTGCCCGCCGCCCAGCAGGTACAGCTGCCACATGGCGTCGATATAACTCTTCGCCAGGGGCTCGTTGACCTTTACCACGGTTTCCTCCGCACCCAGCGAATCCACGGTAATGAAGGCATCCACCTTACCCCGGCTGACATACTTCTGCACCAGGGTCTTCACCGCGTCCTCCGCAAAGATGTAGGCCCTGGGCATTTTCACCGTGCAGTCCAGGTAGCGGTTGTTGACGGAGCGGATCTCCACGGTGATATCCCGCCCGTTCAGCGTCTGTCTGGCTCTTCCGTAGCCAGTCATACTTTTGACCAATGTTCTTTCCTCCTATGATCTCCCGCCGCCCTCTGGGGGCCGTCGGGCAGATTGACACAGTTAAAGCCGGCTTCCCGGCGTCTAGCAGCACAGGCACCCGGCGCCGCAGAGGTTGAAGGCCAGGTAGCCGCAGGCCAGCTTCCCGCAGATATTATTTCCGCAGCCGCTGGAGTATACCTCATACCCCTCCGGCCGGTAGGCGCCGCTGCCATTCTCCACATAGCTGAGGGCCTGCCGGTACTCGGGATTATTGGGCTCCATCTGGCAGGCGGTCTGGTAGTACCGCCGGGCCTCGTCCACCCAGCCCCGCCGATAGCAGATGGTCCCCTTCAGGTAGTTCCACTCCCCGCTGTGGTCGGTGACCTGCATCAGCAGCTGCTCCGCCATGGACAGGTCGTTGCGGTTGATGGCCATCCGTACCCGCTGGAAGATGGGGTTGCCGGCATAGGACTGCTGCTGATAGCCGTAGCTCTGCTGCTGCCGCTGCTGCTGGGCGCCATAGCCGCCGCCATACCCGGCCCCGGCGGGGCCACGGCCGCTGCGCTGGCGCTGGATGGTGTCGTAGGCCTCGTTGATCTCCTTCATCTTCTCCTGGGCCAGATCCGCCAGGGGATTGTCGTGGTAGTTGTCCGGGTGGTATTTCCGCGCCAGCTCCCGGTAGGCCTTTTTGACCTCATCGTCCGTGGCGTTGGGGGAAACGTTCAATATTTGATAGGGATCGGTCATAGCTGCTCCTCGTCTCTGCCGGATGCTCTTGCTCTCTGTCCTCCGGCGTGGAATGTCCCCTCCAGCACGGCCCTTCCAACGCTGAAGAGCCCCTCGTACACGGTGGAGCGGATAATGGGGTTCCATACGCCGAAGTCCCACAGCTCAAAGGCCGCGGCCATCAGGCGGATGGAGTGGTCCAGGGAGATCACCAGGCTCTCCCGCGCCTCATCACTCAGCTTTCCCTCCGAAAGGGAAAAGCGGTGGATCAGTGGGTTATAGTTCTGGTCGGAAAAATCCTCCGCCAGGTCGTCGGCCGCATCGATGAGATAGATCCAGCGGCCCAGATGGTAAAAAAACTGGTCCAGCACCCGGGCCTTTCGCGGGTCCGGCACCTCCCGGGCGATGCCCTGGAGAAGCTGGGCAAAGGTGTCGGCGGCCTGGTCCATAGAGGGACACCGCCCCTCCTCCAGGGCCCGCAGCGCCTCCAACTGCGCCTGGGTGGAGCGGTCAAACGCCGGCCGCAGCTCCCTGGCCCGCCGGTAAGCGGACCGCAGGGGGCCCGCGGCGGCGCGGTACGCCGCCCGCTTCGCTCCGCTGTGGTCCGCCACAGCGTCCCGCAGCTGCCACCAGGCCAGGATCACGCTGCAATCCGCAGCCAGGGCCAGGGCGTCATTTTCCGGGAAATAGTCCCGCCCCCCGAAGGGGTGGGCCATACAGCGCCGGTGGGCGCTCTCCTCCGCCTCCCCGTCGGACAGCAGCACCGCCAGAAAGGTGAAGTCGTAGTTGAGGATAAAGCGGGCGGCGGTGCCGTACCGCTCCCCCAGGGTGCGGCACAGTCCGCAGTACACCGCCTGGAACCGCTGCTTGTCCGCCTCCGTCAGGCGGTCCATGGATGGTCTTACATAGCCGAACATGTGCGCTCCTACAGTTTTCGGGTAATGGTAAAGGTCACGGCGCTCCGCCGCCGGGTCCGCCGGTCAGCCAGGACCGCCAGGCCAATGCCCAGAGCGAAACCTCCGCCGCCGCACAGGTAGCGCATCCCCTCCGTCAGCGGTCCGCTGAGAAAATAGCCCAACAGGAACAGGGCCACCGGTGCCAGATAGACCAGAGCGGCGATGCCCAGCACCTGCTTTCCGCTGAACAGCTCCACCTGGTCCCCGGGGGAGACAGCGATCTCCGTCCTGGCCTGGACAGTGACCGTCCCCCCCTGGGCGCCGCAGCCGGCACAGTGCTCACAGTCGTGGCCGCAGGCAGTCTGCCGGGCCACGCTCACCACGGCGACCCCCGGACGGGGCACCGCCGTTACGGTGGCGATTTGGGTCATTGCGCTCCTCCTCAGGAAGTGATCTTGCAGGCCACCACATAGGGGCCGCCAACAGCGCCCACCTGGTCGCTGCCGTCCACCAGCACGATGGCGGGGACGGAATAGGTGCCCTCATCGGCGTACTCGGTCATATCCACCACGATGCGGATATTCTCCTCCGTGATCTTCTCCAGCTCCGCCGCCGGACCGCGGACCAGGACATCCACGGAATTGCTCAGCCGGCTGAAGGACTGCCCGTCGCTCAGGCCGATGGCGGAGATGTCCGTGACCGTAAAGGCCCGGGTCTCCACGAAGTCCTTAAAGTCGATGGAGACCTTGGTGGAGGTGATGTTGCTGATATTCACGCAGCCCGACGGCAGGGTGACGTCCAGCGTCAGCTCCTGGTCGCTCTGATAGGCGCTCAGATCGATCTCCCCCAGGAGGATGTCCTCCTTATTCTCCAGGCTGGCGGCCTCCCCAGCCACATCGATGCTGGCGTACTCCAGCTTGATGTCCACATACTCCTGGACGGAGCCGGGGGATTCCTTCAGCTTGATGGTCAGGGGCAGGGTCTTCATGACGTAAACCGGGGCAACCACCTCGATCTGCTTGTCCGACACCCGGATCTTTTCATTTTCAATGATATTGCCGTCGCCGTCCAGCAGCTCGTAGCTGAACTCCTTGTGGACCGTGGCGTTTGCCCCGTCCAGATTCAGCACCAGGTGGGCCTGGTCCACAGGGGCCACGTCCTCCTCACGCCCGCTGACGGTGATCGTCGATGGATCCATGGTCATGAGCTGCGCCATGTAGATATAGCTGTCCCCGGGGGTGCCAACCACCTCCACCTGGACCGGAATAGTCTTGGAAAACAGCTCGCTCACCTTCACGGTGACCCGGGAGCGGGACGCCCGCTCCGTGATGACCTCACCGCGGTTGATCCCGTCCGGCAGGATCAGCTGGTAGGTCAGGGAGTAGGTCCCCACGGCGGTGATGCTGTTGAGCTCCACCTGGACCCGGATATCATTCTTCTTCAGACCGGAGATGATGGTACGGGGGCCCTTCAAGGTCAGGTCGATGGTCCTGTCCACCTCATCCAGCATCATCAGCCCCCGGCTGGGCAGAGTGTCCGTCTCCCCCATAAACTCGATGGGGATGTCCAGATACTCCTGGGTGATGGTGTTGCCCTGCTCACTGTCCACAAAGAGCCAAAACACCACGGCGATCAGTAGGGACAGGGCCAGGTAGGCTACCTTGCTGAATTTCTCATTCATTTTCGTTTCCACCGTCCTTTTTGCCCTTGGTCAGCAGACCGCGCCAGTTCACCTTTTTCTCCTTGCCGTCCTCGTCGTCGGCCTTGGGCAGCAGCTCATTTCGCAGCAGCTGCTCCAGGGTCTCCGTCATCAGGTGGCGCTTGAGCATACCGCCCACGGCCACCGAGATGGAGCCGGTCTCCTCGCTGACCAGGACAACCACGGCATCGGAGTTCTCACTCATGCCGATGCCGGCCCGGTGGCGCATACCCAGATCCCGGCTCAGATTCACGTTCCGGCTCAGGGGAAGCATACACCCGGCTCCCAGCACCCGGCCGTTGCGGATGATGACTGCGCCGTCGTGCATGGGCGCCTTGACGAAAAAGATGTTCTTCAGCAGCTCCGAGGACACCTCGGCGTCCAGCTTCGTCCCGCTGCGCAGCATCTCGTCCAGCTGGATATTCCGCTCAAAGACGATCAGCGCGCCGGTGCGGGACTTGCTCATGTCGCCGCAGGCCTGCACCGTCTGGATAATGGTCTCCTCAATGGTCTGCCGGTCCACCGGGGACTTGGAGAACAGATCCAGCACATTCAGCCGGCTGCTGCCCACCTGCTCCAGCACCCGCCGGATCTCCGGCTGGAACAGGATCAGCAGCGCCAGGATACCGATATCCACCACATGCCCCAGCAGGTAGTTCAGCGCCTTCAGCCGCCCCGAGGAGATCCACAGGGCCAGCAGCACCACCAGTACCCCCTTGAGCAGCCGGGATGAGTTGGTCCGGCGCACCACCAGCAGCAGACGATAGACCAGGAAGGTGATGACCAGGATATCCAGCACATCCCAAAATTGCAGGGACAGGATAAAGCCCAGTATCCGCTGGGCATAGCTTGCAAGCACTTCCATAACTTCCCTCCAAATTGACGAGTTCCCATAATTACTCTTATTCTAATCTAAGCGCGGGAAAAAAGCAACAAATTCTCCGCGCATTTTTTGACTATTCCGTAAATTTTTCCCGTCCGTCAGGGCATCAGCGCCAATACCCGCTCCACCTCCCGCTGGGTATTGAAGGCGGAGGCGGAAAAACGCAGGGTCCCGGTCTCCTCTGTCCCGGCAGTCCTGTGGGCCAGGGGCGCGCAGTGCAGTCCCGCCCGGACAGCCACGCCCCGGGCGGCCAGCTGGTCGGCCAGGGCCTCCGGCGGGCGGTCCAGCGGCACCACCGACAGCACGGAGCTCTCGCCGCCCCGGAACACCCGGTAGCCGCCCTTCCGCTCCAAGCCATCCCCCAGCTGTTCCATGAGCCGGGCCTCATGCCGGGCGATCCGCGTCTGGCCCAGGCGCTGGACAAAGCGCATACCCGCCAACAGCCCCGCCGCGCCGTGGACATTCTGCGTGCCGGCCTCCAGCCGGTCGGGGAGCTCCTCCGGCATATCCTGCTGCCGGGAGAGGCTGCCGGTGCCGCCCTCCAGGATGCACCGGGGCCGCTGTCCCCGGCCGCACAGCAGCAGCCCCGTGCCCTGTGGGCCGTAGAGTCCCTTGTGACCCGGCATGGCCACATAGGCTGCCCCCCACTTCTCCACCTGCACCGGCAGTATCCCGGCGGACTGGGCGGCGTCCACCACCAGGGGCACCCCCCGCTCCGCACAGATCCCGGCGATCTCCTCCACCGGCAGGGCGTAGCCAAAGACATTGGACACATGGCAGCAGATCACCGCCTTCACACCGCCGTCCACCGCCCGCCGGAAGCCCTCCGCCATCTGCTCCCGGTCAAAGAGACGCCCGTTGACCACACGGACCTTCACCCCGCCAATGGCGTGGAGGGGGCGGGTCACAGCGTTGTGCTCATAGCCGGAGATCACCACCGTGTCCCCCGGCTCCACCAGACTTTTAATGGCAATATTCAGCCCCTGGGTAGCGTTTCCCGTCAGCACCACATTGTCCGGGGCGGAGACGTCAAACATCTCCGCCGCCAGCGTGCGGCACTGGAGCAGCAGCTCCGCCGCGCCCCGGGCGGCAGCGTGGTCTCCCCGGCCCGGGGTGGTCACGGTGCGGATGGCCTCCGCCACCGCCGCCGGAACGCTCTCCGGCTTTTGCAGCGTTGTGGCTGCACTGTCGAAATAGATCATATGCCCTCCTCCTGATCCGAAAAAGGGCCGGGCACCTGCCCGGCCCAGAGACTGTCAAAAAAGTGCAAGCACTTTTTTGAGTAGGGACTTGCACTGCGCTCTGCGCCTCGGTTGTCCGCCGATGGCGGCCAATTCGACGCTCGCTCCGCGAGAAGTATTTTCTGCCACGCACATGTCGCGGCAGAAAATGTTTTTGCCTTCTTCGTCGCCTACGGCGACGAACTCTGCGAGGCTTTTTGACAAGCTGGGGCCGGGCACCTGCCCGGCCCGGTCTACATGGTGATCTCTCTGGGCGCGCCATCGCCGTCAACATAGAAGGCCCGCATGGGCATCAGCCCCTGGGCCCGCAGGCGGGCCAGGGCCTGCTCAATCCGCCCTGGGGCGATCTTCACCGCGTAGCTGCACCCCCGGTCCGTCAATCCCATAGGCGGACGGAAGAAGCGGGCGGTGATCCCCGCCCGCTCCAGGGCTGCGCTCATGCGCTGGGCGTGGGTGATGGAGCGGCTCAGCAGCAGGTAGTAAGGCAAGCATACCACCTCCTCCTGACCATTCTATGCGCTGGCAGGAAACCGGTGCGGACAAAAGTGGGGACCGCTCCAGTGGAGCGGTCCCCGCAAAACTACATATTTCGATAAATCAGCGCTACGGCGTGGGCGGCCATGCCCTCCCCGCTGCCGGTGAAGCCCAGGCGCTCCTCCGTGGTGGCCTTCACGCTGACCTGGTCCAGGTCCACCCCCAGATCCCGGGCAATATTTTCCCGCATATCCGGGATATAGGGGGACACCTTCGGCCGCTGGGCCACCAGGGTCACATCCACATTGCCCACCTGGTATCCGGCCTCCCGAACCACCCGGGCCACCTGCCGCAGCAGCTCCCGGCTGTCGGCCCCCTTGTACCGGGGATCGCTGTCCGGGAAGAGCTTGCCGATGTCCCCCAGGGCGCCGGCCCCCAGAAGGGCGTCCATCAGCGCGTGGAGCAGCACATCGGCGTCGGAGTGGCCCAAAAGGCCCCGGTCAAAGGGGATGGTCACGCCCCCCAGGATCAGGGGCCGCCCCTCCGTCAGCCGGTGAACATCATAGCCGTGTCCGATTCTCGGCAGTATCACAGGGCATCCTCCCTTCGGCGCAAGATCGCCTCCGCCAGGATCACATCCTCCGGCGTGGTGATCTTGATATTTTCGTAGGAGCCATCCGTCAAATAGACCTCCTTGCCCAGGCGTTCCACGGCGGCGCAGTCATCGGTGGCGGTCTCCCCCGCATCCACGGCGGACTGCAGCGCCGCCCGCAGCAGCTGGGCGTCAAAGACCTGGGGCGTCTGCACCGCCCGCAGCGTGTCCCGCTGGGGGGTGGAGACTACCTTGCCGTCGGCGGCCACCTTGATGGTGTCCTTCACCGGTACGGCGGGAGCGGCGGCGTTGGTCTGAAAAGCCAGGGAGATGACACGGTCAATGAGCGCAGGCTCCGCCAGGGGCCGCGCGCCGTCATGGACGGCAATAAAGTGCCCGTCCGCCCGGCACTCCAGCGCCGCCGCCAGGACCGAGGCCGTGCGGCTGTCGCCGCCCCGGACGATCTTCACCGGCTTGCGGATGCCGTACAGCTTGCAGAGATCCCCCACCGGGAGCATATCCGCCTCCCGGGCGGCAATGACGATCTCGTCCACCAGGGACGCCTCGTCCAGTGCCCGCAGGGTCCAGGCCAGCACCGGCGTACCGTCCAGGGGCAGCAGCAGCTTGTTCTCCCCGCCCATGCGGCTGGAGCTTCCCCCCGCCGCCACAACAGCGCTGCAGAAGGGGTGGCTCTCCCGCCTCCGGCCCAGCAGCTTATCAAACAGTTTTTTCATCCTACCCTCTTTCCCGACATGGCGGCGTTGATCTGGCTCTCCAGGGACTGATACTCCCGCCCGGTGACCAGGACCATCTCGGAGATCAGGATCTGTTTGGCGGTGTGGAGCATTTTTCGCTCCCCGTTGGATAGCCCCCGGTGGCTGTCCCGGCAGTGCAGCCCCTTGATGACCCGGGCCACCTCGTAGAGGTCACCGCTCTTCAGCCGCTGCATATTTTCCCGGTAGCGGTGGTTCCAGTTGCTGGTCATCTCCGCATCCAGGGTGGGGAATGCCGCCAACAGCTTCTCCGCCGCCTGGGCATCCACCACATCCCGGAGTCCGATGGCCTGGCTGGTGGCGATGGGGATCTTCAGTACAAGTCCCCCCACGGGCATCTTAAAGACATAGTACTCCTGTACCGTCCCGCAGATCTTCTCCCGCACGATCCCATCGATGACGCCGGCGCCATGCATGGGATGCACCACCTTGTCCCCTACCCGGAACATATTCCACCAGCCTTTCTTTTAGCACACTTCTCCTTCACGACCCGCTGTATGTAGGTTGCATCAATTTCGATATTTTAGGCAATATCTACCTATTCTTCTGTTTATTATACCCCGTTTTTTCCCGAAAGACAAGGTCGATTATGGAGAAAAAGCAAAAGAGCAGGCAGCAAAATGCTGCCTGCTCTTGGAAAAGTGGATTACTCCTCGTCCTCAGCGGCGGGAGCCAGCAGAGCACGGATGGACAGGGAGATCTTCTTCTTCTCCTCATCCACAGCGGTGATCTTGGCGTCCACAGTCTCGCCCTCGGTCAGGACGTCGCCGGGCTTCTCGATGCGGCGATCAGCGATCTGGGAGATGTGGATCAGACCGTCCACACCGGGAACGACCTCAGCGAAAGCGCCGAAGGTCATCAGCTTCACGATACGCACGGGAGCCACGTCGCCGACCTTGTAGGTCTCCATGAACTTCTCCCAGGGGTTGGTGGAGCGGTCCTTGACACCCAGGGAGATCTTGCGCTTCTCGGCGTCGAAGGAGATGACGTACACATCCAGGGTGTCGCCCACAGCAACCACCTCGGAGGGGTGCTTGATGCGGCTCCAGGACAGGTCGGAGATATGTACCATACCATCCACACCGCCGATGTCCACGAACACGCCGTAGCTGGTCATGCTCTTGACAGTGCCGGTGTAGTGCTTGCCCACCTCGATGTTGGCCCAGACCTCGGCGGCGGCGGCGGCACGGGCCTCCTGCTGCACGGCCTTGATGGAGCCCACCACGCGGCGGCGGGCACGGTTGACCTCGGTGACACGCAGCTGGACCTTCTTCTTCAGCAGCTGGCTCATCTCAGCGTCGCGGGGCAGACCGGACTGGGAAGCGGGAACGAACACCCGCACGCCCTTGACGGACACAACGATGCCGCCCTTGTTCTCCTCGGTGACCACACCGTCCATCACGACCTTGTCGTTGCAGGCGTCCTCGATGGTCTCCCAAACCTTGGCCACGTCCAGGCGCTTCTTGGACAGGGTGGCATAGCCCTCGATATCGTTGACGCGGATCACGAACAGCTCCACCTTGTCGCCGACCTTGACCACATCCTCAGGCTTCAGGGTGGGGTCGTCAGTCAGCTGATCCACAGGGATATAACCGGCCTGCTTGCAGCCCAGATCCACGTGGACTTCCGTGGGGGTAATGGCGGTGACCACGCCGGTTACCTTATCTCCTGTATTTAAAGTATTGGTATACTGTTCAAACATTTCGGCAAAATTTTCCATGCCCTCGCCCAGGATCTTTTCTTCACTCATCGTCTTATTGACCTCCTTTATGATGCTCGCCGGCGTGGAGGCCCCCGCCGTCAAACCAACCACCAAGCATCCCGACAGGTCTTTCCTGGGCAGCTCGTCCGCCTCCTCGATCTGGAAGACGCGGGAGCAATGTGAACGGCAAATTTCCGTCAGGTGCTTGGTATTGGCGCTTTTGGGATCGCCAACCACCACCATGGCGTCAGCTCTGGCGGCGATTTGGGCCGCTTCGGACTGACGTATGTGCGTAGCACTGCATATTGTATCAAATATTTTCGCGTTTGTACACTGTTTTTTTAGAATTTCCAAAGATTTTTCCCAACTCGCCCGGATGAGGGTGGTCTGGGAGAATACACTAATGGGCAAATCGGGTGAAAATTCGTCGCTTTCCACCCAGTTTTCCAGAGAATCCGGCCCATCAAATACCAAAAGATTTCTGCACCAGCCGCCAATGCCCCGGACCTCGGGGTGGGTGGGGTCGCCGATCATCACCGGCTGACGCCCCTCCTTCTCCGCCTCCACGGCGATCTGACGGACCCGGGCCACCTTTGGGCAGGTGGCGTCCACCACCCGTGCCCCCCGGCGCGCCAGCGCGTCGTAGACCGCCCGCTCCGCCCCGTGGGCCCGAAGGAGGACGCAGTCCCCCGGCTGGGCCTCCTCTGGGGAGGCGATAGCCGTCATTCCCTGCCGGGCCAGCGCCTCCACCACATGGCTGTTGTGGATCACCGAACCCAGCATCCGCGGTTGCCGCTCCGTCCGGGCCAACTCCTCCGCCAGCTTCACCGCCCGGTCGACCCCGAAGCAGAAGCCGGCGCTCCTGGCCTGGATCACTTCCATGCGTCCACCTCGCCCAGGGCATAGGCCCGGCGCAGGATCTCCGCCGCTGCCGCCTGGTTCTCCTCCTGGGTGGGACGGCGTCCCGCGATCTCCGGGACATAGGGCTCCCCAAAGACTACGGAGGTCCGGCGGAGGAACTTCCGCTTTCCGCCGCAGTAGACCGGCACCAGGGGCGTACCGGTGCGGGTGGCCATGACCACCACGCCGCCCTTGGCCTCCACCTGGCCGGGGTAGTCCACCCGGGTCCCCTCCGGGAACACCATCAGCCGCTTCCCGTCGCTGAGGGCCTTCATGGCCGTCTTCATGGCCGCCAGGTCGTTCTCCCCCCGGCGCACCGGGAACACCCCCAGCTTCCGCAGGGCCCAGCCCAGCACCGGGATATGGAAGAGCTGGTCCTTTCCCATAATGGCCAGGTCTGTGGTCCCGGGCATAGCCAGGGCGATCAAAACAGGGTCCACAGCGTTGGCGTGGTTGCCGCACAGCAGAACGCCGCCCTCCGGCAGATTTTCCAGGCCCACAGCGCGAAAGGGAAAGAGCAGGTGGACGATGGGGGTGGCCAGGGCGTGGATCACGCGATAAAAACGATTCATCGGCACAGGCGCTCCTTGATCAATTTCAGCACAATCTCACTGCTCTGCTCGAAGGTATTCCCGGTGGTGTCCAGCATCACCGCGTCCTCCGCCGGACGCAGGGGGGCGGCAGCCCGGCGGGTATCGTTCTCGTCCCGCTGTCGGATCTCCGCCAAAAGCTGTTCAAAATCCTCCGGCGTGCCCCGGCGCTGCAGCTCCTGATAGCGGCGCAGCGCCCGGTCCTCGGCGGTGGCGGTGAGGAAGATCTTCACATCCGCCTGGGGCAGCACAACGGTGCCAATGTCCCGGCCGTCCATGATGACGCTGCGGTGGCGGGCCATATCCTGCTGCATCTCCAGCAGAAAAGCCCGCACCGCCGGGATGGCGGAGACACGGGAGGCATACATGGAGATCTCCGGCAGACGGATCTTGTCCGTCACATCCTCCTCCCCCAGGTACATCCGCTGCAGGCCGTCGCTGTCGTAGTCCATGCGAATAGACAGCGTCTTCAGCAGGGCGGTGACGGCCTCCGCGTCCTGGGGGTCCATCCCCCGGCTGAACGCAGCATAGCCCAGGGTGCGGTAGATGGCGCCGGTGTCCACATAGACAAAGCCCAGTTCCCGGGCCACACTGCGGGCGATGGTGCTCTTCCCCGCTCCGCTGGGGCCGTCGATGGCGACGGCGTAGATCTTGCTTTCTTTCATCTCAACGGTTCCTTCTCTTTTTTTCGCTGTGTAGTAAATGCGCTGGGGGTCATGCCATGGCGGCGGATATCCCCGCCAGGTGGCCGGTAGACCAGGCGATCTGCAGGTTGAAGCCGCCGGTATAGGCGTCCACATCCAGCACCTCCCCGGCAAAATACAGCCCCGGCAGCAGCTTGGACTCCATGGTGGAGGGGCTGACCTCCTTGACGGAGACGCCGCCGGAGGTCACGATGGCCTCCGCCACAGGGCGGGGACCGGTGATCTCCACCGGCAGGGCCTTCAGCAGCTCCAGCACCCGGCGGCGCTGCTCCCGGGTGATGTCGTGGACCTTCTGCCTGGGCGGGATGCCCGTCAGCTCCGCAAAGGGCTCCATGAGCTTCCGGGGCAGCAGCTCCCCCAGAACATTGATAAAGTCGCTGTTGGCGTGCTTGGTGAACTCGCTCACCAGCCGCCGGTCCAGGGTCTGCTCATCCAGGGCGGGCTTCAGGTCGATCTCCAGCCGGTAGGACGCGCTGCCAAACTTCCGCATATGGGCGGAGGCGGAGAGGACCAGCGGCCCGCTGACGCCGAAGTGGGTGAACAGCATCTCCCCCTGCTCCTCGTAGATCTTTTTCCCGTTCTCATAGGCCCGCAGGACCACGTTCCGCAGGCTCAGCCCCTGGAGCTGGCCGCACAGCGCTCCTGCGGCGCACAGCGGCACCAGGGAGCCACGGGGCTCCACCACCGTGTGGCCCGCGGCGCCCGCCAGACGGTAGCCATCCCCGGTGGAGCCGGTGAGGGGGTAGCTGACCCCGCCGGTGGCCACGATGACCCGCCCGGCCAGATAGTCCTCCCTGCCGCCCTTGACGCCCAGCAGGACGCCGTCCTGGATCAGCAGGGCCTCCCCCCGGTCGCGGATCACCCGAACACCCAGGGTCCGCATCCGCCGCTCCAGTCCGCCGCTGACATCAAAGGCCCGGTCGCTCACCGGGAATACCCGGTTGCCCCGCTCCGTCTTCACCGGAACGCCGATCCCTTCAAAAAAAGCCATCACATCTGCCGAATCGTACTGCGCAAAAGCGCTGTAAAGGAATCTTGCGTTACAGGGGATATTCCGCATCAGTTCCTCATTGGCGCAATTATTGGTGATGTTGCACCGGCCCTTGCCGGTGATATTCAATTTTTTTCCCAGCCGCTCGTTGGACTCCAGAAGGCAGACCTGCGCCCCATACTCCGCCGCTGCAATGGCGGCCATCATTCCGGCGGGGCCGCCGCCCACCACCACAAGATCAGTTTTCATACTTCCCTCTGAATGCACCATATTCCTCCCAAACCCCCTCCAGCTGTCCCATGCTCTGGGTAATGTTATCCCGCTTCCGATGGCCTGTGGCCAGGATCAGGGCGTTGAGCAGGCTGAAGGGGACCACCGGAGAATCCACGAAGGAGATCATATCCCCGGGGGCCAGCAGGGCCGATGCCGCCAGTGAAAACAGGGGCGACTCCTCGCTGTCGGTGACTGCCGCCACCTGGGCCCCCCGTCTCCGGGCATAGTTGGCCCCCTGCACCGTGGCCTGGGCGTACCGCGGGAAGCTGATGGCCACCAGCAGATCCCCCGGGCCAATGTGGAGGAGATCCTCCAGGACGTCGCTGGTCCCGCTGCTGGTGATCAGCGTCACATTGGCGAAGATCATCCGCAGGTAGAAGTGGAGATATTCCGCCAGAAATGCGCTGGAGCGGACGCCCAGGATATAGATGTGCCGGGCGCTCAGCAGCCCCTCCACCATGGCGTCAAAGCTCCCCCGGTCCACCGTCCCCGCCGCCCGGCGGAGGCGGTCCATCTCCGTTTGAAAAACTGCGCCAACCATGTCCGCACCGGAGTTCCCCGGGCCGGAGACCGGGCCGCCCTGGGTGGCGGTGAGCTTGGACCGCACCCGCTCCTGCAGCGCCCGCTGCAGCTGCGGATAGCCGTCATAGCCCAGCACGGCGGCGAAGCGGACCACGGTGGATTCGCTGACCTGGGCCTGCCGCCCCAGCTTCCCGGCGGTCATAAAGGCCGCTGTATCGCAGTCGGAGAGGATGCAGGCGGCTATCCGCTTCTGCCCCTTGGAGAAGCTGGCCATATTCTCCTCAATCGTATGTAGCACATCATTCGTCATTGCGGACACCTCACGATTTTGCCCTATCTTGATTAGTATAGCGGCCTTCGACGGAAAATTCAAGGGAGAAATGCCGGAAAACCTGCACGTGTTGATTTACAATTCTATTTGAACAGGGGCCAACCTGTATCAAACAAATAGAAGGAGTAAATTATCCATGAAAATTAAGGTAATTGGTAAGGCCCACAGAGAGGGAACCAGCCGCCGCACTGGCAATGATTACAATTTCAACCAGGTGCATTATAACGGCCCCGATCATGGGGTGCAGGGCGTGGCGGCTCTGACGATCAATCTTGACCCCGCTATCATCCCCTTCGATGATATTTGCATCGGGACGGAGTATAACGTGGAGTACGGCCCTCGTGGCCGTGTGGTGGCCTTTGTGCCTGTGACCCGCTAAAGCTATGTCGGGCCTATCTCATTTGGAAACGCCTTGGCCATGTTCCGATTGGGGGCCAAAGTGCTTTAAGTGCCGTAGGCGTTCTTGGTGTCTGCTGTTCCGTCACCGCCCCCCACCCGCTCCCCCGGCTCGAAATGTGGTGAAGATATGATTTTTCTTCCCCCATTGCTGCCCCGGCCCCCACCAGGGGGCCGGGAGTTGCCCTACTCGATAGGGCAACAAATTGCCATCAAGGAGGAGCGCACAATGGACAAGCCACGGGGGCTGTTATTGCCAAGGGCGGAAACTGTAACAAACGCCAGGGTAAAGCAGTACCTAACCAAAGATGTTCTACAGGTCGCAAACGACTATATTTTTCCGGCTGGTGACTTTGAGGTATCTGGTTGGGGCGAGAAGCGAAAGCGTGAGTACGATGTATCTAAGCCGGGAGAAGCAAAAGATCCCGAACGGTCATTAGAGGAAAGCAAGCGGCGGGCTAAATCCAAGGTTCGTGATATTGCTCTTTGCAACCGCTTTTCCCATATGTTCACCTGGACGCTCAACGGCGAACTGATTGACCGCTATGATCCGGCCCAGGTTTATAAAAAGGTTCGTGCCTTCCTGTCAAACGCTGTCCAGCGTCAAGACTTCCGCTATGTGCTTATCCCAGAATATCACCGGCAGAAGGAGGGCGAAGAAAAACCCGCCATTCATATGCACGGCCTTTGTTCGCTGGGAGCCGTCCCCATTGAGCGTGCACATTCAAAAGACGGTATCCCGCTTAATGATAACAGCGGTCGGCCTATTTTCAATATGACCTCCTGGTCTTGGGGGTTCTCCACCTGTGTTCCTCTGGACGGAGATTATGAAAAGGCTGTATCCTATGTCACCAAGTATATCACCAAAGCTGAGGATAAGATTTTCGGCAAGTGGTATCTGTCTACCCGTTCTCTCGTAAAGGCCCCGGATATAATTCCTTTAGAGTGCATGAACTTCGAGGAATTTAGAGATGAAGAGAAGATTTTGAAGAGAGAGCAGTATGAAGCGGTCATTTATCGTGATGTTCGGGTAGTGAGTGAAGAGTATTTGAGAGTAGTGTAAATGACCTGTTTGGGGCTTCGGCCCCAAATACGGCGGGGTGGTGTAACGGTAGCACGTTAGATTCTGCATCTGAAGATTTTGGTTCGATTCCAGACCCCGCAACCAGCGAATTACTTAGGAGGGAACAACTTGAAAAAGCACTTTCAAAAAATCGCATCCTTTGCCCTGGCCCTGGTGGTCTGTGTCAGTACCTTTGTTGTTCCCGCTCATGCCGCTGGCGGTATGTACGATATGGGAATGATTGCTGAATGGCTTGCTCTTTCCCGCGCTGATGTTTATGGTGAGTTCGGTTCGTCTGGCCGTGTGGGCGAGTTTGGCGGCGGTCGTGGCGGTGGTTTCGGTTCTAACCGTCCGCAGAATTATTATACTACCCCCACAGAATCAGTGGAGGATAAGTATGGTAATGTGATCAATTATTTCCGTGGCGGTGATACAACCAGCACTAAGATAATTGATAGCTATAATCATACGTTTAACAATATTTGGAACACAAACAATACCATGAATAACTACCAAGCAAATGTTAAGTTAAACGATTTTCTGAACACCTACACCACTAACAATAACAATTATACATATAATACACAGTTCAAGTCCTGGTATTATGACCAGACAAAAAACACGCTGAACTACTCGGATGATGATACTTACTATGCTTATGATAATCGGCAATATTTTGTATCTATCGACAATAGCACGGATGAGTATTATTTGATTGATGTTCAATATTCCCCTACCTTTGTCACGGTCAACTACGACTATAGCACGACAAATAATAATATCACCAATAACTACGGTGATGTGACCAATGTTTACTACTTCGAGTTGACGGACGGGCGGAACAGTTCCACCCTCTCCGCCTCTGAGGTTGCGGGTCTTGACCTGGGCTATGATGTGGCAAACTATGTCCTTGTCCCGGATGACCCCAATACACTGAGCCTACAGCACTTTGACGGTAACTACGAGGATAGTTCCAGCTATGGCCGTACCTTCTATTCCGAAAACCGTTCTACAAGCTATGTGGATAGCGGGGCTTTCGGACAAGCCGTAAAGCTCCCCTCCGGTTCCGCCGCCGGTATCACGATTCCCGGATTGACCAGTAACCAAAGCTTGTCTATTGATTTTCGGATTTACTATGCAGATATTGCAGACTTAGGATTATACATTGGAGATACAAATATATTCCAGGAAGTGCCTACACTTCGGAAATGGGTAGGTAAGGATATATATTCAGATAATGGGGCTTATTTAACCTCAACTGAAACTTCTGCTAGTGGTCGCCACGATGATAACTGTGATTATATTCGTTTAAAGTATGCCAGCAAAGGACTTTTTAAAATTGGTGAAGTTTATACATCAGATTTTATTAAAAGCCATCTTGCTGGGGCGGCAGAGGGATTTACTTCTATTAAGTTAAATCCGTTGTCTAGTTCGATATCTGAACGGATGGTGGTTCCTACTTCATTTGATTCATCTGATTATGTTGATGCTTCTGATAGAACTACGTATGGGTGGTTTAGTTTTAGCGGTTCTGAACCAACTTTGTATAGTAATAATTTAGTTTCTGATTTTAAATGTGATTATTTGCGTGTTGTTAATAATCTAGATGGTGAACCTTGGTGTAACGCTAAATTTATTATTAAGCATTACACAGAAAAAGAATACCGTTGGTCACCCACTCAGTATGTTTTGGCCGATTTCTCCTACGACACCTACAAAAACCAATGGGTGTCTATGCGGATCGTCCTCTCTGGCGGAAAACTCTACTATTTTGTTAATGGTGATTGCGTAGGCTCTGGAAACTTCACCAAGCCCACGGCGGACAAGTTCTATATCAAGTCCTCCGGCACAGTGTATCTGGATGAACTCCGCATTACCACCGGGGATATGGTTTCCACTGAGGTCTATACCCCCTCTAATGAGCCCTTTGATACCAATATGGTTCTTGCGCTCCCGGATGAGCTGACGGCCAATACGATTTACGTTCGGCACTCTACCCCGGTTAGTGCTTTCCGTATCGGCGGCGTTCGCCCCTCCAACCCTACCGCTGGTTTCTTCTATATCCCGCTCCATGATGACTATACCGGCGGACAACCGCAGCTCTATGATGGCTCCAATTGGGTAGATGTTGAAGCAATGGTGTATGACGGCTCTGCGACAAAATCCGCCCTGGGCTATAAATTTGCTCCGGTCGGTTCGTCCCCGGATGTGGATACAGATCTCCAACCCGGACGGCCGACAAAACCCGGCGAGGATGTAGACCAGTCTACTTGTACCCACACTTGGGAGGAAACCGGACGCAAAGACCCCACCTGTACGCTCAACGGTGCAGTTGAATATACATGTTCAAAATGTAAAGCCACAAAATCAGAAGCTATTGCCGCCCTTGGTCATACTTGGGAAGTAAAAACCAAGGTTGAAACTACCTATGATGATTCTGGCAATGTCGTCACCCAGGGGTTCACCATCTATAAGTGTTCTGTCTGTCAAGAGGAGTACAAGGACACTGATGGGAAAGGCCCTCCCCAGGTAACGCCCCCGGCGGATACCGGCGGCGATAACTGGTTTACTAAGCTAATGAAAAAGCTTGGCGACCTTCTGGGGGCTACTGTTGGTGGATTGCTGGAACTGATTGGCACAATGCTTGGTAAGGTCTTGGACAGCCTTATCTCGATTGTTACCACCACCATTGAAAAGCTGAAAGAGGTGGTCAACCTCTTTGGCTCCTTCGGAGACGCTATGGGCGTGTTCTGGTCTTGGCTCCCCCCGGAGATCGTAACCGTTTTAGTCCTGGGCGTGACTGTTCTGGTGTTCCTGGCGATTATCCGCATTTTCTTGAAATAGGGGGTGTGACCCATGTTTGAAAGTACCGCTGAACTTGGCAAATCCTTTATGAGTGGCATATGGTCGCTGTTTCAAATCTATGTCCCCGGATTTAGCTTTACCTTCGGTCAACTCTGGCTCGGCGTGGCGCTCTGCTCCCTGTCCCTTTGGCTGGTCAAATTCCTGTTCGGCTTTGCTGGCGGGGGCGGAGATAGCCCCCGCACAGGAAGTACAGATAAGCCGAAAATTTCAGAGAAACGGAGGAAGGATGAATTTTGAAAAAGATACTTTGCGTAATGGCCTGCGTCCTGGCCCTGTGCGGCTCCTCCGTGGCTCGTGCCGTGGAATGGCTGGACTATGAGTATACCAACGAGGACGGCGTAAAGGTCGTTGATGTGGATGCCTATAACGCCGCTGTAGCGGCTGAACGTGTGGCGGCGGATGGATACGCCAATGAATACCTTATCGCCCATTGGTGGTACACCGGAGAGGACGGGATGCAGCATTTTGATAACGCTGGCTTTGAAGCGGATTATGCCTTGTTCTTAGCGGAGAAGCAGAAGGAAGTTGTCCCCGAACCGCCCCCGGCTCCCCAAGACCCGCCCCAGGAAAATGTTGAAAGTGCAGGTACAACCGATGGAGAACAAAGCCCCGCTGATTCCGGTTCTGATGGCCGTATCCCTGTTGGCTCTTATGTTGACGAGGCGGGGAACGTATTTTCTCCGAACGGCGAGTTGCTATCTCCCGGCACTACGCCCGCTCCTAACCTTCGTCCTGATGATTCGGTTCCGGGTGATGTGCTGGATACCGAGAATCCGCCTGCGGATACCCCGGCTGAAAATAGCACACCTGTCTATCATGTTACTGACCTTCGCAATACTGATAATCCTTCTAGCACTCCCCTTGCTGGGTTAAAGGCCCTTATCGTGTCGATTTTCGGCGAGTATACCCCGGTAATGACCACTACGGCGATCACAGAAACCGTAGGAAACGAAACCACTACTTCCCTGGTGGATACTGTGGCCCCCGGTGCCGCCGGTGTTGACTATGCTTGGCTGGCTGGCGTTCTGCTCTTTGCCGTCCTGCTGTTCTGTCTGCTGAAACTGCTGGGAGGTGTTCTCAAGTAATGGAGAACATGGCCGCATTTTTTGTGGAGATGCTTAATGCAATTTCCAACTTTCTGGGTTCAGAACCCATTATTTATCTGTTCGGTCTTTTGCTCCTTGTCGTTGTTGTCAAGGTGCTGAAAGATATTATTACATGACGAAAGGAGCGATTACGCAGGAAGCTGCCGCCGGTCTGACCATGACCACTCTGATTTCCAGCATTTCTGAGGTGTTCACCTCAGCTATCGGCTGGGTCGGTACTGTGGCTGAGACTGTTGCCGAAAATCCCCTTCTGCTGTTCGGCGTCATCATCGGCTTTATCGGTATCGGTGTGGGCCTGTTCTCTCGTCTGCTGAGAGTTTAACCCACAAAAGGGGGGACGGAGCGCGCCAAACGAAGTGCGCGCCCGTCCCCCCAAAAACATTTGTACATACACATTCAAAAAGGAGTGTTTGCCATATGCCGCTATTGATTGCCATTCTCGTTATTTATGCCCTGGTCGTTTTCCGCTCCTTCCTGTGTCCGAAGCATCCCCATGTGTTAAATGTCTATTTTGGTGTCCCCGGCTCTGGTAAGACTACCTTTGCCGCCTATCTGACAAAATGGGCATTGCACGAGAATCCGATTATCCGTCTCTGCCGCAAACATGATAATGCACTTTCAAGACTGATTCTGAAAAGCAAATATCTGAAACGGCGAATTGATGTTTATAGTAATGTCCCCATTACTGGCGCTTATCAGCTTGACGCAAAAAAAGATATTGGTAACTATATGATCGCAGACGCAAAGGTTATCATTGATGAGGCTGGTATTGAGTATAACAACCGAAATTACAAGTCCTTCCCCCAGGAGGCGATTTACTTTTACAAGTATCACCGCCATTATCAAACCTCTGTGGATGTTTTTTCCCAGTCCTTTGAGGATATGGATGTTACCCTCCGCCGCCTTGCTCAAAATTTCTATGTTGTCCGTAAATCCTTGATACCCTATTGTGTGGTGGCTCGCCGTATCCGCCGTAAAGTCGGCGTTGATGAACAGACAAAACAAATAGCAGACCTGTATGCTATGGGTCTGCCGCTGTTGGATACAAAGCGGATTTTCTCCCCGCCGCTGTGGAAGCTGTTCAATTCGTACTCCCGGAAGGAGCTGCCCCAAAAGGAGTGGCCCGTCTGGTAAAACAACCCCGGCAACCGTATAGGCTGCCGGGGCTATGTTATAGCTTTCCTGTTTTCATCCATTTGTCAGTAGCACTCATTTTTTTCTTGCGGGGGCGGAATAAGAAGATCAATACGGTAATAAGGCCGATGGTGGCAAGGAGGCACAGCAACCCGACAACGAGGTACGCCAGAACGCCGCCCCAGGTGTCGTTATAGAACAGACCGATTGCCCCGTGATAGCTGGCACGCTCCAACCACGCAAACCCATTTTCTCCACCGATAATCAGTTTCATGCTTCACCCTCCATATCTTTCTCAATCAGTTTTGTTATATAAGCGGCAAGGCTTAACCCTTTTTTCGCCGCTTGTTCTTTGTAGACTTCTTTCATGCCCTTTTTAATTTGAATATTCATTTGGTCATATGCTTTTTCTTTATATTTCATGGTAGCACGTTTTTGCGCTTCATTGTAGGCCATTATCTCACCTCTTTTGCTTTTAGTATAATATACGCATATGTGTATGTCAAGGGTCAAAAATAAAAACAAAATCTATTTTGTTTTTTCATTATAAACCCCACCCGTGGCGGTTCCGATTTTTGGCCCATAGGGCCAAAAATCGGCGGCGGCGATTTCGTCATTTTACACATACACATAGGTGTATATTTGTTCCTTTTGTATATGCACTTTCAACACTTTTTCCTTGACAATGCATACACATAGGTGTATAATTAAATCAGAAAGAGGGGAACGGAACCCCCGACCGGGGCGGTACATACCATAACAAGCGGTTCAAGGAGGAGGCGGAAAAGCGGGGATTGCTCATTGACTATGATCAGAAGATAGGCTTTTCTATCACTCAGCCTTCCCCCGCTCTCAAGCGTTTCTGTACCGCCCAGAAGTGGAGAAACAAGCTGACAATCTGCCGCTCCGGTGAGTTCGGTGGAAATGACCCTAAACCCAAGAAGCCCAGCAGCACCCGGAAATATGTTTGCCCCTGTTGCGGTCAGAGCGTCCGAGCAACGAAGGACGTAAACATCCTCTGTATGGACTGTTCCCAGCAAATGCAGGTGGCAAGTTGAAAAATGCACTTCAAGTCTAGCGCCGTTCGGTAGTCTCCGGGCGGCGCTTTTGTCCATCGTGTGGTATCGTCATCCGGGCGGGGAGATGCGAAGCATAAACGCTCCCCGATAGCCGGTAGGAATTATGTAAACCTTAGTCTTCCGTGTATGCTGCATCCCGCCCGGATAAGATACCACACCACTTTGTATTCAGATGCCCCCCGGGCCAGACAAACAGAAAGAAGGTGCTACCATGAAAAAAGCAAGGAAGTATCGGCGCATGACCTGGATAGACCGTTTGAAAATAGAGGCACTGTTTAACGCCAAACATACCTACCGGTTTATTGCTAAGGAATTGGGCTTTACTCCAGGTGCGATCTATGCAGAGGTTCAGCATGGATTGTATGACCACCTAGACGGCAAAACCTGGCTGTATACGAAAAAGTATTCGGCATCTATCGCCCAGGAATATGCGGATACCCAGGCTACCGCAAAAGGTGTCCCAATTAAGCTAGGGAAGCATTATGAATTTGCCGCTTATGTTGCGGCAGAAATCCAGGCGGGAAAATCCCCGGATGTTATCGTGAATACCTTGAAAAAACAGGGTAGGTGGACGGTATCCACGACTACCCTGTATCGCTATATTGATTGTGGCTATATTCCTGGTGTGACTACCAAAGACCTCTTGGAAAAGCCACACCGTAAACCCCGTAATAGTTCAGTTACGCCAGCCAGCAAGCCACCCAAGGGAACCAGCATAGAGCGCCGCCCCAAAGATATTGCTACTCGTCAAACCTTTGGACATTGGGAAATGGATACCGTTATCGGTAAGGCTAAAGGCAAGAAGCAGGCTGTTCTCGTTCTCACCGAACGAAAAACCCGCTATGAAATCATGGTAAAGCTTTGGGATAAATCGTGCAAATCTGTCCTCCGTGCCCTTGATAATACACTTTCAAAGTACCCTAAAGGCACATTTAAGACAGTGACGGTAGATAATGGCTCAGAGTTTCAAAACTGCTATGGTATGGAACATGATAAAAAGGGGAATAAGCGTCTGCAAATCTATTATTGTCACCCATTTACCAGCTGTGAACGGGGTAGTAACGAACGGGCAAACCGTATTATCCGCCGATTCTTCCCGAAGGGCCATTCCTTTGCAAAGTACACTTCAAAAGACTGTCAAAATGTGATGGAATGGATGAATAATTACCCCCGGAAAATCCTGGACTATTTAACCCCGGCCCAATTATTCCAGGAGGAGTTAGAAAAAATTTCTAAAGAATTTGTTTAAATGGGCTTGACAATCTTCACGGAAAACCTGCACGGCCTACTGGAGCAGCGCCCGCCGCTCATCCGCTGTCAGGTGCCGCCACTTCCCCAGGGGCAGATCCCCCAGGAGGACCGTCCCCTCCCGGCACCGCTGCAAGCGGCGGACCTCCAGCCCCGCCAGGGCGCACATCCGCCGCACCTGGCGGTTGAGCCCCTGGCAGATGGTGACGGAGAGCACTGCCCGCTCCCCCTGGCGGCTCAGCAGGCGTACCTGGGCGGGGACAATGGGACTGCCATCCTCCAGCCGCTCCAGGGCGGCCAGCCGCTCCACGCAGCCCGGCAGATGCCCGGTCACCGTGACATGGTACTCCTTCTCCATGCCGTGGCTGGGGTGGGCCAGACGCTGGGCGAAGGCCCCGTCGTTGGTCAGCAGCAGCAGCCCATCGGAGTCCATATCCAACCGCCCCACGGGGTACACCCGCTGGCCGCACCCGGCGGTCAGCTGCGCCACGGTAGGCCGTCCCCGCTCGTCGGAGAGGGTGGTCACATAGCCCCGGGGCTTATTGAGCATCAGGTACAGCTTCTCCGCCGCCCCGCCCAGGGGGCGGCCATCCAGGGCGATGGTATCGGTATCCGGGTCAGCCTGGTCCCCCAGGGAGGCCGTAACACCGTTCACGGTCACCCGCCCCGCCCGCAGGTAGTCCTCCGCCTGGCGGCGGGAGCACACTCCCGATGCGGAAAAAATTTTCTGAAGCCGCTCTCTCACGGGCCACCTCCTGTAAAGCTAAACTACTGTTCAAGCATTGCTCTGCCAAATATCCGTTGAAACAATCCGGGGGCTCCAGCTTCATCCTCCACTGCGGCGGCGGGCTGCGCCGCCACCAGGGGGACCTGCGCCACCTCCTCCCCGTCCAGGTAGGCGCAGACCCTGCCGATCTCCTGTCCGGGGACCACAGGCGCAGCCACCCAGGCCGGGGCCCGGGCCACCACGGTGAGCTGCTCCTCCCCGGTGACGGGGTAGCGAAGATCCTCCGCCGCGGCCAGCATCACCTGCCGCTCCGTCCCACCCCGGACCGGGACCGCCAGCAGCCGCTGACCACTCTGGACCGCCGTGACCATGTGGTACGCCGCAAATCCGTGGTCGAATAGGGCCATGTGGTCGTTCCAGTCGTCGCCGTCATTGAGGGTGACGCACACCAGGGTCATGCCCTCCCGCTGGGCGGCGGAGACCAGGGTCCGGCCCGCCGCCTTGGTAAAGCCAGTCTTGATGCCGATACACCCCGCATAGCGGTTCAGCAGCTTGTTGTGATTTTGCAGATGCCGCTGGCCGATGGTGATGGAGGCGGTGGAGACAATGCGCCGAAAGTCCTCGTTTTCCAGGGCGCAGCGGGCCAGGGCCGCCATATCCCGGGCGCTGGCATAGTGCCCCTGGGCATCCAGGCCGTTGGGATTCATAAAATGGGAGTGGGTCATGCCCAGGCGCTGTGCCGTATCGTTCATCAGCGCCACAAAATCCGCCAGCTCCCCCGACACGCAGTGGGCCACTGCCAGGGCGGCGTCGTTGCCGCTGGACAGCATCAGACCGTAGAGCAGCTCTTCCAGCCGCAGGGTATCCCCCGGCTTCAGGTACATGGAGGAGCCCTCCGCCATATCCTCCGCCGTCACCGTATACTCCGCCTGCAGGTCACCGTGCTCCAGGGCCACCAGGGCAGTCATGATCTTCGTGGTGCTGGCGATCAGCCGCTCCTCATCCGCCGCCTGGGCATAGAGCACCCGGCCGCTCTCCTGCTCCACAAGAATCGCAGAAGCCGCAGAAGTGTTGAGCGCAAACGCCTGACAAGTTAAACCACTTGCCAGAATAAGGCAGCATATCCCCCGCTGTACCACACCGTTTTTCATCGAGCCACCTCCCATGAGATGGTTCCAGTATGCCACCGCCGTCAGGTTTCAGCCGAAAAAAGTCTGGAAGAACAAGAAAAAAACACCGAAACCAGGCGCCAGCCCTGGCCAGACAGGGCATTTCCCCGGAAACAAGTGCAGTTTCCGGGGAAATGCTGGCCCAGCATCCAGAATTTTTCAGCAGACCGTCTCGTCCGTCGTCTCCGTCCCCACAGGGGCAGCCGCAGAGGGCGCAGCTGCGGGGTCCTCCGGCTTTTTGGTCCGACTGCTGATGAAATTGCTCACCTGGTCCACCACGCCGGGGACCATCTCCACAATGCGGTCCATGGTGCTGGCCGCAGGCACTGCCACGGGCATCACCCGCACCACGCCGTCCTTGACAATGAGAAACGCCACCGGGTCGATCTTCACCCCGGCGCCCAGGCCGCCGCCCAGATTGGCCTCCGCCTCCGGGGCCTTCTTGTTGCCAAAGGCTGTGCCGCCGCCGCCAAAGCCAATGCTGACCTTGGAAATGGGGATCAGCGTCACCCCGTCGGGGGTATTGATGGGCTGGCCCACAATGGTGTTGGTGTCCACCATCTCCCGGACCTTGGCCATGCTCTCCTGCATCATCTCACTGAGCGGATTTTTCTTCTCCATATCCGTGCAACTCCTTTCGCCGCCTTAGGCTGCGCCGGCCCCGGCGGGGCCCTGTTTATTCTCCCCGGACTTGGGGGGCTTTTCTGTATTTTCCGGCGGTCTGTCCGCCAGCTTGCGAAATCCCATGAACCACTTCAGCAGGCTGCCGCCGGCACAGAGGACCACCGCCAGCACATCCCACAGCCGCAGGGACACACCCACATCGGCAATGCAGTCCATGGCCGTCTCCTGGAAATCCAGGAAGAGCTGGATATCCTGCTCCCGGATCTTCACTAGCTGGTGGAGCCGGGGCAGTCCCGCCGCCAGCGCGGCCTCCAGCCTGCCGTACAGCTGGGCAGTGTCCGCCGGGTCCGTCCCCGCCACCAGCAGGTGGACCTTCAGGGGGGCAATGCGGAGCCTTCGCCCCACCCGGCGGAGTGCCCGGCCCAGAATGGGCGGCAGCGTCTCCAGGCTGTAGAGGATCTGGTCTCCGTTGACCCGCAGCTTTTTCCCCTGCTCAGCTTTCTTTTTCGGCGCTTTTTGCTGCTCTTCCGCCTTGTTGAGGATCTTCTCCTCCGGCTTTTCCGGCCGGGGATAGAGGGAAAAGCGCATGGGGCCAAAGCGGGCCCATGCCTTGATCTCCCCCCGGTCATACTGAAGGCGGATGCCGCCGGGCGTGAAGAGCGCGACGCCCAGAATAAGCCCCAGCACCGCCAGGATCACGATCCAGATCAACCGCTCCGCCCCCTTCCGCGCTATCGGTCAGTTTGTCTGCTCCTCGGGCCCCTCCGCCGGCGGAGGCGGCACCAGCTCGCCGTCCTCCCCCAGCCGCAGCTGCCCCTCGGCCTCCATGCCCGGCAGCTCCGGCAGATCCTCCAGGGAGCTGAGGTGAAAGGCCCGCAGGAAATTCTTGGTGGTGCGGTAGAGCCGGGGCCGCCCGGGCACCTGCAGCCGTCCGCACTCCTCAATGAGCTTGCGGTCCAGCAGCAGCCCCACCGTGTAGGCGCTGTCCACCCCCCGCAGCTGGTCTACATAGGCCCTTGTGGTGGGCTGGTAGTAGGCGATGATGGTCAGCACCTCCAGGGCCGGCTGGCTGAGCTTGGCAGCCTTGCGGATCTCAAAGGCCCGGCGGACCTGGTCGGCGTAGTCCGGGGCGGAGCACAGCTGCCAGGTGTCCTCCATGCGGATGAGGCGGATGCCCCGCCGCTCGAAGGCGTAGTAGTCCCCCAGCTGACCCAGCACCTGCTCCGCGCTGCGGCGATCCAGCTCCAGGGCCAGACAGATGCGGTCAATATGTACCGGCTCGCCGGAGGCGAAGAGGATCGCCTCCGCAGCGGAGCAAAGTTCGTTCATTTCCAGTGCCATAGGCCACCTCTCACAGGGGTAATGATCCCCCACCCTCGCCGGTGGGGGTCACGGTGCAGTCGGTCTCGCTGCCCGCCAGACGGATCATCCGATTTTTGCACAGCTCCAGCACCGCCAGAAAGGTGGCCACCACCTCGCTGCGGCTGCGGCTGCCCTGAAATAGACGGCGGAAGCTGGTGATGCCCAGATCCCGCAGCCGGGTCAATATCTCCTCCGCCTTGCTGGCCACGGGATAGGGCTCGTGGCGCACAATCTCGGCGAAGTTGCTGAGGGGCGGCGGCGTGCGCCGCTCCCCCCTGCCGGTGATCTCCGCCATGGCCTCCACCAGATCAGACGGCTGGTGGTCGTACTCGTAGATCTTTCCCCGCTCCATGGGCTCGGGGCTTTTCACCATGATGTTCCGGCCAAACTCCCCCATGGGGCCCAGCTTCTGGGCCGCCAGCTTCACCTTGGCGAAGGCCTCGCTGCTGCGCCGCTCCTCCAGAGCCTTCACCAGCAGGTCCATCTCGCTCTGGGCCTCCTCGTCCTCCAGGGACAGGAGCATCCGCGTCTTGATGAACATGAGCTGGGCGGCCATGGTGATGAACTCGCTGGCGACCTCCAGGTCCATCTGCTGCCGCCGCTCCAGATACTCCAGGTACTGCTCCAGGATCAGGGCGATGGGGATGTCCTGGATCTCTATTTTATTTTTGCCCAGCAGGAACAAGATCAGATCCAGAGGCCCCTCGAAGTCCTCCATCCCCTGGCGGCTCTTCACCACCTGTTCCAGCTTATAGACCGGATTCTCCATCCCTACGCCTCACAACACACTAGAAAAATAGTCCCGCCATCCAGGTGTACACCCAGCTGATGGCCCGGGAGAGGAACCCCCCGCCGATGTTCAGCCACACCATGAGCAGCAGCGCCAGCATCCCAAAGCGCTCATAGCGCATGAGCGTGTAGTAGGCCCGCTGGGGCAGCAGGGCAAACAGCACCTTGGACCCGTCCAGGGGCGGAATGGGGATCAGGTTAAAGAGCCCCAGGCCGATGCTGAGGATGGCGGTATTCAGCAGGAAGTTGAACAGCCACAGGGCAAAACCCGTGGCGGGAAGCCCCGCCATCAGGGACGCGGCAAAGATCAGCCCGAAGGCCAGCAGGAAATTGCTCACCGGCCCCGCCAGGGCGGTGAGGGCCATGCCCGCCTTGGGGTTTTTGAAGTAACGCATATCCACCGGCACAGGCTTTGCCCAGCCGAAGCCGCACAGCACCATGGACGCCAGGCCCAGCCAGTCGATGTGGTGCAGGGGGTTGAAGCTGAGGCGGTTCATCCGCTTCGCCGTGGGGTCCCCCAGGGCGTAGGCCGCCAGGCCGTGACAGGTCTCGTGGATCGTCAGGCACAGCAGCACCCCCAGCAGCTGCTGCAGGATGGACAGCAGAATGCTCCAGTCAAATTGTTCCCAAAAGGTCTGTAAGTAACCCAGCATAGTCTCTCCAATTGAACGTATTTTGACCAGTATAGCAGATTTTCCCGGAGATGACAAGCATCCTCCCGTCTTTTCCCGCCTCTTTTCCCGTCTGCGGCAGAAAAGTTTCAGGAAACAGGGCAAATTTAAGAAAATATTATAGAATTGCGGCCTTTCTTTTTAAAGGTGCTTGGGGTACAATAGCAGCAGAAACAGCGAACGGAGGCATCCCCTTGTACGAGCACAGACACTTGACAATTGCACAGAAGCGGTGGTTCGCCGGGATCGGATTGGCCCTTTTTCTGGTCCTCAGCGGCCTGGTCTGCTGGTTTGCCGGGCGGCCCCTGGTCCGCTTTGCCCAGAGTCCGGAGCTGTTCCGGGCCTGGGTGGACGAGCAGGGCATCTGGGCGCCCGGTCTCTTTGTGGGCATGGTGGTGCTGCAGGTCATTGTGGCCATCATCCCCGGGGAGCCCCTGGAGATCGCCGCGGGCTACGCCTTCGGCGCCCTGGAGGGGACGCTGCTGTGCATCATCGGCACCACTCTGGGCAGCGTTCTGGTCTTCCTGCTGGTGCGGCGGTTCGGCACCCGGGCGGTGGAGGTCTTCCTCCCCCTGGAGAAGCTCCAGTCCCTGAAATTTCTTCAGGATGAGCGGCGGCTGCACCTGTGGGTGTTTTTCGTCTACTTCCTGCCGGGCACCCCCAAGGATGTGCTGTGCTATTTTGTGGGCCTGACGAAAATGCCCCTGAAGGTCTGGGTATTCATCAGCGCCGTGGCCCGCCTGCCCTCCATCATCACCTCCACCCTGGGGGGCAACGCCCTGGGGACGGAGCGGTACGCCATGGCCGCCGCCGTCTTTGCCGCAACCCTGATCCTCAGCGGCGGCGGGCTGCTGGTCTACCGCTGGATCTGCCGCCGGCGGGAGTCCGCCGGACCGGCAAGCGGAAAGGAGAAAAACACATGAAGCGCTACCTATTGCCCACAGTTCTGTTCCTGGCTGGCGCTGTCCTGGCCTATCTGGCCATGTCCACGCTGATCCCCGGCTGGAAGGTCAAGCTGGCGGCGCCGCCCATGGAGGTCTTTGCCGCGAACCTGCGGCAGATGGCGGGGCTGAAGATCCTGCTCTCCCTGGCCGCCGGAGCCGTGGCCGCCATGATCCCCCGCCTCAGCGAAAAGCCGCAAAAATAAAACAAAGGCCCGCCGCAGAAGGTAAACTTTCTGCGGCGGGCCCTTTTATCATTCGGCTTTGTCCGCCTATTCTCTCTGCCCGGCGCCGCTGTCCAGCAGGACCAGGCCCAGCGGACAGGCCGCCCCGGAAAGGAATGCAGACACCCCGGAAAATGCAGGGAGTGCCAGGGCCAGCCCCGCCGCCAGAAGGCCCAGGACCGCCAGCAGGAGGATCTTCACAGCCGCACCTCCGCCCGCAGGAACCAGCGGACACTCAGCACCAGCAGCAGCGCCCCCACGGCAGCGCCCGCACAGGCCCAGACCACTGGGGACAGCATAGCCGCCGTCCGGCAGATCATCCCGCCCAGCTGGGCAATGAGGCTGGTGCCGCCGTGCTTGTACTGCCCCACCGCCTGCCCCATCAGGAAGGGCACGATACACAGGACGACCCACACGATGGAGAACACCGAGTTGCCAAAGCGCAGGGAGATCCCGGTGAGGACCACCTGCCCCAGCAGAATAGCCAGAGCCACCGGCAGGAGGATCTTCCAGTTGGTCAGCATCCCCTGGATGGCCGCCGTAAACTCCAGGGCCGGCGCATAGCCGGGGTAGAGCAGGCGGTAGAAGCCCATTTCCAGGTGGAAAATGGCGTTGGCGGACACCAGGGCCAGCAGCACCATCAGTACCCCCACCGCCGTATCCCCCAGGAGGTAGGCCCGCCGGGTCTGCCCCATGGACACCGCCAGGCGGAAGCGGGCCCCGCCCATCAGGTTGTCCATCATCAGCAGCCCCGGGAGCGACGCCATGAGGGCCAGCATGGTCCCCATAGGCGCGTAGTCCAAGTCGTCGTTGATGGTGGCGTTGATGATCACCACCATCAGTACGCCAAAGAGCAGGAACCCGCACTGCCAGAGCAGCAGGGTCAGGGGCGCCGTGCGGTACACCCGCAGATATTGCTTGAAGGTCTTCACGCTTCTCTCCTCCTCCCTACAGCTTCACCTGCTGGCGGCGAAGCGCCAGCCAGTGAAACGTCTCATCCAGGGCCAGCAGCACCAGGGCCGCCGCCGCCAGCCACCAGGGCAGATCGGTCAGATACCCCGCCAGATCCACGGTGGTGACGATACCCCTGTTGATACCGTTGGAGACGGCGAAGCCCACGCCGCCCCCCAGAAGGCCGAATATCACCATCAGCACTACCATGGAGGCCCACCGGCACTTGGTATGCAGCGTCCCCAGCAGGTTGCCCACGCTGGAGGAAACCACCAGCAGGGTCAGCAGGGTGGGCAGGCTCTCCAATCCCATGCGGGATACCTCCCCCGGGATCAGCAGCCAGATCAGGGCGCTGAGGGCCGCGGCCACGGCGATGACCAGCACCCGGAAATACTGAAAGCCCAGGAACACCCGCCGCCGGGTCTCCCCGAAGGACAGCAGCAGGGGGATGTACAGCACCTGCATACTGGTGTTGACCAGGATGATCACCACCGCCGCCGCCAGAAACAGGTAGTAGGGCACCACGGCGGCAACAGCCTCCACCTGGAACTGGTCCATGCCCAGGGAGACGGCCAGGGCGATCAGCGCCGCCAGGCCCAGCTCCACATAGGTGTTCTCCCAGGTGAAGCGGGTCCAGAACTGCAGACTACGCCTCATGGCGGGCCTCCTCTCCGCACAGGGCCACGAAGGCCCGCTGGAGGTTCACAGGCTGGACGGACACATCCCGGCTCTCGTCCACAGCCTCGCCGGGGCGCAGGAACACGGTGACGCCCTTGCTGCGGCCCAGGGTCTCCGGGTGGTGGACCGAAAGTCCGGCGGTGGCGGCGTCCACCTCCTCGGTCTTGCCGCTGACATACCGGGCGCTGTCCACGAAGTCCTGGGTCTCCGCCTTCAGCAGGATCTCCCCCTGGTGGAGGATAATGACCTCCTCCAGCACGTCGGCGGCCTCCTCGATAATGTGGGTGGACACCACGAAGGTCCGTCCGGAGGCGGCATACTCCTCCAGCAGCAGCTGGTAGAACTGCTCCCGGGCCACCACGTCCAGCCCCGCCACCGGCTCATCCAGGAAGGTGAAGGCCGCCTTGGAGCACAGGGCCACGATGATGGTCACCATGGACAGCATACCCTTGCTGAGCTTGCCCAGCTTCTTCTTCACATTCAGGTCGAAGAGGGCCACCAGCCGCTTCTCCATCTCCCTGTCCCAGTCCTCATAGAAGGTGGCGGCAATGCGGAGATACTCCTTGACCTGGACGGCGGAAAGGCCGCTATCCGCCCCCACATTCAGCTCCCGGGAGAAACAGATGTTCCGCAGGGCACTCCGATTCTCCCACACCGGCTCCCCGTCCAGGGTGACGGTGCCGGAGGTTGCGGGGTTCTGGGCGGACAGGATACTCAGGATGGTGGTTTTTCCCGCCCCGTTGCGGCCGATCAGACCGTAGATCTTCCCCTCCTCCAGGGTCAGGGACAGGTCGTGCAGCACCTCCCTGCCGCTGTAGGTCTTGACGATATGCTCACAGTTCAGTTTCATACTTCTCTCTCCTCGATCATCTTCAGAAGTTCCTCCCGGGTGATCCCCAGGCTCTTGGCCTCCGCCAGCAGGGGGACGATGTGGACGGCGGCAAAGGCGGCCCGCCGCTTGGCCAGGATCTTCTCCCGTGCCCCCCGGGCAACGAACATACCGATGCCCCGCCGCTTGTACAGGATGCCCTCGTCCACCAGCAGGCCCACCCCCTTGGCGGCAGTGGCCGGGTTGATGGTGTAGAGTTTCGCCAGCTCGTTGGTGCTGGGCACCTGCTCCTCCTCCAGAAGGATCTCCCGGAGGATGTCCGTCTCGATCATCTCGCTGATCTGGAGATAGATCGATTTCTGTTCCGTCAGCCGTTCGTTCAAACAGGCACCTCCTTCGTTGGTTGTGTGGTTCATTACTTGTGTAACTAACCATACCACCAGGGTCACCAATTGTCAAGGGGAAAATGCAAAAAAGTCCCCGCCGATCTTCTCGGCGGGGACCATATGGTTTGATGGAGCGGGGTCGTCCTTATGCCTCCATAGCGGCGGCGGACTGATCCAGCTGGGCAATGAGGGCCCGGAGCTTCTCCGCCTGATCCCGCTGGTTCTGGACGATGTTGGCGGGAGCCTTGGCGGTAAATGCCTCGTTGTTGAGCTTGGCCTCGATGCCCTTCAGGTGGCCCAGGGCCTTCTCCTTCTCCTTGGCGATGCGCTTGAGCTCCTCCTGGATGTCCACCAGCTCCGCCAGGGGCATGAACACCCGGGCGGCGTGGGTGATGACCTCCACCAGGCCCTTCTCCGTGGGGGCCTCGGCGGTCACATGGACCTCGCTGGCGGAGGCCAGGCGCTGGAAGAAGGGCGCGCCGGCGGCAAAGGTGTCGCCGTACTGGGTGGCGATGGTGATCTGCACCTTCCGGCTGGGGGGCACGTTCATCTCCGAACGGCGGGCACGGATGGCGCGGATGGCGTCCATGACCAGCTCCATGGCGTTCTCCTCCGCCTGGAAGGCGAACTTCTCGTCATAGACGGGCCAGTCGCTGACCATGATGAACGCGGCGGTATCCTCCGCCATGTGGGGCAGGGCCTGGTAGATCTCCTCGGTGATGAAGGGCATGAAGGGGTGCAGCAGCTTCAGCACCTGGATCAGCACATAGCACAGCACGTTCTGGGCGCTCTCCGCCGTCTCGGGGTTCTGCATCCGGCCCTTGGTCAGCTCGATATACCAGTCGCAGTAGGTGTCCCAGATGAAGTCATAGACCTTGGCGGAGGCCACGCCCAGCTCGTAGGCGTCCATGTTCTCCGTGACCTCCCGGATCAGGGTGTTCAGCTTGGAGAGGACCCACTTGTCCTCCAGCTCCAGCTTCTCCGGCAGCTTCACCTCGTCGATGGTCAGGTTCATCATGACGAAGCGGCTGGCGTTCCAGATCTTGTTGGCAAAGTTCCGCATGGCCTCGCACTTCTCCACGTAGAAGCGCATATCGTTTCCGGGGCTGTTGCCGGTGATGAGGTTGAAGCGCAGGGCGTCGGCGCCGAACTTGTCCGCCATCTCCAGGGGGTCGATGCCGTTGCCCAGGGACTTGCTCATCTTGCGGCCCTTGTCGTCCCGGACCAGGCCGTGGATCAGGACCTTCTCAAAGGGGAACTTCTTCATCTGTTCGCAGCCGGAGAAGATCATACGGGCCACCCAGAAGAAGATGATGTCGTAGCCGGTGACCAGGACGCTGGTGGGATAGAAGTAGTCCAGCATATCGGTCTTCTCCGGCCAGCCCAGGGTGGAGAAGGGCCACAGGGCGGAGCTGAACCAGGTGTCCAGCACATCCTCCTCCCGGGTGATATTCTTGCTGCCGCACTTGGCGCAGCAGGTGGGGTCCTCCCGCTCCACGGTGATATGGCCGCAGTCGGCGCAGGTCCAGGCGGGGATCTGGTGGCCCCACCACAGCTGGCGGGAGATGCACCAGTCGTGGACATTCTCCATCCAGTTGGTGTAGGTCTTGCTGAAGCGCTCGGGGATGAACTGGACCTCCCCGTCGTTGACCACCCGCAGGGCCTCCTTGGCCAGGGGCTCCATCTTCACGAACCACTGGGCGGAGATCAGGGGCTCCACATCGTTGCCGCAGCGGTAGCAGGTGCCCACATTGTGGCTGTAGTCCTCGGTCTTGATGAGGTAGCCCTGCTCCTCCAGATCCTTGATGATGGCCTTGCGGCACTCGTAGCGGTCCATGCCGTTGTAGGGGCCGCCGTTCTCGTTGATGGTGCCGTCGTCGGAGATGACCCGGATGACCTCCAGGTTGTGGCGCAGGCCCACCTCAAAGTCGTTGGGGTCGTGGGCGGGGGTCATCTTCACCGCGCCGGTACCGAAGCCGATCTCGCAGTACTCGTCGCCCACAATGGGGATCTCCCGGTTCATGATGGGCAGGATGCACTTCTTGCCGATGAGGTGCTTGAGCTTCTCGTCCTCCGGGTTCACGGCCACGCCGGTATCGCCCATCATGGTCTCGGGGCGGGTGGTGGCCACCACAACGTCGCCGCTGCCGTCGGCCAGGGGGTAGCGGATGTACCACAGGTGGCCGGGCTTGTCCTGGTACTCCACCTCCGCATCGGACAGGGCGGTAACGCAGTGGGGGCACCAGTTGATGATGCGGCTGCCCTTGTAGATGAGGCCCTTGTCGTACAGCTCACAGAAGGTCTCCCGCACAGCCTTGGAGCAGCCCTCGTCCATGGTGAACCGGGCCCGCTCCCAGTCGCAGGAGGCGCCCAGCTTCTTCTGCTGCTCCACGATACGGTTGCCGTACTTGTGCTTCCAGTCCCAGACGCGCTCCAGGAACTTCTCCCGGCCCAGGTCGTAGCGGGTCAGGCCCTCGTTCTTCCGCAGCTCCTCCTCCACCTTGATCTGGGTGGCGATACCGGCGTGGTCGGTACCGGGCATCCACAGGGCCTCGTAGCCCTGCATCCGCTTGTAGCGCACCAGGATATCCTGGAGGGTGGCGTCCATGGCGTGGCCCATGTGGAGCTGGCCGGTGACATTGGGGGGCGGCATGACGATGGAGAAGGGCTTCTTCTTGGGATCGGGCTCCGCGTGGAAGCAGCCGGCGTCCATCCACGCCTGGTAGATCTTGCCCTCCACCTCCTGGGGCTCATAGGTCTTTGGCAGTTCTTTTCTCATATGCAGTCTCCTTTTTTCGGGGCGTGATGAAAAAAATTCGCCCCGAGCAGATTTTGCTCAGGGCGAACAAAAGTCCGCGGTACCACCTGAATTTCCCCCACATAGGGGACACTCTTGCCTCGATAACGGGAGGACCCGCCGGAGTCTACTGGGGCATATGCCCGTTCCGTCCGGGACTCCAGGGCGACTTCTGTCCGCGCTTCACGGGGCCTTGCACCACCCGGCCCCTCTCTTCGCATCCCCGCGGACATACTGCTCCCTGTCACAGTCACAGATAACGGCTATAGTATAAGCGAAAACGGCCCGGTTTGTCAAGAGGGGGCTTGTCCCCTCTCCTCCCCATCGTCCCCGGCATCCATCTCCGTAATGGTGATCCCGTCCGCCTCCGAATCCGCGGACGCGCCGCCGGAGGGGGCCAGGGTGATCTCCACGGGCGTGCCGTCCTCATGATACATCTTGACCTGGCTGCTGTATGCGCCGTTTTCCAGGTTGTCCTCCACCTGGAGCTGCCCACTGGGGTAGTAGGCCCTATACGGCCCCTGGGCAACGCCGTCCGCAAAGTTCATGTCGATCTGGAGCTGTCCATCGGAATAATACTGCTTGGCGGGGCCGTGGAGGACGCCCGCACGGTAGGTCTGCTCCATGCGGATATACCCCGTATCCGGGTCGTACTCCACCCAGCGGCCATCCATCTCGCCCTGGAGATAATTGCCCACATGGGTGACGCCGCCAGTCTCCGGATCATACTGCCGGGTCAGGCCATGCCGCTCGCCGTCTGCAAAATGGGCATAGTCGATCAGGATGCCGCCGGTGGTATAGAGGGTAAACAGGCCGTTTTGTTTTCCATCTTTCCAGTGGCCGGTCTCCTTCACCGCGCCGTCATAGTACACCACATCCAGGCCGTCCAGCAGGCCATCCCGATACGAGTAGATGGAGAGGGAGCGCTCCGTATGGGATCTCATCCGCCCGGTGAAGGGCTTCCCGTCCTTCTCACGGACGATCACCCCATTGAGATTGGTACACGCCTCCTCCGGCACAGCCGGGAGATAGCGGTAGAACACAGGGATATTCTGATAAATGGATACCCCCGCCGCCAGAAGCAGCAGAGCTACCGTCAAGGCGGTGGAAAGCGCCGGGCCGAACCTGCCCCTTGCGGAAAGCAGCCAGCGGATCACCCCGAAGAAGACAAGGAAAAACAGCAGGCCCGCCGCCACGGACAGCAGCTGCGTAGTCAGCGGTCCGTTGAAGCGGGCGTCCGTGACCAGTGCCGGCGCGTCGGGGTGGTAGTAGATCTCCACCGCATCCCCCACGGAATACTGCTCATCCGACGAGGTCTTCGCCGGCAAGCGGCCCTCCACCTCCAGCCCGTCCTCCGTCTGGAAGCGGACCACCTCGTAGTAGGTATACCGCAGGTCTTCCCGGAAGCTGTTTGTCCGGCGGGGCGGGGTCACTGCGGCCACCTGCGTCACCTCGGCGGTGGTCCTGACCCCCAGGAGCCGCAGACCGGCCGCGCGGCAGACGGCCCCCGCCCCCTGCAAAAAGAGGTTCAGCGCAAGCCAGGCGAACACCAGGAAGAACGCCAGGACCACGGCTGTCATAACCCTTCCCCGTTTCTTCTTTTTTGCCGGGCGGCCCTCAACGGCGGCCTCGATCTCCTCCAGGTCGATCTGGGGCTCCACCGGCAAAACCGCTTCGATCCTCGACTGCAGATCCTCAATATGCCGCTGCCAGTCCGGCCAGGTCCCCTGGGCCTCCCATTGCGCCGTCAGGGCCCTGGTCCGATCCTGTATCCGCCCGGAATGGAGGGCCTCCAGGGCGGAGAGCAGCTCCCCCTTTGCCGCCCCATCGGTGGTAAAGCCCCGCACCTGCCGCAGGGCCTGGGGGCCGTCCACCAGCCGCCCATCCCGGTCAAAGGCAGCGAACAGCTCCCCGAGGGTCAGGTAGACCCCATCGAAGAAGTCCGCGTTCTCCGGCACATCGTCCAGCAGGGAGACATCCCGGCAGAGGGCAAGCAGCCCCTGCAGGGTCCACACCGGATTTTTTTGCGCTTCCTCCGCCAGGACCTCCATCAAGGTCCGTATGGTGCGATCCTCCGCCTGTTGACTGTAGTTCATCTCCGTTCCTCCATATCATATAAAAAGCGCATTCTTCCCGCAATTGCGGCAGGTCCATGGGCGCTGTCAGCGCGCCAAGGCGTCGGCCTCGGTGATGGGCCGGATGGGACGGCAGGGGTTGCCTGCCGCCAGGGTGTGGGGCGGGATGTCCCGGGTCACCACGCTGCCCGCCCCGATGACGCACCCCTCCCCTATGGTCACGCCGCCGCAGACCACCACATTGGACGCCAGCCAGCAGCTGCTGCCGATGGTGATGGGCTTGGCGTACTCCAGAATATAGGTACTGCCGTCCCCGCGGCGGCGGGGGTCCCGCTCCCGGGGCAGCAGGGGGTGCATGGGGGCGGCCAGGGTGCAGTTGGGGCCAAACATCACGTTGTCCCCCACCTGGATGGGGCAGCAGTCCAGGACCGTGAAGTTGAAGTTGGCGTAACAGTCCCGGCCAAAGCTGGCGTTGAGGCCGTAGTCGGCATAGACCGGGGCCTGGACAACGAAGCCCTCCCCGCTGTTGGGGAACAGCTCCCGCAAAATGGCCCCCAGGGTCTCCGCCTCCCCCTCGTCCGTCTGGTTGTACTGCCGGGCCAGCCGCCTGGCCCGCAGCCGCAGCTGAACCAGCTCCGGGTCCCCCGCGTCGTACAGCAGTCCCGCCAGCATCTTTTCCCGCTCCGTCATGTCTGTCCCTCCCCATACTGCGATGAATATTGGTTCAGCTTCAGTATAAGGGAGGGAAAACCGGCTTGTCAACTGTATACTGCAGCACGCTCCCGCAAAACTACTCAGTGTCTTTCCCCATGGCACTCCCAGCCTTCTTCCCAAGCCCAAACAAACCACTTGAATAAAGAAGCACACCCGATCCGGGAAACCCGGATCGGGTGTGCTTCTTTTTCGTTTGACTACGCAGCAGGATCAGGGAAAGACATACCTCTCCCCCTTCTCCATTATTCAGCAAACAGGTTCAGCTCGCCCTGTACTTCTACAGCCCCATATGTGCTTTCAGGAAAGCCGCCATACGGGGATAGCAATCCAGCTGATTTTTCATCTTGGAAATACCGTGTCCCTCGTCCTCGTAGCAGATATACTCCACCTCATGGTTCCGGCTGCGCAAGGTCTCCACTACCTGCTCCGCCTCTTCGGCAGGAACACGGGGATCATTACGCCCCTGGATGACCATGAGCGGGGCCTGGATGTCATCGATCTTAGCGATGGGGGAAACTTCCCGCAGGATCTGGCGGTGGTGCGCAAGAGAACCGTACTCTGTCTCCCGGTGGGCCCGGCGATACTCCGCCGTGTTTTCCAGGAAGGTCTCCAGATTATACATCCCTACGGTATCAATGGCGCAGCACCACAGTTCAGGCAGACGGGTTGCACAGGAGAGCGTCATAAACCCGCCGTAGCTCATTCCCGTAACAGCCAGGCGATCCTTGTTAGCAATGCCCTCCCGGACCAGGTACTCCACCAAGCTGCCGATATCTTTTACGCTGTCCAGACGCTTCTCTACGTCATCCAAATGACTATATGTTTTGCCGTAGCCGGTACTGCCACGCACATTAGGTGCAGCAACAGCTACCCCCTCCCCTACCAAATACTGGATAAAGGGGGTAAAGGATGCCATCTCCTGGCCCTCAGGGCCGCCGTGAATCTCGACCACCACAGGCAAATCTTTGGCCTCCTTGCCCCTAGGAACATACAGCCAGAAGGGAACCTCCAGTCCATCAAAGGATGTGAAGTGCATGAGCCTTGGCTCACACAAATCATCCGCAGACAGCCCATGCAGGTCACTGCGGGTCAGCGGGCTCAGGCTATCCCCATCTAAATCCAGGAGCCAGATATTCTCCGGACGCTTCCCGCTGGACAGCGAAAACAGCAGCTTATGTCCCACAGGCGACCAGGAGAGGGTATCGTAATTGCTGACTACACCTTTCGGCGGCTGGGGGAAGTTCGCCTCTACGCCGGCAGCCAGGTCGATGATCCGCAAAACCAGATAGCTGTCCTCATTGACGGTCATCGCCAGATAGCGATCATCTGCAGATAGTGCCAGATTGTCCACTTCCCAAGGAAAAGCAAACCGCTTCTCCATGGCTCCGGCAGCCACATCATAATAGGCCACATAGGGATACTCGCTGTCACGGTCGGTGACCAGGAAGAAGCCCGCAGAGTCGTGACGCCAAGTCGGATTCACCTCAGCCGACACCTTCTCATCAGCAGGCACACGCACAGCCTCCCCGGTCAGAAGATCCAGCATCCAAAGGGCATTATCAGAGGTGCCCAGCAACTTGTTATACAGCACATACCGTCCATTCGGTGAAAGCGCATCACCAGCAGGCCAGTTGTAATGATCGTGGTTCTCCAGAACCATCTTCTTCTCTCCTGTGGTCACATCACAGACCCACAGGTCGAAGGTCTCCGGGGTTCGTGCATTGCTGGCATAAGCCAGAGTTCGGCCATCAGGGGTCAGTCCAGCCAGAAAGTGTCGGGCGTCAGGCTCACCGGTCAGGTCCCGAGGCGTGTCAGAATCTCTCTCCAGCAGATAAATCTGCTCCCGTTCGTTGCCGCCTTTGTCCATACAAAAGAGAATGCTTCCAGTCTGGGGGTGTCCCTTAATGGACCAAATTCGCTCATCGCCAAATGTCCGCTGGCGGATCTCACCGGTGGACAGGTCCATCTCATTGACTCTGGGGCCGCTTTCTCCAGTGCGGACAAAGGCAATATGCTCCCCATTATCCAGCCACACTGCACTGCGGGCTGTACCGGCTCGCAGCAGGCTCTCAAGTCTATTCATCAGCCTATTCCTCCCTCAATAATGATGTCCATTAGGCTTCCTTCTGGTTTAGTCCTTGACTTCGTGGTCGTGCAGATACTTGCTCACCAGCAAACCACACTCCAGCTGGATGGACACCAACTTACGGATAGGCACCACCTCATAATGGATCTCCTTCTCCAGCTGGCCGGTCAGCTCCTTGTGGTGGACGACGGCAATATCTCTCGCCTTCTTCAGCGCAGCTTCCTTCTCCGGATTCTGCTCACCGCTGCGCTCCATGGCCTCCAGCTCATACTCGTTGACACGGATGAGCATACCGTAGCTCAGGGACTTGTAGAACCGGGACATCAGGAGGTTGTCAAACTCCTCAGCCACAGTGGCCTTCTTGCTGAAATCAGGGTTATTGTTGACCATGTTCCGGGTGGCCTCATTGTCACGACCGCCGGTAAACGCCTCCAGCGCCAGCCAGAAGGGGTTCAGCGGAGCAAAGTACTTCTTGGAGATCTCCATGGTCTCCAGCAGATAGCGGTCGCTCTCCTCGTTGGCCGCCAGCTTCTGCAGAACGGCGTCCCGGCGGGTCATGCTGCCCTCAGACAGGTCCATAATGCGCTTATCATAGAAATAGGGCAGCTCAGTCAGCAGCGTGAATGAGCCATAGCGGGGACGGGCATAGCACTCGCTGCAATTGCCCACTCGGAACTGTGCGCCGATATCCGTCCCCTCGGGGGCATACTTCTCCATATAGTCGTACTCCTGCTCAATCCCCAGACTCTGGTAAATCGCAGGCGCATAGGGCACGCAGTACGGCGCCTCCGGCTCGCCCAGGTTCAGGGGGACCTTCACCCGGTCGGCGGCAGCATACATCTGGTCATACAGCTCAGGCAGAGGGCCGGTGAGATACCAATAAACCCCACCAAACCCCGCATTATGCAGAGAGTAAATAAAGGTCGGCTTCACCTCGTCGATAAGGTTCATCATTGCCGTGGTCTCAGGGATGGGGTCGTGGAAATGCAGGTCCTTGTAGTCGATGGGGAATGTCCAGTCCACCTGGCGATGGCCCGCAGGACGGAAGAAATTGCGGGAGTAATTATAGATGGTGTAGGGGCCCTTCAGCCACTTCTCATTGAGCCGCAGGCCATCGGCATCCCACGCCTTCACCACATACCAGGTGTAGTCCAGCTCATCCCGCAGCGCCTTGTTTTTGGCCAGATTTTCGGTGAAATACTCCAGCATCATGGTGCCAATGGGTTCATTGGGGTGGGGACAGCCAAACATCAGTGCATTTTTTGAGCCGTTTCCGATCTTCAGGCACAGCAGCGGATAGTCGTCTTTTGTCCGCCCAAATTCAAAGAGGCTCACCACATCCGGATACTTCTCCGCCAGGGCACGGGAACTGGCATCCAGTTCATCCACCGTCAGAAACTCCTGATAATCGGGAATGTTGGCCAGAAGATCTGTAAAAATCTGATTCATTGTATTGTCACCTTTCTTCACATGAATTGGAATTTACGGCAATTCTTTTCTGAGACAATTTGAGAGCACACTTTCGTGTGCTCTCAAATTATCTGCTTCAATTAGCGAAAGATAACTTATTCAGCACAGGCCGAACATATTTCGCTCTGTCTTTACTGGAAGTAGGCGTGACTGAAGTCCTTCCAGCTCCACTTGCCGACGCCATCGATGGGCATATCGGCCAGCTTGGCGCTCATGCCCTGGTAGCTGCTGAAGCCAACCACATTGATCACGGGCAGCTCCTCGACCAGAATCTTCTGCGCAGCACGGTACAGCTCCGCACGCTTCTCGGTGTCGCCGGTAGCGGCAGCCTCAGCGCACAGGCGGTCAAATTCGGCATTGCTCCAGCCGGAGTAGTTGCTGCTCTGGCCGCTGCCGTAACGGGTGGCCAGTGCGGCGGGGTCGGGGCCCATAAAGCCGCCCTGGGACTCCATCATGTAGTTTCCGCGGGCATCGACCTTCTCCGCCCAGGCGTTGTACTCGGACAGGATCATCTTGATCTCGATACCGGCCTCCTTGCAGGCAGCAATGACCAGGTTGGCCATATCCTGCATACCTTCAAACACATCCCACTCAATGCCGCGGACATAGTAGCCGTCAGCATCCTTGGTATAGCCGGCATCCTCCAGCACCTTCTTGGCAGCCTCGATATCCTGCTTGGGATAGGTATCCGTAGTATTGGCGCACCAGGCAGAGATGGAGGGATATGCACTGTACTCAGGAGGCATGATGCCGCCGTAAGCCTTCTCGGAGATCTCCTCACGGTTGATGCACAGGGCGATGGCCTTACGGACAGCAACATCACTGAGGATCTCGTTGTTCACGTTGAAGATGATGCGGTAAGGAGAGGGATAGTCATCCTTCACCAGGCGCAGATCGGGGTTGGCCAGGAACTCGTCCACATAGGAATCGGGGACCATCTCCACATAGTCGACCTCACCGTTGAGCAGAGCCTGCATGGCGGTGGCATCATCGGGGATGATGGAGAAAACCAGCTTCTTGACCTTGGGTACGCCGTAGGCGTAATCCTCATTAGCCACCAGAGTGGTGTTGGAGCCCTGGGTATAGCTCTCAAACTTAAAGGGTCCGGAGGTAACTGTGGGGTTGGTGGAGGCGGGGTTCTCAGACCAGGTCTGGCCGTTGTTGAACACATGCTCCGGCAGAATGAAGGTGCCGTACCAGCCAATGCGGGCCACAAAGGACATATCGGCGGTGTTCATGTGGAACACGACAGTCAGCGGATCGACGACCTCGATGCTGTCCACGATGGACATACTGGAACTGAAATAGCAGTCCGGGTGCTCCTTGATGTAGTCAAAGGTGTACTTGACGTCCTCGGCATCCAGGGCCTCGCCGTCAGTCCACTTCAGCTTGTCCTTCAGGTGGAAGGTAATGGTCAGTGCGTCATCAGAGACCTCCCAGGACTCAGCAGCCTCGGGAATGACCTGCTTGGAGGCGTCCAGGCAAGTGAGACGATGGAACATGTTCTGCGCAGCGTCGTAGAGCATATCGTCCGCTGCAAGGGAGGGGTTGAAGCTCATGGGGTCGCCCTGCTCACGGATGATCAGGGTGTCGCCGGAACCGGAACTGGCACCGGAACCGGGATTGCTGTTGCCAGAACCGCCGCTGTTGTTGCCGCTACCGCAGCCAACCAGCATTGCGGTGCACATGACAACCGCCAGCAAAAGAGACAAGAACTTTTTCATGTGGGTTTCCTCCTAATTATATTTATCTTCGGGCGTCTCCTTGGAAACGCCGGCAGATCACTCTTCGTCCAACCGATGACAGGTCGCATAGTGGGTACCGCCCAGATCACACCGTTCAGGATAACAGGAGAAACACTTCTCTGTCGCTCTGTAGCACCGGGGGGCAAAATAGCAGCCCGGTCCGGGGTTGATGGGTGTGGGGGGCTCCCCTTCAATGGAGATCTCGTCGTGTACCTCGAAGGGGTCCACAGAGGCACAGTTGGAGATCAGTGCCTTGGTATAGGGGTGCTTGGGGTTTTTGATGACCTCATCCGCAGAGCCGTACTCCACGATGCGCCCCAGGTACATAACCGCAATGTTGTCGGAGATATAGCGGGTCAGTGCAATATCGTGGCTGATGAACACAACAGCGGCATTCTGGTTGCGGGCCAGATCGATGAGCATATTGATGATCTCCGCCCGCACAGACACATCCAGCATGGACACCGGCTCATCGGCAATGATGAACCCGGGTTTTAAGAACATGGAGCGGATGATGGAGATCCGCTGCAGCTGACCGCCGGACAGCTCGTGGGGATAGCGGTTCAAAATATCCTCCGCAGGCCGAAGGCCGCCGGCCTCCAATGCCTTCTTGCACATCTCAATACGCTCCGCCTCATTGGCGCCAATGTTATGATGCTTCAGCGGGCGCAGCAGGATCTTCAAAATCGTATCCCGTGGGGTAAACGTATCGAAGGGGTTCTGGAAGATGATCTGAACATTCCGACGGAATGCCTTGGGGTCCTTGTGCAGCATCTCACGGGTGGACACGCCGTCAATGAAGACGTCGCCGCTGGTGGGGTCCTCCAGCCGGACAAGCACCCGGCCGAGGGTGGATTTTCCGCAGCCGGACTCCCCGATAATACCCAGAATCTCTCCCCGGTTGATGTCCAGATTGATCCCGTCCACTGCCTTGACGAACTTTTTCTCCTCGCCGGATTTATGGAAGATCTTCCCGTCCTTGTGGGGATAAAACTTCTGGATCCCCTGGATATTTACATATGCAGATTTATTTTCCATTTTTATCACCTTCACACAGCCAGCAGGCAGCGCCGCCCAACTCCCCCGTCTTCATCATCGGCGGCTTTTCCTTTCTGCATCGCTCTGTCGCGTGGGGACAGCGGGGAGCGAACACACATCCGGGATGCTCCTTGGAGAGATCCGGCAGGAAGCCGGGGATGGACTCCAGCTTGGCATTCTCACCCTTCAAGGACGGGAAGGATGCCAGCAAACCGCGGGTATACGGATGACTGGGATGCGTCAGAACATCGGTCACCATGCCAATTTCCATCAACTCACCGGCATACATCACCGCCACCTTATTACAAGTAGTGGCTACTACGGACATATCGTGCGTGATCATAATGCGGGTAGTGGACAGCGTCTTTTCCATCTCCACAATCTCTTTGAGAATCTGCCCCTGGGTCACAACATCCAGTGCAGTAGTTGCCTCATCGAAAATCAGGATCTGCGGATGATGGAGCAGACTGATGGCAATGGCCACGCGCTGCAGCATACCGCCGGACATCTCATGGGGGTAGAGGTTGTAGACCCGCTCAGGCAGATTCACCAGCTTCAGCAATTCCAGTGCCCGCTGCTTGATCTCCTCCGCAGAGGCGTTGGGAAAATGGACCCGGTAAATATCTTCAATCTGGGTAGAAATGCGGTGGACAGGGCTGAGTGCATTCATGGCCTTCTGGAACACTACCGCAATTTTGACCCACCGAAGATCGTTCATCTCCGTCTCTGGAATGGATAGCAGGTTCTTCCCCTCAAAAAGTGCCTCGCCGCTGATCTCCGTTGAACGGGGGTGCAACCGCAGCAGCGCCATTGCCAGCGTACTCTTGCCACTGCCGGACTCGCCAACGATGCCCAGAGAATCTCCCTTATCAATGGAAAAACTCACATCCCGTACGGCCATAACCCGGCGGCTCTTGTTCACATAGGTAACATTCAAGTGATTTACATTAAGTACAGTTTCCATTATTTCTTACCCCCCTGATTGTACTTGGGGTTCAGCACATGGTTCAGTCCGTCACCCAGCATATAGAAAATGATAACTGTGATGATAATCGCCACACCGGAGAAGGTGGAGACCCACCAGGCACTGGTGATGTACTTCTTCCCCTGGTAGATCATCTGGCCCCAGGAAATGATATTGGGGTCGCCCAGGCCCAGGAAGGACAGGGATGCCTCTGTCAGAATGGCACCGGCCATACCACGGGTAGTGTTTGCGATCACAGGGAAAATGCCGTTGGGCAGAATATACTTGAACAGAACCTGCATCTTGGTCTCACCCAGAGCAATCGCACTTTTCACAAAGGTTCGCTCGCGCAGGGACAGTGCCTGTGCCCGCATCAGTTTTGCGTTGCTGGACCAGGTCGTCAGACCGATAACGATCATAACATTTTTGATATCGCTGCCAAACAGGGAGACGATCAGCATAATCAGGAAAAAGGTGGGGATCATCAGAAAAATATTGATGATTTCCGAAACAATGGTATCTACCTTTCCACCAAAGTAGCCGCCAAGTCCGCCGATCAGAACACCCAGGATACCGGAAATCAGGGAGGAAACTACTGCTACCATCAGCGAGGTCCGCACACCGTAGATCAGCATACTCAACACATCCTGACCCAGATGGTTCGTTCCCAGCAGATGCCCGTTTTCTCCCAGACCGATCAGAACATCCGGACCGTAATAGTACGGATCATGGGTGGCCAACATAGGCGCCGCCACCACAAAGAACAGCAGCAGGATGATCCCGATCACGCCAAACCGGAACTGGCCATCTGTACGAAATGCGTTCCAGGCCTTTTTACAAGCTCTTTTCATCGCAATCTTTCTCCCCTCTCCTTAGTCATAGCGGATCCGAGGATCCAGGATTGCATAGGCAATATCCGTCAGAATCATGACGATAACAACAGATATGCTCATCACCAGGTACACACCCATCAGCGTGGGGAAATCACGCTGGGTGATCGCTGTCAGGGTCAGCCGGCCCATACCGGGCCAAGAAAAGACGATCTCAATCAGGGAGACACCGGTAATCAGAAACGCCATGGAGATACCGAACATGGTGACGGTGGGCAAAATGGCATTGCGGAAAATATACTTATTAAAGATCTTCCGCTCGCTCATTCCGGTGGCCCGCATCGTGGTGATAAAGTCCTCACTGGTAACCTGCAGGATGGAGGACTTGGTGATACGGAAATACCCCGGCATAGTAATGAGCACCAGCGTCAGGCAGGGCAGTACCAAATGGTAGAGCACATCCAGCACATAGCGTCCCCCAGTGTATCCTGCACGGACATCGAACATTCCCTGTGATGGGAACAGGTTCAGTTTGGTTGCAAATACAATAATCAACATAAGGCCCAGCCAGAATGAGGGCATCGCATCCGTGGCATAGGATGCACCGGACAGAATGTTATCGATCAGCGACCCGTCATGCCGTGCACAGAATATTCCCAGCAGCGTTCCTAGGACCAGTGCGATCAAAGCCGCTGATAGTCCCAAAAGCACTGTGGCCATCACTCGCTCACCGATCATCTCATTGACGGAACGGTTATAAATGATGGATGTACCAAGGTCGCCTTTTACTGCATTTTTCAAATAGTTGAAATACTGCTCCGGCTCCGACTTATCCAGGCCCCACTTTTCTTCCAAGGCCTGACGCAGGACCGGGTCATCGGTTTCCTTGCCCATAAGAGTACGGATGGGGTCACCAGGTGCACTCTTCACCAGCACGAAATTCAGTGTGAATACCACAAGCACTGTCAGTATTCCGCTGAGGATCCGCCGCAAAACGAACTTTTTCATCGATCTCCTCACTCCTTATTTTCTCTGATCCTGCTATGTTTTTCCGCTCCGGATATGGGGAACCGGCTACGGTGGATCACATGCTCCATTATCTGTTGAATCATGTGCTGTCAGCAAATTAATTTTCTTTCTATTCTGAATACGCTGAAAAAATACATATTCACTTTATCACTTTAGCGTTGCATTCTGTGATTTTTTTTGCTATTATACCTGTAAATTCTCTTCACCGCAACCCTTCGGGGCGAAACTATCAGTTGATTTTTAAACGCTAGGTTTTGACTTGTTCAATTTATAGTTGTTAAACCTTTCCTGTATTAACATTTATAATTAAGCTATCCCACAAAAAATCACTAATAAATTGAATTTGTATATTGCATTTTGCTGACTACATAAAAAAGGGGTATTGTCTGCATGGAACTTAATCAAATTGGCAACAAAATTCGGGAACTGAGGATAGGCCATGGGCTGACCCAGGCAGAATTGGGAAAACTGGTAGGCGTATCTATGCAAGCAGTATCCAAGTGGGAGCGGGGCGGAACACCAGATATTGAGGTGCTTCTGTCTCTGGCTGAGTATTTTGGTGTAACTCTGGACGAGATGTTCGGCCGCACCATCAATAATAACTGCCAACTGGCAGATATGCTCTACTATGCCTTGCTGCATACTCCGGAAAAAAATCGGATGGAACAGGCCTGCCAATACTGCTGGTCTATTTTTAAAGGTCTAAGTGGGATCCCGGAGATGCAGAATGTCGACTACAGCACGGCCAGCGTTGCCAACCCGGAGAACACCCGTGGACGTGTGTTCACCAATGGTGGTATTGGCTACGCACTGGCCGCCCACGATGCCCATATGGTTGCTATCATGCCGGAACCATTGGACGGATACGGTGCTATCCTTGCCAAAACGGAAATATATACCGATCTATTTCGTTTTCTTAGTGATCCGGACGTCTTTCAGCTTCTGATATTCATCTGTACCCGTGCACAGTCACTGTTCTCCCTGGGGCTTGCCTCCAGATCGACCGGCATCCCCGAAGAGAAGGTACAGGCAGTCTTTTCTGAATTTTCCCGCCGCGAATGGCTGGTAAAGGAACAAGCCGATGTAGACAGCGGAACAGTCACCCTGTATCGGGCAACTTATAAGGAATATTTTGCCTTTTTCCTTCACTTTGCCAACGAGATGACCATCTCCCCGCGCTTTTGGTTTCTAAGCAGCTGTACCAAGCGCACGGAGCCTCTCCTTCGTACTGAAACGGAGTGAGCCACTTTTTTTGATCCCCTGGCGGACACCAGGCCGCCGGATGATCTCTATTCCCTGGATAAGAATGAGGAGGAGTAAAAAACATGCTACTGATCAAAAACGGAAACGTGTTCTTGGGCGGCGGCCGATACGAACCCGGCTGGGATATTCTCTGTGACGGACCGCTTATCCACGCTGTCGGACCGTCCCTTCCTGCAGAGGGCTGTGACGTCATTGACGCTGCCGGGCGGAATGTTTACCCCGGTCTGGTTCTGGGCCTATGTGCTGTAGGCGGGATCTCGTTCAGTGAAATGTGGTCCGGCGGTCCGGATGTGGACGAGGCGGTTGTCCCCGTCTGCCCCGAAATGGATGTGCGCCATGCCTTCGACCTGCGCGAACTGAAGCTCCAGCGCTTCGGGCGGGCTGGCATCACCTCCTACGGCCTTTGTCCCGGTGTCAGCGCCCTGCTGGCCGGCCAGGTTGCCCTGGTCCATGTGGATGGCGACCACACCGCCGATGTTTTCCTTGCCCAGCGCATCGCCCTAAAAGGAAACTTCACCCATGTGGTAAAGGAAGCATTCCAAAAGGCAAAAATCGCTCCCCAGACCCGTATGGCAATGTTCCACATGCTGGACGAAACTTTCCGTGCCGCCCAGGAGTACATGGAAAAGGACGAAAAGGATTATGATCCCGGCAAGGAGGTCCTCTGCCGTGTCCTGCGCCGGGAGATCCCCCTGGTCATCACCGCAGAAACACAATCCGAAGTGGAGAGCGTCGTGGAGATCGGCGTTAAGTACGACCTGCGTCTGGTCATTGCCGGAGCCTATGGCGCCGCCAATGTTGCCGACGAGATCATCCGCCGGGGCTGGCATGTGATGCTGGGCGACAGCAGCTACATGACCGCCGGACTCCGTGGCCATACTGACCTGCGCCAGATGGTGGAGCTTTATCGCCGTGGTATGAATCTGTCTATCTTCTGCTCCGGTGATGAGGGCTATCCCCCTGCCTATGAACAGCTGCTCTGGGTAGCAACCCAGATGAGTTCTGCCGGAGCAACCGGAGATGAGATCATGGAAATGATGACCATCAACCCCGCCCGTGCTCTTGGCGTGGATACACTGGTTGGTTCTCTGGAGCCCGGCAAACAGGCAGATATCATCATCTGCAAGGGCAATCCTGCTGTCCGGTTCGATAACTTTGTTGACCACACCATCGTGGGTGGTCGTCTTTTCTTCACAAGGGAGGGTGCGCAATAATGCTGCTGATCAAAAACGCCACAGTATACACCATGGAAAACGACCAGGTCCTGCAGAATACCGATATCCTCTGCCAGGACGGCAAAATCGAGGCAATCGGGCAAAACCTGTCTGCCCCGGATGCCCAGGTCATTGATGCATCCGGGATGTATGTCACACCCGGACTTGTGGATGCCCACACCCATGCCGGTGGATTCGCCCCCGGTGCACAAGATCTCAATGAAATGACAGATCCCGTCACCCCCTGCATGGATGCGATCCACGCCATTGATATCCATTCTGAGGACTTTCAGGACATCCATACCAGAGGTGTTACCGCCTGTTGCTTTGTTCCCGGCTCTGCCAATGTGATCTGCGGCACTGGCTTTGTGGCAAAGACCGCCGGTCGCTCCTCTATTCAGGATCTGGCCGTCCTCCACCCCGCCGTAATGAAATGTGCCATGGGCGGAAACCCCAAGGGGTATGGAAAGCGCGGCAAGGCCCCCCAGACCCGCATGGGCGTCGCCAGTATCTTCCGCGAGACCTTGCGCAAGGCCCGCACCTACATGGAAAAAAAGGAACAGGCTGGCGAGGACACGAGCAAGCGCCCCCCCTACGACGCCAATCTCGAAGCCTTGATCCCTGTTTTGAAGCGTGAGATCCCCCTGAAGGTACATAGTGAGCAATTTGATATGCTCACGGTCATTGATATCGCCAAGGAGTTCGGCTGCGACTATACCATTGAGCACGGCTGGGCCTGTGATCTTTACGCCGATGAACTGGTAGAGGGCGGCGGCCCGGTCTGCTTTGGCCCTATCGGTATTGCTGAGGGCTATGGTGAGCTGACCGGCGGCGATGTTGCCCTGGTTCGCCAGCTAGATGAACGTGGATTGAATGTCTGCCTCATCACCGATGGCCCCATCGTCGGCGCCCAGGGACTGCTGATTTCCGCCGGAGAAGCCGTGCGTTACGGTATTCCCCATATGCGTGCTCTGCGCATGGTCACCATCAATCCCGCCCGTGCCCTGCGTGTCGATCAGCGCATCGGCTCCCTGAAGCCTGGCAAGGATGCCGATCTGGTTCTGTGGAGTGCCATCCCCGCCCTGGAAACCAGCGCACGCCCCCTGTATACGGTCATTGACGGTAAAATCGTCTATCAGGACTGATCCCTCCAAAAGCAACCGATCCTGCAGTTCCTTCACCAGTTACTGTCAGACAAGAAAAGAGGCCCCGCTGCACACCAGCTGCAGCGGGGCCATTTCTATTTTCTGATTTGCTTTACGCACACGCGGCTGTGCAAGTTCCTACAAAAAACTATCCAAAATTTGTTTCGTCAGGTCCAAATACAGCTGATGGTCCTTGCCCTCTCCATCGATGTTTACTGTAAACCGCGCACCATTCAGCGAGAATATCGCACTGTAATAGAAAGCATTCTCATCATAGAGATGCAGAAGGATAAATGCCTCCAACCCGCTTGGCGTGGTATATTTCTCAACGGTTTCCTCCCCTTCCAGAAGAAACTGCTGTCCAGCGTCACTCTGGTAGGCGTTCTCCGTAGCAATGGTCGCATGTACACGCACCGGGACATGGCCCATAGGGGGAAGCTCTACTCGCTCTATTTCATACGTACCTGATGGATCAACGACCACCTTATATTCCTTGTACTGGATCTCCTGATCATATTTCCCGGTTGGGTCAATGTAATATTTCGCATCCAAGTCGATCGATACCGGCGCCTTCAGCGACCCACTTACCCGTAGAACACAATGTCCCTCCCCTTTTTTACTGCCGGGACCGGCAACGATCGTAACCGTTCCCTTCTTCGCCTTTTCCAGCATATCGTTGTCGGCAAACTCCAGGTCGATAAACTTCTCCCCTTCGCTCCAGGAGTCGAAGCTGGCAAAAACCGGCATGCACCACTCCTCCTGGCCGATCAGCTCCCATATATTATCGGAGATCATGTCCACCGGGATATAGGCGATCCCGTTTTCAATTTCTAAAAACGTCCGGTTGCACTGTAGGCCCTCATCATTGACGAACTCCACATGGAGGGCCTCCGCCAGCTCCATTTTCTTTGCCGCCTTCACCGCCACCGCCGCCACCGCGGTCCCCACCAGAAGGAGACACAGACACGCCGCGATCAGCGCGGGCCGCAGCCAGGGCTTTCGCCTTGCCGGGCTGGCCGGGGCGGCTTCCGCCTCCGCCAGATACCGGTCGTCCACTGCTGTCATGGCCTCCAGCAGATCCCATTCCTTCACAGTAATCCCTCCTTTTCCAGCTGCATCCGCAGCTTTGCCCGCAGACGGTGGAGCATAGAGCTGATCTTCGCCGTAGTGCAGCCCTCCGCCTCCGCAATGCGCTCCACACTGTCCAAATACCAGTAGCGGCGGAGGAACACCCGCCGCTTCTCCGGAGGCAGCAGCCCCAAAAAGCGGTCCAGGGCGGCGGAGAGTTCCCCGGCCGCCACCGTCTCCTCCGGTCCGCCCCTGGCGGGGAGCGCCTCCGCCAGCTCCTCCAGGGCCAGGGCCGTCTGGCCGCCGCCCCGCTTCCGGGTCATGGCCGCCCGGTACTTCTTCAGCGCCGCCCGGCGGGTGAGCTTGCCCAAAAAGGTCCGCAGATTCTCCGGCCTGTGGGGCGGGATCGCGTTCCAGGCCCCCAGGAGCGCGTCGCTGACGCTCTCCTCCGCATCCGCCGGGTCCCCCAGCACGGCGCCGGCGATGGTCCTGCAGTAGCCGCCGTACTTCTCCTGGGTGGCGGCCAGCGCAGCCTCATCCCTGGCGCAGTAGAGCGCCAGGATCTTCTCGTCCTCCAAATTACCCCCTCCTCTCCCCTGGGCATCGGGATGCCCTTCACCTCTCTACTCCCCAAATAGCGGCGGATCGTTCGCCTGGTTTCCCTATTTTTGCAAATTTTCTGGTCGTTGTCCAGGGGGTGCGATTAGGTAGGAGCTACGGCTAGATTGAAGGTCAAGAAAATAAGCTCCCAGTTTTAGGGAGCTTATTTTCTCGGCCTATGTTAGCTGTGAGGGCTATCAATGGTTACAGTGGGATACTTTTTCCCTTGTGCATTGCAATAGATATACCTCTCATGTGCGTATTCAGTCTCAACACCTTCACCTGCATACCCACATGTTCCGCATTGCGTCAATCCATAGAGTGGTCTCCACCACACGATATCCGTGTATCGAGTGTCACCATGCCCGCACATCTTTGGCTCTTCAGACACCCACGCTCCAGCCCTTGTTGTTCTCCACACATACCCATCCAATCCACAACGCGGACACTCGCTTCCGCCATATGGCACAACGCCATCCGCAGCAAAAGCAACCACCGACAAACCAACTGCCAAGATAATCCCCAGAATAACGCAAATATGCTTCTTTGTTTTCATCGTTCATTCCCTTTCTTGTCATACATCGTAGTCTCATTAATTTAGCTGCTTTATCTCATACCCCGCCAAAACATCCCGCAATAGCGTCTCCGCGTCGGCAAGGTCCCCCCAGGGGTCGTCACACCAGGCGTTTAGCTGATAGGCGACGCCATTCAGGGCAAACCATGCCTCCAGTCGCACCTCCTCCCCCGCAGAGCTGTCAAAGTATCGCACAAGGATCGCCTCCAGGCCGTTGTCGGCCCTGTAGGTTTCCAGCGTATAGGTTCTACCATCCCGCAACAGGGAGGCGGTCTGCCCGCTGTACCCCGAGTGGGCCATCAGCTCCGTCTCCGCGTTTCCCCGGAGGGTGAGCATGACAAAGGGGAGTCCCGGCTTTCGGTATTGGGCGTGAAACACCAGCCTGGTGGGTCCTGTCTGGTCACAGGACATCTCCGCAAAAAAGCCCGTCTGCCGCAGGCTGTCCATCACTGGATTTTCCGGCATGTCCACACCAAAAAATTCCTCCACCGCCTCCAGGGAGTCCAGCTCTACCGCCATGGTAGATTTAGGGTGCTCCGCCGCCAGGTTTTTGGCCTTCTGGGACACCTGCTCCAGGGGGATAAAGTCCAGCCCGCCCCCCAGGGTAAATCCGTCGTGGGGTTCTTGGGTCTCCATCCCCGGCCCCAGGTACAGTTGCTGGCCGCGAAACTCTTCCAACCACGCAAAGCCCCCCACAAGTTCCACTGCCATCACCGTTCCGCACAGGACCAGCACCAGACACGCCGCCACCAGCGTGGGCCGCAGCCACGGACGGCGGACAGCCGCCGGCGGGACATCCGCCGCCTGGACCAGGGCCGGGTCCACATGGCCCAGGGCGTCCAGGAGCTTATCCCGATCCATCATAAAAATTCCTCCTTTTCCAGAAAGGCCCGCAGCCGCTGCCGGGTCCGAAAGAGGGTGGTCTTGGTCCGGGCCAGGGTCCACCCCATGCGCCGGGCCACCTCCCCCACCGGGTCGCCGTACCAGTACCGCCGCAGAAAGGCGGTGCGCTCCGGCTGGGGCCGGGTCAGCAGAAAGCGGGAGATGGCCTCCCCCAGAGCCTGGGCCTCCATCCGCTCCCCGGGGCCGTCCGACAGGTCCCGGGCCAGATCCAGCGCCGCCTCCCCCACCTGCTCCGGCTGTCTCCCCCTCTGCCGGCAGCGGGTAAGGGCGCAGTTGCGGGCCACCGTTCCCAGCCACCCCTTGAAGTAGTCCGGCCGCTGGGGCGGAATGGCGTTCCACACCCGCAGCCACAGGTCGCTGAGGCACTCTTCCGTGTCCTCGTGGTCGGCCAGAATGTTGAAGGCGATGGTCCGGCAGTAGGCGCCGTACTGCCGCTGGGTGGCGGCAATGGCCTCCTCGCTCCTGGCCTCGTACAGGGCGATCAGCTCCTGGTCGGTCACCTCTCTCCCCCCTCTCCTGCTCTACTGTGTTCGACCGGTCTTACCCCTATAGACTGCAAAACCCGGCGGTTGGTTTCACCGCCGGGAAAAAACTGCTTGCAGAGGGTCTGCTATGGATTTTTCTTCTCCATCACAACGTTGGTGAGCTTCACGCCCCGGCGCTCCACCTGCTGCTCCCGGACCACGGCATAGCCCATGCGGGCAAAGAAAGGCCGGGCGGTAATGGAGGCATGGGTCACATAGCGCTGCGCCGGGACCTGCTCCTCCAGCCAGCGGCAGATGGCGGTGGCCACCCCCTGTCCCTGGTGGGCCCAGTGGACATACAGCCGGTCCAGATACCCGTCCCGGGCCATGTCGCCAAAGCCCACGATCTCCTCCCCTGCCACAGCTACGGCGGTGCAGTGCTCCCGGAAGCTCCGGTCCCAGGCGTCCAGATCCACCTCGCCGTTGGCCCAGGCGTTCAGCTGTATTGGCGTATAGTCCCGGGCATTGACCCGGTGGACCGTGTCATAGAAGAGCCGGGCCAGCTGCGGGCAGTCCGCCGGCTGGTATGGACGAATGTGCATCCTGTCACCTCTTACTGGCGGCAAACTCAGCCGCCGCTGTGATCCAGTCCAGAAGCTGGCTGTCGATCTCCTCCGCCGCCCCCACCATGACGTGGTGGGTCCAGCGGTTGGGATAGGGCTCCGTGGCCACATCGATGCGGCGGTCCTCCGCCCGGTGGTCCAGGCCGAAGGACACGGTCATCCACACCGGGGGCCTGTCCTTGGCCCGGCGGCAGGGGTTGAAGGACACGAAGGCAAAGCCCCGGCGGTTGGCGAAGGTGATCTGGGTCTTAGCCACCTTGATGACCGTGTCCGGCAGCCGGGCCAGCACCGCCGCCTCCAGGGCCTCGTACAGGGGCAGCGCCCCCATGTGGTCCCGGAAGAAGAAGAGAATATCTCCGTTCATGACGATTTTCCTTTCCGCACAAAGACATAGGTTTCCCCATCCGAGCGCTCCGGGTCGAACACATGGCCCAGGCGGTCAAACTCCCGCAGGGCCTCCGGAGACCGCGCCTGACACTCCGCCAGGAAGCGGACCATCTCCCCCCGGGCCATTTTGCACATGGTCCCCTTCTCCACGATCTTTCCGTCCTTCTCCTCACCGAAGACGCAGGTGATGAACCGGACGCCGGAACGGAGGAACCGGGACAGGCACAGGCTGTACTCCCTGGAGGCCAGATTCACCACGCAGTTCGTCTCCAGGAAAATATTCTCCGCAATCGTCTCGCCCCAAAAGCTGTAAAGGTCTTTCGCTCCACAGCATTTCAGCTTCGCCTGCATCTCCAGGCGGTAGGGCGTGACCCCGTCAAAGGGCCGAAGGACACCATAAAACCCGGAGATGATCCGCAGATGCTCCTGGAGGTAGGCGTACTCCGCCCGGGTAAACACATTGGGGGCCATGTGCTGATACTGGATTCCCTCGTAGGCCAGAATGGCCGGGGTCAGCCCCCGGCGGAGATCCATCTCCGCCAGGCGCTGCACATTCAGCTGGGCGATCTGGTCGTTGCACTTCCAGAGCTTTTGCAGCTCCTGGGGCCCCATGGCCCGCAGGGCCGACAGCAGCTCCTCCGTCCGCTCCAGGAATACCGGCAGCGCCTCCACCGGCAAGCTGTCCGTATCCGCATTCATCTTCTTTGCGGGGGAAATAATGATCCGCATGGCGATGCCTCTACGCCTGGCCGTCCAGGTAGGCCAGGATCTCCTCCGCGTTGGTGTCCGGCTTCACCTTGGGCATGACCTGCGCGATGTTCCCCGCCTCGTCGATGAGGTAGGTGGAGCGTACAACCCCCATGCTGACTTTGCCGTAAAGCTTTTTCTCTTGCCAGACGCCGTAGGCCTGGATGGCCTGCAGCTCTGGGTCGGACAGCAGCAGGAAGGGCAGATCGTACTTCTGAGCAAACTTTGCGTGGGAGGTCACGGAGTCCTTGCTGACGCCGATGACCACCACATCCCTCTCCCGGAACCGGTCATTGCTCTGGGCAAAGGCGCAGGCCTGCCGGGTGCAGCCGGGGGTGTTGTCCCGGGGATAGAAGTAGAGGACAACCTTCTTTCCCAAAAAATCCGACAGGCTGACGGGGTTGCCGTCCTTGTCCGGCAGGGTAAAGTCCGGGGCTTTCATTCCAATTTCCAGCATGGTCATTTCTCCTTTTACAGTAGCGTTTTCCGCAGGGCTGTTCCCCGCTGTCTTGGCATCAGATCTCCGGGGAGCCAGGATCTTCTCCACGGCCTTTCCCTTGGCCAGCTCATCCACCAGCTTGTCCAAAATACGGATATCCCGCATCAGCGGGTCCACGATCTCCCGCAGCTTCACCCCACAGATGCTCCCCCCGATGAGAAATCGCTCCTCATTCATCCGGGGCGCCTGGGTAAAAAACTGCCCATAGGCCAGCGTACCGTCCAGCAGGCGGTCCAGCTCCTGGCTGGTATAACCGGTAAGCCAGGAGGTCACCGCATCCACCTCCGCCCGGGTCCGGCCCTTTCGCTCCGCCTTGGCAATGAGCAGCGGATAGACCTGGGCGAAGGGCATGGCAAAAATTTTTTCCTTTTCCATATATCCTCCCGTTTACGGTGCAACGGCCACCTTGATGACCCCGTCCCGGCGGTGTTCAAAGAGGTCGTAGGCCGCTTCGATGTCCTTCAGGGCATAGGTGTGGGTGATGAGGGGCGTGGTGTCCAGCTTCCCCGCGGCGATCAGCTCCAGGGTCTCCCGGCAGTGACAGCCGTCCACTCCGCCGGTCTTGAAGGTCAGGTTCTTCCCGTACATCTCTGGCAGAGGCAGGGTCTGGGGCCCGTCGTACAGGGCCACCACCGTCACCGTGGCGTTGGGCCGGGCACGCTGCCAGGCCATGCGGAAGGTAGCCGGACTGCCCGCCACCTCCAGCACCACATCGGCGCCGCCGTGGGCGCTCTCCGCACGCACCACGGCCTCCACAGCTTCCGGCTCCACGGTCAGCACCTCCGGGTAGTGCTCCCGGACAAAGCGCAGACGATTCCGGTCCACATCGCAGACGATGATCTTTCCCGGGGACTTCAATCTCACGCACTGCAGCGTACAGAGCCCCGTGGGACCGGCGCCGATGATCAGCACCGTGTCCCCCGGGCGGATGTTGGAAATATCCGCCGCCCAGTAGCCGGTGGCCAGCACATCCCCCACCAGAAGGGCCTGCTGGTCGCTGACCCCCGCAGGGATCCGCTCCAGTCCCTGGTCGGCATAGGGGACACGGACATATTCCGCCTGTCCCCCATCTATGCGGCAGCCCAGGGCCCAGCCGCCGTCGGGGTCCGTACAGTTGTTCACCCAGCCGTTTTGGCAGAAGAAGCACTCCCCGCAGAAGGTCTCCACATTCACGGTGACCCGGTCGCCGGGCTTCACCCTGGTGACGGCGGCGCCCACCGCCTCCACCACGCCCACCATCTCGTGGCCCACGGTGACGCCGGGGACCGCCCGGGGCACGGAACCGTGCTTGATGTGCAGGTCGCTGGTGCAGATGCTGGACAGGGTCACCCGGACAATGGCGTCTCTGTCGCTTTGCAGCACCGGCTTGGGCTTATCCAGCAGCTGAAATTTCCCCTGTTCAATATAGGTGTATGCAAGCATCCTCTTGCTCCTCCACTTTCTTGAGATAAAACCAAGTATAGCACAGGCCGGTGGGTTCCGCAATGCGCCCCTACCCCAGGAGGGCCACCGCCACATCGTTGACGTTGGTCCCTGTGGGGCCGGTCATCACCAGCCCACCCACCGCCTGCAGGGCGTGGTAGGCGTCGTTGTCCCCCAGGGTCCGGTCCAGGTCTATTCCTTTTGCCAGCAGCTCGCCCAGGGTGTCCCCGTCCACGTAGCCCCCGGCGGCATCGGTTGGGCCGTCGGTGCCGTCGCTGCCCACGCTGATGAGGGCGGCGTTGGGCAGCTCCGCGATCCCCCGGGCAGCGGCCAGGGCCAGCTCCTGGTTCCGTCCGCCCAGACCGTCTCCGGTGAGGTGGACCACAGTCTCCCCACCGGCCAGAAAGGCCAGCTTCTCTCCATCGCCGGCGTGGGCGGCCAGAATAGCCGCCAGGAACCGGCCCACCTCCCGGGCCTCGCCGTCCATGCGGTCGGTGAGCAGGACGGGGCGGTAGCCCAGCTGGGCGCAGGCATCCGCCGCCGCCCGGCACAGCTCCCGGACGGAGCCGATAACCTGGGTGCGGACATTGTCCAGGGCCTTGGGCGTCTCCTGCTCCAGCAGTTCCCACCCCCGCCCAGAGAGGGGCAGGTGGTACTTTTTTGCAATGGCCACTGCCTGTTGGGCGGTGGAGGGGTCCGCCGCCGCCGGACCGGAGGCAATCATGTCCAGCGGGTCCCCCAGAATGTCGGAGAGGACCACCGCCTCCACCCGCGCAGGGGCGCAGTGCAGGGCAAACCGGCCGCCCTTCACGGCGGACAGCCGCTTGCGGACCGTGTTCATCTCCACAATATCCGCCCCGGCGGCCAGCAGGCGGTGGGTGACGGCCTGCAGCTCCTCCGGCGGCACCAGAGGCTGCTCAAAGAGGGCGCTGCCGCCGCCGGAGAGCAGGAACAGCACCGTGTCTGTGGGCAGCAGCCCCGCCGTCATCTCCAGCACCGCCGCTGTGCCCCGGAAGCTGTTGCCGTCCGGCACCGGATGGCCCGCCTCCACACACCGCACCCCCGGGATCTCCCCCAGGACATGGCCATACTTGGTCACCACGATTCCCCCCTCCAGGGGCTGGGGCAGGACCTCCACCGCGGTCTTGGCCATCTGCCAGGCGGCCTTCCCCGCCGCAACCAAAAACACGCGCCCCGGAAAGGTCATCTCCCCCAGCGCCCGGCGGACAGCGGCGTCGGGCTTTACGGCGGCAATGGCGGCCCCAGCGATGGCCTCGCCGTCCATCCTCAGTTTTTCGTTCATCCTCTTCCCTCCACTGGTCAAGTGATGGCGCAGATGCAAACAGCTGCTCTGCCTCTTATTACCTGAAGTTAGCACATTTCCCGGGAAATGGCAAGGAAAAGCAAATCGCACCGGGAACAAAATTTTCCTTTTGCCTTGACAAATCCTGCACCGCTGGTATACTGGCTACGGTATTACCTGTATACACTGCATCCCTATGAGGGAGCGGATCGGAGATTGGCATGAATACAAAAAACAAGGTCACGGAGTATTCCCTGTTGTTTCTGGGTATCTTTCTGGTGGCGGTTGGCGTCTACTTCTTCAAGTTTCCCAACCACTTCTCCATGGGCGGCGTGTCCGGTCTGGCGGTGCTGCTGGGCAAGATCGTCCATGTCAGCTGGCTGACCCCCTCCATGTTCAACACCATCATCAATACCGCCTTCTTGATCCTGGGCTTCATCTTCCTCAACCGGGGCTTCGGGGTCAAGACCGTGGTCTGCTCCATCGTCTACACCGGGCTGATCCAGATCTTTGAGTGGGTCTGTCCCCTGAGCGCCCCCATGACCAGCAACAAGATGCTGGAGGCGTTTTTCGCCATTCTGCTGCCCGCCCTGGGCTCCGGCATCCTCTTCAACCTCAACGCCTCCTCCGGCGGCACGGACATTGTGGCCATGATCCTGAAGAAGTACAGCGGCCTGGACGTGGGTCGGGCGCTGCTGATCTCCGACTTTTTGATCGCCGGGTCCGCCTTCTTCGTCTTCGATGTGGAGACCGGCCTCTTCTCCATTCTGGGCCTGCTGCTGAAGTCCGTACTGGTGGACAGCGTCATTGAGTCCATGAACCTGTGCAAGAGCTTCAGCGTGGTCACCACCAATCCCGAGGGGGTCTGCACCTACATCACCCACGAGCTGCACCGCAGCGCCACCGTTTGGGAGGGCTCCGGCGCCTACACCCACGAGCCCCGCTGGGTGGTGCTCACCGTCCTCTCCCGGGGACAGGCGGTGATGCTGCGCCGCTATCTGAAGGAGAACGACCCCTCCGCCTTCATGCTCATCAGCAACTCCAGCGAGATCTTCGGCAAGGGCTTCCTCCGGGCGTAATCACCACCGAAAAACAAACCGGCGCAGAGCGGAATTTCCGCTCTGCGCCGGTTTCTTCTATTCTCCCCTATACCTGCTGACCCAAATCATCCCCACAATAAAGATGATCACCGCAGCAATAAAGGCCAGCCCATTACCATCTTTGATGGCGCTGATCAGCGAAATCAACGCAGCGAGGAAGGAACAAATGGCACAGATCAGTTGCTTTGTCGATTCTCGCATGGCGTGGTCATCTCCTCTTCTCCGTATAGGGAAAACCGCGCAGGCCCCTCTTTAGCCCGGAGGCCAGGTCATATCCCGCCCGCCCAGCACATGGAAGTGCAGATGGGGCACGGACTGGCCCGCCTGGGCCCCGCAGTTGGACACCACCCGGAAGTCCGTGAGGCCCAGCTCCGCCGTCACCTTGGCTATAACGGCAAAGATGTGGGCAACAACGGCGGAATTCTCCGCCGTCACCGCTCCGCAGGAGGGGATGTGGGTCTTGGGGATCACCAGGAAGTGGGTGGGCGCCTGGGGATCGATGTCGTAGAAGGCAAAGCACAGCTCGTCCTCGTAGACCTTCTTGGAGGGGATATCCCCCTGGATGATCTTACAGAACAGGCAGTTGGGGTCGCGGTTCAGTACGTCAGACATAGGACACCTCCATCAATTTTGTTTTATTCCACGCCGCAGAGTCCACGGTCAGGGACTCTGCGGCGTTTTTGACCAACAGTGGCTTGGCGCCTGGCCTTACCCCTGGACCCGGCTGGCCACAAAGTCGTCCAGGGCCGCCAGGGCGTCGTCCAGCTTCAGCAGATCGGAGCCGCCGCCCATAGCGCTGTCGGGCTTGCCGCCGCCCTTGCCGCCGCAGATGGGGGCAATGGCCTTGATGATATCCCCGGCCTTCACGCCCCGGGCCACCGCCTCCTTGCCGCAGGCGGCCAGGAAGGTGATCTTCTCCTCGTTCACCGAGGCCATGAGGGCAACCACATCGGGGGCCTTGTCCCGCAGGAAGTCGCCCAGCTTGCGCATATCGTCGGCGCTGATGCCGTTGCGGGAGAAGGCCACCACCTTCAGCCCGGCGATGACCTTGGCGTTCAGCAGGAACTGGTCCGCCTCGGAGAGGAACTCCCGGGCCTTCAGCTTCTCCACCGCCTGCTTCAGGCCGCGGATCTCCGCCACCTGCTGCTCGGCCTTTGCCAGGATCTCCGCGGGCTTGGCCTTCAGGGCCTCCGCCACGGTGTTGATGGTGCAGCAGTTGTTGTACATGCACTCCAGGGTCTTCTTGCCGGTGGTGGCCTCAATGCGGCGGACGCCGGAGGCCACGGAGAACTCGCTGAGGATGTGGAAGGGGCCGGCCTTGGCGGTGTCGTTCAGATGGGTACCGCCGCACAGCTCCACGGAGCAGTCGCCCATGGTGACCACCCGGACCACATCGCCGTACTTCTCGCTGAACAGGGCCATGGCGCCCCGGCGCTTGGCCTCCTCAATGGGCAGCTCCTCGGTGGTGATGCCGTAGCCCTCCAGAACAAACTCGTTGACCAGCTTCTCCACCTGGGTGAGCTCCTCCGCCGTCATGGGGGCGAAGTGGGTGAAGTCGAAGCGGAGGAAGTCGGGCTCCACCAGGGAGCCGGCCTGCTGGACGTGGTCGCCCAGGACCTTCCGCAGGGCGGCGTGGAGCAGATGGGTGGTGCTGTGGGCGCGGGAGACCGCCTTGCGGCGCTCCATGTCCACGGAGACGGTGCATACATCGCCGGGCTTGAACTCCCCGGCGGTGACCACACCGTAGTGGAGGTACTTGCCGCCCTTGTTCTTCTGCACGTCGGTGACGGTGAAGACGCTGTCGCCGCAGGTGATGGCGCCGTGGTCCCCCACCTGGCCGCCCATCTCGGCGTACATGCTGGTCTGATCCAGCACCAGGATGGCCTCCACCCCGGCGGCGATCTCCTGGCGGAACTCGTCCTCCGCCACCATGGCCAGGACCTTGCCCTCGGTCACCTGGTCGGTGTAGCCCACAAAGCGGGTGGCGGGGACATCCTTGCCGAACTCGATACCGGCCCAGCCCAGGTCGCCCAGGGCCTCCCGGGCCTTCCGGGCCCGGACACGCTGCTCCTCCATAAGGGCCTTGAAGGCGTCGGTGTCCACGGTCATCCCCTGCTCCTCCACCATCTCGGCGGTCAGGTCGATGGGGAAGCCGTAGGTATCGTAGAGCTTGAAGGCGTCGGCGCCGGAGAACACCGTCTCTCCCTTGGCCTTGTGCTCCGCCAGCATCTCGGAGAAGATCTTGATACCGCCGTCAATGGTCTTGGCGAAGTTCTCCTCCTCCATCTGGATAATGCGGGTGATGTAGGCCTCCTTCTCCCGCAGGTCGGGATAGTGGCCCTCGTTCTCCTTGATGACCGCACCGCACACATCGTAGAGGAAGGGGTGATCCACGCCCAGGAGCTTGCCGTGGCGGGCGGCCCGGCGCAGCAGGCGGCGCAGGACATAGCCCCGGCCCTCGTTGGAGGGCAGCACGCCGTCGCAGATCATGAAGGTGGCGGAGCGGATATGGTCGGTGATGATCCGCAGGGACACATCGGTCTTTGGGCTCTCGCCGTAGTGGGCGCCGGTGATGGCGCTGACCCGGTTGGTGATGTTCATGACCGTGTCCACGTCAAAGAGGGAGTCCACATCCTGGCACACCACGGCCAGGCGCTCCAGGCCCATGCCGGTGTCGATGTTCTTCTGCTTCAGCTCGGTGTAGTTGCCCTCGCCGTCGTTGTTGAACTGGGAGAAGACGTTGTTCCAGACCTCCATGTACCGGTCGCACTCGCAGCCCACGGTGCAGCCGGGCTTGCCGCAGCCGTACTTCTCCCCCCGGTCGTAGTAGATCTCGGAGCAGGGGCCGCAGGGGCCGGAGCCGTGCTCCCAGAAGTTGTCGGCCTTGCCGAAGCGGAAGATCCGCTCCGCGGGGATGCCGATCTCCTTGTTCCAGATCTCAAAGGCCTCGTCATCTTCCTCGTAGATGGAGGGGTACAGGCGCTGGGGGTCCAGGCCCACCCACTCCTGGCTGGTCAAAAACTCCCAGGACCAGTGGATGGCCTCCCGCTTGAAGTAGTCGCCAAAGGAGAAGTTGCCCAGCATCTCAAAGTAGGTGCCGTGGCGGGCGGTCTTGCCGATGTTCTCGATGTCGCCGGTGCGGATGCACTTCTGGCAGGTGCACACCCGGGTGCGGGGCGGCTCCACCTCGCCGGTGAAGAAGGGCTTCATGGGGGCCATGCCGCTGTTGATGAGCAGCAGGCTGGCATCGTTCTGGGGGATCAGGGAGAAGCTGGGGAGGCGCAGGTGGCCCTTCGACTCAAAGAAGCGAAGGAACATCTCGCGCAGTTCGTTTACGCCGTAGTTCTGCATGGGTGGTTCTCCTTTTTTTATGATAAATTTATTTTTGCTTACAGATTCCAATATTATCCATACTCACCTGGCCGCTGCCGGCAAAGTGGATATTGATCGATACGATGTGGCCCAGGTCCACAGCCTCCTCCACGGGGCGGAAAGCCTCCGCCGGGATGGTCACGGTGGCCAGGGCGTACTTATAGGACGGGGTGCCGAAGAGGAAATCCAGCTTGTCCGTCCGCACGGGAAGGATGGGGAACACCACGGCGTGGTCCCGGAGCTGTGCCTGGGCCTTGCGGCCGTCGGCGTCCGTGATCTCCACCACGGCGTCCAGCAGCTCCAGCTTCCCCCGCTCAACAGCGGCGCTGTCCCGGTCCCCCAGGTCGAAGGACAGGGCCCGCCCCGTCAGCTCCAGGTCTGGCACCTCCAGCCGGTAGTCGGCGCTGCCCCGCCAGCGCAGGCGCAGGGCGTGGGCGTCGTAGACGCTGCTGCCCGCCAGCCCCAGCCGTTCCTCCGTCCACCAGTTGAACCCGCTTCCCCGGAGGGTCACCCCGGCACATGTCCCGGTCTCCAGGTCGGCGTCCTCCTCAAAGTCCGCCAGGGGAACAAATCCGCTGGACTGGCTGGCCTGGACATAGGCGGTCCCCGGCAGCTGTCCGGCGAAGTACTGCCAGTCCGTGAGCAGTTCCCGGTTGCTGTTATCCCCCAGAAGGGTCACATCCAGAAACACCTTGATGAAGAGCCGGGCGATCTCCTGCTGCTCCCGGGCGGGCAGAAGGCCCTCCGTATTGAACAGCGGGGTGAAGGGGCCGGTCTGGTCGTACTCCCCCCACAGGGTATTGAACTGCCCGTGGTTGGCCCCGGCGATGTACAGGGCGGATTTCAAATAGTCCCCCGCCCCGGTGAAGGTGACGTTTCCATACTGGGCCATGCCCATAAAGTCGTCCACATCCCGGTCCGACGCCCCGTGGAGGAGCAGGTAGTTCACATCCTCCAGCTCCACGCTGTGCCCCGCCGGGCGGTACTGGTTCACCGTGGGGGCAATGGCGATCACGGACTTGATGGCGTAGTTGTAGTCAAAGGTGATGGCCCCGTTCTCCGGGTAGCGGTCGTAGCCGTTGAAGAGGTAGGCGGTGGCCGCCATCTCCCCGCCCCGGCTGTGACCGGCAATGGCAATATTCTCTGCGTCCAGTACGCTGTAAAGGGGATTGCCTTCATCCCTGTTGTAGTCCAGCAGAAGGCCGATGTGCTCCAGCAGCAGCACGGCCCGGCCGTCATTCTCCCCGGAGAGCATGTTGCAGGCGTTGTGATCCACGCTGACCACCACATAGCCGTGGCTGGCCAGGTACTCCCCCAGGTAGGCGTAGCCTAGATAGGAGGGGGTGGTGATCTCGTGGTTGCCGTGGGCGATAAAGAGCACCGGCCGATGTTCTCCCCCCGCCGGGTACCACACCCGCCCCCGCAGAGGCACGGCGGAGAGGTCGTAGTCCATGTAGGCGTCCACGTATTTCCCGGTGAGATCGTCTGTATCCCGGTCCATGTAGGCGGTCATATTCATGGTTCCGCCCGCCAGCGCCTCCCCGGGGCCGTAGTCCAGTGTCTCCACCGTCCAGGGGCCCGGGCCCAGGGAGGGCTCCAGGCTCTCCCGGCGGGCATCCCGGTCCGGGTTCAGGGCGGCCAGCTTATGGATGATATGGTCGTCAAAGCCGTCGGTGAAGAGAAACACCGCCAGCAGTGCGGTCAAGCCCGCGGACAGCAGGGCCGTGGACACGGTGGTGGGGGAGATTTTGCGGCGGAAGATACTCCGCCAGGCGGCGGTCATGAGCCACAGTGCCCCCGTCACCAGCCCCGAGAAGAGATACACCCGCCAGGTCCACCCCTCCCCCGCGCCGCCTGCCACAGTGGTGGTCACAGCGAAGATCAGCAGGCCCAGACCCATGAGCCAGCCCAGGCCGTGGCCCAGCAGGCGGCGCAGAAGCCGCCGTGCCAACCACAGCCCCAGCTCCGTCGCCGCCAGCAATCCAGCCGACAGCACCACGCTGCCCAGGGCGCCGGGCCAGCAGGTGGAGGCCAGGTCTACCCCCTCCACCACGGCAAAGACCAGAGCGGAGAGGTGGCACAACGCCCCCTCCGTCCCGGAGAAGTTCGCGGTAAACCAAGTACGGCAGCGGGCCAGGGCCGCCCTCCACCACCTGGTCTTCAATTCGTTCAAGCTATTTCCTCCAAATGCTAGCGCTGATGGATGGAGATGCCCACAAAGTTCATCTCCTGGTCGAAGGCCACCCGAAACAGGACGTCCTTCTCCGCAAAATCGCAGTACAGCAGGGCCACCCCCAGCTCCTCCCCGCCGGCGGACTGGCCGCTGGCCATGGCGTCGGACACCTGGCGGTATACCCCCGCGCCGTCCAGCTCACGGAGGGCCAGCTCCTGGAACGCCTGGGGCGTGGTGGCCTGGCGCTGATCCTCCCGCAGGAGGGCATGGGCCGCATCGTACTCCCCGCGGACCACCTGGAGCATGATCTGGGTGCCGGAGCGGATCACCTCGTCCTCCGTCATGCCCTCCGGCAGGGGGTTCCCCCTGGCGCAGCCGGTGAGCAGCAGCACAAGGGCTGCTGCGATCCCCATGAACCTTCTCCTCATTTTGGCCTCCTTCACCGGGAAAATTTCCCGAAAAAAAAGAATGACCCACGCCACCACATAGGGGCGAAGGTCTCGCGGTACCACCCTAATTTATCCCGAAGGATATCTCAGACGCCCGATAACGGGGGCAAAACCGTACGGCTCCTCGCCGTCCGCTGGGAAGTGGCTGCACCGGTTGCTGTGCCGCAGGGCTTGCACTCTCCCCCGCTCGCTTTGGCCGTCTGCCGGTGCTGGTTTCCTCATGGCGCATTTTGCAGTTTACGGAAGTATTATATCACAGATTTCTCCCTTGTCAACAGGAAGTGAGTGGGAGACGGCCCCTGTTGCGGCGGCAGGGGCCGTCTCTGGTTTTCTGTCCCCCTCAGTGCGGCAGCCCATGGTACAGCTGTCCCGGTCCACTGTGCCGTTCGGCCCCTGCGGCTGTTCAAGCACCAGCAAACGTTCCTTTTATCCCTGCACAGAAAAAGCCGCTCCCGGCGGATGCCCGGCCAGCGGGCAGCACACAGGGAGCGGCTCTCATGTTTCAGGCAGTGACCGCGATTACTCGCCGTCCTCCTCATCCTCGCAGGCGCCGCAGCAGCCGCAGCAGCCCTCGTCGTCGTCCAGATCGCTCAGGTCGAACTCCAGCTTCTCGCCGCAGTTGGGGCACTCCACGCAGCCGTCGGCCAGGATGGTCTCGTCGAAGAAGATCTCCTCCTCGCAGTTGGGGCAGGTGGTCTCGTAGACCTCCTCCTCATCCTCGTCGTCATCATCGTCATCGTCGTCCTCGTCGTCATCCTCCATCTCATAGATAAAGGACTCCACATCGCTGAGGTCGTCGCTGACAGCGTCCAGGCCCTCCTCCAGCTCGCACTGGTCGTCACGGATGTCCTGCAGCTCCAGGGCGATATCGTCCAGCAGGTCGATCATCACCGTCAGGAGCTTGCCCTCCTTGGTCTTGGTGTCCAGGCCAAGGCCCTCGGCCAGACCCTTCATATACGCGACCTTTTCCAGAATTTCCATAGCTTTTCTCCTTTCAAAGCGTCATGTTGTTGGGACTCCCACCCAGTTCAAAGAGGACTTCCTTGCTTGGGATAGGCTTAAAAATGGATTACTCCTTGCAGCGGGACAGGTACTCGCCGGTGCGGGTGTCGATGGTGATCTTGTCGCCGATGTCGATGAACAGGGGCACCTTGATCTCCGCGCCAGTCTCCAGGACGGCGGGCTTGGTCACGTTGGTGGCGGTGTTGCCGGCGAAGCCGGGCTCGGTCTCGGTGACCACCAGGTCCATGAAGTTGGGGCACTCCAGGCCGAAAACATTGCCCTTGTAGCTGAGCACCTTGCAGATGGTGTTCTCCTTGACGAAGCGGAAGGCGTCGCCCAGCAGATCCTTGCCCAGGGGGATCATGTCGTAGGTCTCCTGGTCCATGAAGTAGTACAGATCGCCGTCGTTGTAGCTGTACTCCATGTCCTTGCGCTCGATGAAGGCCTCCTCAAACTTTGCGGTGGGGTTGAAGGAAGTCTCGGTCACACCGCCGGTGACAATGTTCTTCATCTTGGTGCGGACGAAAGCCGCGCCCTTGCCGGGCTTGACGTGCTGGAACTCGACGACCTGCATGATCTTGCCGTCCATCTCAAAAGTCTTGCCGTTGCGGAACTCGCCGGCAGTAATAGTAGCCATATTGATATCCTCCTATGGAATAAATTATCCGACGGATATTTTACCGTATTCCCATTGTAATTGCAAGGGTTTTGTGATAAATTTGTGTAACAATCTCAAGAAACTGCTCTGATACAGGTAGGTGTGTCCCGATGATCCCGATTTTATACGAAGATAATGCCCTTTTGGTCTGTTTAAAACCCCCTGCCCTGCTGTCTCAGGCGGGGCAAAATGGCGGAGAGGACCTCCTTTCCCTGCTGGAGGCGGAGGGCCACGGCGCGGTTTTTCCCGTCCACCGGCTTGACCGGGGGGTAGGCGGCCTTATGGTGGTGGCCAAAACCCAGCGGGCGGCGGCCGCCCTCTCCGCCGCCGTCCAGGCCAGAGTGCTGGAGAAGACCTACCTCTGCGTCGTCCGGGGACAGCCTTCGGCGGAGGAGGGGATCTACCGGGATCTGCTGCTCCACGACCGGGCGCGCAACAAGTCCTTCGTGGTGGACCGGATGCGGGGCGGGGTGAAGGAGGCGGTGCTCTCCTACCGCGTCCTGGCCCGGCGGGCGGAGGACGCCCTGGTCCAGGTACAGCTCCACACCGGCCGGACCCACCAGATCCGGGTCCAGTTCTCCAGCCGGGGCACCCCCCTGCTGGGGGACGGGAAGTACGGCGGCGGCAGCGGGGACATCGCCCTGTGGAGCTGCGCCCTGGCCTTCCCCCACCCCAAAACTGGGCGGACCATGTCCTTCCGGCAGCTGCCGGCGGGGGACCCCTGGGATGGGTTCCCGCTGGCGGAGTTGGTGAAATAGGCGAACCGTGCTGCGGCTCCTTTACCGGGGCCGCAGCACGGTTTTATTATTCCTTATTTTCGGTGTAGTACTGGGCCTGGGCATTCCAGAGGGCCTCATACTTCCCCCCGGCGCAGGCCACCAGCTCCTGGTGGGTCCCCTGCTGCACCACCTGGCCTTGGTCAAACACGGCGATCTCGTCGCAGAACTTGCAGGAGGACAGGCGGTGGGAGATATAGATGGCGGTCTTGTTTCCCACAATGTCGTTGAACCGCTGATAGATCTCCGCCTCTGCCACAGGGTCCAGGGCCGCCGTGGGCTCGTCCAGAATGATAAAGGGCGCATCCTTGTACAGCGTCCGGGCCAGGGCGATCTTCTGGGCCTCCCCGCCGGAGACCTCCACCCCGGTGTCCGCATAGTCCTTATAGAGGTAGGTGTCCAGCCCCTCCGGCAGCGCATCCAGCCGGTCCCCGAAGCCCGCGGCCCGGAGGCACTGCTCCGCCCGCTGGCGGTCCAGATGGACGCTGGCTGCCACATTCTGCCCCAGGGGCAGGGCCAGCAGCTGGAAGTCCTGGAACACCACGGAGAACACCGCCAGATAGTCATCGTAGCGGTACTTGCGGATGTCGATGCCGTTTAAGAGGATCTGCCCCTCCGTGGGGTCGTAGAGCCGGCACAGGAGCTTGATGAAGGTGGTCTTGCCGCTGCCGTTCTCCCCCACCACCGCCAGGCGCTGTCCCACCTTGAACTTCATGGACACATGGCTGAGGGAATCTGTTGCCGCCCCGGGATAGCGGAAGGACACATCCCGAAACTCGATCTCATACTGCCGGTCCGCCCGCTTCTCCGTGGTGAGGCTGCCCTGGTACATGACATTTTTCATGTCCAGCAGTTCCAGCACCTGGCTCAGGAAGGGGGCGTTGTTCCGCAGGTCCCCCGCCGTTCGGATGCAGTCGGACACGCCGCCGGCCAGGGAGGTGACGGCCCCGATGTACTGGCTCACCAGACCCACGCCGAAGGCGCCGCCCAGGGCCTTCAGACAGACGAAGAGGTACACCAGCCCCGTCATCACCCGGGTCACTGCCTCCGCCGACGCCACCAGCAGCCCCATGGGACCCCGAGCCTGTTTCGCCACGGGGCAGTCCTCAAAGAGCATCCCGTCGCAGTTCTCCGCCCCATGGCGGAAAAAGTCGTCCTGTCCGTAAAGGCGGATATCCTGGGCCCGCTCCCGCTCCTTCATGCCGATAAAGGTGAAGTAGGAGAAGGACCGGTTGCCCTGCTTGACGTACTCCGCCGCCTGGGCCCAGCAGGCGTTGCCCTTGGTGTACAGCCACGGGGACAGGACGGAGGCCCCCACCAATGCCGCCATCATGACGACCACACACAGGGGGCTGTTGAGCCAGGCCAGGGGCTCCCCCGCCGGCACCGGCAGCAAAAACAGGCCCACAGACAGCGCCACGGCGCAGACCACCTTGATGACGCCCCCCAGGAGCTTGTCGTAGTTCTCCAGCAGCCGCTGGAGGCCCCAGTCCCCGAAGTTGCGGTTCTGGTTGACCTGGCTGAGGCGCTCATAGGTCTTCTGGTCATCCACCAGGCAGAAATCCAGGTCCAACAGCTTGGTGAAGATCATCTCGTACTCATCGCTGTAGCGGGTGGCGCTTTTGCTCTGCTTCCACCGCTGGCACGCCGCCGACGCCAGCAGGGCGGCGGTCCCGGCAGTCAGCAGTAGCACCGCCAGCACCGTCAGCCGCTGCGGGTCCCTGGCCCCGGAGATCTCCTCCAGCAGCCGGGCGGTAAACCACAAGGGCACATAGGGGGCGGCGGCAGTGACCACCGCCGAGGCGGTCATGGCCGTAAACAGGCCCGGCGCCGCCTTTCGCCACAGGGCCACCCCCCGCCGGGTGATGCGGAAGGCCTCCCCCAGGGACAGCTTCTGCTCAGTTTTCTCCACGGCGGTCCACCTCCTCCTGATAGTACTTGCTCTGCACAGCGAAGAGGCCGGCATAGGTGCCGCCCATGGCCATAAGCTGGTCGTGGGTCCCCTCCTCCGCAATGGCACCTCCCTCCACCAGGATGATCCGGTCGCAGAACCGGGTGGAGGCCAGACGGTGGGAGATGTAGATGGATGTGCATCCGCTGGTCATCTCGTTGTACTTCTGGTAGATGCTGCTCTCCGTAATGGGGTCCAGGGCCGCCGTGGGCTCATCCAGCACCAGGATCGGCGCCTGCCGGTACAGAGCCCGGGCCAGCAGCAGCCGCTGGGTCTCCCCACCGGACAGCTCCACCGCGTCCTCGTACACCGTTCGGTCCAGGTTGGTGTCCAGCCCCGCCGGAAGGCTGTGCAGCTTCTCCGTCAGGTCCGCCCAGGCCAGGCACTGCTCCGCCCGCTGGCGGTCATAGTCCCCGGGGCACTGGGCCACATTCTCCCCGATGGTCCCCGCCAGAATGGAGGACTGCTGGAACACCGCGCCGATGAGGCGGTAGTAGTCCCGGCGGTCGTAGCGGCGGATGTCCACCCCGTCCAGCAGCACCTGCCCCTCCGTGGGGTCCAGGAAGCCGCAGAGCAGGCGGATCATGGTGGTCTTTCCCGCGCCGTTGAGGCCCACGATGGCCAGCCGCTCACCGGGGCGGATGGTCAGGTTTACCTGGTGCAGCACATCCTTTTCCCCACCGGGGTAGCGGAAGGACACGTCCCGCAGCTCCAGGGTATAGAGGTGGCCGGGCTGCGGGGTCAGGGGCTCGCCCTCGTCAAAGCGGAAGGGCTCCGGCTTCGGCCTTGTGCGGATGGACGTCGCTGCTGAGCTTCAGGCGCAGGTGGACCCGGCTGAAGATGGTGTTGGCGTCCAGGTAGGCCCGGCCGCCGTAGACCAGGATCATGGCCAGGGTGAAGGCCAGGACCAGCCGCACCAGGGCGGCGGGACTGTCCCCCCGCTCCACGGACCGCAGCACCGCCGGGGCCGCCAGCAGCTCCAGCAGGTTGGCGGCGATCCCCGCCAGGACCATCCCCGCCGCCAGGGGCAGGATCAGCGGCGCCTCCCGCCAGGCCCGCCCCGCCATATAGCAGCTGTTTTGCAGGGGGTTGTACTTAGGTTTCTTTCGTTTTTCTTCCAATGGGATCTCTCCTTTCCCCGTGAGCATACCACAAGGAGCCGCAGCCCCGGCGGGTTTGGGGACGAATTGCGCCCTGCTGGGGACGAATTGCACTACCCCTGGGGCAGAAGGATCTCCGTGGTGAAGGCCCCGTCCTCGCTGTTGCGGCTGAGGTAGCCCCCCATCCGCTCCACCAGGGCGTCCATCCGCACAAGGCCGAAGCCATGGCCCTCCCCCTTGGTGGTGAGAAACCGCTTCCCCACCTTGGGCTGCTTCCGCCCGGCGGTGAAGTTGGTGCAGGAGATGTAGAGCTGCGGCCCCTTCATGTCCAGATAGACCCGGATGAGCCGCCGCTCCGGCGGCAGGGGCAGGCTGGCCTCGATGGCGTTGTCCAGCAGGTTGCCCAAGATCACGCACAGGTCCACCGGCGAGATCTCCAGGGCCACGGGGATGTGGGCGTCCGCCTGGGCGGGGATGCCCTTGGCCTTGGCCAGGGACAGCTTGCTGTTCAAGATGGCGTCGGCCATGGCGTTGCCGGTCTTTACCACCGTGTCCACGGCGCTGAGATCCGTGTCCAGGCCGTCCAGGTAGGCGCTGATGGCCCCCAGATCCCCCGTGGCGGCGTAGGCCTTCATGGTCTGGATGTGGTTGCGGTAGTCGTGCCGCCAGGAGCGCATCTGCCGGTACATATTCTCCACCTCGGCAAAGTGGGTCTCCACCAGCTCCCGCTGGTAGGCGGCCAGCTGCCGCTCCACCCGTCTGGATAAGATGGACATGGTCTCCCCTCCTAATTTCTGGAAATAATGGCCCGGTTGATGGGCTCGTACATCCCCCGGGGCAGGGGGATGACCTCCCCGCCGGTGAGGTGGATCTCTGTGCGGGTGACCCGGCGGATGAACTCCAGGTTCACCAGGTAGGACCGCCCCGCCCGGAAGAAGCGGTCGTCCAGGGTCTCGGCAAAGTGGCCCAGGGTCTGCTTCACGGTGTAGTCCTCCCCGGCGTGGATGGTGACATAGTTCTGCCGCACCTCCAGATACCGGACCTCCCGCTGGGGCAGGCGGACCATCTCCCCGCCCACCTCCAGCAGCAGCGCCCGCTCGTTCCGCCGCAGGTGCTGCGCCGCCCGGTCCAGCACAGCGGCCAGCTTCTCCCGCCCCACGGGCTTCATCAGGTAGTGGAGGGCCTCCACCTCATAGCCCTGGGCGATGTAGTCGGTGTAGCCGGTGACGAAGACCAGCTGCACGGCGGCATTTTCTCGCCGGATGGCCTTGGCCAGCGCCACCCCGTCCATGGGGCCCATCTCCACATCCAGCAGCAGGAGGTCGAAGCCCTTCTCCTCGGCGTAGCGAAAGAGGAACGCCTCCGCCGAGGGGAATAGCTCCAGGGTCAGGGTGTGGCCCCGCTCCTCCCCCCAGCTCCGCACCAGGGCGGCCAGATAGTCCCGGTCCGTCTCCCGGTCGTCGCAAATGGCAATATGGCAGTGCATACCGCTCCCCCCTCTCGATCATTGCTGTCTATTATAGCGGATTTTTGGGATTCCGCAAGAAGATCCCGGGGTGGCCTTGACAGCGCCGCCCTTTCGTACTATAACATCAGATGTATAACAAATGATATTTAAAGAAGGAGATCGCCATGCCGCCGAAAATCAAGATCACCCGGGAGGCCATTTTGGCCGCCGCCCTGGACATTGTCCGCCAGGCGGGCCCCGGCGCCCTCAACGCCCGGGCCGTTGCCCAGGCCCTGGGCTGCTCCACCCAGCCCGTTTTCTCCAACTATGCCACCATGGAGGAGCTGCTGGCCGATGTGCTGCGCGCCGCCGACCAGTGCTACCAGTCCCGTCTCCATCGGGAGATGGCGGGGGCCGCCCTGCCCTACAAGGCCAGCGGGCAGGCCTATATCCGCTTTGCCCGGGAGGAGCCGGAGCTGTTCAAGCTGCTGTTTATGCGGGACCGCACCGGGGAGAACATCCCCCAGGGAGCGGATGAGATCCGGGACCTGGTACAGCTCATCCAGACAAATGTTGGCCTGGACCAGGAGAACGCCTACTACTTCCATCTGGAGATGTGGATCGTGGTCCACGGCATTGCCACCATGGTGGCCACGGGCTATTTGGACTGGAACGAGGACATGGTCAGCCGGATCATGAGCGATGCCTACCAGGGCATCCAGACCCGGTTCCGGCAGACCGGAGAAGAGTAGACGAATATGGACGCCATTATCACGCAGAAGCTCACCAAGACCTACGGTGACCTCACTGCCGTGGACCGGCTGGATCTCACGGTCCACACTGGGGAACTGTTTGCCCTGTTGGGGGTAAACGGCGCAGGAAAGACCACCACCATCCGTATGCTCTCCTGCCTCACCAGGCCCACCGCCGGGGATGCACTGCTGCTGGGCCGCAGCGTTGTCAGCGACCCCCAGGCGGTGAAGGAGGTCATCGCCGTCTCACCCCAGGAGACTGCCGTGGCCCCCAATCTGACTGTGGAGGAGAACCTGGCCCTTATGGCTGGGGCGCACGCTCTCCCCCGCCCGGAGGCCCGGCAGCGGGTGGAGGCCCTGGTGGAGGAGTTCAGTTTGGGCAGTATCCGAAAAAAGCAGGCAAAGAAGCTCTCCGGTGGCTGGCAGCGGCGGCTCTCCATCGCTATGGCCCTGGTCTCCCGATCCCAGATCCTGTTTCTGGACGAGCCCACCCTGGGGTTGGATGTGCTGGCCCGAGCGGACCTGTGGGACAGTATCCGCACGCTGAAGGGCCGGGTCACCATTATTCTTACCACCCACTATCTGGAGGAGGCGGAGGCGCTGGCCGACCGGTTGGGGATCATGGCCGGTGGACATCTTCTGGCCGTGGGTACCGCCGGGGAGCTGAAGGCCCAGGCTGGGGCGGATTCCCTCCAGGACGCCTTTGTCAAGCTGGCGAAGGAGGACAAAATCGATGAAGCTGCGCGCCTTTGCCCTACGCAACACCCGGGAGATCCTGCGGGACCCCCTGAATCTTCTCTTCGGCCTGGGCTTCCCCTTGGTGATCCTTCTGCTGCTGTCTGCCATCCAGGCCAATATTCCTGTCCCCCTCTTCGCCATTGACACACTGGCTCCTGGTATCCCGGTGTTCGGCCTGTCCTTTATGACCCTCTTTGCCGCCACACTGCTGGCTAAGGATCGGTCCTCCGCTCTGCTCCAGCGGCTATACACCACTCCCCTCACCGCCTCCGACTATATTCTGGGATACACTCTTCCATTGCTGCCCATGGCCCTGGGACAGGGGGTGATCTGCTGCCTGGCGGCAGTGGTGCTGGGGCTGAAGCTGACGGTAAATGTCCTGCTGTGTATCCTAGCCCTGCTCCCGACGGCAGTGCTGTTCATCTCCACCGGTCTGTTGTGCGGCAGTATCTTCAGCGACAAGCAGGTGGGCGGCATCTGCGGGGCGCTGCTGACGAACTTGACCGCATGGCTGTCCGGTATCTGGTTCGATCTGAAGCTGGTGGGCGGCTGGTTTGAACGTATCGCCTACGCCCTGCCCTTCGTCCACGCCGTGGAGCTGGAGCGGGCTGTTCTCCGGGGCAGCTGGGGCGATGCCCTCCCCCATCTGTGGTGGGTGGCAGGCTACGCCGCAGCAGTGACCGCCCTGGCGGTTTGGGTGTTCATGCGGCGGATGGGGAAAGAGTAGCGGTTAAAGATCAGTTCGTTTCCCACCAGAACCGCACAAATCGCCCACTATTTCGCACGAGTTTGCATTTACATTGCGAAAATTTACTATATACTTTTTCTTGGAAATGGTGTACACTTAGATTTAATCATTTATCGCGTTAAAGGAGATCGTCCCATGAGATTTTGCAAAATGAACGGGGCCGGAAACGACTTCATCATCCTCAACAACCTGGAGGAGAAGCTGGACCACAGCGTGTTTCCCGCTGTGGCCCGGACACTGTGCCACCGGCATCTGTCCATCGGGGCCGACGGCCTCATGGTGGTGGAGGCCCCCAGCCAGGGGGGCGACTACCGGATGCTCTTCTACAACGCCGACGGCTCCCAGGGGGAGATGTGCGGCAACGGCGCCCGGTGCATCTGCCGGTACGGCTATGAGCAGGGTCTGGCCGGTGAGGAGCAGCGGGTGGAGACCCCCTCCGGTATGGTCATCGGCCGGCGCATAGACCGGCGCAACTACCGCATCCGCCTGACGGAGCCCAGCATCATCCGCCTGGACTACCCCGTGGAGGCCCAGGGCAGGACCTGGCCCTGCGCCTATGTGGAGCTGGGCAACCCGGGACTCCCCCATGCGGTGGTCCCCATCCACGGTCTTGCCCACAAGACCATGGATGAGCTGCGGGATCTGGGCCGCGCCCTGCGGTGGAACCCCGCCTTCCCCAAGGGAGCCAACGTGAACTTCTTTGACATCACCGGGGACGATCAGCTGCGTGAGCTGACCTTTGAGCGGGGCGTGGAGGACTTCACCTACGCCTGCGGCACCGGCACCGGGTCCGTGGTGCTGGTGCTGACCCTGAAGGATCTGGTCAGCGGAAACAACGTGGAGGTCAATGTCCCCGGCGGCACCCTCCATGTGACCATCGACCGCCAGGGGAGTGCTGTACAGGCCGTCTGGCTCACCGGCCCCACCAACATCGTCTGTGTGGGCGAGGTGCGGGACGAGGATCTGCTTCTGTAAGCGCGTACACGGCCTTTTGGCCGCAGAATAGTTTAGGAGGAGAGAATATGAGTACGAATCTGAACAAGAAGTCCGTGGCGAAGAACTACGCCTTTCTGGCCATTATGCTGGGATCTATGGTCCTGGGCGCAATCGTGGGCTGGATCTTCCCCAATGTCCGTGACGCCCAGGGCCAGGTCGTGAGCCCCGGCGCCAGCGTATTGAAGCCCCTGGGCACCGTGTTCATCAACATGATGTTCTGTGTGGTGGTCCCCCTGGTGTTTGCCTCCATCTCTGGCGCCGTGGCGGCCATGAAGAGCCGCAAGCGGGCGGGCAAGATCATGGGCGTCACCGTGGCCACCTTCGTGGTCACCGGCGCCATCGCCGCCGTCATCATGTTTGTGCTGATGAAGCTGATCCCCCCTGTCCTGGCCCCCTGGAGCGAGATCCCCTCGGAGGAGATGGGCCAGTACGCCTCTATGTCGGAGATGCTGGTGAACTTCTTCACCGCCGAGGACTTTGTGGGTCTGCTCAGCCGCAAGGCCATGCTGCCCCTCATTGTCTTCTCCCTGCTCTTCGGCTTCGCCGTGAACCTCAACGGCGGCAGTGAGTCCCCTGTGGGCAAGTTCCTGCTGGACCTGACCAACGTGATGCTGAAGTTCGTGCAGATCATCACCTACTACGCCCCCGTGGCCTTCTTCGCCCTCTTCGCCGACCTGGTGGCTACCTACGGCTCCCAGGTGGTGACCAACTACGGCCGGGCCCTGGCGGTGTACTACCCCCTGTGCTTCATCTACATCTTCACCGCCTGGCCCCTCTTCGCCTGGTTCGGCGGCGGCAGACACGGCGTCCGCGCCATGTTCCAGCACATCACCAAGCCCGCTGTGGTCTCCCTGGGCACCTGCTCCTCCGTAGCCACCATCCCCACCAACATGGAGGCCGCCGCGGATACCGGTATCCCCAAGGACGTCAGCGACATGGTGCTGCCCCTGGGCGCCACCATGCACATGGATGGCTCCTGCTTCTCCTGCGTGCTGAAGATCGCCTTTGTGCTGGGGGTCTTCGGTCAGGAGCTGAGCTTCGGCAAGCTGATCCCCATCGTCCTGGTGGCCGTGCTGTCCTCCGTGGGCATGAGCGGCGTCCCCGGCGGCGGGTACATCGGCGAGTACATCATCTGCTCCATCTTCTTCCCCCAGCAGATCGCCATGGCCTTCCCCATCCTGGTGGCCATCGGCAACCTGGTGGACCCCCCCGCCACCATGATCAACTCCGCCGGGGACTATGTGGTCTCCTTCATCGTCTCCCGCTTTGTGGACGGCAAGGATTGGCTGGAGAAGGCCATTGCCGCCAAAAAATGCTGATCTGTCCGGGAAAGAGACACTGCTGAACCCATAAAAATCGCCAGCCAACGGGAGATCCCCTCCTGTTGGCTGGCGATCGCTTTTCAATTCTGATGCCGCACTGCTCTCCGCCGTCAGATGCCCAGGGCAGACAGCACCGTCACCGCCACCGGGGGCACCAGCAGGGCCGGCAGCAGATTCATGGTCTTGATCTGCTTGATCCCCAGGATGCCCAGGCCGGAGGCCAGGATCAGCACCCCGCCCACCAGGCTGATCTCCGTCATCAGCGCGTCGGTGATGTAGGGCTCGATGACCCCCGCCAACAGGTAGATGGCCCCCTGCCAGCAGAAGAGCACCGCCGCCGCAATGGCGATGCCGAAGCCAAAGGTGGAGGCAAGGACCGTGGAGGTGATGCCGTCCAGGATGGCGTTGGTGAAGAGGAAGGTGTGGTCCCCCTGCAGGGCGCTCTGCATAGGGCCCAGAATGGACAGGGTCCCGGCGCAGAACAGGAGGATGGCCGTGGACAGGCCCCGGGCCAGATCCGACCCCCTGGTGATCTTGGCCACCGCCCGTTCAAAGGCCGTATTCAGAGACAAGCGGGTACCCATCAGTCCCCCCAGGGCCAGGCTGACAATAAACAGCACCGGGTACCGGGACTGGGGCATGGCGCCAACAATGGAATTGATCCCCAGCGCCGTGGCCGCAAGGCCCATGGCGTCCATCATCACCGCCTTATATTTCTCGCCGATCCCCCGTTTCAGGGTACTGCCAACGGCAGAGCCCACCAGGATGGTGCCGGCATTGACCAGCGTACCGATCATATTTCATCCCTCCAGTTGCCCCACGCTTTCAGCCAAACACGGCCGTCGGAAAAATTTTCAGCTGTGGGGCTTGCACTTTTTACCTATGCGGCTTATGATATACTACAACAGGTTACGCCGGATTACAATCCCCCTGCCGATCCGTCGAACGGAAAAATAAAAAAGGAGTCCTTACCATGAACAAGACTGTTATCTCCACCTCCAACGCCCCCGCCGCCATCGGCCCCTATTCCCAGGGCATCGGCGCCGACAGCATCGTTGTCACCTCCGGCCAGCTCCCCATCGATCCCGCCACCGGCGCTATTGTGGAGGGCGGCATCCAGGCCCAGACCGAGCAGAGCCTGAAGAATCTGGAGGCCATCCTGGCCGAGGCCGGCCTCACCGTGGACAACGTCATTAAGACCACAGTCTACCTGGCGGACATCCAGGACTTTGCCGCCATGAACGAGATCTATGCCAAGCACTTCACTGCCAGCTTCCCCGCCCGCAGCGCCTTCCAGGTGGCCGCTCTGCCCAAGGGCGCCCTGGTGGAGATCGAGGCCCTCTGCGCCCGCTGATCGCTGACCACTGATCCAAAGACATAAACCTGCGCCAGGGACGGTTGTCCCCGGCGCAGGTTTTTTCGCGATCATCGGGCGCACTCCCCATCCTCGCCCCGCAGGAGGCCCAGGGCGTGGGGCATCTGGGGCAGGAACACATCCATGCTCTCCTCCACAGCCTTGGGACTGCCGGGGAGATTGACAATGAGGGTCTTGCCCCGGATCACCGACGCCCCACGGGAGAGCATGGCCCGGGGCGTGATGGCCATGGAGGCCGCCCGGATGGCCTCGGCGATGCCCGGGGCTGTGCGGGTAGCCACCGCCAGGGTGGCCTCCGGCGTCACATCCCGGGGGCCGAAGCCCGTGCCGCCGGTGGTGAGGATCAGGTCCAGCTGCCGCTGGTCCGCCAGCCGGATCAGCGCCTTTTTCAGCGCCCCCTGGTCGTCGGGCAGCAGGAGCTGCTCCACCACGTCGTAGCCCTCCGCCCGCAGCCGCCGGGCGATGGCCGGGCCGCTCTTGTCCTCCCGCTGGCCCGCAGCGCCCTTGTCGCTGAGGGTGATGACCGCCGCCTGCCAGGGTCTGGGCTCCTTCCGCTCCACAATGGTCATCTCCTCCCCCACCCGGAGGGTACCGCCCCGGAGGACCCGGCTGAACACCCCCTCCCGGGGCATGATGCAGTCCCCCACCGCCTGGTAGATGGCGCAGTGGCTGTGACAGTCCTTGCCGATCTGGGTCATCTCCAGCAGCACCTCCCCGGCGGCCAGAAGGGTCCCCACCGGCAGGGTGCGGAAGTCTATCCCCTCCACCACCAGGTTCTCACCGAAGGCGCCGAAGTCCACCTGCGCCCCCCGGCGGCGAAATTCCTCGATCTTCTCCAGCCCCAGCAGGCTCACCTGCCGGTGCCAATTTCCCCCGTGGGCGTCGCCAACAATGCCCCACTGGGGGTCCAGGCGCACCTCCTCTACGGGGTGCTTCTGGATGCCCCGCACTTCGGAAATGCAGATGGCTCTGATGATACCCATAGCGTTGCTCCTCTCTCTTTCCCTATCCGCCGATGGCCGCCATGGGGCGGCGCTCGGTGATCTCTCCCCCGGTGAAGCAGTGGGCGCGGGGCTTGTTGAAAATGGCGTCCGCCATGGCCTGCTCCAGCTGCTGCGGGTCGTCCCCCCGCAGGATGGCCCGCAGGTCCGCCCCCTCCCCGTAGCACAGGCAGGGCTTCAGCAGGCCGGTACTGGTGAGGCGCACCCGGTTGCACCCATTGCAGAAGCTGTGGCTCACGGCGCTGATCCAACCGATGCGGCCCGTGAGGCCCCGGCTGGCCTCGTAGCAGGCGGGACCGAAACCCCGGCGCTCGTCAACGGGGTGCAGGTCCGGCCACCGCTCCAGGAGCTTGGCCCGGGCCGCCTCCGGGGACAGCCCTCCGCTGTCCGCCCCGGCGCCGATGGGCATGACCTCGATGAAGCGCACATCCACCGGCCGGTCCTGGGCCAGGGCGGCCAGATCCGCCACCCGTTCCCCGCTGTCCGCCAGCAGTACGCAGTTGAGCTTTATCCGCAGTCCGGCGCTCAGGCTGGCCTCCAGCCCCGCCAGCACCGCATCCAGCCGGTCAAAGCCGGTGATCCGGGCGAATTCCCCTCTGTCGGCGGCGTCCAGGCTGATGTTCACCCCGTCCACCCCCGCCGCCGCCAGTCCCGGCACAGCCTCCGCCAGCAGCACGCCGTTGGTGGTCACGGTGACAGTCTCCACCCCCGGCAGGGCCTTGAGCCGGGCCATAAATTCCACCGCCCCCCGCCGCACCAGGGGCTCCCCCCCGGTGACCTTGAAGTGTACGATCCCCAGGTCCACCGCCGCCGCCGCCACCTGCAGAAGCTCCTCGTAGGTCAGAATGTCCCCGTGCCCGGCCAGGGTAACGCCGTGGGGCATACAGTAGGCGCAGCGCAGGTTGCACCGGTCCGTTATGGAGATCCGCAGGTAATCGATGGTCCGGTTGAATTGGTCGTTCATTGCCCTCGCCCCCCGTCTGTGTCCGCCAGCATCTGCGGCACATTTCGTTTATCTCTTACAAGTATAGCGGAAAAACGAGGAAAAAACAACTGCTGTTTTCTCAGCTCATCTTCAATATCTCCCGCCGCAGCCGCTGGATGATCCGCTTCTCCAGGCGGGAGATGTAGGACTGGGAGATGCCCAGCTGGTCGGCCACCTCCTTCTGGGTCTGCTCCCGCCGTCCCCCCAGACCGAAGCGCAGGGTGATGATCTCCCGCTCCCGGGGGGCCAGCTTGCTGATGGCGGCGGCCAGAAGCTGGCGGTCCACATCCGCCTCAATGGGCCGCATGACCGTGTCCCCGTCGGTACCCAGCACATCGCTGAGCAGCAGCTCGTTGCCGTCCCAGTCCGTGTTCAGCGGCTCGTCCAGGCTCACCTCCCGGCCCTGGGCGGAATTTTTCCGCAGCACCATGAGGATCTCGTTTTCAATGCACCGGCTGGAGTATGTGGCCAGCTTGATGTTCTTGTCCGTGCGGTAGGTGCCGATGGCCTTGATGAGACCGATGGTGCCGATGGAGATGAGATCCTCGATGTTGATGCCCGTATTCTCGAACCGCTTGGCGATGTAGACCACCAGCCGCAGGTTCCGCTCGATGAGGGTCTGGCGCACCGCCAGGTCCCCGCTGTCCAGGCGGCGCAGCAGCTCCGCCTCCTCCTCCCGTGGCAGAGGGGGCGGCAGGGTGTCGCTGCCCCCGATGTACATGACCTTGCCCGGCAGCACCAGGCCCAGCCGCTCCAGCAGCTGCCGGAGCTTCTCCAAAGCCTTACGCAGCATGGTCCGCCTCCTCTCCCGCTCCGCCCCACAGGGCGGTATAGCCCCCGCCGTCGCTGACCGGCGTGGGGGACAGGGCCACGGTTAGGGGCCCCAGATCCCGTCCGTCCACCTGGACACCATCCGCCCGGAAGCACAGCAGCAGTCCCCCGCTGACCCCCACCGCCCGGTAGGGCAGCAGCCGCCAGCGCCCCGGCTCTCCCAGGGCGGCAAGGCACTGGGCCGCGCCGGTCTCCGCCAGAGTGCTGAGCTTCCCCCGCTGCTCCGCCGTCCACAGGTCCGCCAGGGCGGCGGCCTGGGCGATGAGCACCGGAGCGCCGGTGACCGGGTCGTGGAGGGTGTGGCCGGTGTCCAGCAGGGCGGTGAATTTGGCCCGCCTCTCCCCCACTGTCACCGACACCGGCAGGAGCTGCCCCGCCAGGGCGTGGCGGGCGCCGCCCCGGAACACCAGGGACAGCAGCACATAGCACCCCCCGCCCACCAGGAAGAACACCCCCCAGTTCAGCCGGGCCAACGCCGCCAGGGCGCCCCCCTCCCGCAGCAGCTGTACCGCCGCCAGCAGCGCGCCCCCCATGGTGCAGGACAGCAGAAAAAAGAGCAGCCCCAACCGCAGCAGCGGCCCCCGCCGCCCGAAGGCCAGGGCCACCAGTCCCAGGGCCGTCAGCAGCTGAAGGGGCCCCCACCCCAGCCCCGCCAGGGGCGGCAGCAGGCACAGCGCCCCGTACCCGCCCCCCAGCGCCGCCGCCAGCAGCAGACGCCTTGCGGGGATATGCAGCCCGGAGAGCTTTGCCGTCACATACAGGGCCAGGGCATCCGCCCCGCCGTTGAGCAAAAAGGCCAGATCCAAATAGACCACCATTTCCCTTCCCCCTTCCGTTATGCCAACAGTATAGCCCTGTCCGCCGGGGAAATCCGTCGCATTGGGCGGCGGGGCGAAAAACCTGTCCCGCCCTGGTTGTGGTATTCCTTGTATTTTATTCCACCAGATGGTATGATGGACTCCCCGGTGCGGGACAAGCTTTCTGGCGTTCAGCACCAGTGAGAAAATGTTGGGGAGGCCAGAATATGATCGTCCAGGTCAACGCAGAAAATATCCGCTCCGCCGCAGAAATACACGCGGAATCCTGGCGGGCGTCCCACGCCGCCTTTTGCAGCGCGGAATTTGTCCAGCAGCACACCGTCCAGCGGCAGAAAGCATATCTGGAAAAGGAGCTGCAAAGCGGCAAGTGGCTGTATATGCTGATCCGGGAGATCCCGGTGGGGATCGTATCCGTCAAGGACAGCCTGATCGAAAACCTGTACGTCCTGCCAAACCAGCAGCGCAGAGGCTGCGGGACAGAATTGCTGCTGTTTGCCATCAAGCAATGCGCCGGCAGGCCCCATCTGTGGGTACTGAGCAATAACGAAAAAGCGCAGTCGCTCTATGGCAAGCATGGTTTTCGCATGACCGGAAACATCCATCCCCTTTCCGCAGGACTGGCCGAATGGGAGATGGCTCTGGAGCCTTAGGGGGAACTGCATTGCATAAACAGCAAAAGGCGTGACCGTGGAGGTCACGCCTGAAAATGTCGAAAAAGTGGCAGGCCACTTTTTCGAGGAAGGGTTGCGCTGCGTTCTGCGCCTCGGTTGGCCGCCAAAGGCGGCCAATTCGACGCTCACTCCGCGAGAAGTATTTTCTGCCACGCACATGTCGCGGCAGAAAATGATTTTACTTTATTCGCCGCCTCCGGGCGGCGAACTCTGCGAGGCTCCTTCGACAAACTGAGGCGTGACCGTGAAGGTCACGCCTTTTTTGACAGTATTACGATTTTGCCGACAGATCCCTGGCGGCCCGCAGGATGCTCATGGGGGGCACCGGGCGGGGCAGGCGCATGCGGAACACCATCTGGGGGTTCCGGGGCTCCCGCAGGGGGTTGCCCTCCATGTCCTCCATCTCCGGGACGGTGAAGGCGAAGGGCCTGGTATCCGGCCCCACCAGCTCCAGCTCATCCCCGGCGGAAAATTTGTTGCGGAGGGACAGCGTGGCCATACCGCTCTCGTCGCAGTCCGTCACCAGGGCCACCACCTGCCACTGGCGGATGTACCGGGCATTCTCCGTGTACTGCCCCGGCTGGCCAAAGTAGAAGCCCGTGGCGTAGTGGCGGTGGCTCACGTGCTCCACCTCGTCCCGCCACACGGGGTCAACGGGCCGCCCCGCCGCCACATCGTCGATAACATGGCGGTAGGCGCCGGTGACCACCGCGGCGTAGTAGGCGCTCTTGGCCCGGCCCTCGATCTTCAGGCTGCTGAGACCGGCGTCCATCAGCTCCCCCACATGGTCGATCATGCACATATCCCGGGAGTTCATGATGTAGGTGCCCTGCTCATCCTCGAACACCGGGAAATACTCCCCGGGCCGCTTCTCCTCCATGAGGTAGTACTGGTAGCGGCAGGGTTGGGCGCAGGCCCCCCGGTTGGCGTCCCGTCCGGTCATATAGTTGGACAGGAGGCACCGGCCGGAGTAGCTGACGCACATGGCCCCGTGGACGAAGGCCTCCAGCTCCAGGTCAGCCGGGGTCTTCTCCCGGATCTCCCGGATCTCCCGCAGGCTCAGCTCCCGGGCCAGGATCACCCGCTTGGCCCCCAGGTCATACCAGGCGTTGGCGCTGGCGTAGTTGACAATACTGGCCTGGGTGCTGATATGGCGCTCGCACCGGGGGGCGTACTTCCCCGCCAGGGTGAAGGCCCCCAGGTCCGCCACGATGAGGGCGTCCACCCCCGCCGCCTGGAGCTGCTCCAGGTAGGCGGGCAGGCGGGCAACGTCCCCGTTGCGGGGCATGGTGTTCACCGTCACATGGACCCGGACGCCGTGGCTGTGGGCGAAGGCCACCGCCTGGGGCAGCTCCTCCGGAGTAAAATTCCCGGCGAAGGAGCGCATCCCAAAGGTGGTGCCCGCCAGATAGACTGCGTCGGCGCCGTACAGCACCGCCATCCGCAGCCGCTCCATGTCCCCCGCCGGGGCAAGGAGCTCAATGGTTCTCTTCTCTCTCATGGGACTACTTCTTCACCCCGGACAGGTTCTTCTGGTGCTGGGCCAGGGTCTCGCTGAAGATGTGCTTGCCATCCTCACCCAGGACATAGAAGTAGTAATTGGTGTCGTTGGGCTGCAGCGCGGCCTTGATGGAGACCAGGCCCGGGTTGGCAATGGGCGTAGGCGGCAGGCCGGTGTGCTGGTAGAGGTTGTAGGGGCTGTCCAGCCCGGCGTAGTCCGCCTGGGTGATGGGCCGCCCGGCGGCATAGACCAGGGCCGCATCGATCTGCAGCAGATAGGCGGTCTCCCCGGCGTTCTCCAGACGGTTGTAGATGACGGAGGCGATGTTCCCCCGGTCGGTGCCGTCGGTCTCCTCCTCGATGAGGGAGGCGATGGTGATGATATCCTGCAGGTCGTAGCCCTTGGCGCTCATCTCCTCAAACAGCGGCGTCAGCTCCCCGTTGGAGAAGACCCTGTCGTTGAAGTTCTTCAGCATGGAGTCGATGGCCAGGACCGCCTTGCCCCCCACATAGAACTGGTAGGTATCGGGGTAGAGGTAGCCCTCCAGACGGCTGATATCCCCCAGGCCGTCGGGATCCAGGAAGCTGTAGTCCTGGAACTCGAAGTTGGCGGCCACATCGGTGAGATCCTCCGCCGAGGCCACCCCCTTCTCCGCCAGCAGGTCGATGATCTGCTGGACCGTAAAGCCCTCCGGGATGGAGATCTCCACCGTCTCCGCCACCCGGCCGCTGGGGCGCATGGAGCGGATCAGGGCCATGTAGTCCATCTCCGTGTTCAGCTCAAAGGTGCCGGCGGAGATCTTCTCCTCCCCGTGGTAGACCTTGTTGAAGAGCTTGAAGAACCAGGGGTACTTGATGAGCCCCTTCTCCTTGAGCATATCCGCCACGGCGTCCATATCGTAGATGTCCACCTCCGTGGTGGTACCGTTGCTCTTCTCCACCGTCTTGGTGTCCACGATCCACTCCTCCTTGACCTCCACCTTCACCGTCTCCTTGGGCTCGTTGTCCAGGGCGGCAAAGTCGCTGGCCAGCTTCCAGCCGGTACCGGCCAGGATCACGGAGGAGGAGGCCACCACCACCACCCAGATGAGGATGGACAGCAGCGGATTCATTCGCCCGCTTCTTTTCTTCTGCGGCTTCTTCTTTCCTCCCCCCGGGGAGGACTGGGGACGGCGCTGGCCGCTGTCCGCGCCCTGGCGCTGGACCTGGCGGCCGTCCCAGCTGGTGGTATGATAGCGATCTTCCTGATTCATCGGAGACCTCCTTCTTGCCTCGTTAAACTATTTTTCCGCGGTCAAGCTGCCTTTTCCCCCGCCGCCACATAGAATGACGCAGAACGCCAAAGTGAGGTGAGACGAGAGATGTGGAACAACAACGGCAATGACTGCGGCTGTCTGTGGATCATTTTGCTGATCATCCTGCTGTGCTGCTGCGGAGGCTGCGGGAACAGCTTGGGGAACAGCGGCTGCTGCTCCTGCTGCCGGCCCAGCTGCTGCTGCGACCGGGGGGACAGCTGCTGCCACAGCACATGCTGCTGAGGGTACTTAGCAGCGGGGACGGGGCGCGAAAGCGCCCCTTTCTCCGGTTTTACCCCTCCAGCAGGGGCCGGACCAGGGCCCAGGCCTCCTCATGGATCTCCTCCAGCGGGCGGATGGCCCCATCTCTGGCGCAGTCGATCCGCCGCCAGCGGCAGTACTCCACCACCTGGCGGGCATTCTCCCGGCAGGCCCGGAGGTAGTCGCTGTCCTGCTCGTGGATATCCGCCGCGGTGTGGGTGGCCGCCTCCCGGCGGCGCATCATGGCCTCGGAGATCTCCGTGGGCAGATCCAGGTAGATCACCAGATCCGGCTCCGGGAGCTCCAGGCGGTTGTACTCCAGGTCAAAGAGCCACTGCAAAAAGGCCTCCCGCTCCCCCCGGGGCAGCTTGGACGCCTGGTGGACGGCGTTGGAGGTGGTGTAGCGGTTGGCCAGGATCAGCTTCCCCGCCTCGTAGTCCCGCCCCCACTCCTCCCTGTAGGAGGCGTAGCGGTCCACGGCGAAAAATACCGACGCGCCGTAGGCGTTCACGTCCCCGGGCTTATCCCCCAGGGCGCCGTTCAGATAGCGCTGGACAGGCTCGGCAAAGGGGTTGCCGTACCGGGGGAAATCGATGACCCGAAAGGGCCGCCCCTCCCGCTCCAGCCGCTGGGCCATGAGCCGGGCCTGGGTGGCCTTGCCGGAGCCGTCGGTGCCCTCAAAGACGATCAGCTTTCCCCTCATGCCCGCTTCCCTCTCCCCGCCGCGGCGTGGACCAGGAACAGGGGCAGCTTGGCCATGCGGCCAATGCGCTTGGGCTCCTTGGCCAGGCGGTACAGCCACTCCAGGCCCAGCTTCTGGAACCCCTCCGGGGCCCGCTTCACCGCGCCGGAGAATACATCCAGGCAGCCGCCCAGGCCCACCAGCAGGTGGGCGCCGGTGGCCTCGCCGTTTTTCTCCATCCACTTCTCCTGCTTGGGCGCGCCCAGGCAGACGAAGGCCACATCAGCGCCGCTGGCGCGGATTGCCTCCACCACGGGGCCGTCCTCCTGGAAATAGCCGTCGTGGGTACCGGCGATCACCAGGCCGGGGTAATCCCGGCGGAGCTTCTCCGCCGCAGCCTCCGCCACACCGGGCTTTGCCCCCAGCAGATACAGGCTCTTCCCATCTCGGGCCATGGCGGCCATGAGGGCCTGGGCAAAGCCGATGCCGGTGACCCGGCCCTTCAAAGGCGTGCCCAGGATCTTCGCGCCGTAGACCACGCCGATGCCGTCGGCCAGCACCAGGTCAGCGCCCCGGACGGCGGCCATGGCCGCCTCATCCCGGCGGCAGACCTCCACGATCTCCGGGTTGGGGGTGACCACATAGTGGGCGCCCGGGGTATTCATCAGACGGACGCCCTCGGCCACCGCCTGCTCCACCGTTACATTGTCAAATTCGACACCCAGTACATCGATCCGCATACAGGGTCTCCTTTCTCATCACCGTGTGATGGGTCATCTTCTAATTGATATAGTATAGCACAGCTGCCGCCGCTTGTCTACTTCTCCGGCGGCCCGCCCAGGGGCACGCCTACAGCCGGAAGCAGATCGACAGGAGGATCGGCACAAAGAAGGAGCAGATCATCCCGTTGAGCACAGAGACCACCACCGTCTCCTCATTGGAATACTTCAGGATCATGGGCAGCGTGGTGTCCTCGCTGGTGGCCCCGGCGGAGGCAATGCAGGCATAGGGGCTGAACCGGACGGCCAGGAAGGGGATGATCACAAAGGTGAACACCTCCCGCATCAGGTTGCTGAGGAAGGCAATGCTGCCCAGCTCCGGCCCGCAGGCCTCGCCAATAGTGGCCCCGGCCAGACTGTACCACCCCATACCGCTGGTAATGGCGGTGCTGTGGGCCAGGGGGATATGGGTGATCAGTCCGCAGACCACGCCCCCCAGAACCGAGGCCACGATCACCCCCAGGGGCACAAGGATAATGGTCAGCTGGTTTTCCCGCAGCCGCTTGAGGACGCCCTTTTGCGTCCCGATGCTGATCCCCACGCAAAACATGAGGATATACAGCACAAGGTCGGTATGCTGGGTCAACACGGTGACCGGTAAAAAATCAATGCCCAGAACGCCATAGGCCAGGCCGGCGATCAGAGCCGCAACAGTGAGAAAAACCATGGGATATGCTACTCCTTCTGCTCAATTCTTTCTGCAAATTGCCTATTTCCCCTTGAGAAAGCGCTTGGTCAGAAAATAGACCAGCAGAACGGAAAACGCCGTGGGGATCAGGAAAAACAGGAAGCTCACCAGGCCCATAGAGGTCAGCTCCGCCAAAAAATTCTCCTTACGGCCCAGCATGACGCCCATGGAGAAGATCAAGCCCAGCGTACAGAGCAGCTGCAGGATCTCATTGGCCCTTTTCCACGATTTTGGAAAGAGAAAATGCCCCACTGCCATCCCCACCAGCATAACCAGAATAATGTCCATGATATCGCTCCTTTATCGCGCATTACCCTTAATTATAATACAGAATGCAAGCAGAAACCAGTCCTTTTGAAAAAACATGCAGAAATATTCGGCAGTGCGGCGGAGCAGACCGGGGATCACATCCGCAGTATAGCAGAAAATTTTTCCCAGTTGATGAAGATTTTATAAACCATTTCTTTCGCCGCCGCGCATCCGTCCGCCCGTTTTCGTCTTGTCAAAAGCCGGGGTAAATGCTAAACTATAAAAAACAATCCCCTGCATAGTACCAAAGAGGTGAGAAAATGGCAAGACTTGCAGAAAAATTTTTTCTGCGGGACACGGTGGAGACCGCCCGTGATCTCCTGGGCCGCTACCTGGTGCGGCAGGCGGACGGCGAGATCATGATCGTCCGCATTACGGAGACGGAGGCCTATGTGGGCGCTGTGGACAAGGCCTGCCACGCCTACGGCGGGCGGCGGACGGCCCGGACGGAGATCCTCTATGGCGCCCCCGGTACTGCCTACGTCTACTTGATCTATGGAATGTACTGCTGCCTCAACTTTGTCACGGAGCCGGAGGGGGTGGCCAGCGCGGTACTGATCCGGGGCTGCGCCCCGGTGTACAACGCCGACGCCATGGCCCGCCATCGTTTCGGCATCCCGGCGGCGGAGATGACCCCCTACCAGCGGAAAAATTTTCTCAACGGCCCGGGGAAGCTGTGTAAAGCCTTATCCATTGACAGGTCCTTGAACAGCTTGCCTCTTGGGGATGATCGTCTCTATCTGGCGGACGAACTGCCGGAATACGGCCTGTCCCCGCAAACCCTTGCCCCGCCTGTCCATGTGGGCAAGCGCATCGGCATCGACTACGCCCAGGAGGCTGTGGACTTCCCCTGGCGCTTCTGGGTAAACCAATGAAACAGGAGAACACCATGCTGATTTTTGACTTAGACGGCACCCTCATCGACTCCAACGGCATCTGGGTGCAGGTGGACAAGACCTTCCTGGCCCGCCGGGGGCTCACCTATACCAAGGAATACTACGAGGGGGTGGCCCACACCATCCTACAGAACTGCGCTGTGTTCACCCGGGAATTCTTCCATCTGGAGGAGTCCTGTGAGGAGATCATCGCCGAGTGGATGGCCCTGGCCAAGGACGCCTACAGCAATGTGGCGCTGAAGCCCCATGTGCGGGAATATCTGGAGCGGTGCAGGGCCTCCGGCAAGCCCATGGCGGTCTTTACCTCCTGCGTGCCGGAGCACATCCAGGCCGCCTTTCAGCTCCACGGCCTGGACGAATTCTTCCCCCAGGTCATCTCCGCCCATAAGATGGGTATGGACAAGAAGTCGCCGGAGGTCTTCCGCAAGGTGGCGGAGATGCTGGGGGTCTCCCCCCGGGAGTGCGTCCTCTTCGACGACTCCCTCACCGCCTGCAAGGCGGCCAAGGCCGCCGGGATGACCGTGGTGGGGGTCTACGACGACTATTTCCAGGACAACCGGGTGGATATGCAGGAGCTGTGCGACCAGTATATCCGGGACTTTGGTGAACTGCTGTGAGGGCAGTCCGCCGGAAAAACGCCCTCCTTCTGGGGGGCGCAGTGCTCCTGGGCAGCGGGGCCATGCTTCTGGTGGACGGGGTGTGGCAGCCGGGATACTGGGTAAAGTCCGCCGTCAAGATCTGTCTGTTTATTCTCCTTCCGGTGCTGTGCAGCAAGCTGTGTAAAGGGATTTCCCTTCGCAGTTTATTCCGCTTTCAGCAGCGGGAGACGGCGGTTGCCCTGGCCCTGGGGGCCGGGGTGTATGCCCTAATCCTGGGGGGATACTTCCTTCTGCGGGGCGTGATCGATTTCTCCCCCGTGCTGGACAACCTGCCCCAGGGGGTCACCCGGGCCACCTTCCCCCTGGTTGCCCTCTACATCTCCCTGGTCAACTCCCTGCTGGAGGAGTTCTTCTTCCGGGGCTTCGCCTTCCTTGCTCTGCGGGAGCAGGCGGCGGAGAGGACCGCCGCCCTCTTCTCCGCCCTGGCCTTCGCCCTGTACCACACGGCCATGATGCTGGGGTGGTTCCCCCTGCCGGTTTTCCTGCTGGCCCTGGCGGGGCTCACCGTGGGCGGACTGCTCTTCAACTGGCTGGACCGGAGACACGACAGCATCTGCACCTCCTGGCTCACCCATATGTTCGCCAACTTCGCCATCAACACTGTGGGCTTCCTGCTCTTTGCCGGGGGATAACCGAAAAAATGAAAAAACCGCAGCCCCCTCTGCTCATGCAGAGGGGGCTGCGGCAATATTCCGCTCCTACTGCCCTGTTCCGGCCCCAGCGGCGGCCAGGACCTGCTCCAGGGACACACCGCCCGCTCTCGCAGCGGCGGCGGCATCCTCGTACTCCCACTTGCTCTTGGTCACGCCGAAGCCCGTGCCGGTCTTGCGGCGGATCGGACCATAGGGGGTGTCCACCTGCTCCCGCTCCACGGCCATGGCGTACCGGGGGCAGTCTGTGCGGCGAACGCCAAAGGTGGAGGTGCAGCGCAGGATCTCCCCCGCCAGCCGGTGGGCGTCCTCCCCCCGGCACAGCACCGTCAGCAGCACCGCAGGCCGGTTCTTCTTCATCTGCACGGGGGTATAAAACGCATCCAGGGCCCCGGCGGCCAGAAGCTGCTCCAGGGCGAAGCCCAGGGCCTCCCCGGTCATGTCGTCAATGTTGGCCAGCAGCTCCGTGACGCAGTCGTTGGGCCCGCAGACGGCCTCCTCCCGGCAGAGGAAGACCCGCAGGCAGTTGGGCCGGTCAAATTCCTTGCTGCCCAGACCGCAGCCCACGGCCTGGATGGTCCCGGCGGGCATGGGGCCGAAGTCCGTGGCAAAGGACCGCAGGAGAGCCGCCCCCGTAGGCGTACACAGCTCCCCCCGCACATCGCTCATGTAGGCGGGGATGTCCGTCAGCAGCTCCGCCGTGGCGGGGGCCGGCACCGGCAGGATTCCGTGGGCGGTGCGGACGCTGCCGCTGCCCAGGTTCACTGGGGACACCGTCACCCGCTCCGCGCCCAGCATCGCCATGGCGAAGCACACGCCGGTAATGTCCGCCACGGCGTCCAGCATCCCCACCTCGTGGAAGTGGACCTCCCCCACCGCCACGCCGTGGGCCCGGGACTCCGCCTGGGCCAGCAGGGCGTACACCGCCTTGGCCCGCTCCCGCACCGCCCCAGGAAGGGCAAAGCTGTCGATCATGGCCGTGATCTCCCCCAGGGTGGCGTGGTGGTGGTCATGGTGGTCATGGTGGTCATGGTGGTGATCGTGGTTATGGTCGTGTGCGTGGTCATGGTGGTGATCGTGGTCATGGTCGTGGTGGCAGTCGTGGCTGTGCTCCTCCTGCCCCGCCGCCAGGACCCGGGCGCGGGTCCCGGCAATACCCCCGGAGCGGCCGGGGAGAAAGTCCACGGCGATCTCCGGGCGGAGGCTATTCATGGTCCGGCGCAGCTCCGCCTTCTGCTCCTCCGTCAATAACGCATACAGGGCGGCCAGGAGCATATCCCCCGCCGCACCCATGCTGCACTCGATATACAGTGTTCTCATTGGTCTATCCCCTTCATCTGGTTGATCCGATTGGCCAGGAAACCCGCGCCGAAGCCGTTGTCGATGTTCACCACGCTGACCCCGCTGGCGCAGCCGTTGAGCATGGACAGCAGGGCGCTGACCCCGCCGAAGTTTGCCCCGTAGCCCACGCTGGTGGGCACGGCGATCACCGGGCAGTCCACCAGCCCGCCCACGACGCTGGGCAGCGCGCCCTCCATGCCGGCCACCGCCACCACCACACGGGCCTGGGCCAGCAGCTCCACATTGGCCAGCAGGCGGTGTATCCCCGCCACGCCAACATCGTAAAGCCGAATCACTTTACTGCCCAGGGCCTCGGCAGTCTGGGCCGCCTCCTCGCAGACCGGGATGTCGCTGGTGCCGCCGGAGGCCACCACTACCCGGCCCACCAGCGTCCGCTCCTCCGGCCAGGCCACGGCCAGCCGGGGGACCGGGTCGTACCGCAGGGGAACATCCCCCGCCAGGTCCGACGCCTTCTCCGGGGACAGGCGGGTGATGAGGATATTCCTGGCCCCCCGGTCCGCCATGGCCCGGACGATGCCCCGGATCTGCTCCGCGGTCTTCCCCTGGCCGTAGACGACCTCCGCCGCCCCCTGGCGGATGGCCCGGTGGTGGTCCACCTTGGCGTAGCCCAGGTCCTCCACCGGGGCGGAGCGCAGCTTCGCCGCCGCCTGGTCCGGGGTGGTCTCCCCGGTCTGCACCGCCCGCAGCAGTGCCATCAGCTCTCTCTGTTCCATGGTGCTCCTCTCAGTTCTCCCGGCCGGGCCGGGGAATGTGGTCGATGGTCAGGTGGGGAAAATCCGCCCCCAGGCGGCGCTGGAGCTCCGGCCACCGGGCCTGGGCCGCCGCCATATCCTCCTGCCGCAGCTGCAGCAGTCCCCCCGCCCGCAGCCGCAGGCGGAAGTCCCGGAAGCCCATGTCCATGAGGATGTTCTCCCCCCGCTCCACCCGCTCCAGGTCCGCCGCCGCAATGGGCGTCCCCGTGGGGATGCGGGTGGCCAGGCAGGCGTAGGAGGGCTTGTCCCACACGGGAAGGCCCATGGCCCTGGCCCCCCGCCGCACCTGGTCCTTGGTCACGCCACACAGCCGCAGGGGCGACAGAACCGCCAGCTCCGCCAGGGCCCGCATACCCGGCCGGTCCCCGGCGTCGTCGGAGGCGTTGGTACCGTCCAGCAGCGTGTCATAGCCCTCCGCCCCCGCCGCCGCAGCAATGGCGGCAAAGATCCGCCGCTTGCAGTGGTAACACCGGTCCGCCGGGTTGGCCGCCACCTGGGGATCTGCCAGCACATCCAGGGGCAGCACCCGCAGCTCCGCCCCCAGGATCGCCGCCGTCTCCTCTGCGTCCCGCAGCTCAACGGCCGGCTGGAAGGGGGTGCGGACAAAGTAGGCGGTACACGCCGCGCCGTGGGCCAGGGCCTCCCCCAGCAGATAGGCGGAGTCCACTCCGCCGGAAAATGCCACGGCCACCCTCCGGTGCCGGGCAAAAAACTCCTCCAGGGTCATCTCTTCCTCCAAAAGAAAACATGAGAGCATCCCGGCGCGATGGGCGGGATACTCTCCTGTTGTATGTTCTGTTCTCCCGTTTTCCTCTAAAGAATACAGGATTTTTCGGCGGCTGTCAACTGGGGGATCAGGCCAGCAGGGCCTCGAAATCCGCCAGGATGCTGTCGCAGTCCTCGCTGACCACCATCAGCACATAATTGCCGTAGGAGACCACCCGGGAGCAGTCGGTCCAGATCCTGGTGGGCTCGGGATACCAGGCCCCGCCGTTGATCATGCTGTCCACCCGGGCCTGGAAGGCGGCCTTCACCGTCTCCACATCGGCGCTGTCGGACACCTCCACCATAGAGATCTCCCCATTGTTCATGGTGATCATGGTGTAGTAGAGGGCCTGCTGCTTCAGCTCCACAGCGGACAGGCCGGGGAAATAGGTGTCCATCAGCTCGCTGTCGGTCATCTCCGTCATCATGCCGGAGAGGCTGTAGTTGGCCGCAACATCGGTGTAGAAGGCCTTCAGATCCACCGCACCGGCGGTCGCGCCGTCCTGGGGCTCCTGGGGCTGCTCCTCCGCCGTCCAGCTGCACCGGATGATGCAGGAGAAGGCCATATCCCCCTCCGCCACAGCGGTAATGGTGGTGGTGCCGGGGCCAACAGCGGTGACCAGGCCGTTCTCGTCCACCGTGGCCACGGCCTCATCAGCGGAGGCGAAGGTGGTCTTCCCCTCTACATTCTTCACCGACAGGGTAAAGCGGTCACCGGGGGCCTTGAAGGTCACATCTGTGTGGCTGATGGCCGCCTGGGTCTCCTGGGGCAGAGGCACCACATCACCGGGCTTCTCCTCCTGGGGAGCATCACCCTTCTGCTCCTCTTCAGGCTTCTCCTCCTCATCGGGGCTGTCGGGGGTCTCCGGGGCCTCCGGCGCAGGCTCCGCCGGGGTCTGGTCCTCGCCGTTCTCCTGGCCGTCGCTGACCTCAATATCCGTGGGGCCATCGGCGCCGCCAATGACCTGGTCATCCTTCTTCTTTCCGCAGGCGGCCAGGGTCATGACCATGACCAGCGCCAGGGCAAGTGCAAGCAGTCTCTTTCTTTCCATCGCTTTTTCCTCCAAAGTTATCTCTGTCTATTCTTCGGCGCCCAGCGCCCTCTCCTCTACTGTCCCAGGAATACGGCGTCGGCGTCCTTGACAAAGTTCTCCACGCTGTAGCACACGAAGATCTCATCCAGGCCGTTGTCCTCCGCATACTTGGCCACCGGGGTGCGGTAGTAGCGCAGATCCAGCAGGTGGACCTCGCTGTAGTACTGGCTCAGGAAGGGAGCCAGGCTGTCGCTGTAGCTGTCCCGAACCACCAGAAGCTTCTTGTCCGTCTGGGCGTCGGGGTTCTTGACGATATAGATGGGGTTGTTGCCCCCCATGAAGGAGGCGTACTTGTCCTTCTCCCCCAGGAACTTGTCCACGTACAGCCCACCGGTCTCCCCGGTGAAACCGTTGAGGACGGTGACGCCCTCCCCGCTGACATACCGCTGGATGGCGTCGGGCTCCAGCCAGTGGACGCCGGAGGAGGAGTAGAGGGTGCCGTAGAAGTCCTCACTGACGGTAGTCCCCTCCCCCAGGGGCAGGGGCTCCTCCCCCAGGGCCTCCATGAGGGCGGCGTAGCCGTAGTAAGCCCCCAGGCTGGTCCAGTGGTGGTCCGTGCGGTAGAAGATGGCCTCGTCGGCGTGGGCCTGGAGCATCCCCCCCATGTCCACCCAGTTGGCCCCCAGCTTCTTGGCCTCCTCCAGGAAGGCCCACTGGTCAAAGGTATCCGCCCCGTAGGGCAGCTGGTCCCGCCAGATCTCCGCGGCGGTGGGGATCAGCCCCAGATACACCGGCTTGTCGGTCTTCTCCAGCAGGGCGGCGATATAGCCCAGGTTCTTCTCCGCCCGGCTGGCGTCGTGGACCTTGGAGATGAGCTTGTCCCCCGCCAGATAGACATTGTTGAACTCCCGGTGGCCCAGCAGGTACTCATACCGGGTCTTCAGACCGATCCAGCCGTCCCGCAGGGGGAACTGGTCCGCCAGATAGGTCTCCAGGTCGGCGGTGTAGCTGCCGTCGGCCAGGTCCTTCCAGGTAAACTTGGGCAGCTGGGCCAGGTTGCGGTTCTCCACCGGGGAGAAGGTCCGGTCCGGCAGTGCGATGTGCAGAATGCCGAACACGGCCAAGAACAGGACAAAGATAGCCGCAGTGATGCGCTGCATTGTTTTGACCATAGCAATTGTCCTCCTTCTTAGAATCTAAAGTACAAAAACGGGTTGTAGCTGGCATCCACCAGGGAGGCGGTGCAGAGGATCAGTCCCGCCAGCATCAGCACCGGGGTCAGCACTGCCTGGGTGCGCTCGCTGAGCCGGTCCCAGACCTTCTTGCCCAGAGGCGTGGCCGCCACGGTGAGGATCACCAGCATAGGCAGGTAGCTGATGAGGTGGTAGATGGTGTTGGCGTTGATGAACTCCGCCCCGCCGAAGAGGGTACGGAAGTAGACCCCCAGACGGGCCGTGTCCTCCACGGCGAAGAGACACCAGCCCAGGAGCACCACCACCATGGCGTAGGTGTGGCGCAGGACAGAGGGCAGCTTCTCCAGCCACTTGCCCAGGAACAGCCGCTCCGCCAGCATAAACACAGCGTAGTAGAGCCCCCACAGCAGGAAGTTCCACCCCGCCCCGTGCCAGATGCCGGTGCAGGCCCAGACGATGAGAATGTTGCACACCCAGCGCCACCGGGGCACGCGGTTGCCCCCCAGGGGGAAGTACAGGTACTCCCGGAACCAGTTGGTCATGGAGATGTGCCACCGCTTCCAGAACTCCACTACGGACTTGGAAATATAGGGGTAGTTGAAGTTCTCCACGAAGTCGAAGCCCATCATCCGGCCAAGGCCGATGGCCATGTCGCTGTAGCCGGAGAAGTCAAAGTAGATCTGGAAGGCGTAGGCGATGAGGCCCAGCCATGCGCCAGTTACGGTGAGCTCCTGACTGGCAAGGCTCATGTCCCAGAGCTTGCCGATGGCGTTGGCCAGCAGCACCTTCTTGGCCGCGCCCACAGTGAAGCGCTGGACGCCGGAGACGAACTTGGCCAGATCCTCCCGGCGGCTCACCAGCTGCTCCGCCACGGACTTGTACTGGATAATGGGTCCGGCGATGAGCTGGGGGAACAGGGTGACGAAGGCGCCGAAGGTGACCAGGTTCTTCTGCACCGGGGCGTCCTGGCGATAGACGTCAATGGTGTAGCTCATGGTCTGGAAGGTGTAGAAGCTGATGCCGATGGGCAGGGGAATTCCCAGCACCGGCAGGTTCAACCCTGTCAAGGTATTGATATTGACAGCGATGAAATCCCAGTACTTAAAGAAGATCAGGATGGCCAGATTGAAGAACACGGAGCTGGCTACCGCCATGCGGGCCTTCCGGTCGTTGGCCCGCCACTTCTCCACCAGCATACCGTGGGTGTAGTCCACGGCGATGGAGAGGAACATGATGAAGATATAGACCGGCTCCCCCCAGCCGTAGAAAAACAGGCTGACCAGAAGCAGGATCAGGTTGCGCAGCTTCAGCGGCGACAGCTTGTACACCGCCAGCACCGCCACCAGATAGAAAAACAGAAATGGCAGACTGGAAAAAACCATAGGCTCTCCCTCCTATTGGATATTGGCATAAGAGGAGCCGTGACCGCGCGGGTCACGGCTCCACCGGATCGATTCTGTGCGTATTTTCCGTTTAGCTTAGGCGAACAGGGCGTTGAAGGCCGCCTCGGCGTCAGCCTGCTGCTCACCGGCCACGATCAGGGCAACCACGTTGCCGTTGGTGAGGACCTTGCCGTTGGCCCAGGCCTCAGCGGCAGCGGGATAGAAGGCCCCGCCGTTGGCCTGGCTGTCGATGCGCTCCTGCATGATCTTCTGGGCGGCGGCCACATCGGCCTCGTTCTCCAGCTCCAGCAGGACGAACTCAAAGCTCACCGTCGTGATGGCGGCAGCCTTCTTCACGCTCTGCTTGGCGGCTAGGTCCTTCAGACCGGGGTAGTAGGCGTCCATGGTGGCGTCGTCCAGGTCCATCATGGCGGGGGCGTTGCCCTCACCCAGGCTGGCCATGAAGTCCTCATAGAACTTGTTCAGATCGGGGGCCTCCACCTGCTCAGGCTCCTGGGGCTCCTGGGGCTTCTGGGGCTTCTCGGGCTGCTCGGTCTGGGTGTTGCTGCCGTTGTCGGCGGTATTGCCGTTACCGGCGTTGTTCTTGCTGCCGCAGCCGGCCAGCAGGGCCAGGGCCATGGACAGGGCCAGCAGAGTAGTCAGTAACTTTTTCATGAATGTTATCTCCTTTTGCTTTGCTTATCGAAAAATCGACGGCCCGTTCAACCGGGTCTGCCTATTAGACGGGGCGATCGGGATTTTGTTCCCGCTTCATGAAAAATTTTTTGAAAAAATGTTCAGCGCTTGGTGAGGTTGGCTCCCGCGGCCTTCAGCATGAGCTTCTTGGTGCCCACCTGTTCAAAGGCCACCTCCAGCAGGGCGTCCCCACCCATGGGCCGCACGGAGAGGACCATGCCGTCCCCGAAGGTCCTGTGGTGGACGGCGTCCCCCTTCTGCAGCTGGAGGGCCGGCGCGGCGGCCTTGGCCCCGGCGGTGAAGCCCGCCCCCCGCTGGCGGTAGGCCGAGGCCGTCCGGGTGCGGCGCTGGTCGGCGTCGCCGTAGGAAGCTGTGCGCGTACTGCTGAAGGAACTTCCGCCGAACTCCCCTTCCCCAGCCCAGTCGCTGTGCCGGGGGGCGGCCTTGCTCTGCCACACCATGTTCTCCGCCGGGATCTCCTCCAGGAACCGGGAGGGCATATTGTTGGCCGTGCGGCCGTAGAGCATCCGCTGCCGGGCGGTGGTCATGGTGAGCTTCTCCCGGGCCCGGGTCATGGCCACATAGCACAGCCGGCGCTCCTCCTCCATCTCCTCGCTCTCTCCGGCGGCGCGGCCTCCGGGGAATACCCCCTCCTCCATGCCCACCACATACACTGCGGGGAACTCCAGGCCCTTGGCGCTGTGCATGGTCATGAGGGAGACGCAGTTGTCCCCCTCCTCGGCGCTGTCCAGGTCGGTGTACAGGGCCACCGTGTCCAAAAAGCCCGCCAGGGAGCGGTCCTCCGGGTCGCTGTCCAGGAAGCCCAGGATGCTGGAGCGCAGCTCCTGGACGTTCTCGATGCGGCCCCGGCTCTCCATGTCGTTTTTCTGCTCCAGGGCCCGGATGTAGCCCGTGCGCTCACACACCGCGTCGTAGAACTCCGGCAGCTCCACATTCCCCTCCAGCTCCCGCAGCCCTTCGATCATCTGCACGAAGGCCAGGAGCTTGCCGCTGGCGCTCTTCAGCTCGGGATAGGCGGCGGAGTCAACCAGGACCTGCCACAGGCTGCGGCCGGACTGCATGGCCAGGGCCTGCACCTTCTCTATGGTGGCGGCGCCGATGCCCCGGACGGGGACATTGATGATCCGCCGCAGGCGCAGGTCGTCGGCGGGGTTGTTGATGAGGCAGAGATAGGACAGCATATCCTTGACCTCCGCCCGGTCAAAGAACTTCATGCCCCCGTAGATCCGGTAGGGCACGCCCTGGCGCTTCAGGGCCATTTCCAGGGCGTTGGACTGGGCATTCATGCGGTAGAGCACGGCGTTGTCCCGCCAGTTGGCCCCCCGGCCGTAGTCCTCCATGATCCGGTTCACCACGAAGTTGGCCTCGTCGCTCTCGTTGAAAACGGTCTTCACCAGCACCTTCTCCCCCGCCCCGCTCTCCGTCCACAGCGTCTTGCCCTTCCGGCCGCTGTTGTTGCGGATGACGGCGTTGGCGGCGTCCAGGATGTTCTGGGTGGAGCGGTAGTTCTGCTCCAGGCGGATGGTGCGGCAACTGGCGTACTGGCTCTCGAAGTGCAAAATGTTTTCGATATTCGCCCCCCGGAAGCGGTAGATGGACTGGTCATCGTCGCCCACCACGCAGATGTTCTCATGGCCCCCGGCCAGGAGCCGGGCCAGCAGGTATTGCAGGTGGTTGGTGTCCTGGTACTCGTCGATGAGGACATAGCGGAACTTCCGCTGATAGAAGCGCAGGACCTCCTCATCCTTCTGCAGCAGGTGGACGGTGTGGAGGATGATGTCGTCGAAGTCCAGGGCGTTGGCCTCCCGCAGGCGGCGGACATACCCGGCGTAGATCTCCGCAATGCGGGGCATCCGCCAGTCGTGGCCCAGCCGTGCCTCCCGGGCGAACTCCTCCGGGCCCTGGTCCTTGTCCTTGGCCCCGCTGATGATGGCCAGGACGGACCGGGGCTGGAACTCCTTCTCGTCCAGGCTCAGGTCCTTGAGGATGTCCTTGATGACCCGCTTGCTGTCGTCGCTGTCGTAGATGGTGAAATTGCTGGTAAAGCCCAGGCCCAGCTGCTCAATGTCCCGGCGGAGGATCCGCAGGCAGGCGGAGTGGAAGGTGGCCGCCCAGATATCGTTGGCAGCGGGGCCGCACATCCGCGCCAGCCGCTCCTTCAGCTCCCCGGCGGCCTTGTTGGTGAAGGTGATGGCGATCACGGACCAGGGCACGGCGGGGTCCACGGCGCACAGGCGGCGGGCCTCCTGCCAGTCCTCGGGGCTGGGGTCGGCGGGGAACCCCTCCAGGAAGGCGAGCTCCTCCTCCCCCGCCCAATAGGGGACCTCGTCGCTGTCGCTGCCCCGGCCGAAGGTCAGCAGGTTGTCCACCCGGTTGATGAGCACCGTGGTCTTCCCGCTGCCCGCCCCGGCCAGCAGCAGCAGGGGCCCCTCCGTGGCCAGGACGGCCTCCCGCTGCTGGGGGTTCATGCGGGCGTATCGCCGGGCGATGACCGCCCGGCGGGCGGCGATATACCGCTGGTCAAAGTTCTGGATCATAGGATATGTACCATCTCTCTCAAAAATTCTCGTAAGGTTTATTTTACCCCAGAACAGCGGTTCGGTCAACGGGGAAAAGCAGCAAATGCGGCGGCTGAACAAAACGCCCGCTTTTTTTGACCGCCCTGTGCCGGTAAAATAACGCCATCACCCCATGGAGGAGGTCCATTATGAACGACCACGGATTAACAGCAGCACAGCTCCAGGCCTATGGCCGCCATCTCCAGCTGGCGGAAAAAAGCGCGGCCACCGCGGAAAAATATTTGCGGGACGTCCGGGCCTTCGCCCGGTGGCTGGCCGGGCGGGCCATCACCAAGGAGGCCGCGGCGGCGTGGAAGGCCCGCCTGGTGGAGCTGGGCTACGCCCCCGCCAGCGTCAACGCCATGCTCTCCGCCCTCAACAGCCTGCTGGATTTTCTGGGGCGCGGGGACTGCCGGGTGAAGTTTTTGAAGCTCCAGCGGCGGATATTCCGGGATGACCGGCGGGATCTGACCCGGCGGGACTACGACGCCCTCACCGCCGCCGCCCGGGCCCGGGGCAAGGGGCGGCTGGCCCTGCTGATGGAGACCATCTGCGCCACGGGCATCCGGGTCAGCGAGGTACGGTACATCACCGTGGAGGCCGCCCGGGCGGGCCGGGCGGAGATCGCCATGAAGGGCAAGCTGCGCACCATCCTGCTGCCGGTGAAGCTGTGCCGCAAGCTGCTGCACTACGCCAAGGAGCAAAAAACCGTCTCCGGCGAGATTTTTCTCACCAGAAACGGGACGCCCATCAGCCGCCGCCAGATCTGGGCGGAGATGAAGGGGCTATGCAGGGCGGCGGGGGTGGCCCCCAGCAAGGTCTTCCCCCACAACTTCCGCCACCTGTTCGCCAGGGTCTTCTACCAGGCCAGCCGCGATATGGTAAAGCTGGCGGATGTGCTGGGCCACAGCAGCATCGAAACCACCCGGCTCTACCTGCTGACCTCCGGGACGGAGCACCAGCGGCAGCTGGACCGGCTGAGGCTGGTGTTGTAGACGGAATCAATATTCTGTGTGCATCCCTGTCGGGCGAGCCGGGTAAGTGGATAGGAAAAGAGGAGATTCTGCCCCAACAGAGGCTGCTGGAAGGCGTCGAAGGGCGCAAAGGGCTGACCGCAAAATTTTTTCTTTTGCGGTCTGATAAAGTACGCCCAAAATTAGGGACAGCATTGAAATTATGGACGGATTATGGTATAATTTTCCCGCAGTATGTGGTACAGCGCAGGACTATCCCGCTTCTTTTGCACACAGAATATTGATTCTGTGATCGGAGGTGAGGATCATACGCAGGAATAGG
>CAUWCX010000002.1:0-81100 GCA_963557105.1 uncultured Oscillospiraceae bacterium
TCGTTCTCCCAGACAGTGTTGCTGCCGGTGTCGGCGATGGCGTACACGGTCTTGCCGGAGACGTAGGCATAGCGGGCCTCGCCGATGTCGGTCAGAGCGGTGGCGCAGTTCAGAGCGCGGATGCCGTCCTCGGTCTCCAGCTCGGTCTTACCCTCAGCCAGAGTGGAAGCGCTGTACAGATCAGCGTACTCGTTGGCAACGACCACGCCCTTGATCTGCTCCAGCTTGAAGGACTTCCAGCCCAGGGAATCACCAGTGGGGCGATAACCGTAAGCCAGGGTGTACTCAACGGTGGGGACCAGGATGGCGCGGAACAGGATCTCGGCCACGGTCTCACGGGTAGCAGCGGTGTTCAGAGTGCCGGGGATGATATTGTTGGTGATCCCCAGGCTCTTGGCAACAGCGGCGGTCTGGACCTGCCACTCCTTGCCGGTGAACTCGCCGTTCTTGTCGTAACCCACAGCGCGCAGGATCATGGCCAGAGCCTCGTAACCGGTGACCTTGCCCTGAGGATCGAAGGTCTTACCGTCGCGGCCCTTCACCAGCTCGGCGTTGGCGCAGTAGTTGACGTAGCCAGCGTACCAGGAGCTGGACTTAACGTCGGTGAACTTGTTGTAGTCAGCATACAGCTTGACCTGCTTGTCCTCCACATCGCCGGTGACGATGCGGTAGATGATGGCGGCAACCTCAGCGCGGGTGATGGAACCCTTGGGCTGGAAGCTGCCATCCTCGTAGCCCTCAAACACCTTCAGGCCGGACAGGACGGAGACGGCCTCGTTATAAGTGGCGTCAATGTCCTTGTCATCGGAGAAGGCGTTGGCAGTGGCCAGCAGAGACATGCTCATGACCAGAGCCAGGACCAGTGCGAGAATCTTCTTCAGATTTCTCATGGTGGATTTCCTCCTTCTTGTTTTGTGGGATAAAAGTGCATCCTTTTGGCTTCCTTTCGGCAAAATCACCAACTTTTTCGCCCGGAAGACCAGCGTTAAGCCCCTTAGCAGGATTTTTTGCCCCCGGAACCCCTTGCGCCCCAAGGCTTTCCGGGTTTCCAGAATTTGGTGGTAGCGTTTTTGCTTTATTTTGGTAGCAAAAAAATTTTCCGAAATGGCCTCCAGCCCTAGAGCCCCAAGGGGTAGACCTTGGTAGCGTTTTGGTAGCCTTGACCATTTTTGAAAAAATTTCGATTCCCGATTTTGCGAAAAATTAGCCATTTTCCGTAAGTTTCCACGATTTTCGTTCGTCAAAAATTTTCGCCTAAATTTCCCAAAAACTGCCAGACACCAAAATTCTTCTGTCGTCTCCCACAAAATATCAGAAAAAAATTCAGCAAAAGAGAGAAAAACCGCCCCCGCTGAACAACTTCAGCGGGGGCGGTTTGCAGGATTTCTCCAGGTCAAATTTTGCGCCGGGGTGTGTGCTGTACAGGTCATTCTATTTATGCGGATATGGCGATCATTGGTGGGGCGGAAGGGAAGAAAGAATTTTTCCAGATGGAACAACTGTGATATTTCCCACTTGACAGGGGATAATTCCTATACTAAGATAGGAATTGATCGAAGGGAGGGGAGTTCCCCGTGAAAATATCCACAAAGAGCCGGTACGCACTGCACCTGATGTTGGCCCTGGCCATGCAGGAGGAGGGAGTCAACCTCTCGGTGAAGTCTGTGGCGGAGAGCCAGGGGATCAGCGAGAAGTATCTGGAACAGATCATCCCGCTCCTGGTCCGGGGCGGACTGATCCGCAGCGTCCGGGGCGCAAGGGGGGGATACCACCTGATGCACGACCCCGAGGAGTACACCGTGGGCCAGATCCTGCGGACAGTGGAGGGCAGCATTGCCCCGGTGTCCTGCCTGGATGACGCGGTGAACCAGTGCGCCCGGTGCAAGGCCTGCGTGACCCTGGACCTGTGGGAGCAGGTGGATCAGGCCATCAGCAATGTGGTGGACCATGTGACCTTGGCGGATCTGGTGGACAAGCAGCGTCGGATCGATGCCCGATGCGCCACCCACGCCCGGGGAAATTGTTAGCGCCTACTTGACATTTTTTCCTGCGGGTCTTATCATGTAAGCAATTCCTATATTCCTATAGGAGTTTAGGAGGTAATCTCCAAGCGTAATTTGATTTTTACCGGGGGAACCCGGTTTCTGAAAGAAAGAAGGAGCAGATCCATGTTTGTATATGCTGATAATGCGGCGACCACCGCCATGAGCAAGGCCGCAGTGGACGCCATGCTTCCTGCTATGAAGGAGCTGTACGGCAACCCCAGCAGCCTTCATCTGAAGGGGCGGGAGGCCAATCTGGCCCTGATCTCTGCCCGGGAGACGGTGGCCAAATGCCTGAACGCCGAGCCCCGGGAGATCTATTTCACCGGCTGCGGCACGGAGGCCGACAACTGGGCCATCACCGAGGCCGCCCGCCTGGGGGCCGAGACGGGGAAGCGGCACATTATTTCGGATACCATCGAGCACCACGCAGTGCTCCACACCCTGGCCAAGCTGGAGAAGCAGGGCTTTGAGGTCACCTATCTCCCGGTCCATGAGAATGGTCTGGTCCGGGTGGAGGAGCTGGCGGAGGCGATCCGCCCCGACACCTGCCTGGTGACCATTATGTTTGCCAACAACGAGATCGGCACCCTTCAGCCCATCCGGGAGATCGGGGCCATCTGCCGGGAGAAGGGGATCATCTTCCACACCGACGCCGTCCAGGCGGTGGGCCATGTGCCTGTGGATGTGGTGGCGGACAACGTTGATATGCTGTCCCTCTCCGGCCATAAGTTCCATGCCCCCAAGGGCGTTGGCGCCCTGTACTGCAAGAAGTCCATCAAGCTGAAGAACTTCATTGAGGGCGGAGCCCAGGAGCGGGGCAAGCGGGGCGGCACGGAGGCCATCCCAGCGATCCTGGCCATGGCCGCCGCCCTGAAGGAGAGCTGCGACCATCTGGAGGAGAATATGGCCAAGGTCACCGCTATGCGGGATAAGCTGATCGCCGGTCTCTCCCAGATCCCCAATTCCCGCTGCAACGGCGACCCCGACCACAAGGTCCCCGGTATCGTCAGCTTCTGCTTCGAGGGCATCGAGGGGGAGAGCCTGCTGCTGCGCCTGGATATGGCCGGCATCTGCGCCAGCTCCGGCAGCGCCTGCACCAGCGGAAGCCTGGACCCCAGCCATGTGTTGCTGGCCCTGGGGATGCCCCATGAGATCGCCCACGGCTCCCTGCGACTGAGCCTGTGCGAGTACAACACCATGGAGGAAGTGGACTATATTCTCACCCAGGTGCCGGAGGTGGTCAGGACCCTCCGCCAGATGAGCCCTGTCTGGGGCCATATGCTGGAGACGATGCCCGATCCCTACGCCAATTGACCGGCAGATCACCATATTGAAACCACAGATAAAAGGAGAATAATTGCTATGGCAATGGAATACAGTGAGAAAGTTATGGAGCACTTCGCCCACCCCCACAATGTGGGCGTGCTTACCGACGCCAATGGCGTCGGCGAGGTGGGCAACGCCAAGTGCGGCGATATTATGAAGATGTATCTGAAGATCAGCGACGACGAGGTCATCGAGGATGTGAAGTTCCAGACCTTCGGCTGCGCCTCCGCTATCGCCACCAGCTCCATCGCCACCGATATGATCAAGGGCAAGCCCCTCAGTGAGGCGCTGACCCTGACCAACAAAGCGGTGGTGGAGGCCCTGGACGGCCTGCCTGCGGTGAAGATCCACTGTTCTGTTCTGGCGGAGCAGGCGGTGAAGGCCGCTGTGGCGGACTACTACAAGCGCAAGGGCGTCCCCTTCGACGCCTGCCCCTGCGACAGCTGCGAGGGTGGATGCTGCGGCCACGACCACGGTGTTGGTGAGGACGAGGAATAGGGGCAATGTGTGCCCCTGCCCGCCCCGGGACGGTTTTGCCCCGGGGCGGCTTTTTCATTGATCTCTAGGTGAAAAGAGGTGCTTTCCATGAATAAGATGGAGCAGAAACCATATACATCTGCCGGGACCTGTGTGGCCTTCGGCTGCTTTGACGGTGTCCACCTGGGGCACCGGGCGGTGCTGTCCCGGCTTTTGCAGGAGCGGGAGCTGACGCCGGTGGTGGTAACGCTGGAGCCGCGGGGCAAGGTCCTCTCCACACCGGAGGAGAAGGTATTCCTGATGCAGCAGCTGGGGGTGGAGCATATGATCTCTCTGCCTGCCGATGGGGTCGGCTGCCCGGAGGACTTTGTCCGGCGGGTGCTGCTGGAACAGCTGGGGGCAAAAAAGGTGGTGCTGGCCCGGGGGTACACCTTCGGCGCCGACGACTCCGGCAATGCTGCGCTTTTGCGGTCCATGGGTCTGGAGGTGGAGGAGGTGGAGCGGGTCGCCCTGGATGGCTGCCCGGTCACTGGACAGGAGATCCGGGAGGCCTTTTCCGCCGGAGCGTTTTCCCGTGCAGCGGCGCTGCTGGGGGGAGGATATCTCATGATGGGCCCTGTGGTCCACGGCCGTGCCAATGGGCGGCGGCACGGGATGCCCACGGCAAATCTGGGCTTTGGGCCGGAGAAGCTGCTGCCCCCCCTGGGGGTCTACGGCGGTGTGGCCAGGGCGGCGGGACAGCGGGTCCTGGGCATGACCAATGTGGGACAACGGCCATCTGCCGACGATTTTGACCAGGTGACGGTGGAGACCCTGCTGCTGGATTTTGCCGGGGATCTCTACGGGGAGGAGCTGATCCTGGAGCTGCGGACCTATATCCGGCCGGTGATGAAATTTGACGGCCTGGACCAGGTGCGGCAGCAGATCGATCGGGATATTTTGACCGCCCGGAGGCGCATGGGCGGGGCATTTTCTGGGGAGAGAGCGTCCGGGTCATAAATGGTTTGAAATTTGTTTAAAAACTCGGCAAAAAATCTTCATACTTTGGACATATCTCCCCTGTATCCTACACTCAGAAATTAAGAAACGGCACGCCGTTTTCAGGAGGTATAGTTCCATGTATAACGAGAACAACAGAAGCGACTATGAGTATCACTACTGCGGCAGACAGCCGCAGGATATGGAGCCCACCCAGCCCATCGTAGATCTGGAGCCCAAGTCCCGCCGGGGCCGGGGCAAGAAGATCCTGGCGGGCGTCCTGTGCGGAACGCTGCTGGTTGGCGCGTCCTTCGGCGCAGGCTGGTGGATCAATGAGGAGGTGGAGAGCCGCCAGGTCACGGAAACCCGCATCCTCATGAGCGACCGCCCCGCGGCGGAGGTCAGCACAGTGAAGGTGGACGGGACCAAGCAGATGAGCTATGCGGAGGTCTATAAGGCCAATCTGGCCAGCTGCGTCAGCATCAATGTCTCCTCCACCAGCCTCAACTTCTTCGGCCAGGTGGTCCAGAGCGCCAGCTCCGGCTCCGGCTTTGTGATCACGGAGGATGGTTACATTGTGACCAACTACCATGTCATCTCCGGCGGTACCGATGTTCAGGTGACCATGAGCGACGGCACCACCTACAGCGCCCAGGTGGTGGGCGGCGACAAGGACTACGACCTGGCGGTGCTGAAGGTGGACCCCGGTGAGACCAAGCTACAGGCTGTGGTGCTGGGAAGCTCCGACGACCTGCAGGTGGGCGAGCAGATCCTGGCTATCGGCAACCCCCTGGGCGAGCTGACCTTCTCCATGTCCGAGGGTATCGTCTCCTGCTTGAACCGTGAGATCAATGTGGATGGCACCCCCTTCAACATGATCCAGATCACCGCCGCCGTCAACTCCGGCAACTCCGGCGGCCCCCTGTTCAACACCTACGGCGAGGTGGTGGGTATCGTCTCCGCCAAGTTCTCCTCCTCTAACAATATGTCCGGCGCCAGCGTGGAGGGCCTGGGATTTGCCATCCCCATCAACGATGTCTTGGATATGATCCGCGACATCATGGAGAACGGACAGGTCACCTCTCACCCCTATATGGGCGTCAGCGTGGTGGACGCGGCGTACTATCCCCAGAGTGGCGTCAGCGCCGGTGCGTACATCGGTGAAGTTGTGGCCGACGGCCCTGCCGGAAAGGCCGGGCTCAAGGTGGGCGATGTGATCACCATGATCGGCAGCAATGTCATCACCAGCAGCCAGGACCTGAAGGACAATATGGGCAGCAAGAGCTACCAGGCCGGGGATACCGCGACCATTACCTATGTCCGTGAGGGCAAGGTCTACACCACGGAGCTGACCTTTGGCAGCACCACGGAGGCGGAGCCCACCCCCACCAGCCAGGAGCAGCAGATGGTCCAGACGCCCCAGGGCGGCTACGCCTACGGCGGTGATATGGACGACTTCTTTGAGGAGTTTTTCGGCGGCAGATATAGTAACTGACGCTGTAAATATAGATCGACCCTCTCATTTCACTTTCTCTTCTCTCTTTTCTCTGAATGAACAGGACGGCAGACTGCGAAAGCAGCTGCCGTCCTGTTCATGTTGTGCGATTACTGTGGCCTCGCAGAGTTCGCCGCCTGGAAGCGGCGAAAAGAGTGAATCATTTTCTGCCAGGGCGTGTACCTGGCAGAAAATACTTCTCACGCAGCGTGCGTCGCAGCGGCTTTGCCGCGAGGCGCGAAGCGGAGTGCCTGTCAAAAAAGTGCTTGCACTTTTTTGATATCAGGACGGCAGACTGCGAAAGCAGCTGCCGTCCTGTTCATCTTGTGCGTTATCTTGTGTCTTTGGCCCGGCTGTGGTATGATACCCTCAAGAGCCGGTGGACCGGTAGTGCCGCACCCCCAGCCGCCACAGACCGAGACAGGGCAGCAGGAACAGCAGAGACGCTATGGGCAGGGCCCCGTACCAGCCCGGCCCGCGATCCAGCAGATACTGCAGGGGCCAGTGCTGCACCAGAGCCAGGGGGACCAGGAAGGTGAGCACCAGGAGCACCGGCTTGCCGTAGATCCCAAAGGGGTATTTGCCGTACTCCCGGGGACCGTCGGTGAAGATGTTCATGACCTCCAGCCCTTCCGTGGTGAAAAAGCACAGGGCTGCGTTGACCAAAAAGAGGCCGAAGAAGATCCCCGCGCCGCAGCCGATCATCATCAGCAGCACCAGGACCTTGGCCGCCGTCCACCGGACAGCCCCGGCCTGCACCGCCCAGACCAGCATTACCACACCCTGGAGCAGGCGGGGTAGCATATTGGGCCGCATATCCTGACACAGCAGCTGGAAGAGCAGACCGCGGGGGCGGACCAGGAGACGGTCAAACTGCGCCTGGGCCAGCACCTGGGGAAAGGCGTCCAATCCCCGGGCGAAGCACTCCGCCAGGGAGGTGGCCAGGAGGATCACCCCAAAGCACAGGGCCAGCTGGGGCAGGGTGTAGCCCCCGATGGAGCCGAAGCGGTTCAGCAGGAAGACCACACCCAGGAAGACATTCACCGTCCCCAGCAGTGTCCCCAGGCAGCTCAACAGAAAGGATGCCCGATAGGTCAGGGCGCTCTTCAGGTGGAGCGATAGAAATTTGCAATAGAGTCTCATGGCTCAGCCCCCCGCAATGACGGCGCGGCGCAGGCCGCTGTGCATGAGTCCATAGCCTGCGGCGGCCAGGATCGCTGCCCAGAGGAGCTGCAGCCCCATGGCGGAGGCGATCTCCGCCCCGGCAATGTCCCCGCCGAAGATCCGCAGGGGGACATTCTGCATGGCGCCAAAGGGGCTGAGGGCGGCAATGGTCCGCAGAGGCTCCGGCAGGAAGGGGAGGGGGACGATGGCGCCCCCCAGCAGATCTGCTGCGGAGAGGGAGAGCCAGCGAATCCCCTGGGTGGACACCATGTGGAACCCCAGGGCGTAGACGAACAGGGTATAGGCGCACACCACCAGCAGCATCAGCGCCATGGACAGCAGAAACAGGGCGAAGGTGGAGGGGGCGATCCGCAGCCGCAGCCCAAAGGGGGCGGGTATCAGTACCGCCACCACCAGAATGGGCAGGCACCGCAGGGCCGCCCGGCTCAGCCGAAGGGCCAGGGTCCGGGCTATCCACATGCCGTAGAGATCTGTGGGCCGGGTCAGCTCATAGGCCGCCGACCCGTTTTGTACCGCATCCACCAGGTCCTGCTCGAAGTACCACATGGCAAAGAAGGCCAGAAAGGCCTGCTGCATCCAGATATAGGCCGACAGGGCATCCATTCCCATGGGGAACCGCTCCGGGTGCTCCAGCCAGAAGGCCCGATAGATGAGGATCTCCATAGATCCCCAGACGAACTGGGTGCTCATGCCCGCCAGGGCGGCGGCCCGGTACTGAAGCCCCGCCATCAGGCGCATGGTAAAGAAGGAAAAATAGGTCCGCATACCGCCACCTCAAATGCCGAACCGGCGGTACAGGTCTGCCACCGACTCCTCGGTGGACAGATTTTCTCCCGCCATGGCCCGGATCTGTTCCGTGGTGCCGTCCAGGAGGAGCTGCCCCTTACCGATGAGCAGCACCCGGCTGCACAGGGCGTCCACATCCTGCATGTCGTGGGTGGTGAGGATAACGGTGGTGCCGTGGAGCCGGTTCTGCTCCAGAATAAATTCCCGGACCTTCAGCTTGCTCACCGCGTCCAGGCCGATGGTGGGCTCATCCAGGAACAGCACCTCCGGGCTGTGGAGAAGGGCGGCGGCGATCTCACACCGCATCCGCTGGCCCAGGGACAGCATCCGGGCCGGGGTCCGCAGCAGGTCCCCCAGCTCCAGCAGCTCCGTCAGCTGGTCCAGATTTTCCCGGAACTTCCTCTCCGGCACCCGGTAGATGTCCCGCAGCAGGCGGAAGGAGTCCGCCACCGGCACATCCCACCACAGCTGGCTCCGCTGGCCGAAGACCACCCCCAGCCGGGCCACATGGCGCTTCCGGTCCTCCCAGGGGACCAGACCGTTGACCGTGCAGCTGCCGCTGTCGGGGCGGAGGATGCCGCTGAGGATCTTGATGGTGGTGGATTTTCCCGCGCCGTTGGGGCCGATGTACCCCACGATCTGCCCGTCGGGAATGGTGAAGGTCATGTCCCGCAGGGCGGGGACCTCCTGGCAGGATCGGGAGAAGAGGCTGCGGATCGCATGGCCCAGGCCAGCCTCCCGCTGCCGGACGCGGTAGGTTTTGCAGATAGATGTCATGGTGATCATTGGTTCACGCTCCTTTTCATCAGTTGCCCCGCATCAGGTCAGACCAGCGGGCGGCGATTGGGGCGACGCCATGGCCTTAAAAGAAGACGGGAGATACTTGATCAGAAGCGGCGCAGGAGGTCACGAGCCTTCCCTGCGCCAGACCAGATACCCTCTTTTCCCGGCTTGTGAAGGGAAAAGGAAAATTATTCTATCCTAAATTGCGGAAAATGTCAACAAATTTGCAAAAAATGGGGAAAAAGAAATGAAGAAGTTGTTTGCCGCACTGGCGGAGGAGCTGGCCCGGGGACGGGGGGCGGCCATGGTCAGCATTGTGGCCAGCAGTGGCTCTACCCCCCGGGGGACGGGGGCGAAAATGCTGGTCCGGGGGGACGGCAGTACCCTGGGGACCATCGGCGGCGGCGCGGTGGAATTCCGGGCCCAGGCGGTGGCGGAGGAGGCCATCTGTACCAAAAGCTCCCGGTTCCAGGAGTACCGCCTCTCTGCCGACCAGATCGCGGACATCGGCATGATCTGCGGCGGCGATGTCCGGCTGTATGTGCAATATTTTGCCCCGGAGGACCGCCAGCTGGTGGAGGAGATCCTAGATCTGGTGACGGGGAAGGAGGCGGCCTGGCTGGTGACAGCCATTGGGGATGGCGGCTGGCAGGCGGGGACCTACACCCATTCCCGTGGACTGCGGGGACTGCCGGCGGAGATGTTGCCGTCCCTGGAGATGCTGCTGGGGGAGAAGAGCCGATTCTCCCCCGGTACACCGGATCTCTATGTGGAGCCGCTGCAGCGGACGGGCACCGTGTACCTCTTCGGCGGCGGCCATGTGTCCCGGGCCCTGGCGGCCATTCTGGCCATGACGGATTTCCGCCTGGTGGTCTACGACCAGCGGCCCCATGCCGCCGTCGGGGAGGCATTTCCCGAGGCGGCGGAGATCCACTGCGGCCCCTATGAACAGGCGCTGGCTACTGTTGGCCCTATTGGGGCGGAGGACTATGTGGTGGTCATGACCCCGGGGCACCAGGCGGACTATGTGGTGCTGACCCAGGTGCTGACCACCCCGGCAAAGTATATCGGCTGTATCGGCAGCCGCCGGAAGGCCTCCGCCACCCGGGAGCGGCTGCTGGCCGCCGGATTCAGCCGGCAGGCGGTGGACCGTGTCTATGCGCCCATCGGGCTCCCCATCGGCGGGGAGAGTCCGGCGGAGATCGCCGTATCCATTGCATCCCAGCTCATCGCCGTCCGCTCCGGTAAGCCGGCGGAATTTTACCCAGGGGAGAACCCCGGAAAGGAGCAGCCATGCTGCTGATCGAAAACATCAAGCTGACCCTGGAGGAGGGGGAGGACTGTCTGGCCCAAAGGGCTGCGGCGGTGCTCCGGTGCGCCCCGGGGGATATTCAGCACATCAAGGTCCTCCGCCGGGCGCTGGACGCCCGGGAGGGCGTACACTATGTCTACACCCTGCGGGTAAAGGTAAAGGGGGAGGAGCGGATTCTGCGCCGCTGCCGCAGCCGCCAGGTCACCCGGGCGGAGCGGGAGGAGTACCGCCTGCCTGCGCCGGTTGCCCCGCCCCAATGCCGCCCTGTGGTGGTCGGCGCCGGACCGGGGGGGCTGTTCTGTGCCCTGATCCTGGCCCGGTGCGGGGCAAAGCCCATTCTGCTGGAGCGGGGAAAGGCGGTGGAGGAGCGCAGCGCCGATGTGGAGCGGTTCTGGTCCACCGGGGCGCTGGACCCCCAGTCCAATGTCCAGTTTGGGGAGGGCGGCGCAGGGACCTTTTCTGACGGCAAGCTGAACACCGGCACCCGGGACCTCCGCCACCGCTTCATCCTGGAGACCCTGGTGCGCCACGGCGCGCCGGCCTCCATCCTTGTGGACGCCAAGCCCCACGCGGGGACAGACTATCTCCATCGCGCCCTGATCAGTATGCGGCAGGAGCTGACGGCGTTGGGGGCGGATATCCGCTTTTCCCACCGGGTAACAGGGCTTCGGCAGACCGACGGCCGCATCTCCGCGCTGGAGGTGGAGGGGCCGGAGGGCGCCTATGTGCTGGAGGCGGAGCAGGTGGTCCTGGCTCTGGGCAACAGCGCCCGGGACACCTTCGCCATGCTCCACGACCAGGGGGTGGCCATGGAGCAGAAGCCCCTGGCGGTGGGGGTCCGCATCGAGCATCTCCAACGGGACATCGACTACAGCCAGTACAAGGCCCAGGCGGGCCATCCCCGTCTGCCCGCCTCCAGCTATAAGCTCAGCTGCCACCTGGACAGCGGGCGCAGCGTGTTCAGCTTCTGCGTCTGCCCCGGCGGCACAGTGGTGGCCGCCGCCAGCGAGGCGGAGCGGGCCGTTACCAATGGTATGAGCCTCTACGCCCGGGATGGGGAGAACTGCAACGGCGGCCTGCTGGTCAGCGTCTCCCCGGAGGACTATCCGGGGGACAGCCCTCTGGCGGGGATCGCCTTCCAGCGGGAGCTGGAGGAGCGGGCCTATGCCGCCGGCGGCGGGAACTATGTGGCTCCCGCCCAGCGGGTGGAGGATTTCCTGCTCCGCCGCCCATCCCAGGGGCCGGGGAAGGTGAAGCCCACCTATCGCCCGGGCGTCCACTGGTGCGACCTGTGGCAGGTGCTGCCGGCGTTTGTCTGCGATGCCCTGGCGGAGGCGCTGCCCATACTGGAGCGGAAGGTCCGGGGCTTTGCCGATCCCGACGCAGTGCTGACCGCTGTGGAGAGCCGCTCCTCCTGCCCGCTGCGTATCCTGCGGGATGCGGGCGGCCAGGCATCTCTCTGTGGGCTGTGGCCCTGCGGCGAGGGGGCCGGATATGCCGGCGGGATCATGTCCGCGGCGGCAGACGGCATCCGCACAGCCGAGGCAGTGCTGGATGCCCTGGCAAAGGCGACGGAGAAGAGGGGGGACAACCAATGAGAAAGATCCTGTGCAGTGTGGACTTTACCAACGAGACCTACCGCAGTCGCATCGATCAGGTGGCGGCGGAGCTGGGCTTTTCTGTGACCTATTGCCGTGGTGACCAGGTGGCGGAGAATCTGGGGGACTGCGAGGTGATCTTCGGCCACCCGGCCCCCGCCATCCTGCGGGAGGCCAAGAACCTCCGGTGGCTCAGCAGCGATTTTGCCGGTGTGGACAAATACCTGCCGGAGGGCGCTTGGCCTGGGGAGGAGTGCCTGCTGACCAGCGGCTCCGGGGCATACGGCCCCACCATTGCCGAGCATGTGATCATGGTGCTGCTGATGCTGCTGCGGCGGATGCCGGAGTATCTGAGGGACCTGGGACAGCGGAAATGGACCTATTTGGCCCCTGTGCGCTCCATCACCGGCAGCCGCATCGTTATGCTGGGAACGGGGGATATTGGGGCCAATATTGCCAGCCGCCTGCGGGATCTGGGGGCGGAGGTCACGGGGGTGTGCCGCAGTGGCAGGTGTGATGCGCCTGCCTTTGCCCGGGTACTGCCCCTCTCCGCCCTGGACAGCGTCCTGCCCCAGGCGGATGCCCTGATCATGGCACTGCCGGCCACGGCGGAGACCGCCGGAATACTCAGCCGGGAGCGGATCGCGCTCCTGCCGGAGAGGGCCTATGTGGTCAATGTGGGCCGGGGCAGCGCAGTGGACCAAGCGGCGCTGGGGGAGGCCCTGCGGGCCCACCGGATCGCCGGGGCGGCTCTGGATGTGATGACGCCGGAGCCCCTGCCGCCGGAGGACCCCCTGTGGGACTGCCCCAACCTGGTGCTGACGCCCCATGTCTCCGGGAATATGTCCCTGGGGCTCACCTGTGACCTGGCGGTGGAGATCTTCCTGGACAACCTTCGCCGCTACGCCGCCGGGCAGCCCCTGCGAAATCTTGTGGACCGGAAAAAGGGGTATTGAGGGAAAAAGAACAGCGCTGTCCAAAAAGTGCTTGCACTTTTTGGACAGCGCTGGTTTTATTTCCATTCCCGTGGGCTTTTTCCGTATGCTGCCCGGAAGGCGCGGAGGAATACGGAGTAATCCCCAAAGCCCGCCTCCTCGGCGGCCCGCAGGACCGGTACGCCCCGGCGGATGGCCTCCGCCGCCTGCTGGAGCCGCTTTTGGCGGATGTACTGGTGGATGGTGCAGCCGTAGACCTCCTTGAATCGGTGCATCAGGTAGAACCGACTGAGGAAAAAGGTTCCCGCCAGCTGGTCAATGGTTAGGGGCTGGCTGAGATTTTCCCGGATGTAGCGGGTGACCTCCTCCATTTTGGGGTCAAAGCGGTAGGTGACGGTCTCCTCCTGGGTGGGAGAGGCCATCATGTCCCGGTTCAGGGCCACCATCAGCTGGAGCACACAGGTATCCGCCAACACCTCCGCCCCAAAGCCGCCGCCGGTGACAGCGTCCAGAATGTGCTGGAAGAGGGCGCGGTAGCGGTCCCGGTCCTCCCCCCGGGGGCGATAGAGGTGGAACTCTCGCTGGGCGCTGAGGTCAAAGCAGGCGGCCAGATCGCCGTCCTCCCGGCTGAAGCGGGAGAGAAACTCCCGCCGCACCCACAGAACCATCCGCTCATAGGTCTGCTCCGGCTCCACCACAGGCAGGTGGATCATGTTCCGGCTGACCAGCAGCAGGTCCATGGGCTGCAAAATATACTGTTTGCCCTCGATGTTGTAGGCGGCCCGGCCGCCCAGGTGGAGCACCAGCTTGTCAAACTCGTGGTAGTGGTAATCCAGCCGGACGCCCCGGCTGTCCCGGAGGGAGAAGAGGCGGTAGTCCTCGTTAAGGTAGCCACGCTTGCCCACTTCACTTCGGTCCAGCATAGGCTCACCTCCCGGAAGCAAATCGGGCGAGAGAGACAGCCTCAGTCATCCCGAAAAAGCGGTAGTCGATTTTCTTGGCCTGGTCGCCCCAGGTGGGGTCAATGTGATATGCAGTTCCATCCAGGGTGGCCACGGTCCAGATGTGGCTGTCTGTGGACCAGGTGGTGCACTGGATACCCTCCAGCTTCAACAGCAGGTTGTAGGCGGCGGTGTACCCGTCGCAGACGGCCAATTCCTCCACCAGCGCGCCGTAGCCGCTGTGGCTCATGGACTGGTCGTCACTGGAGAAATCGTAGGTGCAGTGCTGGCACAGCCAGGTGAAGTAGGCCCGGGCCTTCTCATACTCCGTCATGGAGGAGGTGATGGTCCCGTCCGTCCACAGCTGGTCGTGGATCTTGACGGCGGCCTCTATGGTGGCCTCCCGGTAGCTGTCGATCATGCGCTCACTGTACAGGCTGCTGGAAAAGGTGAGGACCAGGGAGCCGGTCTTGGTGGAGTAGGCGGCCTGGATCTGGTTGTAGGTCTGCTCCACATAGTGGCGCATGACGTCCAGAAAGACGCGCTGAATGGCGTTGACCGCATCGGCAGTCAGGATGTTGGGGGGATAGCTGAGGGTCATTCGCCGCTGCCCCTGGGCCAGCATCGTGCGGATATTGTCGTCCACCTGCTGAAGGTCGTTCCAGTCGGGGGCGGCGTGAAAGGTCCCATCGCTGTCCACCAGGCTCTCCAGCGTGGTTCCCGCCCGGCTGTTGTTCAGGGAAACATCCCAGTCCAGCCGGATGCGGAGCTTGCTGTCCGCCAGACGGGTGACCATGGCGGCCACCTGGCTGCGCTGGATGCGTTCATCGGGGAGGAAGGAGCCTGTCCGATCCATGCCGCTGAGAATGCCCCAGCGGTAGAGGGTCAGAATGTCCTGCCGGTAGGGGGTGTAGTCGTTGACGTCCCGGATATAGCGATGGCTGGCGTAGCCCACCGCCACGGCGTCGCCGTTGATATCGGTAAAGAGGGCCTGGGGAAGGGCGTTGGCCAGGATGTGGGCTGTCTGCGCCCGGGTGGCACTTTGGGCGAACAGACCGTCAAACTCCCGGGCGATGGCCCTGCGGGACTGCAGATAGGCCACATAGGGGGCGTACCAGGGGCTGCCGCCATACATGGCGGGGCCTGCCTCGGCATCGTCGTACTCGTAGAGACTCCGCAGACGGGCGGCCATGGTCAGGGCCTCCGCCACGGTGATCTCATCCTCGGGGGAAAAGTGGCTGCCGTCGTCCTGGCCGTTGGTGAGGCCCAGGGCGTAGAGCGACGCCACAGCGTCGTAGTACCAGGCGTCCTCCGCCACATCGGAAAACTGCCCACTGTAGCTGCGGACCGGGGCCACCAGAGGTTCCTCCGCCGCGTGGGCGGCGGGCACGGCGCACATCAGCAGGAGCAGTGCCAGAGCAAATGCGGAAATGCGGTGTTTCATGGGAACCTCCTCTCTGCGCTTAGGGAACCAGAATGTCCATGTCGTCCAGGGTCAGCTGGTGGCGGTAGGGGTTGAAGTAGGTGTTGACCATCTCCAGTGCTGCCTCCGGATCAACGGTATAGTATGCCACGCCCTTGTAGTAGCCGGCGCCGTCGCCGGGCAGGGTGTGAAAGGTGATGCCGTCGCTGCCGATGGAGAGGACCTGCTCCCCCAGCCAGATGATGTTGCTGAGCTCCAGATCCGTGTCCACCCACTTCTGGATGATCTGGGCAATGGCGGGGACCTTGTCCAGATTGGACAGGCTTAAGGCCTGCTTGGCCGCCGCGGCCAGGAAGGCCTGCTGCGTGCCGATACGGCCGATGTCGGCGGTGGCGTAGCCTGTGCCGTCATTGTTCTGCCGCCAGCGGACCACCTTCAGGGCCTCCTCGCCGGTGAGGTGGCGGGGGCCCTTGGGGAAGTGGATGTGGAGGTCCTGATAGGGGTCATCGTAGTCCATGTCCACGGGAATATCAAAGTCCACGCCGTCAATGGCGTCCACCAGCTCCACAAAGGCCTGGAGATCCACGGTGATATAGTGGTCCACCGGGACACCCAGCAGGTTTTCCACCTCCTCCATGGTGCGCTCAAAGCCGCCGTGGTGGTAGGCGTTGTTCAGCTTCTTCACGGTCCAGTCCACATTCAGCAGGGTGTCCCGGGGGAGACTGACCACATTGACGGCCTTGTTGACCGAATCCAGTGCCACCAGCAGGTTGGTGTCGCTGCCGCCGTTGTCGTCGTCCAGACCGCCCACCAGAATGGTGTAAAAGCCCTCCTTGCGGTTGCTGGGCGGCGCGGGATTTTTATCTGCTGCGTCCGGCGTTGTACTTCCCGGGGTATTTCCGGGAGTGGTGTTGGACGGGGAGCCGTTCGGCGGGGCGGGGGGCTGGGAAAAACATTTATAGAGACCAAACAGGGCGATAAAGACAAAAAGGACGCTGACCGAGATGACGGCCATCGTCTGTACAGATGATGCGGATCGTTTACTGCGTTTCATGGACGACGTGCTCCTTGCTGCGGTTAGAGATTGACATAATATAGACTGTCATTTTCTCTCATTATAGCGGAGCGCGTTGGAGAACTCAAGTAAAACTAGAAAACTGTCACAATTTGTTTATCTTGTATCCGAGTTGTCACCAATGTGGACCGGGAGGGAAAGGGGGCCGCCGCCGTTCCCTGGGGGGGAGCGGCGGTACGGCGGAGAAGGCGCTGCGGAAAAGGATATCCCCGGGAGTTAAGACTCGCCGCGATATTTACGCCTGGTGGCAATGCCGCCCCGAATGTGGCGTTCCGCTTTATTTTCGTCCAACACCTCCTTGACCCGGAGGTAGAGACTTCGGTTGTAGAGGGGCAGACGCTCCTGGAGGTCCTTATGTACAGTGCTCTTGCTGATGCCGAATTTCTTTGCGGCCTGCCGCACCGTGGTCCGGTTCTCGATGATGTAGGCGGCCAGCTCACAGGCGCGCTCCTCGATGTTTCCCTTCAAGACCCAACACACTCCCTATCCCGATATGGTCAATCTATATGCGTGGAGGAGGGAAATGATACCGTGACAGCAATTTCAGAGGGACATACAGGGGGCATGCAGACAAAAACAAGCGGCGCCAGCTGGGCGCCGCTTGTGCTTACCGTTTTTCGGGATCGTAGACAGCCCGGCTGCCGCCGATGAACTTGGGCCGGGTCCGGGCACACAGGAGGATGGCCTGGCCGATATGGTCCAGACTCAGCCGCACGGGAACCGCCACATCCCGCAGGTGCATCCCAATGAGGGTGCCGCCGATGTCCATACCGGCGTGGGCACGGATGTGCTCCACCGCCACAGGGTCGGCAAAGCTGTCCCAGGCGGTAGTAGCAAAGGAGCCGCCGGCCTTGGGCTGGGGGTGGACGCTGACGGGGTCCAGCCCGTACTGCCGGGCACAGGCCCGCTCCACAATGAGGGCCCGGTTCAGATGCTCACAGCACTGGGCGGCCAGATAGATCCCCCGCTGCTGCAGGGCAGGATAGATCCCCCGGAACACCGCCTGTGCGGTCTCCAGGCTGGAGGCGTGGCCAATGCGCCCGCCCACGATCTCTGAGGAGGAGCAACCCACCACAAAGAGGTCCCCCTCCTGCAGCTTCGCCGCCTCCAGCAGCTCACCCACCGCCAGGGCTGCCTGGGCGGTGAGCTCTTCCAGGGTATAGTTCATGGCGATCCCTCCTTTCTGTCAGATCCGCTTCCAGCTGGCCCCGTCCTTGGTGTCGGTGACCTCGATGCCCTGGGCCTTCAGCTCATCCCGGATGCGGTCGGCCTCGGCCCAATTCTTGGCCTTCTTGGCCTCCGCCCGCTGGAGCACCAGGGCGTCCACGGCGGGGTCGCCCTCGCCGGTGATGACAAAGCCGCCGGCGGCCTGGGCGCTGGCCTTGGCCTTGGCGTCCTCGGCCCGCTTGCTCGCCCCCTTGGCCAGGAGATCCAGGCTCAGCACCTGGTCGAAGTCCCCCAGAAGGGCCAGCTTGGTGGCGTCGTTGGCCTTCACCTTCAGGGCGTCGTAGAGGGCAGTGATGCCCAGAGAGGTGTTCAGATCGTTGCCCATGGCCTTCAGGAACTTCTCCTTCTGCTGGGCGAAGATCTCCTGGTCCACGGGGCCGTCGCCGGGGGTCAGGGCGGCCACCTTGGCGATAAGCTTGTTGTAGGCGCCCTGGGCGTTGTCCAGATTCTCCCAGGTGAACACCAGGCTCTTGCGGTAGTGGCTCTGGAGGCAGAAGAAGCGGTAGGCCAGGGGATCGTAGCCCTTCTCCTCCAGGAGGGAGACCGTCAGGAACTCGCCCTTGGACTTGCTCATCTTGCCGGAGCTGGTGTTCAGGTGGTGGACATGGAACCACTGGGGGCACCAGGGGTGGCCCAGATAGCTCTCGGACTGGGCGATCTCATTGGTGTGGTGGGGAAAGGCGTTGTCGATGCCGCCGCAGTGGAGATCCAGATACTCGCCGTTGTGCTTCAGGCTGATGCCGGTGCACTCGATGTGCCAGCCGGGGTAGCCCACCCCCCAGGGGGAGTCCCACTTCAGGGCCTGGTCCTCGAACTTGCTCTTGGTGAACCAGAGGACGAAGTCGTTCTTGTTGCGCTTGTTGCTGTCCTCCTCCACGCCCTCGCGGACGCCCACAGCCAGGTCCTCCTCGTTGTGGTCGTTGAAAATATAGTACCGCTCCAGCTTGCTGCTGTCGAAGTACACATTGCCGCCGGCCAGATAAGCATAGCCCTTGTCCAGCAGGGTGGAGACAATGTGGATATAGTCGTCGATGCAGTTGGTGGCGGGCTCCACCACATCGGGGCGCTTGATGTTCAGCTTCCGGCAGTCGGCGAAGAAGGCGTCGGTGTAGAACTGGGCGATCTCCATGACGGTCTTGTGCTCCCGCTTGGCGCCCTTGAGCATCTTGTCCTCGCCGGTGTCGGCGTCGCTGGCCAGGTGGCCCACATCGGTGATGTTCATGACCCGGTTGACGCTGAGCCCCTCATACCGCAGGAACTTCTCCAGCACATCCTCCATGATATAGGACCGGAGGTTGCCGATGTGGGCGAAGTGGTACACCGTGGGGCCGCAGGTGTACATCTCCACATGGCCGGGGGTATGGGTGGTGAATTCGGCTTTTTTGTGGGTGGCGGAATTATAGAGATACATGTTGCACACTCCTTGTATCGTTTTTATCTTCGTTCAGTTGGTTTTCCAGGGCTTCAATGCGCCGGGTGAGGGCCTCCAGCTTCTGCAGCGTGGGGTTGCTGACGCTGGTCTGGTCCACATCGTCGGCGTAGTGGGGGATCTTTTCTCCGTTGACCCGGACGATCTGGGCGGGTACGCCCACGGCGGTGGCCCCGGCGGGGACGCACTGGAGCACCACCGCCCCGGCGGCGATGCGGGCGTTGTCCCGGATGGTGATGGGGCCCAGGACCTTGGCGCCGGCCCCCACCATCACATTGTTGCCCAGGGTGGGGTGGCGTTTGCCCAGGTCCTTGCCGGTGCCGCCCAGGGTGACGCCCTGGTACAGCAGCACGTCGTCACCGATCTCCGTGGTTTCGCCGATGACGATGCCAGTGCCGTGGTCGATGACCAGGCGGCGGCCAATGGTGGCGCCGGGATGGATCTCGATCCCGGTCCAGAACCGGGCCCACTGGGAGACAAAGCGGGCCAGGAAGCAGAGCTGATGGCGGTGGAGCCAGTGGGCCAGGCGGTAGTAGAGGATGGCGTGGACGCCGGAGTACAGCAGGAAGATCTCCAGCTTGCTCCGGGCGGCGGGGTCGCGGCGCTGGTAGGCGCGAAGGGTCTCAAGCAGCATAGTGGGGAATTCCTTTCCTCGCGGGATTCCAGTTGAGGAAGGGGAGAGAAAAACACAAAGCGCCCCACCGTCCCGCAGGACGGAGAGGCGCAGACAGCGCGGTTCCACTCTCCCGTTTCACTCCATGGACCAGTAACGCGGCCCAGACGGAGGACATTACTCCTCCCACTCCCGGATGCACTTTCCCTCCGCTTCCCGCGGGACCGCTTACAGCCGGCGGCGGTCCCTCTCTGTCCGTTGGGCGCAGGTACTCTTTCCGTTCACCGTGGACTACTATCTCATTTATATTACCAGCCCCTGTCCGTGGTGTCAAGTCGAATCCGCCCCGCCCCGCCGGATTTGTTGCACAGCGGCAGAAAATGTGCTATGATGGGACAAAATACAGGTGTTCAAGGGGAGAAAAGGGTGGATAGAGCGCTGTTGGAGCGGCAGCTGTGCGGGCTGCCCATTGTGCAGTACGAATTCTTTGAAACGGAGGAGCTGTGCTTTACGGAGAGGGTGCGGGCCGTCTGTGCGGGGGAGTGCCCCCAGTACGGCAGGAGCTGGGCCTGCCCTCCCGGCGTGGGGACGGTTGCGGAGTGCCGTGAGCGGTGCCTGCGCTACCCCCACGGCCTTCTGGTTGCCACCATGGCCCAGGTATCGGACATTGCGCGGATGGAGGAGACCCTGGCGACCCGCCCGGCCCACGAGGCGGTGACTCGCCAGGTCAACAGCCTTCTCCAGGCCCAGGGGGCGGAGACCTATGTGCTCTCCACGGAGTCGTGCACCCTGTGTGAGCGGTGCACCTATCCAGACGCGCCCTGCCGCCACCCGGAGCAGATGTTCCCCTGTGTGGAGAGCCACGGCATTTTGGTGACCGCCCTGGCGGAGCGGTACGGCGTGGAATTCCAGGCGGGAAACAACCTGGTCACCTGGTTCAGCCTCCTGCTCTACCGCTAAAGTGAAAACAAATTGGAATATTCTTGAAGAAAAATACGAAAAAGAATCAGTCCCCGTGGCGGCCTTGGAAAATGCCGTCACGGGGACTGCTGTTATTGCACTATGTGCTGGCGGTGATCCCGGAGAGGAAGTAGAGCCCGTTGGGGCCGCAGTAGAGGCCGGTAAGCCCATCGGCCAGAGCGGAGCTGCCGCCCTGGTAACACAGGGGGATGACCGGGGCGTCCATCAGCAGAATGGCCTCCGCATCGTGGAGATAGGCGTCGCGGGCATCGGCGGAGACGGCAGCCTCTGCGGAGTTCAGCAGAATATCGAAGGCGTCGCTGAAGTAGCCCGCCCAGTTGAGGTGGCTCTGGCTGTGCCAGGGGTGGAGAAAGGCGGCGGCGTCGTTGTAGCTGCCGGTGAAGGGCTGGCCGGCGAGGAAGAACTCGCCGGTAGGGGCCTGGGGCGTGTCGCCGCTCTCGTCGCTGCCCTGGGCGGGGGCCAGCATGGCGTCATACTCCTCCTGGCTCAGCCCACGGATGGCCACCGTGATCCCCAGCTGCTCCTTCCACATCCGCTGGAGCTCCTGGGCGATGGTGCGGTCAACATCGGACTCCACATAAATGTACTCCACCACCGGGAAGCCACCGCCGCCTGCATAGCCGGCCTGGGCCAGGAGCGCCTGGGCCTTCTGGCAGTTCGCGGCATAGTCCGCATTTTCGGGCACAGTGACCTTTTCCAGACTGTGCTGGCGGAAATCCCAGGGGACAGTGGGGGCGGCAGGCTCGGTGGGGCTGTTGGCGTCCGGGATAGCGCTCTGGGTATCCGCAGCGGGCTCCTGGCGGAGGGCGTGTTCGCCATAGTCTGAGATACCGTAGGGGACGATCCCGGAGGCGGGGCGCACCGTCAGATCCCCCAGGGCGCTGACCAGGGCCTGGTTGTCGATGGCCAGGCGGAAGGCCAGACGGACGTCGGGATCGTCAAAGGGGGGGCGCTGGGTGTTGAGCACTACGCCGTAGGTGGCGGTGACCGGTTCCGGCAGCCAGCTGCCGCTGTCAGCCAGGGCCTGGAGGGTGTCTCCGGGGAGATGGGTCACCAAGTCCAGTTCGCCGCTGAGGAGCTTTTCGTAGTCCGACGCCCCGGCGGAGGGAACGAAGGTCAGCGTCTCCGGTCCCTTGGGGTTGGCGGCGTAGTAGGTCCCGCTCTTGACCAGTGTAGTCTGGGCGGCAGTTCGCGCGCTGGCGGTGTAGGCGCCGTTGGTGACGGTGCCATCCGTCCAGGCCTTCTGCCCCACCAGATCCGTCCGCACGGGCATGGTGTAGGCGCTGGCGCAGACCTCCTCCAGGAAGTAGGCGCAGCTGCCCACCAGGGTGACCACAAAGGTGCGGTCGTCGGGGGCGGAGACGGACAACTTGGCGGGGTCCCAGGCGGGGGGCTCGGCCTCGGCCCAGTCCTCGGGGACGGGCTGGTCGTAGCCGGACACCATTTGCAGCATTTTTCGGTGGGGAAGGTCGTTGGCCGGGTCCGCCAGCCGCTGCCAGGCGGCCACAAAGTCGCCGGCGGTGACGGGCTGGCCGTCGGACCACTGAATCCCCTCCCGCAGGGTGAAGGTGTAGGTGGCATTTCCGGCGTAGTCGGTCACCACCGTGTAGCTCTCCGCCTGACCGGGGGCCAGCTGGGCGATGCCGCTGCCGTCATCCTCCCACTTCATCAGATTCTCGTAGAGGTGGTGCAGCACGGTGGTGCTGCCCACTGCCGTAGCGGCGGCGGGGTCCAGGGTGGACTGGGCGCCGGCCACTGCGGCGGTGAGGGTAAAGGCGCTGTCGGGGTCCTGGGTGGGTTCCTGACCGCCGGAGGGGGTGTTATTGGTGCCGGTGGGATCGCTGCATGCGCTCAGCAGCAGCGAGAGGGACAGCAGCGCTGCTGTCAGCAGGATGTGAATTTTTTTGCACATGGTCGGTTTCTCCTTTTGCCGGGGGGCTACTTGCCTTCCACAGGGACGAGCCGACCATCGCTGTCAAATTTGACCTCCTGGATCTCGTTTCGGGTGTTCTTGGCGATGTTGTTGAGGCGGACCAGGCTGGGGTAGTCAGAGACGAAGGTGTAGGCGACGCCCCGGCGCTTGGCCCGGCCGGTACGGCCGATGCGGTGGACATAGTACTCGTTTTCGTCGGGAACATCGTAGTTGAATACGGCGTCCACATCGTCCACATCAATGCCCCGGGCGGCCACATCGGTGGCCACAAAGACCCGCAGCTCGCCCTTGCGGAACCGGGCCATGACCTTCTCCCGCTTGTCCTGGGGAATGTCGCCGTGGATGCACTGGGCGTCCACGCCCCGCATCTGCAGCAGCTTGGTGACCCGCTCCGTGTTGCCCTTGGTGTTGCAGAAGACCATGGCCCGGTCGATCTGCTCCTGTTCCAGGATCTTGTGCAGAGCGTCCACCTTCTCGTTCATGCCGACTTCCAGGCGGTACTGCTGGATATCGGGCTTGTTCTCCTCCACGGCCCGGACGGTGATCTCCACGGGGTCACGCTGGTAGACCCAGGCGATGTCCATGACCTCCCGGCTGATGGTGGCGGAGAAGAGCCCCAGGTTTTTCCGGTTCTTCATGTGGTCCAGCAGCCGGGTGACCTCGTGGATGAAGCCCATATCCAGCATCCGGTCCGCCTCGTCCAGCACCACGGTCTGGGCCTGGTCGATGCGGACGGTGCGCCGCTTCATGTGGTCCCCCAGACGGCCGGGGGTGGCCACCACGATCTGGGGCCGCTTCTTCAGGGTCTCGATCTGCTTGTTGATGGGCTGGCCGCCGTAGAGGCAGACCATCCGCACACCGGGCTTGAACTGGGCCAGGTCCCGCATCTCACTGGTGATCTGCATGGCCAGCTCCCGGGTGGGGGCCAGGATCACCGCCTGGACCTGGTCGTTGTCCAGGTCGATGTGTTCAATGATGGGGATGCCGAAGGCGAAGGTCTTGCCGGTGCCGGTGGGGGCCTTGGCGGTCACATCCTGCCACTCCAGCATGGGGGGGATGCACCCGGCCTGAATGGGGGTGGACAGTTCATATCCCTTTTTTTCCAATGCGCGCAGCATCTCCTGGGACAGCCCCAGGGAGTCAAAGCGTGCGCCCTGTGTGATTTCCATAATTTTGTCCTCAAATCTATAGTTTATTGCAGAGAAAATACAAATATCTTCCCACTTTGTACAGCATAACAGATACAGCTTACCACAAAAAGCCCCGTGTCGCAAGGGCGGCACGGGGCTTTTTGTAAAAATTCATGATAATTTAACGATTTATGCCAAAAAATCCATGGCCACAGCAGGTGAGCCGGTGGGGAACTTACTTTTTGTAGGGGACATGCCAGATGGTATCCGCATAGTCGGCCACAGAGCGGTCGGCGGCGAAGATACCGGAGCGGGCGATGTTGTGCAGGCTCATCTGGTTCCAGCGGGTGCGGTCGGCGTAGGTCTCCATCATCCGGCGCTCAGCGGCGCAGTAGGAGGCAAAGTCCGCCAGCAGCATATATTCGTCGGCGGGGGAGCCGGCGCCGAAGAGCAGGCGCTCCACCAGGTCGTCGTAGCGGATGCCGTCGGCAAAGCCGTTGCTGATCTGGTCCAGGACCCGGTGCAGAGCGGGGTCCCGGCTGTAGAGGCGGTAGGGGTTGTAGCCCCGGTCCCGCATCTCCTTGACCTCGTCGGTCTTCAGGCCGAAGAGGAACATATTTTCGCTGCCCAGGACCTCGTGCATCTCCACATTGGCGCCGTCCAGGGTGCCCACGGTGAGGGCGCCGTTCATCATGAACTTCATGTTGCCGGTACCGCTGGCCTCCTTGCCGGCGGTGGAGATCTGCTGGCTGACCTCGCTGGCGGGCATCAGCACCTCGGCCATGGACACCCGGTAGTTCTCCATGAAGAAGACCTGCAGCTTATCCTTGCAGATGGGATCGCTGTTGATCTGATCGGCCATGGAGTTGATGAGGCGGATGATCCGCTTGGCCACAGCGTAGCCGGGAGCGGCCTTGGCGCCAAAGATGAAGGTATGGGGCTGCATCTCCATGTTGGGGTTATCCCGCAGCTGGAGGTACAGGTGGACGATGTGCATAACATTCAGCAGCTGGCGCTTGTACTCGTGGAGGCGCTTCACCTGGACGTCAAAGATGGCGTCGGTGTTGACGATCACCCCCTGCTGCTTCTTGGCAAACTTGGCAAAGGCCAGCTTGTTGGCCCGCTTGATCTCCTCCAGGCGCTTGAGCACACTGGCGTCGTCGGCGTAGGCGTCCAGCTTGGGCAGGGCCTCGCCGGGGTGGAGGAGGTAGTCCTTACCGCCGGCCAGCTCCTGGATCAGGCTGTCCAGGCCGGGGTTGATCTCCGCCAGCCAGCGGCGGTGGTCGATGCCGTTGGTGACGTTCTTGAACTTCCAGGGCTCCATGCCGCAGGCGTCCTTGAAGACATCGTTGCGGAGGATGTTGCTGTGGAGGGCGGACACGCCGTTGACCGCCATGCCGCCGGCGATGCAGAGGTTGGCCATGCGGACCTCGCCGTCCCAGATGACCGCCATGTTGCGGACCTTGGCCGCGTCGTGGTAGAAGTTCTCCACCTTGGCCTGCCAGCGGTGGGCGATTTCGCACAGGATCTGCCAGATGCGGGGCAGCAGGGACTGCATTAGGCTCTGGGGCCAGCGCTCCAGGGCCTCGGCCAGCACGGTGTGGTTGGTGTAGGCCACGGAGTTCACGGTGATATTCCAGGAGGTGTCCCAATCCAGACCGGCGTCGTCCATGAGGATACGCATCAGCTCGGGGATCACCAGAGCGGGGTGGGTGTCGTTGATCTGGATGACGTTCTTCTCATGGAAGTTGGTCAGGGTGCCGTAGGTCTGGATGTGGCGGCGGACAATGGACTGGACCGTGGCGGAGACGAAGAAATACTGCTGCTTCAGGCGCAGGCTCTTGCCCTCGTAGTGGTTGTCCTCGGGGTAGAGGACCTTGGCAATGACCTCGGCCATAGCCTTCTCCTCGCTGGCCTTCAGGTACTCGCCCTGGCTGAAGAGGCTCATATCGATGGGCGTGGGGCTCTTGGCGTCCCAGAGGCGCAGGGTATTGGTGTGCTCGGTGTCGTAGCCTGCAATGGACATATCGCAGGGGATGGCCAGCACGCGGGTGTACCCCTCGTTGACGATGTGCAGATGGTCGTCGGCCCAGAATTCACGCAAGGTACCGCCAAAGTGGACTTCCTCCACCTCGTCGGGTCTGGGGATCAGCCATGCGTCGCCCTGCTCCTTCCAGGTGTCGGGCAGCTCCACCTGCTGGCCGTCTACGATCTTCTGGCGGAAGATGCCCAGCTCATAGCAGATGGAGTAGCCGCAGGCGGGGATCTCCAGGGTGGTCAGGCTGTCCAGATAGCAGGCGGCCAGGCGGCCCAGACCGCCGTTGCCCAGACCGGCGTCGGGCTCCATGTCGAAGATGTGGGCGGGCTTGAAGCCCAGCTCCTCAATGGCCTCCCGCATGGGCTCGATGACGCCCATGTTGTAGGCGTTCTTCATCAGACTTCGGCCCATGAGGAACTCCAGGGACATGTAGTGGACCTGGCGCTCCTGGTCCTTGCGGATCTTGGCCCGGGTCTCAACGGCGTTGGCGCTCATGTGGTCCCGCAGGACCATGGCGCAGGCCTTCATCATGTTGGCCTCGGTGGCCTCCTCCTCGGTGCAGCTGAAGTTCAGACGAAGCTTCTCACAGATCGCCTGCTTCATGGACTCCTTGGTGAATTTTTCCATCGGATCAATTCCTCTCTCTGTTGCTTATTATGGACCTGCCGGAAGGAAGCGTACATCCATTCCGACAGAGGAAAGCGGGGGCATATCGCCCCCGCTCGGATGAAAATGCTTAGGAGCAAATCGAACGGTAGATCGCGTTATAGGTCTCCGCGCTGCGCTTCCAGCTGAAGTCCTCGGTCATACCGGCCTTCCGCAGTTTGGCAAAAGCGGTGGGGTTATTGTAGTAGAGGTCCACCGCCTGGCGGATGACATAGAGCATATCGCCGCTGTTGTAGTCGGCAAAGGTGAAGCCGTTTCCGGCGCCGCACCAGGACTCGTAGGGGTGGACGGTATCCTTCAGACCGCCGGTCTCCCGGACGATGGGAACGGTGCCGTAGCGCATGGCGATCATCTGGGCCAGGCCGCAGGGCTCGCTCTTGGAGGGCATCAGCAGCAGATCGGCGCCGGCGTAGATGGTCATGGCCAGGGACTCGTTGTAGCCCCGGTACAGGCCCATGCGGCCCTTGTACTGGGCCAGCTTCTCCTCAAAGAACTGCTCGTAGTTGGCGTCGCCGCTGCCCAGGACCACAAACTGGCAGTTCAGATCCATGATCTGGTCAAAGACGCGGCAGATAAGATCCAGCCCCTTGTGGCTGACCAGGCGGCTGACAATGCCGATGACGGGGATATCGGGGTCCACGGCCAGGTGCATCTCCTGCTGCAGCTTCTCCTTATTTTTGGCCTTTCCGGCCATGTTGGCGGCGGAGTAGTTGGCGGTGAGACCGGTGTCCTTGCTGGGATCGTAGCGGACCATGTCGATGCCGTTGAGCACGCCGTGCAGCTTGCCGGCGTTGAGCTGCATGACGCTCTCCATGCCGTGGGCAAAGAAGGCGTGGCGCAGTTCCTGGGCGTAGGTGGGGCTGACGGCGGTGATGGCGTCGCAGGTCATCAGCGCACCCTTCAGCAGGTTCACATCGCCGTCCATAGCGATGGTGCCGTCGGTAAACCAGCCGGGGGCCAGGCCGAACAGGTCCTCCAGGGTCTCCTTGCCGTAGCGGCCCTGATACTCAATGTTATGCACGGTAAACACGGTTTTGATCCCCCGGACCTCCGGCCAGCGGACGCACTCGTCCTTGAGGTAGATGGGGACAAGGGCGGTCTGCCAGTCGTTGCAGTGGATGATCTCCGGCATGAATTCCATGGCGGGGAGCAGGGAGATGATGGCCCGGGAGAAGAAGCCGAAGCGCTCGCCGTCGTCGTAGTGGCCATAGAGGGCCTGGCGCTTGAAGTAGTACTCGTTGTCCACGAAGTACCAGATCACGCCGTCCTTGTCCAGACGGAACAGGCCGCAGTAGACCCGGCGCCAGCCCAGGGGGACCTCAATATTGCAGACGAAGGACATCTGCTCCTTCCAGTGGTCCGCAACGCGCTGGTACAGGGGGAGGATGACGGCAACTTCGTTTCCGGCCTCCACCAGAGCCTGGGGCAGACTGCCGGCCACATCGGCCAGACCGCCGGTCTTGGCAAAGGGGACCGCCTCGGATGCGGCAAACAGAATTTTCATAGGGGGAAGACCTCCTTAGCGTAGCTTAGTATACTATAAAATCGTGAAAAGTAAAGGTTTTCGGCGGAATTCATGAAGTATACCAGCCAAAATTGTGGATTTTGATAAAAACGGGGGCGGGAAGGGGGGAGGCTTATTACACCTTGCTGTTCTTGGCGATGGCCAGCGGGTACTGGTCATGGCCCATGAGGGTGCGGCCGGCCAGAACTTCCACATTCTTGTCGGCGATAACGTGGTGCAGCACTGCGTCGCGGCTGATGGTGACATCCTGCATGAGGATGCAGTTTTTCACCTGGGCGCCCCGGGCGATGGACACGCCACGGAAGAGGATGGAGTTCTCCACTGCGCCCTCAATGGTGCAGCCGTCGGCCACCATGCAGTTGCGGCAGATGCCGTCGGGATCGATGTAGGTGGAGGCGTCGTTGCGCTCCTTGGTGTGGACGGGCCGCTGGGGATGGAAGACCTCCCGGCGGATGGCGGGGTCCAGCATCTCCAGGCTGCGGTCGTAGTACTCCTTCAGGCTGCGGATCTGGGCGGCATAGCCGTCCCAGACGTAGCTGTGGATGTGCAGGGCGTCGGTCTTGGCCTGCAGCACGGCGCGGTGGAAGCTGTACTGGTCGTGGCTCATGCACTCGTCCACCAGCTCCAGCAGGAGCTGCTTGGAGAGGATGTAGATCTCCAGGGAGCGGTGGCAGTCCACGGGGTTGCGCAGGTTGGAGAGCACCTCGGTGATCCGGCCGGCGCCGTCCAGCTTGAAGAAGCTGGCATCCTCCGTGGTAGACAGGTCGCTGGTGCACACAGCGGTGATGTCCGCGCCGGAGGCCAGGTGGGCCTGGTACACATCGTGGAGGGGAATGTTGATGATGAGGTCGCTGTCAGCCAGGACCACGTGGTCCTGGCGGATGGTCTCCAGATAGGAGCGGACGCCGGCCAGGGCCTCCATGCGGCCCCGGAACTCCCGGACGATGCCGGACTTCTCATAGGAGAAGGGGGGCAGCAGGCGCAGACCGCCGTGTTTGCGGCTCAGATCCCAGTCCTTGCCGGAGCCCAGGTGATCCAGCAGGCTCTGGTAGCGGCCGTGGAGAACGACGCCCACGTCGGTGATCCCGGCGTTGACCATGCTGCTGAGGATAAAGTCGATGATGCGGTAGCGCCCCGCAAAGGGGACGGAGGCGGGCATCCGGTTGGCGGTCAGATCCCGCAGATTGTTGTGCTTCTCGTAGGAGAAAATGATTCCGTGCAGACCTTTCATCTGAGCACCTCCTTATGATCGCGGCTGAGCATGGTCTTGGGGAGAACGATCTCATCCGCGGCGATAGCAGTCCCGGGGCCGAGAACGGCGATGCCCCAGGCGTCGGGGTCGCAGACCTCGGGGGAGTCGCCGATCTTCGCGCCGGCGGCCACGTGGCAATTCTCGCCGAGGATGGCGTACTTGACCACCGCGCCCTTCTCCACGGTGACGCCGGGCATGAGGACGGAGTACTGGACCTCGGCCCCCTCCTCGATACGGACAGCGTGGGAGAGAACGGAGTTGAGCACCTTGCCGTCCACCTCGCAGCCCTGGGTGATGACGCTGTGCTCCACCAGGGCGTCCTTGCCGATGAAGGCAGGGGGCTCGGAGGGGAGGCGGGCATAGATGGGCCAGGAGCTCTCCAGCAGATCCAGGTCGCCGCGGCTGAGCATATCCATGTTGGCGTCCCAGAGGCTCTCCAGGGTGCCCACATCCTTCCAGTATCCGTCAAAGCGGTAGGCGATCATCTTTTCCCCGGCATTCAGCATATTGGGGATAATATTTTTACCGAAGTCGTTGCTGGAGTTGGGGTCGGCCTCGTCGCGGATGAGGTATTCCCGCAGCTCTTTCCAGGAGAAGACATAGATGCCCATAGAGGCCAGGTTGCTCTTGGGCTCCTTGGGCTTCTCCTGGAACTCCACGATGCGGTCCTCGCTGTCCACGGCCATGATGCCGAAGCGGGAGGCCTCATCCCAGGGGACCTCCATGACGGAGATGGTGCACACGGCGTTGGCGGCCTTGTGGGCCTCCACCATCTTGTCGTAGTTCATCTTGTAGATGTGGTCGCCGGACAGGATGACCACATAGTCGGGGTCATACATATCCACGAAGCCGATGTTCTGGTAGATGGCGTTGGCGGTGCCCTTGTACCAGCTGCCCCGCTCCCCCTCCTGCATATAGGGGGGCAGGATGTGGACGCCGCCGTCCATGCGGTCCAGATCCCAGGGCTGGCCGCTGCCAATGTAACTGTTGAGCTCCAGGGGCTTGTACTGGGTCAGTACGCCGACCGTGTCGATGCCGGAGTTGGTGCAGTTGGACAGGGGGAAGTCGATGATGCGGTACTTGCCGCCAAAGGGAACGGCGGGCTTCGCAACATTGCTGGTCAGCACGTACAGGCGGCTGCCCTGACCTCCGGCCAACAGCATGGCGATACACTCTTTTTTCATCTTGATCTCATCCTCTCTAAAAAACGTTATTCCGCGGTGGAAGGGGGAGCTTTCTTGGTGCGGGTGCTGGGCTTCTTTTCCGCCGGGGCCTTTTTGGCAGGGGCGCCTGCCTTCTTTGCGGCAGCTTTGGTGGGGGAGTCTGCCGCCGCTTTTTTCACCGGCGAGGCTTTCTTGGCCGCGGCCTTAGCGGAGGGAGCGGCCTCCTTGGTGCTGGAGCGTTTTGCGCTTTTTTCTGTTTTGGCCTTGGGTTTTGCCCGGAGCTTGCCCCGACCCTCCAGGAACACTGCGCCCATGGGGGGGATGCGGATGGATACAGAGGACTCTCTGCCGTGGGAGGGGGTCCAGCTGACCTTGCAGGGGGAGGCGTTGACTACGCCGCTGCCGCCGTAGATGGGCGCGTCGCTGTTGAAGACCTCCACATATTCACTCACCTGCGGGCAGCCGAAGCGGTAATCCTCGTAGGCGTTGGGGCTGAAGTTGATGGCGCAGACCAGTTCCTTGCCGGCCTTGTCCCGGCGGATGAAGACCACCACGTTGTTGTGGTTGTCGTCGGGGACCAGCCACTCGAAGCCGGACCAGTCGAAGTCCACCTCCCACAGGGGGGCGTTGTCCAGGTAGAAGCGGTTGATGTCCTGGATATAGCGGTGGAGCTGGCGGTTGTCCTCATTTTCCAGGAGATCCCAGTCCAGCGCCTTATAGAAGGCCCACTCCGCCTCGGTGCCCAGCTCCACACCCATGAAGCTCAGCTTCTTTCCGGGGTGGGCCATGGTGTAGGCATAGAAGCTGCGGACGCCGGCGAATTTCTGATGCCGGTCGCCGGGCATCTTACCCATGACGGAGCCCTTCATGTGGACCACCTCGTCGTGGGAGAGGGGCAGGATGTAGTTTTCGGAGAAGGCGTAGAACATGGAGAAGGTGATGTCCTTGTGGTTGCCCTGGCGGAACCAGGGGTCCATCTTCAGATAGTGGCACATGTCGTTCATCCAGCCCATGTTCCACTTCAGGTTGAAGCCCAGGCCGCCGATGTCCGCAGGCTTGGTCACCATGGGCCAGGCTGTGGACTCCTCTGCCACCATGAGCACATCGGGGTTCACGGCGAAGGCGGTCTTGTTCAGCTCCCGCAGGAAGGCGATAGCCTCCAGATTTTCCTTGCCGCCGTCCTTGTTGGGGGTCCACTGGCCGTCGGGGCGGTCGTAGTCCAGGTAGAGCATGGAGGCCACGGCGTCCACACGGATGCCGTCGATGTGGTACTCCTTCAGCCAGAAGGCGGCGGAGGAGAGCAGGAAGCTCTTCACCTCCGGCCGGGCGTAGTCGAAGACCCGGGTTCCCCAGGAGGCGTGCTCGCTCTTCTTGGGGTCGTCATACTCGTAGCAGCAGGTGCCGTCAAACTCGTACAGGCCGTGCTCGTCCTTGCAGAAGTGGGCGGGGACCCAGTCCAGGATGATGCCGATGCCCGCCTGGTGCATATGGTCCACAAAATACATGAAGTCCTCCGGCGTGCCGTAGCGGGAGGTGGGGGCGAAGTAGCCGGTGCACTGGTAGCCCCAGCTGTCATCCAGGGGATACTCGGTGATGGGCAGCAGCTCGATGTAGTTGAACCCCATCTCTTTTACATAGGGGGCCAGCTGCCGGGCCATATCCCGGTAGTCGATGAAGTCGCCGTTCTCCCGGCGGCGCCAGGAGCCCAGATGGACCTCGTAGATGTTCAGCGGGGCGCTGTAGACGGGGTTTTTGCGGCAGGTCTCCTTCCAGGCGCTGTCACCCCACTGGTAGCCCTCGATGCTGTAGAGCTTGCTGGAGGTGCCGGGGCGGGTCTCCGCATGAAAGGCGTAGGGATCTGCCTTGAAGCGCAGCTTTCCGTCGGCGCCGGTGATGGCAAATTTGTAGGCGTCATAGGGTTGTCCGCCGGGCAGGAAGCACTCCCAGATCCCGTCGGTGATCTTGTGCATGGGGTGGGCGTTGGCATCCCAGAAATTAAAATCACCCACCACGGAAACCGCTTGTGCCCGCGGCGCCCAAACGCGGAACATATAGCCGGGAACTCCGTCGTGGGTGGTGGCGTGTGCGCCCATATACTCATATGCGCTTATTGCGGTTCCCTCGTGAAAGAGGTAGGTGTTCAGTTCATCTGCTTCTCTGTAGAACATAAGTGGACCTCCGTTCTCAGCTGGAGAAGGCAAGCTACGCCAGCTATATTCCCCCATATTATACTCCTTTTGTTCACCCACCGTCAAGGCGAGAGAGGACGGTTTACCTCGGGCAAATGCCACAAAAAAACCTGTCGAATCATGTGGTATACGCCAAAGATAAGCGGATGCCGGGGGCAGAAGGGAGAATACTTTAAAGGAACTGTGAATTTTTCGCAAAAGGGCTTTACTTTCGCTGGATGAAGTGTTAAAATATCCCGGCAACAGGACAAAAATTGACCCATGGAGGAAGATACAATGGCAAGAATTACGAAAAAAGAGAAGAGCGACGGCCTGTACCGGGCTATCCTCACCATGAAAACGGAGGAGGAGGTCTATAATTTCTTCCAGGATCTCTGTACCGTCACGGAGCTGCGGGCGATGGAGCAGCGGTTTGAGGTGGCGGTCCTGCTCAACCAGGGAATGATCTACAACGATATTCTGGAGAAGACCGGCGCATCCAGCGCTACCATCAGCCGGGTCAACCGCTCTCTGGCCTTTGGCCACGGCGGATACGAGACCTTCTTTGCCCGCCAGGAGGAGGCCGGGGAGGAGCAGAAATGAGCGCCTATGGTCCCCTGGCGGGGGTATATGACGCCCTCACCGAGGATGTGAGCTATGCCCGCCGGGCAGACTACTTGGAAAAGCTCTTCAGTCGCAGCAAGATCCCTGTGCACACAGTGCTGGATCTGGCCTGCGGCACCGGCACCATGACCGCCATTTTGGCAGAGCGGGGATATGAGATGATCGCCGTGGATGGCAGCCCGGATATGCTGGCCCAGGCCCAGGAAAAAGCGGCTGATATCAGCGGTGAGCGGCCCATGTTTCTGTGCCAGCTCATGCCTGAGCTGGATCTCTACGGCACGGTGGACGCCGCCATCTGCTGTTTGGACAGTCTCAACTACCTGACCTCTCCCCGGGATGTGCAACGTACATTCCAGCGGCTCCATCTCTTTGTGGCCCCTGGAGGGGTGCTGGTATTTGATATCAACAGTGTGGCCAAGCTCCAGGCGCTGGACGGTCAGGTGTTTCTGGATGAGACGGACGACGTCTACTGCGTGTGGCGGACGGCCTATGAAAAGCGCAGCCGCATCTGTACCTACGGCATGGATATTTTCACCCGCCGGGAGGATGGGACATGGCGGCGGGACCTGGAGGAGCACCGCCAGCGGGCCTACACGGTGGAGCAGCTCAAGGGCTGGCTCCTGGAGGCGGGCTTCACCCATGTAAAGACCTATGGGGACTGCCGCATGAGCGCCCCCCGGGAAAACGAGCAGCGGATCTATTTCACCGCCATCCGGGGAAAGTAGCCGCCAGACAATTTGACAGCAAGGAAGATAGCAAGTTATGGATAAACTAGTCAGAGCGATCACCAGCGACGGCATGGTTCAGGCCGTCGCGGTGTCCACCCGGGACCTTACTGAGCGGGCCCGGAACATCCACACCACCCTGCCGGTGGCCACGGCGGCCCTGGGCCGCGCCCTGGCTGCCGCGTCTATGATGGGCAATGCCCTGAAGGAGCCGGATGCCAGCGTTACCATTCAGATCAAGGGCGGCGGCCCCCTGGGGACCGTGCTCACCGTATCGGACGCACAGGGCAACGTCCGCGGCTATGTCCAGGAGCCCCATGTGGATATTCCGCTCCGCCCCGATGGCAAGCTGGATGTGGGCTCCGCCGTTGGCTGCGACGGCACCCTCACCGTCATCAAGGATCTGTGCATGAAGGAGCCCTATGTGGGCAGTGTCCAGCTCCTGGGCGGCGAGATCGCCGAGGACCTGGCGGCCTACTTTGTGGAGAGCGAGCAGATCCCCACCGCCTGTGCCCTGGGGGTGCTGGTGGACCGGGACCAGAGCGTGAAGTCCGCCGGCGGCTATATCATCCAGCTGCTGCCCGGTGCGGGAGAGGATGTCATCACCAAGGTGGAGGGCGGCGTCCTGGCGGCGGGCCCGGTCACTGGCCTGCTGGAGCAGTGCGACGACCCGGAGGTGATGCTGAAGACGGTCCTCTCCGACTTCGATGTGGAGATCCTGGAGACCACCCCCATCGAGTACCGCTGCTATTGCAGCCGGGAGCGTGTGGAGCGGGCCCTCATCAGCCTGGGGGCGGACGAGCTGGAGAAGCTTCTGGAGGAGCAGGACGGCTGTGAGCTGACCTGCCAGTTCTGTGATGCGGTCCACCGCTTCAACGGCCAGGAGCTGCGGGCACTGATCGACGGCATCCGAAAGAAATCGTAAAAATTTTGTGTCTTTTGGAAAAATTGATTTACAAGACGGAACTTTTTTGATATACTACCCGAGTTGGAAATCGATTTTACCAGCGAACTTGAATTTGTTTTATATTTGTGAGGAGTGATCCAGTATGAGCCGCATGGTTGGAACTGTTTCCCGGGGTATCCGCGCCCCGATCATCCGTCAGGGCGACGATCTTGTGGAAATCGTTACCAGTTCCGTTTTGGAGGCAGCCGCTGACGCCGGCTTTGCGATCCGTGACCGTGATATCATCGCCATGACCGAGGCCATCGTGGCCCGCGCCCAGGGCAACTACGCCTCTGTGGACGATATTGCCCAGGATGTCCGCGTCAAGCTGGGGGGAGAGGATATCGGCGTGATCTTCCCGATCCTCAGCCGCAACCGCTTCGCCATCTGCCTGCGGGGCATTGCCAAGGGCGCCAAGAAGGTGGTGCTCATGCTGAGCTACCCCTCCGATGAGGTGGGCAACCATCTGGTCAGCCTGGATGCCCTGGACGAGAAGGGCATCGACCCCTACAAGGACGTCCTGACCCTGGAGAAGTACCGGGAGCTCTTCGGCTATGAAAAGCACCGCTTCACCGGTGTGGACTATGTGGAATACTATGAGCAGCTCATCCGGGAGAGCGGCGCGGAACCGGTGATCATTTTTGCCAACGATCCCCGGGCGGTGCTGGCGTACACCAAGAATGTGCTCTGCTGCGATATCCACACCCGGGCCCGGACCAAGCGCCTGCTGAAGGCTGCCGGGGCCCAGCGGGTATTTGGCATGGACGAGATCCTGAACGCTCCTGTGAATGGCAGCGGCTATAATGAGAATTACGGCCTTCTGGGCACCAACAAGTCCACGGAGGACACCGTGAAGCTCTTCCCCCGGGATTGCCGCCAGCTGGTGCTGGATATCCAGGCCAGAATGCTGGAGAAGACCGGCAAGCATGTGGAGGTCATGGTCTACGGCGACGGCGCGTTCAAGGACCCTGTGGGCAAGATCTGGGAGCTGGCTGACCCTGTTGTCTCCCCGGCCTACACCGATGGCCTGGAGGGAACGCCCAATGAGCTGAAGCTGAAGTACCTGGCGGACAACGATTTTGCCCACCTGTCCGGTGAGGCGCTGAAGGCTGCCATCAAGGAGCAGATCACCAAGAAGGATGGGGACCTTGTGGGCAATATGGCCTCCGAGGGTACGACTCCCCGCCGCCTGACGGATCTCATTGGCTCCCTGTGCGATCTCACCAGTGGCTCCGGCGACAAGGGTACTCCCATCGTCTATATCCAGGGCTACTTTGACAACTACACCACAGAATAAAAGTATTGGGGACACCGTATCGGTGGCCCCAGACAAGAAAGAACCGCCCGCCGCATGGGAGAAACCATGCGGCGGGCGGCTTTTCTGTTGTTTGGCGGCTGTGTTTACTCGATGCTGATGATGTAGTAATACACAGGCTGACCGCCGGGCAGGACGCTGAGTTCCGCGTCGGGGCAGAGCTCGGTAAAGCGGGCAGCGGCGGCCTCGGCCTCCTCCTCGGTGACATTTTCACCGTAGAAGAGGGTGATGAACTCGGCGGAGCGGTCCTTGGCCTCCTGGGCCAGCTTCTCCAGCAGGACAGAGATCTCCTTGTCGGTGCCGAAGAGCTTGCCGCCCAGCAGGGCCAGATAGTCCCCCTCGCTGATGGCAAAGCCGTCGAAATCGCTGTTGCGGGCGGCGTAGGTGATCTGGGCGGTGGCCACATTCTCGCAGGCGGAGGTCATGATCTCCAGCAGGGCCTCGGGCTCCTGCTCTGTGTCCACATTCATCATGGCGGTGATGCCCTGGGGGATGGTGGTGGTGGGGACCACGACCACTTCCTTGGGGGTCAGCCCCACGCACTGCTGGGCGGCCATAATGATATTCTTGTTGTTGGGCAGAACAAAGACCACCTCGGCGGGGACCTTGTTGATCTCCTTGAGGATACTCTCAGTGGAGGGGTTCATGGTCTGACCGCCGGAGATGATGCCGTCGGCGCCCAGGTCCCGGAATACGGCGGCAAGGCCGTCGCCGGCGCAGACGGACAGGAAGCCGTAGCGCTTCTCCGGGGCGGCGATGGCGTCGCCCGCCTCCTCGTGGCAGTCGTCCTCCAGGTCATCCACGCTCTGGGCCTTGCGGCCGGCCTTCACATCCTCGTACTGGGTGCGCATATTTTCGATCTTGGCCAGCTCCAGGGTGCCGTACTTCTGGGCCTCCGTCAGAGCGCTGCCGGGGATGTTGGTGTGGACATGGACCTTGAAGGCCTCGTCGTCCTCGCCGATGACCAGGCTGTCGCCGATGCTGTCCAGATAGGCCCGCAGGTGGCCCAGGTTCACGTCGGGGTCGTTCTTGCGGACGATGAACACGGTGTCGAAGGCGAAGGTGATCTCCTCGTCGGAGAAGACCTCGAAGTCGGCCTTCTCCTTCTCCTCCCCGGCCTCGGGGATCTCGGGCATGGGCTCGCCCCGCAGAGCGGCCAGCATACCCTCCAGGATCACCAGGTAGCCCTTGCCGCCGGCGTCTACCACGCCGGCCTTCTTCAGCACGGGGTTCATATCGGTGGTCTGGGCCAGGGCATCATACCCCTCCCGGATGGCCTCGGTAAAGACAAATTCCACGTCGTTGTTCTCTGCGGCAGCCTCCACGGCCCGCTTGGAGGCCAGGCGGGATACGGTGAGGACGGTGCCCTCGGCGGGCTTCATCACGGCGCCGTAGGCGGCGGCAACGCCCTCCTGCATGGCGGCGGCAATGGTGGCGCCGTCCACCTGGGCGTGGCCCTTGACCCCCTTGGAGAGGCCGCGGAAGAGCAGGGAGAGGATGACGCCGCTGTTGCCCCGGGCGCCCCGCAGCAGGGCGCTGGCGGTGACGCTGGCGGCCTTCTCCACAGACTCGGGCTCGCACTTGCGCAGCTCGGCGGCGGCGGCGCCGATGGTGAGGCTCATGTTGGTGCCGGTGTCCCCGTCGGGCACGGGGAAGACATTGAGGTCGTTGATGGGCTGCTTTTGCAGGGTGATAGCAGCGGCGCCGTGGAGCACCATCTGCTTGAACTGGATTCCGTCAATCGTTTGGATCATAGCGCGCTTATACCCCCTTGGAATTGGACACAACAGAGTCAACACAGACGTCCACACGCTTGACGGGGATACCGGTGTGCTTGCTGACCTTGTACTGGACCTCGCTCATAATGGAGCGGCAGACAGCGGCGATGTTGATGCCGTTTTCCACAATGATGTGGAGACGGATGGACACCGTGCCGTCCTCGTTGTAGATGACCTGGACCCCCTTGCTCATGGCCTCCTTGCGCAGGAGGTGGACCAGGCCGTCGGTCATGGAGCGGAAGGCCATGCCCTTGACGCCAAAGCAGTTGGTGGCGGCGTTGCCGGTGATGTTGGCAAAGACGGCGTCGCTGATGCTGATCTCGCCCTTCGTCGTTTGCAGTTTTATCATGAAAAACATCCTTTCAGTGGAAATTGAACTGATGGTTTGCGATGGCTAAGCGGATATGCGCACAATATTATATACTAAATCCATCCGGATAACAAGCGCAAAATGCAAAATCTTCGCATCTCTGGAAATTTCCCGGAAAAAACCCGTGGAGAACCTATTGAAAAATGTTCGCTTTTGACATATGATAAGAAAAAGATTGCGAATTGACTGACATGGGCGGACGGATCACCGCCGCCTGTGGACACAAAAGGAGAAGTGCTATGCGCGTCATTACGGGTACTGCCCGGGGCCGCCGCCTCAAGGAGCTTGAGGGGATGGAGACCCGCCCCACCACCGACCGGGTGAAGGAGGGCATTTTCAATATCATTCAATTTGACATCGAGGGACGGCGGGTGCTGGACCTCTTTGCTGGCACCGGACAGCTGGGGGTGGAGGCCCTGAGCCGGGGCGCCTCCACCTGCGTATTCGTGGAGCAGCGGCGGGATGCCGCCGCCCTGGTGCGGGACAACCTGAAGATCACGGACCTCACGGACCGGGGGCGTGTGGTGAATGGGGAGGCCATGGCCTATCTCGCCGCCTGCCGGGAAAAATTCGACCTGATCTTCCTGGATCCGCCCTACGGCGCCAAGCTGTGGAACGGGGCCCTGGAGGCCATTTCCAGGTTTGACATTTTGGCGAACCATGGTATAATTATTTGCGAGTCACCCCTGGATGAGGAGATGCCGGAATTGGCGTCTCCCTACCGCCTCCACCGGGCCTACCGCTACGGGAAGATCAAGGTCACCACCTACCACCGGGAGGAGGAGCAGGAGGAATGAGGATCGCCGTCTGTCCCGGCAGCTTTGACCCCATCACCGTGGGCCATTTGGACCTGGTGGAGCGGGCTGCGGCCATCTTTGACCGGGTCATCCTGTGCGTCATGGTCAACGGGGAGAAGCGCCCCATGTTTACGCCGGAGGAGCGGCTGGAGATCGCCCGGGGGGCGGTGGCCCACCTGCCTAATGTGGAGGCGGCCGCCTGCGGCGGCCTGCTGGCGGAGTTTGCCCGGCAGCAGGGGGCCTGCGCCCTGGTCAAGGGGGTCCGGGGGGCCGCGGATTTGGACTGGGAGTATCAAATGGCCCAGATCAACCGGGAGCTGTGTCCCGGACTGGATACGGTGCTCCTGCCTGCCCGGCCGGAGCATATCCATATCAGCTCAACCATGGTGCGGGAGATGATCCGCTACCATCAGCCGCTGGATCGGTGCGTTCCTGCCGGCGGATTAAGTATCCTCCAGAGGATCGGGGAAGGAAAGGTTTGATAGCTATGGCAAATGATGTTCAATATTTGATCGATATGCTTTACGAGATGATCGACGGGGCCAAGGGCGTGCTCATGTCCCCGGACAAGTGCATCATCGTTCGTGAGGACGCCCTGGATCTGCTGGATGAGCTGAAGGGGCAGCTGCCCCTGGAGCTGAAGAAGGCCCAGGATCTGATCCGTGCCCGGGATGAGTTTGTGGACAACGCCAAGAAGGAGGCGGAGAAGATCCGCCGCCAGGCCGACCTGGACGCCAAGACCATCGTGGGGGAGAGCGAGATCACCCGCGCCGCCCGGGAGAAGGCCCATGAGCTGCTGCGCCGGGCCGAGGAGCGGAGCCGGAACATGATCAATGTGACCAACGAGTACACCGAGGACGCCCTGCGCCGGACGGAGGACGCCATCCGCATGGCGCTGGAGGAGATGCAGGATACCCGCTCCCGCTTCCGCGCCGTCTCCAATGAGCAGCTTCAGGCCCAGCAGGCCAAGCTTGAGGCGCAGAATGTGGAGAGCGACAAGAAGTAAGACGGGACTGGTGCAGGCCGAACGGGCATAGGCACCAGCGGGTTGCACCGGAGAAAGACTACATATTGTATAGGATATCCACCCGAGCACAAGATAATGTGTTCGGGTGGACTTTTTTGCGCCAACGATTATCGAACATCTGTTCAAAATGCGGAAAAAGACGATTTTGTTGGGAAAACGCCGCAGTTATTGTCGGAAAAAATCGAAAATTTCCGCTTGCAATTCCTGGTGCCATGCCGTATACTAGCATTGAGGTGGTGGAAAGTGGGGCGAAGTAGCGCACTTTCCCACAACAGGATCGCAACGCCCACAGAAGTGGGGAAAACCGGACAGGAGAGATCTACAGGGATGAGAGGCAGGTGAGGCCCGGTGATCGGTCAGTATCAGCACAATATCGATGCCAAGGGCCGGCTGTTCATCCCCGCAAAATACCGGGAAGAGCTGGGGGAGACCTTCTATGTCACCATCGGTCTGGACGGGTGTCTCTCGGTTTACTCCGACGCCAAGTGGGCGGATCTAACGGAAAAATTTGACGCGCTCCCCCTGTCCAAGGCCCGGGTGATGCGGGCGCTTTTCGCCAACGCCGCCAAGTGCGAGCCGGACAGCCAGGGGCGCATCCTGATCCCGGCCAAGCTGCGGCAGTACGCCGCGCTGGAGCGGGAGGTCGTCATCAACGGCGCCTCCAAGTGCCTGGAGCTGTGGAACCCGGAGCGCTGGGCCCCCATCGAGGAGGCCGGGCTGGACCCGGAGAATCTGGCTGCGGCCATGGAGGAGCTGGGATTCTAATATGGAAGAAAAAGATTACGGACATCAGCCGGTGCTGCTGGAGGAGTGCCTCCAGGCCCTAGATATCCGCCCGGAGGGCGTATATCTGGACGGGACCCTGGGCCGGGCGGGGCACTCCCTGGAGATCCTGCGCCGCCTGAAGGGCGGACGGCTCATTGGCATTGACCGGGATATGACCGCCATTGCGGCCGCCAGGGAGCGGCTGGCGGAATTTGGCGACCGGGTCACCCTGGTCCACAGCAATTTCAGCGAGATCGGGGATGTGCTGCGGGATCTGGGGGTCTCCGGCGTGGACGGGATGCTCTTTGACCTGGGCGTCTCCTCGCCCCAGCTGGATGAGGCCCACCGGGGGTTCAGCTACATGCAGGACGCCCCCCTGGATATGCGGATGGATGAGACGGCGGCGCTGGACGCCTTCCAGGTGGTGAACACCTGGGGGGAGGAGGAGCTGCGCCGCATCCTGTATGACTACGGCGAGGAGCGCTATGCCCCCCAGATCGCCCGGGCCATTGTCCGGCGGCGGGGAGAGCGCCCCATTGCCACCACGCTGGAGCTGGTGGAGGTCATCCGCTCCGCTATGCCCGGTGCAGCCCTGCGGGAGAAGCAGCACCCCGCAAAGCGCAGCTTTCAGGCCATCCGCATTGCCGTCAACGGCGAGCTGGATGCCCTGCCCCCTATGCTGCACGGGGCGGTGGAGTGGCTGAACCCCGGCGGACGGCTGGCGGTGATCACCTTCCACAGCCTGGAGGACCGGATCGTTAAGCAGACCATGCGGGAGTTGGCCACTGGCTGCACCTGCCCGCCGGAGTTCCCTGTGTGTGTGTGTGGAAAAAAGCCGAAGCTGAAGCTCATTACCCGCAAGCCCATCGTCTCCGGCCCGGAAGAGCTGGAGCGGAACCCAAGGGCCAGAAGCGCCAAGCTGCGGGTGGCGGAGCGGACGGAAAATTGACCAGATCAACAAAGGAGGGCCAGAAATTATGGCAGCCAGCGGAAAAAATGCAAAGCGCAGATATCAGACGCCCGGCGTAGTCAACGATAACCTGGCCCGCAAGCTGGACAGCGCCGCCCTGGAGCGGCAGCTGGAGACCAGCGGCCAGCTGGACTTCGACCAGCAGTATCGGCGGCGGAAGGCCACGGAGGCGGAGCTCATTGCCCGCCAGCGGGCCAGGGCCAAGGCTGCAGTGCGTCCGGCACAGAAGGTATCCCCCATGGCTGTGCTGGGCTTTACCGGCGTGGCGGTGCTGATGGTGGCGGTGCTGATGTGCTATGTGCAGATCAACGCCATCTCCACGCGGATCGTGGATATGAAGAAGGAGATCAGCGCGCTGGAGGTGGATCAGGTGGCCCTGCAGGCCAAGTATGAGCAGGCCTTCGATCTGACCCGCGTCAAGGAGGAGGCACAGTCCTACGGCATGAGTCAGCCGTCGGAGAGCCAGGTCTACTACATCGCCCTGCCTGGGCAGGATCAGGTCGTGGCCTATGGCGGACAGGAGGAGGGGCTGCTGAGCAGCGTTCTGTCCTTCCTGAGCCAGAGGTTCTACGCGGTCGTGGAATATTTCCGCTGACGGAAAGTATACTCAAGGTGAGGAGCGCCGCCCCGGATATGTCCGCCGGGACCCCGGGAGCTGCGGTCGGTCCGCCGTCCTTACCGTCGGCGCATATGCGTTGCAGCCGGGGAGCAGGAGGGACAGTCCTCTTGCTCCCTGTTTCTTATTTCGGGATAGCCCCGAATCGGTTTCCAAGAAGGAGGAACCCATGGCAAACAAACCAAAACGGCAGCCGGACGCCGCACGTCGGGCAAAGCTGACCATCCAGCGCCGCACGCTCTATCTGCTGCTGGTGTTCGGCGTTTTCTCGTTTATCGCCCTGTTTTTCAAGGTGTACAGTCTGACCATCAATCAGCACGAGGACCTGCAGAAGCGGGCGGCGGGGCAGCAGACCCTCAGCACCACCATCTCGGCCTCCCGGGGGACCATCTACGACCGGGAGGGGCACCCCCTGGCCATGTCCGCCACGGCGGACGATGTGTTTATCGACGCCAAGGCCATCCAGCGCCGGGCCGACGAGCTGGATAAAAAGCGGGAGGAGATCATGGCCCGGGGGCTGAAGGAGGGGGAGAAGCTCCCCGTCAGCGGCCAGGAGTATAAGGAGATCATCGCCGACAATCTGGCCCGCATCCTGGAGATGGATAAGGAATACATCCTCAAGCGGATGGAGAAGGTAGAGTGGCAGTACGATGTGCTGAAGCACCGGGTGGAGAAGGATATCGGCGACCAGGTCCGGGCGTTTATCGCCGAGAATGAGACCGGCAGCCGGATCCAGGGCGTACACCTGCAGCCCAACGCCAAGCGGTACTACGCCAAGGGCTCCCTGGCCTCCCACATCCTGGGCTTTCTGGATGACCAGAATCACGGCGCCTACGGCCTGGAGGCCATCTATGACGAGGCCCTGGACGGCTCCACCGGCCTGATGGTCACCGCCAAGGACGCCAACAACCGGGAGATCATGTTCCAGTATGAGCAGTACTACGACGCGGAAAACGGACACGACCTCCAGCTCACCATCGACAGCACGGTCCAGTACATGGTGGAGCGGGGGTTGGAGGATATGGTGGCCAAGTACGGCGCGAAAAACGGGGCCACGGGCATTGTGATCGACGTCAACTCCGGGGCCCTGCTGGCCCTGGCCTCCAATCCCGCCTACGACACCAACTCCCCCCGAACGGTCTATGACCCCGTTCTCCAGCAGCAGCTGACGGCCCTGGAGGAGCAGGAGAAGGCCGCCGCGGGCGCGGCACCGGAGACTGCGGCGGCTGAGGGCGGTGAGGCGGAGACGGAGAGTGAGGAGGAGAGCGGAGAGAAGTCCGACGCCTATGTGGATCTGCTGGGCAAGCTGCAGCTGCAGCAGTGGCGGAACAAGGCGGTCAACGACACCTACGAGCCCGGCTCCACCTACAAGATCATCACCCTGGCCACTGCCCTGGAGGAGGGGACGGTGAACCTCAACAGCACCTTTGACTGCACTGGCTCCCTGAAGGTGGACGGGTGGACCCTGCGCTGCTCCAAAAGGGCCGGTCACGGCCACCAGACCCTGACGGAGGCGGTGGGGAACTCCTGTAACCCCGCCTTCATGAACATCGCCTTCTCCGTGGGGGAGGAGACCTACTACAAGTACATGGGGGATTTCGGCCTCTTTGAAAAAACTGGCGTGGATCTCCAGGGCGAGGAGACCGGCGTTCGGATCAAGGAGAGCGATTTCAAGCGGATCGACCTGGCATCCTACTCCTTCGGCCAGAACTTTACCGTGACCCCCCTGGCTCTGATCGCCGCCCAGGCGGCCTGCGTCAACGGCGGCTACCTCTACACCCCCTATGTGGTGGAGAAGGAGCTGGACGGCGACGGAAATGTGGTCTACCAGCACGACGCCACTCCCGTGCGCCAGGTGGTCAGCGAGGAGACCTCCGCCACCGTCCGGCAGATCCTGGAGTATGTGGTCACCGACGGCACCGGCAAAAACGGCCAGGTGGCGGGCTACCGCATCGGCGGTAAGACCGGTACTGCGGATAAGGCCAACACGAAGACCCCGGAAAACCCCAAGGGCGATATCGTGGTGTCCTTCCTGGCCTTCGCCCCGGCGGACGATCCCCAGATCATGATGCTGCTGACCCTGGATACCCCGGCCCGTGACACCGGAACATATCCCTCCGGCGGCAACATGGTTGCCCCCACCGCATCCGCTATCCTGGCGGACATCCTGCCCTATTTGGGCATTGCCCCCCAGTACACCGACGAGGATGCGGCGGCTGTGGAGGCCACGGTCCCCTATGTGGTGGGCCTCAGCGAGGCGGAGGCCGCCGCAAAGCTGAAGGAGTACGGCTTCACCGCTTACCGCACGGTGGGGAACGGCGACATGGTCACGGACCAGACGCCTCTGGGCGGGGCCATTATCCCCGTGGGGGCGGAGGTCATCCTGTATATGGGGGCGGAGAAGTCCAACGAGCCCTGTACCGTGCCCAATGTCATGGGCCTCACCGCCGCGCAGGCCAACAAGAAGCTGGTGGATGCGGGGCTGATCATGAAGGCCACCGGCGCCAGCGGCGACAACAAGGGCGTCAAGGTCATCGGCCAGTCCATGGCTGAGGGGACCCAGGTGGCCGCGGGAACGGTGATCACCATCCAGATGGGCCAGACCTCCGCCACCGCCGACTGACATCGAAAAGAGAAACGCAGATTTTGCATGGTTTTCGACACTGCCCGGGGTTTACAATGGGAAGTGTTCCGCTATACTTGGACTGTTTGGGCATCTGCCCGGACACCCGGCAATGTCGGCCGGGGAGAATGACGAAAGAGACGGTTGCATATGATGAAACTCAACGAGCTGCTGCGGGGGATACCGGTTTTGGAGAGCAATGCCGACCTGGAGCAGACGATCGGCGGTGTCAGCTACGACTCCCGCAAAACGGCCCCCGGGGACCTCTTTGTGGCCATGACCGGCTACGAGACTGACGGCCACCGGTTTATCCCCATGGCCCGGGAGCGGGGGGCGGCCTGCGTCCTCTGCCAGTGCAGGCCGGAGGCGGATATCCCCTACATCCTGGTGGAGGACAGCCGTGGGGCGCTGGCTGCCCTGGGTCGGAATTGGTTCGGTGATCCCGCAGCCAGCCTGACCATGGTGGGCGTTACCGGCACCAACGGCAAGACCACCACCACCTATCTGCTGAAGGATATCCTGGAGCAGGCCGGGGGGGCCAAGGTGGGGCTCATCGGCACCAACCAGAACATGATCGGCAGCCAGGTCCTGCCCACGGAGCGCACCACCCCGGAGTCCTTTGAACTGCAGGGGCTGCTGCGGCAGATGCTGGACGGCGGCTGCACCCATGTGGTGATGGAGGTCTCCTCCCACGCCCTGTACTTGGACCGGGTGGCGGGTATCCGCTACGCTGTGGGGATCTTCACCAACCTGACCCAGGACCACCTGGATTTCCACGGCACCATGGAGAACTACTGCGACGCCAAGGCCATGCTGTTCCGGCAGTGCGATGTGGGCGTCTACAATGCCGACGATCCCTGGGCTCAGCGGCTCATGGCGGACGCCACCTGCCGAAAGCTCTCCATCGGGGAGGGGCAGGCGGATCTGGCCGCCAGAGAGATCGTCCTGTCCGCGGAGGGCGTGTCCTTTGACGCTGTAGGCGGCGGGGAGACTGTCCCCGTCCATGTGTCCATCCCCGGGGGATTCATGGTCTACAATACCCTGGGCGTTTTGGCGGCGGCCCAGGCCCTGGGGGTCTCCCTGACTGAAGCCGCCCGTGTCCTCCGCCACAGCGCCCATGTGAAGGGCCGGGTGGAGGTGGTCCCCACCAACGGGGACTACACCATGCTCATCGACTACGCCCACACCCCCGACGCCCTGGAAAATGTGCTGAACGCCGCCCGGGGCTTTGCCCAGGGCCGTGTGGTGGCGCTCTTCGGCTGCGGCGGGGACCGGGACCGCACCAAGCGGCCCAAGATGGGGGCCATTGCCGCCCGGCTGGCGGACTTTGTGATCGTCACCTCCGACAACCCCCGGACGGAGGAGCCCCGGGCCATTATCGACGAGATCCTGGCGGGCATGGAGAACACCGCCACCCCCTTCGCCGTGGTGGAGAACCGGGTGGAGGCCATTCGCTACGCCATGGACCACGCCCAGCGGGGCGATGTGGTCATTCTGGCCGGCAAGGGCCACGAGACCTACCAGGTGGTGGGCCACGAGAAGCGCCATCTGGATGAGCGCGAGGTGGTGGCCGACTATATCCGGGAGCTTCAACAAAAAGAGAGAGCCTGACCCAGTCAGGACAGAGGGAGTAGAGCAATATGGAAATGATTTTTGCGTGCGTCATCAGTTTTGCCGCCACGGCCCTGCTGGGAGGAAAGCTGATCCTGCCGGCCCTCCGGCGGCTGAAGGCCGGCCAGGAGATCCGGGAGGAGGGCCCCAAGTGGCACGCCACCAAGGCGGGGACCCCCACCATGGGCGGACTGATGTTTATTGCCGGGATCGTCCTGGCGATTTTGATCGCCGGCTTCGGCGGGATGATGTCCGGGGACTTTACCGGACTCTATGTGTTCCTCTTCGCAGCGGTGTTTGGGGTCATCGGCTTTCTGGATGACTACCAGAAGGTGAAGAAGCACCAGAATCTGGGCCTCACCGCCCTGCAGAAGTTTTTGCTGCAGCTGGCGGCCGCCGTGGCCTTCCTGTGCCTCATGCGGTACGAGGGGATGCTGTCCACGGAGCTGTACATCCCCTTCTTCAACACCAGCTTCCACCTGAGCTGGCCGCTGTACATGGTTTTCGCCGCCTTTGTGATCGTGGGGACGGTGAATGCGGTGAATATTACCGACGGCCTGGACGGCCTGGCCACCTCGGTGACCATCCCTGTGGCCCTGTTCTTTGTGTCCGTGGCCACCTGGTGGGGCTATACCCAGCTGGGCGTCTTTGCGGCGGCTATGCTGGGCGGGCTGCTGGCCTTCCTGCTCTTCAACGCCCACCCCGCCAAGACCTTCATGGGGGATACGGGGTCCCTGTTCCTGGGGGGCGCCGTGGCCGGGCTGGCCTTTGCCTTTGATATGCCCCTGGTGCTGATCCTGGTGGGGATCGTGTACATTGTGGAGACATTGTCCGATATTCTGCAGGTGGGCTATTTCAAGCTGACCCACGGCAAGCGGATCTTCAAGATGGCCCCCATCCACCACCACTTTGAGCTGTGCGGCTGGAGCGAGGTGAAGATCGTCACGGTCTTTACCGCCGTGTCCATCCTGTTTTGTGCCCTGGCCCTCTTTGGGGTCATGGACCGTGTGGTCTGATCATTTGCCTGAGTTAACGGCTGTCCGCTGGAGAGAGGAGGCGACGCGATGACAAGAGAGGAATATAAACAGCAGCAGCGCCTGAAGATGCGGGAGCAGCGGCGGAAGGAGCGGGAGGCCTGGGAGGCCGCCCGGGGTCCGCTGGACCTGCCGTTTTTGCTGCTGACCCTGCTGCTGCTGTCCATTGGCCTCATTATGCTTCTCTCCGCCAGCTTCCCCTCCGCCCAGGCGGAGGAGGGGGACCCGCTGCACTACATCAAGCGCCAGGCCATCTTTGCGGTGCTGGGCCTGGTGGCCATGTTCTGGGTGTCCAAGATCAACTACCAGCGGTTCCGGGGCCTGGCCAAGCTGGCCATCTGGGTGTCGGTGATCCTGCTGATCCTGGTGCTGATCCCGGGCCCCAATAAGTACGGCAAGCTCCTGGGCATCAAGGTCAACGGCGCGGTCCGCTGGCTGGGTATTCCCGGCAGCAGTCTCACCGTCCAGCCCTCGGAGGTCGCCAAGCTGGGCATCATCGTCTACTTTGCGGCCACCATCTCCCGGAAGCGGGAGAAGATGCAGACCTTCCGGGAGGGCATCCTGCCCTATGCCGCGATCTTGATGCTGATCGCCATCCTCATGCTGATGGAGCCCCACGTGTCCGGTACGATCCTGCTGCTGGGCGTTGGCGCGGTGATGCTGGTGGTGGGCGGCATCAGCTGGAAGTGGATCGCGGCGGGGCTGACCGTTGCCGGCGGCGGGTTGTACCTGGTGCTGTTTACGGATCTGATGGAGAAGATCGGGTATAACTCCGGGCGGATCACCACCTGGCGGGACCCCTTCTGGGATATCGGCCATGAGAGCTATCAGATCTACCAGAGCCTCCTGGCCATTGGCTCCGGCGGCCTGCTGGGCACGGGGCTGGGCAAGAGCCGGCAGAAATTCATGTACCTGCCGGAGGAGCACAACGACTTTATTTTTTCCGTGGTCTGTGAGGAGCTGGGCCTGGTGGGGGCCACCCTCATCATGGTGCTCTTTGCGCTTCTGATCATCCGGGGCTACTGGCTGGCCATCCACGCCCGGGACCGCTTCGGCAGTCTCCTGGTGGTGGGGGTCACTACCCAGATCGCCCTGCAGACCTTCCTGAACATTGCGGTGGTGACCAACCTCATGCCCGCCACCGGTATTTCCCTGCCCTTCTTCAGCTACGGCGGTACGGCCCTGGCCATCCAGCTGGTGGAGATCGGCGTGGTGCTGTCCGTATCCCGACAGATCCCGGCACCGACATAATGGAGACGAGGCGAGAAATGTTGAATGTGATCTTTACCTGCGGCGGGACCGCGGGACATGTCAATCCGGCGCTGGCCCTGGCGGGACTGATCCGTGAGCGGCGGCCGGACAGCAATATCCTCTTTGTGGGGGCAAGACGGGGTATTGAGCGGGAGCTCATCGAGGGGGCGGGATGGCCCTTCCGGTCGGTGGAGGTCTCCAGCTTCCACCGGTCCCTGAAGCCCCGGGAGATCCGCCACAACCTGATCTCCCTGAAAAATCTGGTGACCTCCCCGGCCCAGGCCAGGGCGGTGCTGCGGGAGTTTCCCGCCGATCTGGTGGTGGGCACCGGCGGATACGCCAGCTATCCCATGATCCGGGCTGCGGCAAAGCAGGGGATCCCCACCGCCATCCACGAGTCCAACGCCATCCCCGGCCTCACCACCCGGCTGCTGGAGGGCCACGCGGACCTCATCATGGTGGGGTTCGAGGAGTGCAGGGGCAACTACAAGCACCCGGAGAAGGTCCTGGTCACGGGAACGCCGGTGCGGGGGGATTTCTTCACCCTGACCAGGCGGGAGGCCAAGGCCAAGCTGGGTATGGACGATGGCCGGCCCCTTATCGTCTCCTTCTGGGGCAGCCTGGGGGCCGGGGAGATGAACCGCCAGATGGCGGAGTTCCTGGCCCTGGAGGCGAAGAACGGCGTGCCCTATCACCACGTTCACGGCGCCGGTGTGGTGGGTAGCAAGCAGATGGCCCAGTACCTGGCCCAGGCCGGGGTCGATCTGGAGAAGACGCCGGACCTGGAGGTGCGGGAGTACATCCGGGATATGGGCGTGCTCATGCGGGCGGCGGATCTGGTGATCTGCCGGGCCGGCGCCAGTACCATCAGTGAGCTCACCGCCCTGGGCGTGCCGGCTATTATCGTCCCCTCCCCCAATGTGGCCAACAATCACCAGGAGCACAACGCCCGGGTGCTGGCGGAGGCTGGCGGGGCGGTCATGCTGCTGGAGCGGGACTCCAGCGGGGAGAAGCTCTACCATACCGCCGGGGAGATCCTGGCCCATGGGGAGCGCCGCCGGGCCATGGGGGAGGCCATGGCCTCCCTGGGAACAGTGGACGCGGCGGATAAAATCTACGCCGCAGTTATGGCCCTTCGCAGCGGCAAGCAGTAGCAGAATACAGCCCGACGCATAGGATGGAGCAGATCGAGAAATCCAAATGCGGAGGGGATATTGATGAGTCAGATCGTGATCCGGGGCGGCAGGCCCCTGGCGGGGGAGCTTACGGTCCAGGGGGCAAAAAACAGCGCTCTGCCCATTCTTGCCGCCACGGTGCTCCACCCGGGAAAGACGGTCCTGCGGGGCTGTCCCCACCTCAGCGATGTGGACGCCAGCATCCGCATCCTGCGCCATCTGGGCTGTTCCGCCCAGTGGGTGGGGGAGGAGCTGGTGGTGGATGCCTCGGGGCTGGACCGCTGGGACGTGCCCGACCACCTGATGCGGGAGATGCGGTCCTCGGTGATCTTTTTGGGGGCGATCCTGGCCCGGATGGGCTGGGCGGAGATCTCCTACCCCGGCGGCTGTGAGCTGGGGCCCCGGCCCATCGACCTGCACCTGTCTACCCTGCGGAAGCTGGGGGCAGAGGTGCGGGAGGAGGGCGGCGGACTATGCTGCCAGGGACAGCGCCTGGTGGGCCAGGAGATCACCCTGAGCCTGCCCAGCGTGGGAGCCACGGAGAACGCTATCCTGGCCGCCTGTGGGGCGGAGGGGGAGACAGTCATCGTCAACGCCGCCCGGGAGCCGGAGATCGTGGATCTCCAGGCTTTTCTCCGGTCCATGGGCTGCAAGGTCCGGGGGGCCGGTACCTCCACCATCTGCGTGACAGGCCGCCAGCACACCCGGGATGCGGTACATACCATTATGCCCGACCGGATCGTTGCGGCCACCTATCTGGCGGCGGCCGCGGCGGCGGGAGGCGAGGTGGAGCTGAGCAATGTCAACTACCGCCACCTCTCCACCGTGACGGCGGCACTCCATGAGGCGGGCTGTCAGATCCGGGGCGGGGAGGGGCGGATAGCCCTCCGCAGCAGCGGCCGTCTGCGGGCAATAGGCCCCGTCCGCACTGCGCCGTACCCCGGCTTCCCCACAGACGCCCAGGCGGTGCTGATGGCCGCGCTGCTCCGCAGCCGGGGGGCCACCGTGTTTGTGGAGAATATCTTCGACAGCCGCTACCGCCATGTGGATGAACTGCGGCGTATGGGGGCGGACATCAGCGCGGCGGGCCGGGTGGCGGTGGTCACCGGAGTGGAGCGCCTGTTGGGGGCCTCTGTCCGGTCCACGGATCTGCGGGGCGGAGCCGCCCTCCTGGTGGCGGGCCTGTCCGCTGAGGGGGATACCTGCATCGGGGATATCCACCACATCCGCCGGGGCTATGAGGACCCGGTGCGGGATCTGGGGAAGCTGGGGGCGGATATCCGTCTGGAACAGTAGAAGCAAAGGAAAGGAAGTGAGCGCCATGCCAAGAAAACGCAGACCACACCGCCGGCGGCGGAGGAGGGGCAGTCTGGGCCCCCTGCTGCGGGTGATATCTGTGCTGTTGACCGCTGTGGCCGTGGTGGCGGCGCTCACCCTGTTTTTCAAGGTGGATCAGGTGCTGGTCACCGGCAACAGCCGGTACACCCAGGAGGAGATCACGGAAGTCTCCCAGGTCCGACAGGGGGATAACCTGATCCTGCTGGACAAATACAGCGTGGCCCAGCGGATCTACACGGAGCTGCCCTATATTACCGACGTCCGCATGAGCCGCAAGCTGCCGGACACCCTGGTGGTGGAGGTGACGGAGACGGCGGCGGTGGCATCTATCCGCAGCGGCAGTACCTGGTGGCTCATGAGTGCCAAGGGAAAGCTCCTGGAGGCCACCAACAGCACCGCCGCCAAGACCGTCCTGCAGATCCAGGGCGTGGAGGCGCAGGAGGCGGTGGCCAGCGGAACCCTGGCCCTGCCGGAGGAGAGCCACATGAGCCAGGAACGCCTTATGGCGTTTATCCAGGCCCTGGCGGAGCGGGGGATGCTGTCCAAGTGCAGCAGCCTGGATCTCAGCGATCCCCGCCAGCTGGTGCTGGGCTATGACGGACGGTTCCGGGTGGAGATCGCCTATGATGCAGACTTCGACTTCAAGCTCAACTGTCTGCTGGCGGCGGTGGCCCAGCTGGAGCCCAATGAGCGGGGCACCATCCGCATGACCCTGAAGGACAACAACGAGGTGCGGCTCATCCCTGACGCATCTTGACGACTTGTGGGGAGGGAACAGAGGAAAATCCCCGCATCCCCGGTATTTTATCTGGAAATTTCAAAAAACAGGGAAACAGCTATTGACCTGCCAGGGAAAAAAGCATACAATAGATGAAAAGTCGAGCACTTTATCTTGGGGTCATTTCCCCACTGACATACGGCAGATACAATTTGTGGTAGGAGGAACCCACTATGGCAATCGGAATGGTAACCGCCCCTGACAATGTAACGAAGATCAAGGTCATCGGCGTCGGCGGTGGCGGCAACAACGTGGTCAACCGCATGGTGCGCTCCGGCGTGGGCGGTGTGGATTTCGTGGCCGTGAATACGGACAAGCAGGCGCTGAATGTCTCCAGCGCGGGATATAAGATCCAGATCGGTGAGAAGCTGACCCATGGTCAGGGCGCGGGCTCCGACCCCGAGGTGGGCCGCAAGTCCGCCGAGGAGAGCCGCAGCCAGCTGAGCAAGGCGCTGGAGGACACCGACATGGTGTTCATCACCGCCGGCATGGGCGGCGGAACCGGCACCGGCGCGGCCCCCATCGTGGCGGAGGCCGCCAAGGAGCAGGGCATCCTCACCGTGGGCGTGGTGACCAAGCCCTTTGGCTTTGAGGGCCGCCGCCGCATGATGCAGGCGGAGAAGGGCATCGAGGAGCTGCGGGGCAAGGTGGATTCCCTGGTCATCATCCCCAACGACCGGCTGAAGCACGCCACCGACCAGAAGATCACCTTCGCCAACGCCTTTGAGATCGCCGACGATGTGCTGAAGCAGGCGGTCCAGTCCATCTCCGATCTGATCCGGGAGACTGGGTTCATCAACCTGGACTTCGCCGACGTCACTGCGATCATGAAGGATGCCGGCCTGGCCCACATGGGTGTTGGCCGCGCCGCCGGCAAGGGCAAGGCCGAGGAGGCTGCCCGTATGGCCATCTCCAGCCCCCTGCTGGAGACCTCCATCAACGGCGCCCGCGGCATCCTGATCAACGTCACCGGCTCCATGGACATCGGCCTGGAGGAGGTGGAGCAGGCGGCCTCTCTGGTCCAGTCTGCCGTCCATCCCGACGCCGTCACCATCTTCGGCGCCGCCTTCGACGATACCCTGGACGACGAGATCCGTGTTACCGTTATCGCCACCGGCTTTGACGAGAAGGACCGGAAGGAGGATACCTCCTCTGCCGGTGCGAAGTCCGCCTTTGAGCAGGCGGTGCTGGCGGCCAACCAGGAGCCGGAGAAGAAGGAGGACGACCCCTTCGACGCCATTTTGAAGATCTTCAACAACGACCGTTAAGGAAAATTTTCCCTTTTCCGGCGGGAACATAATGACAAACACCACAGACTTTGGTCTGTGGTGTTTTCTTTTTGCCGGCGGAGGAAAGCGGACCACTTCCTCCCATGCCAAACCTGCCGCTTTTTAGAAGCGCCGTGCCGGAGTAATTGCGCTGCGGCGGCACAAAGTAACTGTGCTGTCCGCAGCTGCGCGGCGGCAAAATTTGTTGAGAGGTGATGAGATGGATGAGCAGACAGGGGGAGCGAAGGCGCAGGGGAGCAGCTTTCCTGCTGGGCAGTCTTCTGTGGCTGGCGTCGGCGGCAGGCGTTCAGCCAACGGCCCAGGCGGCTGATCTGAAGGCGGATGTTCTGATCCCGGTGGGTCACACCATCGGGATCAAGCTCTTCAGTGAGGGCGTTGTGGTGGTGGGCCTGGCGGAGGTGGAGACAGAGAAGGGCAGGGCCACGCCGGGAGCGGACTGCGGCCTGCGGGTAGGCGATGTGATCGAGGAGGTCAATGGCAGGGAGGTGTCCAGCAGTGAGGAGTTCGCGTCGAGCATACAGTGCGGCGGAACCGTACGCCTGGGTGTCAGCCGCCAGGGAGAGGAGCTGACGCTGGCGGCGGAGCCGGTCCGCGGGGAGGATGGCGCCTACCGGCTGGGGGCCTGGGTCCGGGACAGCATTGCGGGTATCGGTACCGTCACCTTCTATGACCCCGCTACCGGGGCCTTTGGCGCCCTGGGCCACGGCGTTACGGACAGCGATACCGGGCTGCTGATGCCCCTGGGGGACGGCGCGGTGATGGGTTCCACAGTCAAAGCGGTAAAGCGGGGAGCCCCCGGAGCGCCCGGAGAGCTGCGCGGGGACTTTGATCTGACCCACGACATGGGGACGCTGCACGCCAACACGGAACGGGGGGTGTTCGGAACGCTGGACGGCGGAGGCTTTGCGGGAAAAGCTGTGCCTGTGGCCGCCTCAGCGGAGATCCGGCCCGGTCCGGCGGTGATCCTGTCCAATGTGGAGGGGGATCGGGTGGAGGCCTATGACATTGAGATCGTCCGGGTGCTGCGCCAGCAGGATACCCGGGATCTCCTGATCCAGGTGACCGATGACCGGCTGATCCAAAAGACCGGCGGAATCGTTCAGGGAATGAGCGGTTCGCCCATCATGCAAAACGGCAAGCTGGTGGGAGCGGTCACCCATGTTATGGTGAATGATCCCACAAGAGGGTATGGAATTTTTATTGAAAATATGCTGACGGCGGCGAAATAAGCAGAAGCAGGCAGCGCAATGAAGAATTGCGCTGCCTACTTTTGCGATTTTTGTTATCTATGAAAGTAAAAGCACTTGTGATATAATGGTAGAAAACTAGAATTTACATAGAGGAACAAGACGATGAAAATTAAGCTAATTGAGGATTATGACGATAAACAGAAAATTGCAAGACTGATATTAGAAGCATTACCTGATTGGTTCGGCATAGATGAAGCAAGAGAGAATTACATCAAAGAAAGTGCAGAGAAACTCTTCCTTGCTGCACTTGACGAAAATCAAGTAACAGGTTTTTTATGCTTAAAAGAAACGAGTAAAGACACACTGGAAATAAGCGTAATGGGCGTATTAAGGGAGTATCATCGCCACGGAATTGGAAAAGAACTATTTTTGAAGGCCAAGAAACTTGCTTCAGAAAAAGGATATACTTTTCTTCAGGTAAAGACTGTTCAAATGGGACACTACAAGGAATATGATAACACAAATCGTTTCTATCTCAGTCTGGGATTTAAGGAATTTGAAGTCTTTCCTACCCTATGGGATGAATGGAATCCTTGCCAAATTTATATCATGTCACTACGGTAAATTCCAGGTTTACCAATTAAATATTAGCAATCTCAAACAGCTAAGTACTGATTGGTGCATAGCAGTTTTTCAAGCAAAAACTGCTGTCCATAATGACAAACACTGGTGATCGGTTCGCCCATCATGCAAAACGGCGAGCTGGTGGGGGCAGTCACCCAGATTATGGTAAATGACCTCACGATATCTATTGTTGAGAAAGAGAGGTATACAGCTAAATGATGCAGCAGGAACTTGAGCAACTCTCCCAAGATGCAGCAGATGGACAGGCAGACAGTCAATATCGGCTTGCAATGTTGTACATATATGGAAATGGGGTTCCGGAGGATAATGACCTGGCCTTTGGATTGCTCCAAAAGGCGGCTGTTCAAAATCACATTGAGGCTAAATATAATCTCGCTATTTGCTACCACTATGGATATGGTACGGCGGTGGATTTGAAAAAGGCTTTTTCGCTTTACTTAGCCTGTGCTAATGCAGGTCATGGTAAGAGTATGGAATTGGTGGGGCGGTTTTATCATCGTGGTATTTACGTTCTCCGTGACCGTGAGCGGGCAAAATATTGGCTGTCCAAAGCTATGCAGAGTGGCGATATTGACGCCATAAGGGAGGCGGAGAAGGAAATAAACATACAATGGGATTGCCCTGAATAAAGGAAGCTACGCCTAAGCAGGCAGCGCAGTGAGATCCTCACTGCGCTGCCTGCTCTTTCTTCGCCTGTTGTTCAGCGCTTGTGCAGCGACAGTGATGGGGAACAGCGGAGAGGCGGCAGCCGAAGCCGGTCGAAAAAGAGCGGCCGCAGGGCACCTTTTCCCATGGAAAACCGATCACTTTGCTGTGCCAAGGGGAGGGTTGTACCGGGAGTGAAGTCGAAATTGAACGGAGAAAAAAGGATCATTCGACTTATTTGGGAAATTATGCCTATTTTGTCGAGAAAAAGAAGACGAAAATTTGAACTATCCGCCAAAATTCGACTTGAGATTTATGTCTGTTTATGGTAATTTGTAACCGAGGCACAACGAAGGGCCGACATTCCGTCTAAACAGGAGGATGAGCCGTCAAGATGCTGAAAGAACAATATAGCAGAGGGAGAAGATAATGGAGCACAGAATGAAAATCGTATTGACAGACACCAACGAGGAGATACGGGAGTTGATGAGGACTGCCCTGGAGCGGACTGGCCGATTCACCGTTGTGGGGGCCACCGGCGACGGCGCCCAGGCGCTGCAGATGGTGCAGGAGCTGAAGCCGGATATGCTGCTGTTGGATCTGATCCTGCCGGGCCTGGATGGGCTGAGTATCCTGCGGCGTCTGGGGGAGGAGGAGAGACCGACGGTTCTGGCGGTATCCCATTTTGTCACCCAGGATGTGATCGCGGAGGCTGGCGCCCTTGGTGCGGCCATGTTTATCAGCAAGCCCTACAACGAGGAGGCGATGGTGGAGAATCTGCTGCAGCTGGCGGAGAAGCAGGGGGAGGTCCTCCATGCACCGGGCCTTGAGGAGATGGTCACCTCCATCATCCATGAGGTCGGCGTACCGGCCCACATCAAGGGCTACCAGTACGTAAGAGAGGCCATTATGATCACGGTGGAGGACATGGACGTGATCAATTCTGTCACGAAGATCCTGTATCCAGAGGTGGCGAAGCGGTTCCACACCACAGCCAGCCGGGTGGAACGCGCCATTCGCCATGCCATCGAGGTCGCCTGGGATCGGGGCGATCTGGAGACCTTGCAGAAGTTCTTTGGCTACACCGTGTCCAATGCCAAAGGCAAGCCCACCAACAGCGAGTTTATCGCCATGATCAGCGACCGAATCCGTTTAAAGATCAAGGCCAACGCCATGGCCTGATCCCCGACGGTTCCCCTAGAGACGAGAGGAAGATCCCCATCAGATTCTGTAACGAAAGAAAAATCATAGGCACACTTTGTAGCGGCTTCCGGGCCGGGACAAAGTGTGCTTTTTCTGTGGAGCTGCCTTGCATTTTGGGGAAATCTCTGCTATACTCACTGCTGCTGTGGAAATTTCCGCAGCCAGCCACAGATAAAAGGAGAGATCGCCATGACCTATACCTACAAGACCAGGGGCACCTGCTCCCGGCAGATCGACTTTACGCTGGAGGGCAATGTGATCCACGATGTGCAATTTGTGGGCGGCTGCCACGGCAATTTACAGGGCATCGCCCGCCTGGTGGAGGGGATGACTGCGGAGGAGGCGGTAGCCAGACTGAAGGGTATCCGCTGCGGCGCGAAGTCCACCAGCTGCCCCGATCAGCTGAGCCTGGCCCTGGAGGCCGCACTGGCCCGGCAGGCGCAGGAGTAGACGCATTGGAGCGCAGTCCCGCTCTGTGCAGAGTGATCTGCATGGAGCGGAATTTTTGCGCCTGCTGGGCGGAACCGGGATCCCTGCGGCGGCATAGGATGGGGTGAGCGGCGGCGCCAGCGCCGCCCGGACACATGAAGGAGTGAAGACTATGCCACAGCAGAATATCATCGATCCGCCTGCAAATATGGACGGGGAGCTTCGCTTTCCCGCGGCCCTCCCGGAGGATGCGGCGTACATCGTTCCCCCGGAGGGAGGCGTCCAGCAGAATGGACGCTGGGTGTACGGGGAACCCAATCTGAACTACGGCGGACAGCAGATGGAGAGCGGCGCGCCAAGCTTTGTGGTGGCGGATGAACGTCCCGCCCAGGAGATGGAGGGGGAGGTGGCGCCGCTGTCCCAGGTGGGGATCAACGGTTCCCCTGGGGGGACCGGCGTCTCCCGGGATTTTGGCCGCAGCCAGCGGATGAAAAACCCTGTGGATATGGCGGCCACCCATGCCCCGGCAGACAGCCGTGAGGCCTATCTGGCGTCCATGCGGAGCCTGCTGAACCGGAATGTGGGGTACTTCGTGGTGTGTACCTTTCAGATGGGGAACCAGCCGCCGGTGACCTGGCAGGGGATCCTGCACACGGTGGGCAGCGACTACCTGGTGCTGTACCAGCCAGATAATGAGCGGTATGTCTCCTGCGACCTCTACTCGCTGAAGTTTACCCAGTTTCACAATGTGCGGGGCGTGCCCTACTGCGCCGCATCCCGGAACTGGGAGGGCAGCATCCGCTGGTAAAGAAAAGACAGCCCGCACGCCTCAGAAAGAGGCGTGCGGGCTGTCTTGCGCTGTACGGCGGATCACCGGCGGCGACCCCGGTAGCCGCCGCCCCGGTAGCCGGAGCGGCCGCGTCCATAGCCATAGCGACGGCGGCGGGATTTGAAGATCAGCCGCAGGATCAGGATCAACAGGATCAGGGCGACGAAGGCCACTGCGCCGATCTTCACCGCCGGGCGGTGGAGGAAGAGCATGAAGTCCCGCTGGAACACCAGCAGCCGGGAGGCGGCAACATCCTCGTCGGCCAGCAGATCGACGGTGGCGTACACGGTGTCGCCGTGGCTGAGAGTGATCTGGCCCAGGACCTGGCCCTTGGTCACGGGGGCCTCCACCGTCTCCTGGGAGAAGGTGAGGGTCCGCTGGATATCCTTTTCCGGGTCGATGTCGTCGGGGATCAGCCGCTCGATCTCCTGGGCGGGATGGACCTTGACATAGTTCTGCTCCTGGGACAGGGAGACGGGGACCTCGTCCAGCAGGGTGTCGGTGCTGAGGATGATCTGTCGGGAGAAGTTGTTGAAGCCCCAGTTGAAGAGGCGGACGGTCTCGGAGAAGCTCTGGGTGTCCTTGGTGCCGTCCTCCCGCTCCACCCGCTCGGCCCCCAGGACCACGCTGATCAGGGAGCGGCCGTCTCTGGTGGCAGTGGCCACCAGGCAGTAGCCGGCGTCGCTGGTGGAGCCGGTCTTCATGCCGTTGGCGCCCTTATAGAGGTAATCGGCGTTGCGGGCGGTGGAGATGAGGTAGTTGGTGGTGTAGTACTTGCGGCTTTTCTCGTTGATGTTGGTGGGCGGGATGTCCACCTCCTTGATCCCGCACAGCCGCATGAAGGTGTCGTTTTTCCAGGCCTCCTTGGCGATGAGGTACAGATCCCAGGCGGTGGAGTAGTGGTCCACATGCTGTAGGCCGTTGGTGTTCATAAAGCTGGTGTCCTGGCAGCCCAGCTCCTTGGCCCGCTGGTTCATCAGGGCGACAAAACCGTCCACCGTGCCGGATACCGCCTCCGCCAGAATGTTGGCAGCCTCGTTGGCGGAGACCACCAGGATGCACTGGAGGAGCTGCTCCACGGTGAGCTGTTCGCCGGCCTTGATGCCGGCGCTGCTGGCGTCATTGGGGATGCCGCCCACGGCGCTCTCTGTGGCGGTGAGGACAGTGTCCATGGCCAGCTTTCCGTCATCCACAGCTTCCAGCACCAGCAGGGCGGTCATGATCTTGGTGATGCTGGCGGGGTAGAGGCGCTCGTGGATGTTTCGGGCGAAGAGGATCTCTCCAGTGTCCGGGTCGGCCAGCAGGGCGGCCTTGGCCACAGTTGCGCCCTCGCCCACATCGCCCTCGGTGGCAAAGGCACCGGCGGTGAGGTTGAAGAGCAGAAGGAAGCAGAAAAAAACAGTAAAAATGCGGCGACTTCTCATATCATTCTCCAAAAAAATATGGTATACTTTAACGGGTATCGTCTGGTCAAACGGTGTTCGACACAGCTCGACAGGTTCAACTATTAGTATAGCAAAAAGATAACGGGAGTTCAACCGTGAAAGCGTGGAAAAGAGTAACAAAAACGGAGTGGTGCATTCTGCTGCTGACGGCGGCGTTCCTGGTGGGAATGGCGGTTCTGTACAGCCAGATGACCGCCCAGACAGAGGGAACGGACTACACCATCACCACACAGCGCCGCCCGGAGGAGCCGGTGACGCCGGAGCCCCGCGGGCCGGTGGACATCAACACCGCATCCCTGGAGGAGCTGCAGACCCTGCGGGGCATCGGCCCCGCCCTGGCCCAGCGGATCATCGACTACCGGGAGGAGCACGGCCCCTTTGCCGCCGTGGATGAGCTGCTGGAGGTCAAGGGGATCGGCGAGGTTACTTTGGAAAAATTCCGGGACCACGCGGTGGCGTTGGCTCCGGGAACGGAAAAACCCGGGAAGGAGACGGAAAAGTGAATATTTTAGTGGTAGATGACGAGAAATTGCTGGTCAAGGGGATCAAATTCAATTTGGAGAACGACGGGTATCAGGTGGAGTGCGCCTACGACGGCGCGGCGGCTGTGGAGCTGGCGCGGACGGGCAGCTTTGATCTCATCATCCTGGACCTCATGATGCCGGAGATCGACGGGCTGGAGGCCTGTGTACGGATACGGGAGTTTTCTGATGTGCCCATTATCATGCTGACGGCCCGCAGTGAGGATACGGACAAGATCATCGGCTTTGAGTGCGGTGCGGACGACTATATCACCAAGCCCTTCAACATCCTGGAGCTGAAGGCCCGGATCAAGGCGCTGCTGCGGCGGGCCTCCGGCGGCGGACAGGACAAGAAACAGAGCCAGATCACCCTGGGGGACCTGACGCTGGATACCGACCAGCGGGTGGTCATCCGGGACGGGAAGACCGTGGAGCTGACCGCAAAGGAGTACGATCTGATCGAGCTGCTGATGAAGAACCCCCGGCGGGTGTACAGCAGGGAAAACCTGATGAATGTGGTGTGGGGCTACGCCTACACCGGGGACTACCGGACGGTGGACGTCCATATCCGCCGCCTGCGGGAGAAGCTGGAGCGCTGCCCGGCGGAACCGGAATATATTTTAACCAAGTGGGGAGTGGGCTATTATTTTAAGGGGTAGGTTGTCGCTACAACTGAAAATCGGCGTCAGCTATATGACGATCCTCATGATCGTCCTGGTGCTGATGAATACCTACCCCCTGCTGGTGAGCCAGGATCTGGTGTTCCGCTCCAAGCACACCACTTTGCAGGCCGGCGCCAGCTCCATCAACGCCGCAGTCACAGGGCTGGAGGAGCTGACGGAGGAGAATGTGGCCCAGGCCATGGCTGGGGTGGAGCCGGAGGGGATGTCCCGGGCTATCGTCACCGACCGGTATGGAAAGGTGCTCTACGACACCCGTGAGGTGGGCAGCGCCGTGGGCTATTATGTGCTGTATACGGAGCTGGTGGAGGCGCTGCAGGGCAACAGCAGCAGCTACAGCGGCTATACCGACGGGGCCTTCCACTCCTGTGCGGCCCAGCCGGTGCTGTACCGCAACCAGATCATCGGCGGCGTATATGTCTACGAGTACGACCCCCAGCAGGCGGAGCTGCTGAAGACCATGCAGGGAAACCTCATGAGCATCTCTGTGGGCATTGCCGCCCTGGTGCTGGTGGTGAGCGCGGTGTTCAGCCGCAGCGTCACCAAGCGCCTGGCGGAGCTGCAAAACGCCATCCGCAGCGTCCGGGAGGGGGCCTACAACCGGCGGGCGGAGCTGACCGGGCGGGATGAGTTCACCCAGATTGCTTCGGAGTTCAACGACCTGGTGGACCGCCTCCAGGAGACGGAGGGCGCCCGGCGGCGGTTTGTCTCCGACGCCTCCCACGAGCTGAAGACGCCGCTGGCGGCCATTCGCCTGCTGACGGACTCCATCCTGCAAAATGAGAACATCGACAGCGGCACCGCCCGGGAGTTTGTCAGCGATATTGGCCAGGAGGCGGAGCGGCTGACCCGCATCACCGAGGACCTGCTGCGGCTGACACGCCTGGACAGCGGCGTCATGGAGGTCCCCCGCCGCATTGTGATCGGACCGGTGCTGGACCGGGTGATCCGCATGGTCCGGCCGGTGGCCGACGAGAAGGAGGTCAGCATCAGCGCTTCCGGTGACGCCGGGGCAGCAGTGGTGACCACAGAGGGGGAGCTACACCAGATCCTCTACAATCTTGTGGAAAACGCCATCAAGTACAACCGCCGGGGCGGCTTTGTCCGCGTGAAGCTGGCCGCCGGACCGGAGGCGTGTACCATCACGGTGGAGGACAACGGTATCGGCATCCCGGACGACGATCTGAGCCGGGTGTTTGAGCGGTTTTACCGGGTGGACAAGGCGCGGTCCCGGGCTGCCGGCGGCACGGGACTGGGGCTGTCCATTGTCCGGGACACCGTTATCCGCCGGGGAGGGACCATCCGGGCGGAGAATGTTCCCCAGGGCGGCGCCCGGTTTATATTGACCCTGCCCAGCGGGGAGAGAGAGGAGGCGCGGCCATGAGGAGAGGTCTGTGTCTGCTGCTGGCGGTGGCCCTGGCTCTCGCCGCGGCGGGGTGCGGGGACAGTCCGCCGCAGGAGGGGACGGCCTACGACATCTACTACCTCAATCAGGAGGGCTCCGCCCATGGGGGCGACATGATCTGCAGCCGCCAGGAGTGGCTGGATGTGGATGAGGCGGCTCCCCTGGCGGAGCGGGCCGCCGCCGTGGCCCGGCGGCTGATGGCGGGGCCGACGGGGGGAGAGCTCCGCAGTCCCTTTCCAGAAAATGTGTCCCTCAACTCCCTGGAGATCCGGGGCCAGTGGGCCTATGTGGATTTTTCGGAGGAATTCAACCAGCTCAGCGGCGTGGAGCTGACCCTGGCCAACTACTGCCTGACCCTTTCCCTGTCGGCGCTGGAGGGGGTGGATGCGGTGAGTATTACTGCGCAGGGCAGAACTGTGGTCCAGCAGCCCAAGAGCGTATTTTTTGAGCGGGACCTGCTGCTGTCCACTATGGATGATGTGCTGCAGACCGTGGAGGTCACGCTCTATTTCCTCTCTGACGGAGGGCAGCTGGCGGGGGAAAAGCGTACACTGGAGGTATATGAGGGGCAGACCCTGTCCGAGAACTTGGTGACCGCTCTGCTGGAGGGGCCGGAGAGCCGGGAACTGCAGCGGCTGATCCCGCCGGGGTTTGTGGTCAACGCCATTCGGGTGGATGGCGGCATCTGCTACATCAACTTGTCGGCGGAATCTTTGCGCTTGCTGCCGGAGGATGAGGATGCCCAGCGGCTGATCCTGCAATCCCTGGCCCAGTCGTTGTATTCCGTCAGAACGATCCGTGGGCTGCGGCTGTTGGCCGACGGAAAGGAGCTCACCAAATTTGGTGTGATCCCTGTAGAAGAAGTTGCCCGCAGAGGATAAAAGATCCCCGTCGCCCGCCCCTTTTGGGGCGGCGACGGGGATTTCTTGTTGCAGATTGTGGAAAAATCTGCTATGCTTTTGCTCATACAACCAAAGGCAGATCGGGTTAGGCCAGCTGCTCCGCAGCCTGGGCCAGGTTGGCCTCCACCTTCTGGCTGAGGCGGATCACGGACTGGCGGGACATTCCGGCAAAGCGGCTGGGACAGAACACGCCGGGCAGCTGCAGCAGGTCCGGGTCCCCCAGGGCCATATCGCTGTCACAGAACAGGTGGTTGTCCCCGTGGGCCAGCCAGCGCTTTACTGCCGGAAGCTGGTAGGAGGGGCTGAGCCCTGTGTTGAATAGAATGCGGTGATCCCCCAACAGGCGGAATTCCTCGTCCCCCAAGAGGACGGTGAACTTGTTCAGACAGGTGCACACTGCGGCGCAGGAGGACAGCAGCTGGGGGAGGGGGCGCAGGTGGATGCCCTCGGCCTCCAGCGCAGGCTTGGGCGTGCGGCTGTGATAGACCACATCTGCGCCGAAGAACTTCAGCGCCCTGGCCACCAGCGCGCCGGTGACGCCGGCGCCCACAACACCCACAGGGAATCCGGTGAGCTCCAGAGGCTCGCTGTACCAGCAGGGACCGCGGAAGCCGTGGAGCAGAGAGATCAGCTCGCTGACCACGAACTCCGGAACGCCGGCGTCGCCGTAGTCGCTGACTCCGGTGACCAGGATGCCCCGCTGACGGGCGGAGCGCAGATCCACACTGCAGCTCTCGTCATCGTAGAGCGTGCAGCACATGCCGATGTAGCGGAGGCTGGGGCACTGTTCGATGACCTCTCCGGTGATGGAGGTGGTGACATTGATGAGCACCGCGTCGGCGCCCTCCAGGCGGGAGACGATCTCCTGGACCGAGCCGGGGACGCTCTCGTAGCGGACCACCTGGTGGGCGTAGCGTTCAAAACCGCTTTCCGTCTCGGGCAGCAGGTGCAGGGGCTCGATAACGACTAGCTTTTGAAACATAATAAGCCTTCTTTCCTCAATCTATGCAGATTGATGATAATAATAGTGATACTATGGGATGCGATTTATATTGACGCAGACAGAAAAGTCTGCGGTTGAAGATGAAGGGGAGATTTGCATGAAGGGCGCAACGCAGCAGGGAGAATATGCAAAGGTATTGCTGGCGGCGGGGTCACACAGGGCCATGGAGGAGCTGTTGTCCCTGCTGAACTGGGAGGAGCTGGGCTTTCAAATCTGCGGTACGGCGGAGAATGGGCGGGATGCCTGGACGATCTTCACCCGGCAGCTGCCGGATCTGGTGATCACCGATACACAGCTGCCCCTGTTGGATGGGCTGACCTTGGTCAGCCAGATCCGCCAGAAGGCGCCGGATCTGCCGGTGCTGCTGCTGACCGATCAGGCGGAGTTTGAGACTGCCCGGCGGGCCATCGCCTTGAATGTCTCCGGCTATCTGCTCCGCAGTGAGCTGTCGGCGGCCAACCTGGGGCAGTGGCTGCTGTCCATGCGGGGAAAGCTCCGCCGCAGAAGCAGTGTCACCCGACTCTACCGGCGCAACTGCCTGGAGAGCTTTCTGTGCGGGCCGCAGGACCCGGTGCGGGCGGAGGCCCTGGCCCAGGAGCTGTCGGCGATCCCGGCCAGCTGCTGGGGGATGCTGCTGGTGGGGGAGGCACAGAATATGCACCCTTTTACCCCGTGGAACCAGGGGGATGTCTCCGGGTCCCACAACTACCTGCGCCAGCAGATCTGTACCCCGGCGGTTTTGGAGCGGCTCCGCCGGGAGTACCAGTGTGAGATCGTCGCCATTCCCTGCCAGAATACATCCGTGCTGATCCTGGTGTGCTTTGCACACAGCCTGTCGGTCCGGAGCAGCCAGCACAGCGCCATCCGCCGGGTGGCGGAGGTGATCTGGGATAGCTGCGACGACAATGGCCGGCGGCCAACGGTGCTCTACCGGGAGGATGTCTTTGCTGAGGTCCCCCAGATCTACACCACCTATCTCTCGCTGATCCAGCACTACCGCTATACGATTTTCGGCGCCAGCGGACAGATGATCAATCTGCTGGCCCTGGATCAGCTGGCGGAGGGAAGAGCGGAGTTGGCTCAGCCGGACCCCGGCCGGGGCCTTCCGGAGATCGAAGAGGACCAGCTGCTGGCATTTTTGGACCGGGAGTGTTCCGCCCTGTCCCGGTCTAGAAGCCTTACACAGCTGGAGGTCTTCCTCCAAACGGTGGGGCAGCTGCTGGACAGCTTCATGCAGCATGAGATGTGTGCCCCGTCTGACGCGGAGACCCTCCGCCTGCGTGTGGGGGAGTGCACCGGCATTGCCGAGCTGCGGGAGACCCTGGGCAGCTTTGTCCAAAATGTTTGCCGGGGGGAGGAGTCCGACTGCTCTCTGCGGATACGCAAGGTCATACAGTTTATCTATCAAAATTATATGCTGGACATCAGTGTCCAGGATGCCGCCGCCCGGGTGGGCCTCAACGCGGAATATCTCAACAAGATCTTTAAGCGGGAGATGGGCGTGGGGTTCTCCCGCTACCTGACGGCCTACCGGATGAAGGTGGCCAAGGACCTGCTCTCCAGCGGGGAGTGCCGCATCGGCGAGGTGGCGGAGCTGGTGGGCTATAAGAGCAGCCAGTATTTCAGCGTGGCCTTCCGCCAGGAGGTGGGGGAATCCCCTACCGCATTTTTGAAGCGACAGTAGCCGGGAGACAGTTCGGCACATATCTGTACATATCCAGGGCCGCCCCGCCGGGGCGGCCTTTTTCAGTGGTTGGGTAGGATTGCGATATCTGATCTTACCCAAGTCAAGAGTATCGTTAATCCGAAAAAAAGACTGTTCATCTTTCGGATATCCTGTTCAAAAAAAAGAGGTGTATCCGAAAATCTAACAAAATATCCCATTTTCATCTGGGACAGGGGCGGCACATGACAGTAAAATACACTTGCAAAGAACACGTTAAGAACGTGTAAGAGAACAGAGAGGAGGACACACTGCGTGAGCAAAGAGAGCATCCACGCCCATATTGAGACCCTGCGGGAAGAGCTGCAGAATATGGCGCTGGACATTTGGGCCCACCCGGAGGCAGGTTTCCAGGAGGGACATGCCAGTACGGTGCAGAAGGAGTTCCTGCGCCGGCTGGGGGCCAAGATCACCTCTCCCATTGACATGCTGGACACCGCCTTTGTGGCGGAGTACGGCGAGGGCAAGCCGGTGATCGGATTCCTGGGGGAGTTTGACGCTCTGCCCGGACTGAGCCAGAAGGCGGGTCTCAACCACCGGGAGCCTCTGGAGGACGGCGCTTACGGCCACGGCTGCGGCCACAATCTGCTGGGTACCGGCAGCGTGGCGGCCTTTGCCGGATTGATGCTGACCATGAAGGAGGAGGGCCTGCCCGGGACGATTCGCTACTACGGCTGCCCCGCGGAGGAGATCTACTCCGGCAAGAGCTTTATGGCCCGGGCCGGCGTGTTTGACGACCTGGACTGCTGCCTGAGCTGGCACCCCTCCGGTGAGGACGGCGTCGGCTACTCCAACAACACCGCGTTGACCACCATGGAGTTCCACTTTACCGGCGTGGAGGCCCACGCCGCAGCCAATCCCCACCTGGGCCGCAGCGCCCTGGACGCGGTGGAGCTGATGAATGTGGGCTGCAACTATCTGCGGGAGCACATTATCCCCGCCGCCCGTGTAGCTTACATTATAACCGATGGCGGCAAGGCCGTCAATGTAGTTCCTGGCAAGGCCTCCTCCCAGTATGCCATCCGGGCGCCCCAGGTGGACCAGATGAACGACATCACCCGCCGGCTCATCGATGTGGCCAAGGGCGCGGCGCTGATGACCGGCACCACCATGGAGTATGTGCTGGTTGGCGTCTACCACAACCGTCTGCCCAACGCCGCGCTGGCGGATCTGGCCTATGAGAACTATCTGCAGGCGCCGCCCACCCCCTGGAATGAGGAGGAGCTGGCCTTTGCCGCGTCCATGACCGACGCCTACCCCGCCGGTACCCTGGAGCGGGTGGTAAAGGGCTACGGCATCCCCCTGGAGGAGGTCCACAACAACCTTCTGCCCCACCCGGTACGGATGGGCAACAAGGCCAAGGTGGCCGGCGGCAGCTCCGATGTGGGCGATGTGTCCTGGATCACCCCCACCCTGAACATGACCGGCACCTGCTGCCCCGTGATGGTCAACGGCCACACCTGGCAGGGTACCTCCTGCTACGGCACAACCTTTGCCGCCAAGGGCATGATCCGCTCCGGCGAGGTCCTGGCCATGACCGCCTATGATCTGCTGACCACCCGCCAGGATGTGCTGGAGAAGGCACGTGAGGAGTGGGAGCACGACAAGGAGGGGAAGAGCTATACCCCCATCCCTGCGGATTTGAAGCCCTACACGGCCAAGGAGTAAGCCATGGGCAAGGAAAGAATCGATTTTTACATTGAGAAACACCGGGCGGCCCTGGAGGCCATGGCCCTGGATATCTGGGCCCACCCCGAGGGGGGGTTCCAGGAGAAGCGCACGGCCAAGGTCCAGGCGGACTATCTCCGGGAGCTGGGGGCAAAGATTTCCTTCCCGGTGGCCTGCGCCCCCACCGCCCTGGTGGCGGAGTACGGCGAGGGCAAGCCGGTGATCGGCTTCCTGGGCGAGCTGGATGCCCTTCCCGGGCAGAGCCAGAAGGTGTGTGCCCACCAGGAGCCTCTGGAGGAGGGTGCCTATGGCCACGCCTGCGGGCACAACCTGCTGGGCGTCGGCTCTTTGGCCGGCTTTGCGGCCCTGATGGAGGTCATGCGGGAGGAGAACATCCCCGGCACCATCCGCTACTACGGCTGTCCCGCTGAGGAGAGCTTCGGCGGAAAGACCTTTATGGCCCGGGAGGGACTCTTCGACGATGTGGATTGCTGCATGAACTGGCACCCCTCCGGCGACGACGCCGTGGCCCTGACCCAGTCCTCCGCCTTTGAGCTGCTGGAGTTCCACTTCACCGGCGTGGAGGCCCACGCCGCAGCCAATCCCCACCTGGGCCGCAGCGCCCTGGATGCGGTGGAGCTGATGAATGTGGGCGCCAACTACCTGCGGGAGCACATCATCTCCGCGGCCCGTCTCCACTACTTCATCACGGACGGCGGCAAGGCGGTCAATGTGGTTCCCGGCAAGGCCAGTGTGCGCTACGCTGTCCGGGCTCCGCAGATCTATCAGCTGCAGGAGATCGTGGCCCGGCTGATCGACGTGGCCAAGGGCGCGGCGCTGATGACCGGCACCACCATGGAGTACGAGGTCATGAGCATCTACCACAACCGCCTGCCCAACTACACCCTCAGCGACCTGGTCTACGAGAACCTGGCCCGCTGCCCCTGGCCGGAGTACACCCAGGAGGAGCTGGATCTGTTCAACGACCTGTCCGCCACCTATCCCCAGTCCCTGGTGGAGAACCGGTGCAAGTTCCACGGCGCCACAGTGGACGAGCTGTGGAACAACATGCTCCGCCGTCCCCTGCGCCGGGGCAACAAGTCCATTACCGTGGGCGGCAGCACAGATGTGGGCGACGTGTCCTGGATCACCCCCACGGTGAACCTCACCGTTACCTGCTGTCCCGTGATGGTGGATGGCCACTCCTGGCAGGGGTGCGCCGCCTACGGCAGCACTGCCGGCGCCAAGGGCATGACCCGCGCCGGACAGGTGATGGCCTGGTCCGCTTACGATCTGCTCACCGACCGGCAGGATGTGCTGGAGAAGGCGAAGCAGGAGCTGGAGCAGGACCGTGAGGGTCACGCATACACCCCGATCCCTGAAGCCATGACGCCCTCGTATGACGGGCGATAAAAAACTGTTTGATTAGGAGGAAGAAAACAACATGGCAGAAAAATTCTCATCCACAAAAGACCTAAAGCGCGTCTTGGGTCGAAAGGAACTGATGGGCCTGGCCATCGGCAGCATCATCGGCTCCGGTATCATGGTCCAGATGGGCACCGGTATCGAGCTGACCGGCCGTTCCGCCAACATTGCGTTCCTGCTGTCCACCTTCTTTACGGTGTGCAACCTGATCCCCATGATCTTTGTGTCCAGCTGTATGCGTTTCCGCGGTGCGGACTACAGCCAGATCGGCCTGTTCGGCGGCGAGCGCTATGCCGGCGCCTACGCCGTGATCTACGTATTCAAAAACATTTCGGTCACCATGTTCGCCCTATCCTTTGCGGAGTACTTCCTAGATCTGTTCCCGGGATTGAACAGCAAAGTCGTTGCCATCGCTGTTGCGACCTTCTTCTTCGTGCTGAACTTCTTCGGCGTGAACATCATGGCGAAGGTCCAGAACATGCTGGTGTTCGTGCTGATGCTGGCCCTGGTGCTGTTCGTGGTCTTCGGTATGCCCGCGTGGATCTGATGAACTACTTCTCCAACGCTGACGGCAAGTTCATGACCGACGGCATCCCCGGCGTGCTGAGCGCTGCGGCTACCCTGGGCTTCGCCACTGGCGGCGCCAACCTGATCTTCGGCGTCTCCGCTGAGTGCAAGAACCCCAAGAAGGATATCCCCTTCGTTCTGATCGCCTCCACCCTGTCCGTTGCCGTTCTGTACGGCCTGATGGCTACCGTTGCCGCCGGTGTCCTGCCCATCGACCAGGTTGCCGGTAAGTCTCTGACCGTCGTGGCCGCTGAGATCTTCCCCAAGCCCCTGTACTACTTCTTCATCGTCGGCGGTGCTCTGTTCGCCATTGCCACCACCCTGAACGGCAAGCTGGCCTCCATCACCAAGCCCCTGATGCAGATGTGCGAGGACGGCTGGTTCCCCAGAGGGCTGGCTGACCTGCACCCCAAGTTCCGCACTCCTTGGAAGATCCTGATCCTGTACTATGTGATCACCATCCTGCCCATCCTCTTCAACTTCAGCATCAGCCAGATCACCACCATCGTTCTGCTGATCGGCTACTGCATCACCCTGTTCAACACCATCATGTGCTTCAAGCTGCCCAAGATGTTCCCCGAGCAGTGGGCCAAGTCCAACTTCCACATGGGTAAGGTGCCCTTCACCCTCCTGCTCCTGCTGTCCATCTGCGTGACTCTGGTGCAGTTCTACGCCAAGCTGCGTACCACCACTTGGATGATCCTGGGCCTGAACCTGGTGACCATCGTTGGCGCCTTCCTTTACGCCACCTATCGCCAGAAGAGCGGCAAGGCCAAGCCCACCATCTCCTACGAGCTGGAGACCTAATTGCACTGATCTTTTTCCCATATTTCTCCTTTCCTCAAGAAAGAGCCGACCCCGCAAGGGGCCGGCTCTTTCGCTTGGTATGGGGAAAAGCAGTCCCCCCCTGTGTCTGCGGGGAGGGCAGACAGGAGGAGTAGTAGTCAATCGTTTTTCCTGCGCTGGGCGCGGCTCTCCCGCTTGGCGCGGATGGCGGCCCGGGCCTTCTGGTGGAGGTCATGCAGGACAGCCAGCGTCTTCTGGTCATTGGGGAACAGCCGGCGCAGCAGCGCCAGGGCGATGGCCAGGGTGACCAGCTTTTCCGGGGAGACGGGGAGCCAGAGAAAGGCCAGATAGGCCCCCGCCAGCCCGGTCATCCAGTGGATGCCGAAGTATGTTCCGATGGCGAAGAGCACATAGGACCAGCCGTTGGTGATGATCCAGGCCAAAGCAACGCAGAGGAGCAGCCTGGGGTTGGCCACAAATTGAAAAAACTTTTTTACCCGCTTCATTGGCGCTGTGCGACGGATCTCCGCCCGCCCCGGCGATAGACCAGGAGATAGGCAATCAGGCAGATGGGCAGGGCGGCGGCCACATCAATGATGGAGTGCTGCTTCAGGAAGACCGTGGAGATGGAGATCAGCACGGCGGTGATGGTGAAGAGCGTGCGCCACAGGGGGGTGCTGAAATGCTTGCTGTGCCAGGCGCAGACCATCACGGCCACGGAGCCGATCACATGGATGGAGGGGCAGACATTGGTGTTGGTGTCAAACTGATAGAATCCGGCCATGAACCGGGTGAACATATTGTCCCGGGCAAAGCTCTCCGGCCGCAGTTCCTGGCAGTTGGGGAAGATCATGTAGATCACCACTGCCGCCGAGTAGGTCAGAATGATGAACTGCATCAGCTTTTTGAAGGAATCCACATCATAGAACAGGGTGTAGACATGGATGCCCACCAGGAAGACGAACCAGAACATATAGGGGATCAGGAAAAATTCACAGAAGGGGATATAGGCGTCCAGAGGGCAGGAGATGGGGAAGTAGCTCTCCCTGATCCACAGCCGCTCCACCGTCAGGAACATCAGGCCGTAAATGGGCCAGAACAGTAAGTACAGCAGATGGGAATATTCGGGGGTGTTCAGCTTGCTGAACCGAAAGCCGCGATAGTCTACAAGGTCGTTTTTCCACATAGGACAGATTCTCCGCTCAGTTCTTCAAAAATTCGCCGGGCGCCGTCCGGCTGGTCATAGCGCAAAAGTGCCTCCTCCATCCGCTGGCGGGCCGTGCAGTCCCGCAGGACGCGGACGCTCTCCTGGGCCAGCGCCTCCGGGGGGCTGGCGGTGAGGGCCGCCCCCATGTGGGTGAAGAAGTCCATGTTGAATTGTTCGCACCCGGCCACGGCGTTGACAAAGGCCATGGGGAGGTGCTTGGCGGCAGCCTCCGTTACGCTGATCCCGCCGGGCTTGGTCAGATACAGCTGGGAGGCGTCCATATACAGGGGGACCTGCTGGGTGTAGCCCACCACATGGAGCCTGGGGTCCCCCTGGCAGAGCCGGGAGAGCTTGTTGTACAGCCGCCGGTTGGAGCCGCAGATGACCGTGGCCTCCGCCTCCTCCGGCAGGAGGTGGCGCAGCTGCTGCAAAATACGGACCAGGGGGCCGCAGCCCATGCTGCCGCACATGAGCAGAAGGTGATTGCGCTTTGGGTCCAGGCCCAGCTGCTCCTTGGCGTTTTCGCTGCTTGCCCAAAAGCTCCGCCGCACGGGGATACCGGCGGGGACGATCCGCTCCCGGGGAATGCCGCGGCTGACATAGGTCTCCGTCAGCTCCTCACAGGGGATGAAGTAGCGGTCCACCTCGCACAGCTCGGTGCAGGGGTAGCAGGTGTAGTCCGTAGCAATAAAGGCGGTCTGCACCGGCAGGGGGCGCTTACGCAGGGCGTGGGACAGGATCATCCCGGCGAAGACATGGGTACAGATCACGGTGTCGTAGCCCCCGTCCGCCAGATACTGGCCCATCCGGTCAGCCCCGGAGATCAACAGGGAGTAGACGCCGGAGCCGCGGCCCAGGACGCCGGGGTGGTTGTCGCTGTACTGATAGCCCCACTGAAACAGCCCCGGAAGGTGGCGGTAGACAAAGCTGTGGCCCCAGGACATAAACTTGGCAAACCCGGGGGAGACAAAGTCCAGGGCCTCCCGGATCTCACAGGGGACATTCTGCAGTTGAAAATAATCCTGTACCGCCTGGGCGCAGGAATTGTGCCCCTGGCCTGTACTGCAGCTGAGGATGATGACCTTTTTCATACCAGGATTTCCTGCGGCTGGCCGCCGTTCAACGCCCTTTCTTCATATTTTTTCATGAGCCGCACCAGCTTGGGGCGGTTGTACCGCTGGATGATCACATAGGGCAGGTTCCCCACCGCGTAGAGCAGAGAGATGATCCAGCCGCCGATGTTTTTCCAAATCAGGACACAGCCAAACCCCAGCAGGGCCAGCAGCATATGGGTCCACTCCGCAATGCAGGTCTCCTGGACCATCAGCTCCAGCTTTTCTCCGCTGATCTCCTGGGGGAGTTTCTTCGAGGCCATGAGGCGGGGGAAGATGGCGCTCATGTCCAGGCACTTGTCCTTCCACCGGCGCACGCCCATGGCCACATACAGCTGACCGCTCCGCTCAAAGGGAAAGGAGTGAAACGGCCAGCGGTCAAAGCGGAACCGTGCCTTGGGCAGGAGCCGGCCGAGAATAAAGGAGGCGATGCTGATGGTGGCCAGATAGAGGACGCAGAACAAAAAATTACGCATACAGTTTTCCTTTGGATCGTCAGATTGGTGTACATTACTGGGGGAAATTCCGCCCCTTGGCGTAAAAAACAGTATAATTCTTATTTAAATTTAAGTCAATACACAGACTGTTAATTTTGTGGGGATGAATGTTTGCCTTTTTCTTAATTTTCCGCCAATACCTGCTGGCGGAGATTTACGCAATCTTACAGAAATGTAAGGTTCAACGCCATTTTGTAAGGTAAACCAATGGAAGGACCGGGCCGGGGCTGCTATAATAGGCCCATACCACATCGAGGAGGAAATCGATCATGCCGATCCTGCAAGTCAGTGATCTGAAAAAAGTTTATACTACCCGCTTTGGGGGCCAGCAGGTCCAGGCCCTCACCAGCGTAAATTTTGCCGTGGAGGCCGGGGAGTACGTGGCCATTATGGGCGAGTCCGGCTCCGGTAAGACCACACTGCTGAACATCCTGGCGGCCCTGGACAAGCCCACCAGCGGCAAGGTGCTGCTGGACGGGAAGGACATTGTGACCATCCGGGAGCGGGACATCGCCGCCTTCCGCCGGGACAACCTGGGCTTTGTGTTCCAGGATTTCAACCTGCTGGACACCTTCTCCATTCAGGACAACATCCTGCTGCCCCTGGTGCTGGGGGGAAAGACCTACCGGGAGATGGAGAGCCGGCTGGCGCCCCTGGCCCAACGGCTGGGCATCGAGTCCCTGCTGAAAAAGTACCCCTATGAGATCTCCGGCGGCCAGAAGCAGCGGGTGGCGGTGGCCCGGGCCCTCATTACGGAGCCCCGCATCGTCCTGGCCGACGAGCCCACCGGCGCCCTGGACAGCAAGGCCACGGACAGCCTCCTGCGCCTTTTTGACCAGGTCAACGGGGAGGGACAGACCATCCTCATGGTCACCCACTCCACCAAGGCCGCCAGCCACGCCAAGCGGGTGCTCTTTATCCGGGACGGCGAGGTGTTCCACCAGATCTACCGGGGCGCCAACTCCACGGAGGAGATGTACCAGAAGATCTCCGACACCCTAACCCTGCTGGCCACCGGAGGTGAGGAGCGTGCGTAAGAGCCTCTATCCCCGGCTGGCGTGGCAGAATGTGCGGAACAACCGCCGGTTCTTTGTGCCCTTCCTGCTGGCCATTGTGGGCAATGTGGCCGCCTTCTACATCATGGCGGCCCTGTCCCTGGACGCCGGGGTGAAGAATATGACCCCGGGCCACGAGAGCGGCTATCTCTATGTCAAATTCATGATGGCCATGGGTATGTTCATCGCCTTTGTCTTCTCCGCCATCTTTCTGCTGTATGTCAACAGCTTCCTCATGAAGCAGCGCAAGCGGGAGCTGGGGGTGTACAACATCCTGGGCCTGGGCAAGGGACATATTGCCGTGGTGCTGCTGCTGGAGACGCTGATGGTGGGCGGCGGCGGTATCCTGGGGGGACTGGCCCTGGGGGCGCTGTTCCAGCGGCTGGTGACCCTGATCCTCTTCCGGGCCCTGAGCTTCGATGTGCCTTTCGGCGTCACCGTGTCCTGGCCGGCGGTGTTCATCACCGCGGGGCTTTTTGCGGGGCTGATCCTGCTGACGCTGCTGATCAATCTAAACCGGGTGCGGGTATCCAAGCCCATTGAGCTGCTCCAGGGGGGCAGCGTGGGGGAGCGGGAACCCAAGACCCGCTGGTTAATGACCATCCTGGGGGTAGTTACCCTGGGGGCGGGCTATATCATCGCCATCAGCGCCAGCAACGGCGTGGAGGCCCTGCTGTGGTACTTCGTGGCGGTATTTCTGGTGATCGTTGGCACCTACTGCCTCTTTACCGCCGTCAGCATCTTCGTGCTGAAGGCCCTGCGGCGGAACAAGCGGTTCTACTACCGCACGGGCCACTTTATCGGCGTGTCTGGTATGCTCTACCGCATGAAGCAGAACGCCGTGGGCCTGGCCAATATCTGCATCCTCAGCACCATGGTCATGGTCATGCTCTCCGGCACATTGTCCCTGTATCTGGGCAGCGAGGAGATATTGGACCAGCAGACCCCCGGGGATATCAATGTGACCGTGCGCTATCTGCCGGATGAGGCGGACCCCTTCGCGCCGGACATCATGCTGGATAAGCAGGTGCGGTTCATCCAGAGCCAGGGCGTCAAGGTGGAGGACACCTGGACCACCAGCGAGCTGGGCTTCGGGGCCGGCCTTATGTCGGACGGCAGCTACACCACCGACCGCTTCCGTATGGGCACCGTGGGCAGCGTGGTCATGGTGACGGCGATGACGGAGCGGGCCTATACCGACGTCACCGGGGAGACCCTGGATCTGGCCCAGGGGGAGGTGGCGGCCTACGGCGTGGAGGGGGATACCTTTACCGTGCACTGGGATGTCCCCAACGGCGCGGCGGGGGAGACGGTGGACTACCCCATCGCCCGCCACCTGAAGAGCAACCCCTCCGTCACCCCCTCGATCACCCAGCTGGTGACCATTGTGGTCCCGGACCAGGCGGCGCTGAACGACATCTTCTGCCACCAGGCGGAGGCCTACGGCGAGGATTCTTCCCCGCTGCGCTGGACGGCCCACATCAATGTGGACGCCGGGGCACAGGAGATCATGGCCCTGGAGGAGGCCTACTGGGACGCGGTGGATGCAGGCGCCGTGGATTACGACGGCACGGGGGAGTGGAGAAGGCTGTCCTGGCAGAACCGCCCGGAGGCGGAGCAGAACATCTACGGCCTGGCGGGGGGCTTCCTGTTCCTGGGCATCTTCCTGGCCTTCATTTTCCTCATGGCCACGGTGCTCATCATCTACTACAAGCAGATCTCCGAGGGCTACGAGGACAAGGAGCGGTTCGAGATCATGCAGAAGGTGGGCCTCAGCCGGGAGGAGGTCAAATCCTCCATCCGCAGCCAGGTGCTCATGGTGTTCTTCCTGCCTATTGCCGTGGCGGCGGTCCACATCCTCTTTGACTTCAACATGGTGGAGAAGCTGCTGACCATGTTCATGCTGCAGAACACCACCCTCACCGCCCTGTGTACCCTGGGGACCGTGCTGGTGTTTTTCCTGGTGTACGGCGCGGTGTATCTGCTGACCGCCCGGACCTACTACAAAATCGTGGAGAGAAAGCCATGAAAAAAGCGCTTGCCGTACTGCGGAGCCTTCTGCTGCTGGGGGTGCTGCTGCTGGGCCTGGGGCTGATGCGGGCCCGGCAGTGGTACCTGCACCGGAGAGCTTGCTAGATCAAAGGAAACAGGGCGCGTCCCACAGATGGGTGTGGGGCGCGCCCTGAACTGATGTGCAAAGATTTTCTCGATATATAGACGTTTTGGCCAATTCTGTATTGATTTTTTGGGCATGAACAGGTATGATTACATTGATATTTCCTGCATTGCGCGGCGAGGACTGTTCACCGCGCAGCGCAGAGAATGTCAACGATACGATATTATATAAGGAGGACATGGCATGAAGAAAAAATGGTTGGCCGGCATACTGACGATCTGTATGCTGCTCTCCATTCTGCCCACTAACGCCCTTGCCGCCGGTGAAGGCGCAGACGCTGAGACGGGCGAACAGGAGAATGCCGCGATCGAGGGTACCCTCGATACTGTCGGTTCCACCGACAGTAATGAGGCGCTGGAGGGGAAGGCAACGGGAGTTGCACAGATCGGGACAACGACCTATGCAACGCTGGCCGAGGCGGTTGAGAAGGCTGGGGATGGGGATACCATTGAGCTGTTGGCGGATGTCAGTGAGCAACAGATCGATTTCGGCGATAAAAATGTTACCGTGGACCTTGGGACCCATCAGTGGACCCGTGATGCCAGCGTTGCCTTTAGCGGATACTATATCTTTTCAGTATCCACGGGCGGCTCTGTCACGATTCAAAACGGAAAGCTGAATGGTATTTCTTGTACTGAAATTTGCACTGTCACCGACGGCGCGCTCGTACTGGAAGATATCAGCACCACTGCCCGGATGGGTAATGGCGTTGTCCTATCTGGTGGCGAGGCGGAACTGAAAAATACTGATCTGACGGTGAGCGGAAGCAATGCGATTGGAGTGAGCGTAAAGGATGGCATACTGACTGTGGATGGAGCATCCACTATCACGGCGATGGGCCATAGCTCCGATGGTAAGCACAGAGGCATCGGTATTTTGGTGCAAGGAAAGAATGACACGGCTGCTCCTGTCATCAATGTGGCGGGAACGATCAACGCCTATGGCGCGGCGATCCAGGGAAACGGAAGTGACCGCTCTAATCCGGAGATCAATGTCCAGCCTGGAGCAAAGCTCACGGCGGAAAAGCTGGCCATGTACCTGCCTCAGCCGGGGAGTGTTACAATTAAGGGCGCAGAAGTTACCGGATATGCGGCAATCGGCATCAAATCCGGAACTCTGACTATCGTTGACAGTAGGATTAAGGGCGTGGCCAACGATGCTGTTCTGGGTGATGAGCACTCGGCCACCAATGGTATCAACACCGACGGCAGTGCCATCGTAATCGATTCCTATACTGGTTATGCTGGTAATGTGGAGTTAAATATTTCTGGGAACTCTGTGATCCAGAGCGATTATTCCACTGCCATTCGGGAAATTGGAAATGATGCAACACAGACAAAGGTTGTAGCTATCAACATCAGCGGCGGCGAGATCATCGGCGCTGATGGCAAGGACGCAGTCATGGTCCGTGCTACGACAGAGAAAACGGTAAACATTACTGGCGGTACGTTCTCCAGCGATGTGGGCAAGTACCTTTCTGCTGAATACGGCCAGAACGAGAAAGGCGAAGTTGGCCCGCTTACCGAGGGATATGGTGCCGAGGCTATGATTGGAACCACGGGGTATAAGACCCTTGCAGAAGCCCTTACTGCGGCAACGGATGGTGACACCGTCACACTGTTGAAGGATGTTGATTTGGGTAATGGGTCTATCAATATATATAAATCCATTACTGTGGATTTGAACGGCTGTGTGATAACCGGATCAAATCAAACCTATACTCTGTGGCTCCAAGCGCCAGAAATTATCCTTAAAGATAGTAAGGGAACTGGCGCGGTTAAAAACACAGGTGCCGGATCCAACAATATAGCAGTAGTTGTAAATGCTTCTGGCACAAATGCACGTTTCTTGAGCGGCACCTACGAAGGGAATTACGCAGTTTACGCACAGCAGAGCAACAGCGTGGTCATTGAGGATGGGACGTATATTGGCCGCTCATTCGGCGTTAACGCACTGGGGGCCGACGACCCCTACCAGCTGACAAAACTGGAAATCAACGGCGGAGAAATCAGAGCAAAATATTACGCGGTTGCTGGTAATGGAGGACGAGACTATACCAGAATCACAATCAACGGCGGAACGCTTTCCACTACAGATGCTTCTGTCGTTTTCCACCCGCAGATCGGCGACCTGGAAATTAGCGGCGACGCAAAACTGACTGGCCCCAACGGTGTGCAGTATTGCGGCGCGGGTACGCTGACGATTGCGGATGATGCGGTCATCACCGCGACAGGAGCGTATACAGAATATCCTTCCAAGCCGTCCGATCAGGGGGATGGTAGCGCCAACGATGGCGCGGCGTTGAGCCTGATCTCCCGCGGCGGCGGCTATCAGAGCAGCGGGCTGTCGATGAAGGCTGAGATCACCGGCGGCACACTGACCAGCGAAAACAACGCGGCTATTGCGGTTTATCGCTTGGAGAAGGTAAATGGTCACTGGGTGACCAGTGAGAGCACTACTCTGCCGAATTATCTGGAGTCTTTGCAGATTACCGGCGGACGCTTCTCCTGCGGCGATCAAAAGGGTGTTTTTGAGGTTGACAGCCCTGCGGAGCAGGCTTTGTCTGTCACCGGCGGCAAATTCACCGCTGATCCCTCGAAGTATGTCCCCGAGGATACCCATGCTGTTTTTTCCATCAACGAGGGGAACTACAAATTCGTGGTGGGCAAGGCTGTGACCTCCATCACCCTGTCTGACGCCACCCTGTCCCTGGCGCTGAACGATAGCCACACCCTCACCGCCACGGTGGAGCCTGATGACGCCTATGCGCAGACCGTGACCTGGGCGTCCAACAACGAGACGGTCGCTACTGTGGACCAGAACGGCGTGGTCACTGCCGAGGCCATCGGCAAGGCCACCATCACCGCCACCATTGGCGACAAGTCCGCCAGCTGTGAGGTCACCGTGTCCTATGCCCCCGTGGCCAATGTGACCCTGGACCACGACAAGCTGTCAATGGTGGAGGGCGGCACGACCACCATCACCGCCACCGTGACCCCCAATAACGCCGACCAGACCGTGGTGTGGACCTCCGACAAGGCGAGCGTCGCCACAGTGGAGAGCGGCAAGATCACCGCCATTGCCCCCGGCACTGCCACCATCACCGCCACCGTTGGCGGCAAGTTCGCCAGCTGCGTGGTCACCGTGGTGGCCAAGCCCAACGAGGACGAGACGGCCGTGGTCCCCTCTGTGGAGGAGCCTGCGGTAAAGGTGGACGCTGAGCTGCCCCAGGCGGTTGGGCAGGCTGTCACCGAGGCCGCCAAGTCCGTGGACGCCGGGCAGGCCCTGACTGGCGCCGCCCAGCAGGAGGCCGCCGCTCTGGACCGCAACGAGGCCAAGCAGGCACAGCTGCTGGATAAGGCAAAGGACGAAGGCATCACCGGTTCTGAGGACACCCCCGTTGTCCTGTACACCCAGACCTATCTGGAGATCCAGGTGACCGAGGCCAAGGCCGAGGGAAGCGAAGTGACCTCCGTGACCATGGACATCACGCCCAAGATGCAGATCGTGGCCTCCACCGCCGCCAGCTCTGCGGATATCGACCTGGAGGGCACAGATAAGAACGCCGTGGTGGTGGAGAGCAGCGACCTGTCCCTGACCCGGGCGGAGATCACCGTCCAGCTGCCCGGCAACTTCGCCCAGGAGCTGGTCTTCATCCGGCATGAGGCGGAGAAGGGCGTGTTCCATTACCAGGATCAGGCGGATGCCCAGGGCGTAGTGACCTTCACCACCCGCCACGGCTTCAGCCCCTTCACCTTCTCCCTGACCGACGGTGCTGCCGCCTGGATCGGCAGTGCGGGGTATGACACCCTGGCCCAGGCGGTGGACGCTGTGGACAACGGCGAGACCATCACCCTGGCCCGGGACAACAGCGAGGAGATCCAGGTCAACCGGGAGGTCTCCTTCTCCGTGGCTCCCGGCGAGCATAAGTTTGACCAGAAGAACATCACTGCCGGCCGCCGCTACGACATGAGCGTCACCGAGAAGGACGGGGTCTACACCTACACCTTTGAGCGGGAGAGCACCGGCGGCAGCACTGACCGCCCTGAGGGCGACTATGCTATCCGTGTGGAGGCCGGCAAGAACGGCACCGTGAAGGTCAGCCCCTCCCGGGCCGACAAGGGCGACACTGTCACCATCACCGTGAAGCCCAACAAGGGCTTTGAACTGGACGAGCTGATCGTTACCGACAGCAAGGGCAACGAGCTGGAGCTGACGGAGAAGGGGGAGAACAAGTTCACCTTCAAGATGCCCGGCAGCCGTGTCACTGTGGAGGCCACCTTCCAGGCTGTGGAGGATGCTCCTGAGGTTCCCCAGCTGGTGAACCCCTTTATCGATGTGAACGAGAACGCCTACTACTATGACGCGGTGCTGTGGGCTGTGGAGAAGGGCATCACTGGCGGCACCACTGCCGCTACCTTCAGCCCCGACGACGCCTGCACCCGTGCCCAGATGGTGACCTTCCTGTGGC
>CAUWCX010000003.1:0-80031 GCA_963557105.1 uncultured Oscillospiraceae bacterium
TTACTTTCCCGGCGGGGGGAAAGTAACCCGGGGTCCGGGGGCGGAACCCCCGGGAGCATCGTCAAGAACCATCTTCTCCCCTACCCACCCCAGCAAAACATGTTTATCATTTGGAAGCCTCTCCTCAATAACCATCTCCAGCAAACTTCTGAGCATCTCCCCCACCGCTTTTCCTTTTAATCCAAGTGCCGTCAAGTCATTCCCCTTTACCGCCAGCTGGGCCAAAGAGAAGCACTCCTCCCGCTGGAGCACCAGGTCCAGCAGATCCTCCCACTGCCGCAGCAGCACCTGGCGGTCGTGGAACTGGGGGGCCTGGGCCAGGTTGTCCGCCCGCTTCACCGCCAGCAGCAGCCGCACCGTCTCCTCCCCGTACCGGGCCAGGCTGCGGCGGACGGCCTTCTCGCTGAGGAGCATCTGGCAGTCGTGGCGCTCCACCAGGGTGAGGATGGTGTCCCGGCTCTGGTGGTCAAAGCGCAGCCGCTCCATGATGTTCCGGGCGTGGACCACGCTGGGCCGCCAGTGGCCGTAGAAGTGGCCCCGGCCGTCCTCCCCCAGGGAGAAGGTCTCCGGCTTGCCCAGGTCGTGGAACAGCAGGGCCCAGCGCACCAGGGGCCAGGGCGGGGCGGCCTCCACCGCCCGGGCGGTGTGCTCCCACACGTCGTAGCAGTGGTAGGGACTGCGCTGGTCGAAGCCCACGGCGGGCAAAATCTCCGGCAAAAACACCCCCAGCACCTGGGGCCAGGCCAGCAGCACCGCCCCGGCGTGTTCCCCCCGCAGCAGGCCGTCCAGCTCCACCCGCAGCCGCTCCGGGGCGATGTTGGCCAGGAGTGGGGCGCAGCGGCCCATGGCGGCGGCGGTATTCTGCTCCAGGGTAAAGCCCAGGCGGGCGGCGAAGCGCAGCCCCCGCATGATCCGCAGGGCGTCCTCCCGGAACCGGGCGTCGGGGTCCCCCACCGCCCGCAGCACACCGGCGGCCAGGTCATCACGGCCCCCGAAGGGGTCCCGCAGCTCCCCCCGCAGGTCCAGGGCCATGGCGTTCACCGTGAAGTCCCGGCGGGCCAGGTCCTCCTCCAGGGAGGCGGTGAATTCCACGCTCTCCGGGTGGCGGTTGTCCAGGTAGTCCCCGTCCCGGCGGAAGGTGGTGACCTCCACCCCCCGGCCGCCGCCGATGGTGACGGTGCCATGCTTCAGCCCCGTGGGCAGGGCCTGGTCCCCAAAGAGGGCCATGACCGCCTCCGGCCTTGCGCTGGTGGTCACATCCCAGTCCCCGGGGTCCCGGCCCAGCAGCATATCCCGCACCGCGCCCCCCACGCACCACGCCTCATATCCCGCCGCCTCCAGCCGCCGCAGGATCTCCCTTACCTTCTCCGGGATTCTTGTCATGGGTCCACTCCCTTCATCTGTATCCCGTTTCGCCGGTTTCGCCGAAAAAGCGGCAAAATCCCGGCTGAACTTATGGTTGCACAATTCTTTGGGATATAGTATAATATAACTCCGCGAAAAATGCAAATACCGGCTGAATAGCCGCTCGGGAAGGATCTTGTTCCATGACCCATATCACCACCCGTATCCACGACTATATGACCCCCGGCCGCCGGGTCCACCTGGCGGGCATCGGGGGCGTTTCCATGTGCCCCCTGGCGGAGGTGCTCCACGGCATGGGCCTCCATGTCCAGGGCAGCGACCAGGCCGACAGCCCCACGGTGGAGCACCTGCGGAGCCTGGGCATCCCCGTCCATGTGGGCCACACCGCCCAGGACATCGGCGACGCGGAGTTTTTGATCCGCACCGCCGCCATCCACGACGACAACCCGGAGATCGCCGCCGCCCGGGAGCGGGGCATCCCCGTCTTTGAGCGGGCGGAGGCCTGGGGCGCCATTATGCAGCAGTACGAAAACGCCATCTGCATCGCCGGCACCCACGGCAAGACCACCACCACCTCCATGACCACCCACATCTTCCTGGCGGCCCAGGCGGACCCCACGGTGATGATCGGCGGCACCCTGCCGGTGCTGCACTCCGGCTACCGGGTGGGCCGGGGGGACACTATTATTCTGGAGTCCTGCGAATACTGCAACAGCTTCCTCCACTTCTTCCCCACCGTGGCGGTGGTGCTGAATGTGGAGGCGGACCACCTGGACTTTTTCAAGGATCTGGAGGACATCAAGCACTCCTTCCGCTCCTTTGCCCACCTGGTGCCGGACAGCGGCTTCGTGGTGGCCAACGCCGACGACCGCAACACCATGGACGCCCTGCGGGGCATGAAGCTGTTCACCTTCGGCCTGCGCCCCGGCGTGGACTGCCGGGGGGAGAATCTGGTCTGGACCAACGGCCTGCCCGCCTTCGATGTGGTGGTCCACGGCCAGGTGTACACCCACCTGGAGCTGCAGGTGGGGGGCGAGCACAATGTCCACAACGCCCTGGCCGCCGCCGCTGCCGCCTATGTGCTGGGGGTCCCCGGCGGGGCCGTCCAGGCGGGGCTGGAGAGCTTTACCGGCGCCGGCCGCCGCTTTGAGCACAAGGGCAGCTACAACGGGGCGGAGATCTACGACGACTACGCCCACCACCCCGGGGAGCTCCACGCCCTGCTGGACATGGCCCACGCCCTGGGCTACCGCCGGGTGCTGTGCGCCTTCCAGCCCCACACCTACACCCGCACCAAGGCCCTCTTCTCCGACTTCGTCCGGGAGCTGCAGGCGGCGGACCTGGTGATCCTGGCGGAGATCTACGCCGCCCGGGAGCAGAACACCATCGGCATCTCCTCCGCGGACCTGGCCGCCCAGATCCCCGGGGCCATCTACTGCCCCACCCTGGCGGATGTGACGGCGGCCCTGCGGGAAAACGCCCAGCCCGGGGACCTGATCCTCACCGTGGGGGCGGGCAACATCTTCACCGCCGGGGAGGCCCTGGCGGCGGAGGGGAAATAAACCTGGAGACTGTCGAAAAAGTGGCAGGCCACTTTTTCGAGAAGGGGTTGCGCTGCGTTCTGCGCCTCGGTTGGCCGCCTTTGGCGGCCAATTCGACGCTCACTCCGCGAGCAGTATTTTCTGCCACGCACATGTCGCGGCAGAAAATGATTTTACTTTATTCGCCGCCTCCGGGCGGCGAACTCTGCGAGGCTGTTTCGGCAAGCTGAAACCTGGAGAAATCGACCAGCTACTGGAAATTTTCAGTCAACCAAAAGAGAGAAAAGAGGCATTCACCATGACCATCTCCCCCATTCTCACCACCCCGCCGGCGGCGGATACCCTCACGGCGGAGCAGGCGGCGGTCTTTGCCGCCCTGGCGGAGCTGAACATCCCCTACCAGCGGGTGGAGCACAACTGGGCCAACACTATGGAGGACTGCAAGGCCATCAGCCAGGTGCTGGGGGTGGACGTGTGCAAGAACCTGGTGCTGACCAACCGGCAGAAGACCCAGTTCTACCTGCTGACCATGCCCAGCGATAAGCCCTTCCACACCAAGGATCTGAGCCACCAGCTGGGCTGCGCCCGGCTGAGCTTCGCCCCGGCGGAGATCATGGAGGAGCTGCTGCGCACGCCCCCCGGCTCCGCCTCCATCCTGTCCCTGCTCTTCGACGGGGACAAGCGGGTGCAGCTGGTCATGGACCGGGCCACGGCGGAGGGGGAATTCTTCTCCTGCCACCCCTGCCGCTCCACCGGCACCCTGAAGCTCCGCACCCGGGACGTGCTGGAGAAGTTCCTGCCCCACACCGGCCATGAGCCGGTGGTGGTGGACCTGCCCTGGGGGGAGGAGTAAAGCAGACTGTCGAAAAAGTGGCAAGCCACTTTTTCGAGAAAGGGTTGCGCTGCGCTTCGCGCCTTGCGGCCACTGGCCGCTGCGACGCGCGCTCCGCCGCAGCGTTAAGAAAATATGCCTGTGGCATATTTTTAGCGTAGGCCGCAGCGGCTATGCCGCGAGGAAACCGTGCTACAGAGCTGCACAGAAAATTTTACTTTATTCGCCGCCTCCGGGCGGCGAACTCTGCGAGGCTGTTTCGACAAGCTGAAAGCTCCCGCCGCACGGCAAATGCCGGCGGCGGGAGCTTTTTTCTCTCTTCTATCCCATCAAAACAGGGTCATCTGGCTGGTGTCCGCCATGCCGGCGAAGGCCCCCAGGCCCCGCAGCTGCTCGATGTGGGTCTTGGACAGCTTGTTGCAGCAGGTGGCGAACTCCTCCACGGAGATGAACTCCTTGCCCTTGCGCTTCTCCACGGTGTCCCGGGCGGCGGTCTCCCCCAGGCCCCGGACGGCGGTGAAGGGGGGCAGCAGGGCGTCGGGCTCCCGCACCCGGAAGCGGGTGGCGTCGGACTCGTAGATGCTGATGGGCTCGAACCGGAAGCCCCGGAGGTTGAACTCGTAGCACACCTCCAGCGTCACCGCCAGATCCTGCTCCACGGCGGCGGCGTCCTTGTTGTTCCAGATCTCCAGCAGCTTGCGCTTCACGCTCTCCAGCCCGGCACAGCAGTACTCCGCGTCGAAGGCCTTGGCCCGGATGGAAAAGAAGGCGGCGTAGAAGGCCAGGGGCTTGTGGACCTTGAACCAGGCGATGCGGAAGGCCATCATGACGTAGGCCACGGCGTGGGCCTTGGGGAACAGGTAGCCGATCTTGGCCAGGGAGTCGATGTACCAGTCCGGCACGTCGTGCTCCTTCATGGCCTCCACCCAGCCCTCCTCAAAGCCCCCCTTCTTCACCTTGCCCTTGCGGACAGACTCCATGATCTTAAAGCTCATCTTGGGGTCCAGGCCCTTGGAGATGAGGTAGAGCATAATGTCGTCCCGGCAGCCCACGGTCTCCGCAACGGTGGCGGTGCCGCCCACGATGAGGTCCCGGGCGTTGCCCAGCCACACGTCGGTGCCGTGGGAGAAGCCGGACAGCCGCACCAGGGTGTTGAAGTCCTTGGGCTGGGTGTCCACCAGCATCTGCCGGGTGAACTTGGTGTTGAACTCCGGGATGGCCACGGCCCCGGTGGGGCCCAGGATCTCGTCGTTTTCAAAGCCCAGGTTGCGGCTGGTGGTGAACAGGCTCATGGTCTCCGGGTCGTCCAGGGGGATGGCCCGGGCGTTGACCCCCGTCAGGTCCTCCATCATGCGGACCATGGTGGGGTCATCGTGGCCCAGCATATCCAGCTTCAGGAGGTTGTCCTCCATGCAGTGGTATTCAAAGTGGGTGGTGATGATGTCGCTGTCGGCGGCGTCGGCGGGGTGCTGCACGGGGCAGAAGTCCTCCACATCCAGGTCGTCGGGAACCACCACCAGGCCGCCGGGGTGCTGGCCCGTGGTGCGCTTGACCCCCACGCAGCCCAGGGTCAGGCGGTTCTCCTCCGCGTGGCCGGGGTTCAGTCCCCGGGCCTCCAGGTACTTCTTCACATAGCCGTAGGCGGTCTTCTCCGCCACGGTGCCGATGGTGCCCGCCCGGAACACCTGGGTCTCCCCGAACATCTCAATGGCGTGGCGGTGGGCCCGGGCCTGGTACTCCCCGGAGAAGTTCAGGTCGATATCCGGCACCTTGCCGCCGCCGAAGCCCAGGAAGGTCTCAAAGGGGATGTCGAAGCCGTCCTTCACATACTTTGTCCCGCACACGGGGCAATTCTTGTCCGGCATATCCGCCCCGCAGCCGTACACCCCGTCGGTGATGAACTCGTTGTGCTTGCACTTGGGGCAGCGGTAGTGGGGGGGCAGGGCGTTGACCTCCGTGATGCCGGACATATAGGCCACCAGGGAGGAGCCCACGGAGCCCCGGGAGCCCACCAGGTAGCCGTTTTCCAGGGAGCGCTGCACCAGCTTCTGGGCGGACATGTACACCACGTCGTACTTGCCCAGGATGCCCCCCAGCTCCACATTCAGCCGGTCCACGATCAGCTGGGGCGGGTCCTCGCCGTACAGCTCGTGGACCTTGTCCCACACCAGGCGGTTCAGGTCCTCCTCGGAGTTCTCCAGCCGGGGCGGGAACAGCTTCCCCTTGGGCAGCAGGTCGAAGGTCTCCACCTGGTCGGCAATGGCCCGGGTGTTGGTGACCACCACCTCCATGGCCTTCTCCTCCCCCAGGTAGGCAAACTCCTCCAGCATCTCGTCGGTGGTCTTGAAGTAGATGGGCAGGGGGGCGTCGCAGTCGGGGAACTTCTTGGTGTCCAGGAGGATGTGGCGGAAGACCTCGTCCTCCGGGTCCAGGAAGTGGACGTCCCCCGTGGCGCACACGGGCTTGCCCAGCTCCTCCCCCAGGCGCACAATGGTGCGGTTGAAGTCCCGCAGCTCCTCCTCGTCCTGCACCTTGCCGTCCCGCAGCATAAAGGCGTTGTTGCACAGGGGCTGGATCTCCAGGTAGTCGTAAAACGCGGCGATGCGCCGCAGTTCCGCCCAGTCCTTCCCCTCGATCACCGCCTGAAACAGCTCCCCGGCCTCGCAGGCGGAGCCCACGATCAGCCCCTCCCGGTGGGCCAGCAGCTCGCTCTTGGGGATGATGGGCACCCGCTTGAAGTGCTTCAGGTTGGAGGCGGAGATCAGCTGGTACAGGTTCTTCAGCCCCACCTTGTTCTTGGCGATGAGGATGATGTGCCGGGGGCGGCGGCTGGCCCGCCCCTTGGACCGGAGGGCCGGCATGGCGGGGTTGATCTGCTGCAGGGGGGTGACCCCCATAGCTTCCAGTTTCTGGAAGAAGTGGGGCAGGAACAGGCCGCAGGTGGCGGCGTCGTCGCTGGCCCGGTGGTGCTGGAAGGCGGGGAGCTGCAAATGCTCCGCCACGATGTCCAGCTTGAACTTGTTCAGCTCCGGCAGCAGGTTCTGGGCCAGGATCAGGGTGTCCACATAGGTGGGGTCGAAGTCCAGCCCCGTCTTGCGGCAGCCCGCCCGGATGAAGCCCACATCGAACTCCGCGTTGTGGGCCACCAGGGGCCGGTCCCCGGCGAAGGCCAGGAAGGCCTCCAGGGCCTCCTTCAGCTGGGGGGCCCCCTGGAGCATCCGGTCGGTGATGCCGGTGAGGGAGATGATCTCCGGGGTCAGGTGGCGCTGGGGGTCCACGAAGGTCTGGAAGGTGTCCACCACCTCCCCCTCCCGGATGACCACGGCGCCGATCTCGATAATGGTCTCCCGCTTCACCTGCAAGCCCGTGGTCTCAATGTCGAAGGCCACGAATTCGTCGTGGAAGGTGGCGTCCCCGGGGCCGTGGATGGCAATGCGGTCGTCCAGGTTGTTGACGAAGTAGCCCTCCATGCCGTAGAGGATCTTGATGTCCCCGGCGGAGTGCCAGGCGTCGGGGAAGCCCTGGACCACGCCGTGGTCGGTGATGGCGATGGCCGGGTGGCCCCAGGCCTGGGCCCGCTTGACGATGTTCCCCTCGGGGCCGGCCTTGGGGCTCAGGGGGGAGAGGGCGTCCATGTTGGAGAAGGAGGTGTGCAGATGCAGCTCCACCCGCTTGACGGGAGCGGTGTCCTGGCGCATCTCGTGGGGGTAGGTGCAGATGCTGCGGGGGTCCAGCACCACGTCGGTGCCGTCCCGGTTGAGCTTGACATACCCCTGGACCTTCAGCCACATGCCGGGCTTGATCTCCTTTTTCAGGGCCTCCCGCTCCTCCTTCTGCATGTACTTGGTCACCCGCACGGAGGTGTTGAAGTCGGTCATGTCGAAGGTCATGCAGTACACCCCCGGCCGCCGGGTCTCGTAGAGGTCGGCGAAGAACACCCGGCCCGCCACGGTGACATTCCCCATCTTGGGGTTCAGCCCCGCCATGGGCTGGACCACCCCCTTGATGGGGCCGCCCATAATGGTCTCCTGTCCCGCCTTGGCCGCCGTGCGCTGGGGGGCCGACACCCGCAGGCGCACCACCGCCTGGGTGAGGCCGAAGTGCTGCTCCAGGGCCCGGGTCAGCACCTCCCTGCCCTCCCCCAGCTCCTCCCGGACCGTCAGGTCCGCGGTCATGACCCGGCGGTCCCGCTCCACCTCCACGGCGGTGAGGTACGCCCCGTCCAGGGCCACCCGCAGGTTCCAGGGCAGGTCCAGGGTGGGAAATAATTCAAAAAACGGTATCTGTTGTGCCATAGTTTTCTTCCGATCTCCAGGATGTTGTCCATTCTGCGCCCTGGGGGGCCATCGCCCCCCAGACGCCGCGCAGCTATAATTTCTCGATCTCCGCCATCAGCTCCTCCACCAGCCGCTCCTGGGGGACCTTCCGCAGTATCTCGCCCCTGCGGAAGATCAGGCCCTCCCCCCGGCCGCCGGCAATGCCCACGTCGGCGGAGGCGGCCTCCCCGGGGCCGTTGACGGCGCAGCCCATGACCGCCACGGTGATGGGCTTGGTGCAGTCCATGAGCCGCCGCTCCACCTCCTCCGCCAGGGGGATGAGGTCGATGTTGGTGCGGCCGCAGGTGGGGCAGGCGATGAGGTTCGGCCCATCCTGCCGCAGTCCCGCCGCCCGCAGGATCTTTTTGGCGGCGTAGATCTCCTCCACCGGGTCGGCGGTGAGCGTCACCCGCAGGGTGTCCCCGATCCCCAGGCACAGCAGGCCGCCGATGCCCATGGCGGACTTGATGACCCCCATGGAGGGGGTGCCCGCCTCCGTGACCCCCAGGTGCAGGGGGTAGCTGCACCGCTGGCTCAGCAGGCGGTAGGCCGCCATGGTCACGGGGACCGAGGAGCACTTCACGGAGATGCAGATGTCGTCAAAGTCGAATTTGTTCAGCAGGGCCACATGGCCCATGGCGCTGTCCACCAGGGCCTCCGCCGTGGCGCCGCCGTACTTCTTCCGCAGCTCCCGCTCCAGGGAGCCGCCGTTGACCCCGATGCGGATGGGGACGCCGCGGCGGCGGCAGGCCTCCGCCACCGCCTTCACCCGGTCCTCCCCGCCGATGTTGCCGGGGTTCAGGCGGATCTTGTCCGCCCCCTGGTCCACGCTCTCCAGGGCCAGCTTGTAGTCGAAGTGGATGTCCGTCACCAGGGGGATGTGGATGCGGCTGCGGATGGCGCCCACGGCCTTGGCCGCCGCCATATCCGGCACCGCCACCCGCACGATCTGGCACCCCGCCTCCTCCAGGCGGAGGATCTGCTCCACCGTGGCCTCCACGTCGTGGGTCTTGGTGGAGCACATGGACTGGATGGACACCGGCGCGCCGCCCCCCACGGGGACCGCGCCCACCATGATCTGCTTGGTCATCTTCCCTTCCTCCTTATCTGAAGAGCTTCCAGACATCGTTGATCGTAACAAAGAGCATCAGCCCCATGAGCAGGGCGAAAAACACGCCGTTGATGATGGACTCAACCTTCGCGGGGATCTTCTTGCCGAAGAGCTTCTCCCCCGCCAGGGAGATCAGCATAAAGAAGATGTGTCCGCCGTCCAGGGCCGGAATGGGCAGCAGGTTGAACACCGCCAGGTTCATGGCGATCATGGCCCCGAAGTAGGCGATATTCTCCAGCGCCACCAGGATGCCGGGGCTCTGCTGGCCCACCTGGCTGATGGTGGAGACGATGCCCACCGGGCCGCTGAGGTCCTTCAAGCCGGCGTTGCCCCGCACCAGCTCCTGCAGGCTGTAGCGGACGATGCGGACAAAGTCCAGGGAGTTGAGCCAGGTCATCTTCAGCTTCACGCCGAAGGTGGCCTCCTCCACCCCGCCGAAGTACAGCCCGTAGCCCTGGTAGCTCTCCCCGCTCTGGGCGTCGGTGTAGGTCTGCACGGTCATGGGGAAGTCCTCCAGGGTCACCTTCTTCCCGTCCCGCAGCACCACCAGGTCGAAGTTCTCCCCGTTGCCCCGGCTGAGGAACAGCCCCACATCGCTGTAGATGTAGATCCGCTCCCCGTCGATGCTGTAGAGCACATCCCCCGCCATGAGGCCGTCCTCCCCCTGGAGGGCGAACTCCGGGGCGAAGCCGGTGATCTCCGCCGTGCGGAAGGCCTCCACATTGATAAACAGCAGGAAGATGATGAGCACGCCCACCAGGAAGTTCATGATGGCCCCGGCGGCGAAGACAAAGACCTTTTTCCAAAAGCCCTGTCTGCCCAGGCTGTGGGGGTCGTCGGACTCCTCCTCCTCACCCTCCATGGCGCAGAAGCCGCCGATGGGCAGGGCCCGGAGGGTGAACTCCGTCCCCTTCTTCCCCGTCTTCCGCCAGAGGACCGGCCCCATGCCGATGGAGAATTCCAGGACGGTGACGCCGCACAGGCGGGCGGCAATGAAGTGGCCCCACTCGTGGGCCGCAATGAGGATACCGAACAGCAGGATAGCGACAATGATATACATAGACAAAATTCCCTTTCAAGAAGCAAAAAGTGCGGGGCGCCGGGGACTCAGGCCAGGGCCTCCTCCACGCTCCGGCGGGCCAGGCGGTCCGCCGCCAGGATATCCTCCAGGCCGGGGTCATCCACCACAGCCACCCGGTCCAGGGCCCCGGCCACCAGGTCCCCGATGCGGCCGAAGGGGATCTCCCCCCGGAGGAAGTGGGCCACCGCCGCCTCGTTGGCCCCGTTGAGCACCGCGCCGCTGGTGCCCCCCCGCCTGGCGCAGGCCATGGCCATGGCCAGACAGGGGAAGGCCTCCAGATCCGGGTGGGCGAAGGTCAAGGGCGGGCAGGCCGTCAGGTCCAGGGGCGGCAGCGCCGACGCCCCCCGGGCGGGATAGGTCAGGGCGTAGCGGATGGGCAGGCGCATATCCGGCGTCCCCAGCTGGGCGATCACCGCCCCGTCCCGGAACTCCACGGCGGAGTGGACGATGCTCTGGCGGTGGATCAGGACCTGGATCTGGTCCGGGTCCACCCGGAAGAGGGCCATGGCCTCCAGAAATTCCAGGCCCTTGTTCATGAGGGAGGCGCAGTCCACGGTGATCTTGGCCCCCATGGACCAGTTGGGGTGGCGCAGGGCGTCGGCGGGGGCCTTGTGGTAGACCTCCTCCCGGCCCATGCCGTAGAAGGGGCCCCCGGAGCAGGTCAGCAGCAGCTTCTTCAGCTCCCCCCGGTCCCGGCAGCCCTGCAAACTCTGGAAGATGGCGGAGTGCTCGCTGTCCACGGGGATGATCTCCGCGCCGCAGCGGCGGGCCTCCCCCATGACCAGCTCCCCGGCGCACACCAGGGTCTCCTTGTTGGCCAGGGCGATGCGCTTGCCGGCGCGGATGGCGGCCAGGGTGGGCTGCAGCCCCACCATGCCCACCACGGCGGTGAGGACGGTGTCGCTCTCCGGCAGGGCGGCGGCCTCCACCAGCCCCTCCAGGCCGTAGGCCACCCGGATGGGCAGGCCCTGCAGCCGGCGGGCCAGCTCCACCGCCGCCTCCATGTCATAAAGCACAGCGAGACGAGGCCGAAACTGCCTCGCCTGCTGCTCCAGAAGGTCAATATTGTGGTGGGCGGTGAGGGCCTCCACCCGGAGGCCCAGCTCCTGGCAGACCTCCAGGGTCTGCCGCCCGATGGAGCCGGTGGAGCCCAGCAGGGAGATGGCTCTGGTCATGGTCCCCCTCCCCTCAGCGCAGCCCCAGCAGGGGCATCACCACCGCCAGCACCGGGGCCACGAACAGCACGCTGTCAAAGCGGTCCAGCACCCCGCCGTGCTCCAGGAAGATGCGGCCGTAGTCCTTCACGCCGAACTCCCGCTTGATGAGGGAGAAGCTGAGGTCCCCCAGCTGGGCCACGGCGGAGCAGCACACCCCCAGCACCGCCATGGCCAGGTAGTTCAGCTGGTGGCCGAACCAGGTGTTCATGACCAGCACGAACACCACCCCCGCCAGGGCGTTGCCCAGAAGGCCCCCCACGGAGCCCTCCACGGTCTTCTTGGGGCTGACCTTGGGGGCCAGCTTGTGCTTGCCCATGGCCCGGCCCACGAAGTAGCCGAAGGTGTCGCTCATGAAGCTGAACACCAGGGGCAGCAGCAGAAAGCCCCGGTGATACCCCGCCCCGTCCAGCCGCAGGAAGGCGGTGAAGGCGAAGGGGATGGCGAACATCCCCCCCAGGGCGGCGCAGATGTGCAGCAGCTTCACCTCCCCGGCCTTGAGGACCGCAAAGAGGAATACGCACACCGTCAGCCCCACCAGCGCCAGAGACAGGGCCGGGCCGGGGGCGTAGGCGTTGGCCACAAAGGCCGCCGCCCCCGCAATGGCCGCGGCGGTGAGGGGCGTGAACTTCTCCGCCCCCACGCAGTGCATCAGCTCCCAGGCGGCAACCGCCGCCAGAAGCCCCAGAGACAGGGCCAGCACCACAGGCGGGGCCCACAGCACCACATACAGCAGCACCGGCACGCCGATGGCGGCCACCAACAGTCTTGATCTCATCTTTTGATCCCTCCGAATCTTCTGTCCCGCCGCTGATAGGCGGCAATGGCGCGGTGGAGCTCCGCCTTGGTGAAGTCGGGCCACAGCACATCGGTATAGTAGAACTCCGCATAGGCGCACTGCCACAGCAGGAAGTTGCTCAGCCGCTGCTCCCCGCCGGGGCGGATCAGCAGCTCCGGGGAGGGCACACCGGCGGAGTAGAGGTAGTCTTCAAACCGCTCCTCTGTCAAGTCCTCCGGCTTTACTGTTCCCGCCAGGCAGTCCCGGGCGAAGCCCTGGGCGGCGTGGACGATCTCCGCCCGGCCGCCGTAGTTGAGGCAGATGTTGCACTGACAGCCGGTGAGCCCGGCGGAGATGGCGTTGCACCGGTCCACCAGACCCCGCAGCTCCTCCGTCAAAGGCCCCATGTCCCCCATGAAGGACAGGCGCACATTGTCCCGCTCCATGGTGTCGATGGCCTCCAGCAAATAGCGTTTCAGCAGGGCCATAATGGTGTCCACCTCCTCCTGGGGCCGCTTCCAGTTCTCCGTGGAGAAGGCGTAGACCGTCAGGTACTCGATGCCGATGTCCCGGCAGTAGGTGGCGATGGTGCGGAAGGTCTCCGCCCCCACTTTGTGGCCCGCGGAGCGGGGCAACCCCCTCCGCTTGGCCCAGCGGCCGTTGCCATCCAGGATAATAGCGATGTGGCGGGGCAGACGGTTAAAATCCACCTGCCCCGCCGTATCGCCGCTTTTTTTCCCAAAAGCGAAGCGCATGTTCGTTCCTCCGCCGGGGTCTTAGACCGCCAGCAGCTCCTTCTCCTTCTTCTCCAGCAGCGCATCGACCTCCTTGCACATCTGGTCGGTGAGCTTCTGGATGTCCTTCTCGGCGTCCTTCACGTCGTCCTCGGTGAGCTCGCCGTTCTTCTTCATGGCCTTGAAGTGGTCCACGGCGTCCCGGCGGATGTTGCGGATGGCGACCTTGCCGCCCTCGGCGTACTTGGCGATCTGCTTGACCAGCTCCTTACGGCGCTCCTCCGTCAGCTGGGGGAAGGTCAGGCGGATGACCTTGCCGTCGTTCTGGGGGTTGATGCCCAGGTCGGACTCCTGGATGGCCTTGCTGATGAGCTTCAGGGCGCTGGCGTCCCAGGGCTGGATGGTGAGGGTGCGGGGGTCCGGGGAGCCGATGGAGGCGATCTGCTGAATGGGGGTGGGGGTGCCGTAGTAGTCCACGCTGATCCGGTCCAGCACGGCGGCGTTGGCCCGGCCGGCGCGGACAGAGGCGAAATCTGCCGCCACGGACTCGATGGACTTCTTCATCTTGTCTTCATAGACCTTGTACTCGTTCTTGTTCATCTCAATTCTCCTTTACGATGGTGCCGATCTTCTCGCCCTTCAGGGCGCGGATGATGTTGTAGGGGTCCTTCAGCGCGAAGAGCAGAACGGGGATGTGGTTATCCATGGACAGGCTGGTGGCGGTGGTGTCCATGACCGCCAGGTGCTGGGCCAGCACGTCGTCGTAGGTAATGGTGTCGTACTTCACGGCGCTGGGGTCCTTGTTGGGGTCGGCGCTGTACACGCCGTCCACGTTCTTGGCCAGCAGGATCACGTCGGCGTTGATCTCCGCGGCCCGCAGCACGGCGGCGGTGTCCGTGGAGAAGAAGGGGTTGCCGGTGCCGCAGCCGAAGATGACCACGCGGCCCTTCTCCAGGTGCCGGATGGCCCGGGAGCGGACATAGGGCTCCGCCAGGGCCCGCATCTCCACGGCGGTCTGGACCCGGACGGGCACATCCTTCTGCTCCAGCACATCCGCCACGGCCAGGGCGTTCATCACCGTGGCCATCATGCCCATGTGGTCGGCCCGGGTGCGCTCCATGCGGCCGCCCCCGTCCTTGACGCCCCGCCAGAAGTTGCCGCCGCCCACCACGACGCCCACCTGGACGCCCATGGCCACGGCCTCCTTGATGACGTCGCAGACCTGGCTGATGACGGCAAAATCCAGGCCGAAGTGCTTCTCCCCGGCCAGGGCCTCCCCGCTGATCTTCAGCAGGACTCGCTTATATTTCAGTTCCTCCATTGGATCTCCTCCACCTTTGTTATACTGGGGTCATACTCTGTATATTCTAATATATTTCCGCCGGTTTGAAAAGTGGTAAACGGAATTTTCTTTTCAAAAAAAGTGTGAACAACTTTTGCGGGCGGCCGCCGGCTTTCGCCGCCCACGGCCCCCGCCCCGAAAAATAGGTGGATACAGTTGACAAACCACCCCATTTTGTGGTGTAATAAGGAGAAGCGGGCAGCCCTTGCCCGCCCATATCTGTGACAAGGGAGGATTTACCATGAACCACATCCAGACTCTGGAGACCCGCGATCTGGCCGGCAGCGTGAAGAACGGCGGCTGCGGCGAGTGCCAGACTTCCTGCCAGTCCGCCTGCAAGACTTCCTGCGGCGTTGCTAACCAGCAGTGCGAGAAGTGCGGCGAGAGCAAGTAAGCTCCATGGACAAAAAGTCGCTGCTCGGTCTGCTTGACAGCCGGGCAGCGGTTTTTTTGCCGCCGCGCCCTGCCGGACGCCCCAAGTCCCAGATGCCCCTTCCCCCGCCGAAAAAAATTAAGATAGATAGTGAGTGTACAGCTATGATCCATCGTTATCAACTCAACGGCTACAACATCGTCCTGGACGTCTACAGCGGCTCTGTCCATGTGGTGGACGACCTGGGCTACGACGTCATTGGCCTCTATGACCAGGGCCTGGCCCGGGCGGAGATCGTTTCCCAGATGCTGGCAAAGTACGGCCAGCAGTTCTCCGTCCAGGAGATCGAGGAGGTCCTGGACAGCGTGGACGCCCTGAAGGACCAGGGCAAGCTCTTCGCCCCCGACAAGTACGAGAACCTGGCCTTCGACTTCAAGGAGCGCAACACCGTCATCAAGGCCCTGTGCCTCCATGTGGCCCACACCTGCAACCTCACCTGCGAGTACTGCTTCGCCAGCCAGGGCAAGTACCAGGGGGACCGGGCCCTCATGAGCTACGAGGTGGGCAAGCAGGCCCTGGACTTCCTCATCGCCAACTCCGGCGACCGCCGGAACCTGGAGGTGGACTTCTTCGGCGGCGAGCCCCTGATGAACTGGGATGTGGTCAAGCGCCTGGTGGCCTACGGCCGGGAGCAGGAGAAGATCCACAACAAGAACTTCCGCTTCACCCTCACCACCAACGGCCTGCTCATCGACGACGACGTCATCGAATTTGCCAACCGGGAGATGCACAATGTGGTGCTGAGCCTGGACGGCCGCCGGGAGGTCCACGACCACCTGCGCAAGACCGTCAACGGCAAGGGCAGCTACGACATCATCGTCCCCAAGTTCCAGAAGCTGGTGGAGGCCCGTGGCGGCAAGGGCTACTATGTCCGGGGCACCTTCACCCACAACAATGTGGACTTCACCAAGGACCTCTTCCACATGGCCGACCTGGGCTTCACGGAGCTGTCCATGGAGCCGGTGGTCTGCGCCCCCGACGAGCCCTACGCCCTGACGGAGGAGGACAAGCCCATCCTCTTTGAGCAGTACGAGCTCCTGGCCAAGGACATGATCCGCCGGAAGAAGGAGGGCAAGCCCATCACCTTCTACCACTACATGATCGACCTAAAGGGCGGCCCCTGCATCTACAAGCGCATCGCCGGCTGCGGCAGCGGCACGGAGTACCTGGCCGTCACCCCCTGGGGCGAGCTGTACCCCTGCCACCAGTTCGTGGGGGACCCCAAGTACGCCATGGGCGATGTGTGGAAGGGCGTGACCAACACCGCCCTGCGGGATGAGTTCAAGCTGTGCAACGCCTACGCCCGCCCCGACTGCCGGGACTGCTGGGCCCGGATGTACTGCTCCGGCGGCTGCGCCGCCAACGCCTGCCACGCCACCGGCAGCATCCGGGGCACCTATGAGTACGGCTGCGAGCTGTTCCGCAAGCGCATCGAGTGCGCCATCATGATGGAGGTGGCCAACGCCGGCCTGGCCCCCAGCCACCAGGAATAACCCGCTGTCCGCCAGATACGGGAAAGGAGGGACCCCGGTGAATCTCAGCAAGCGCGCCATCCTCAACGCCTTCTGGGCCCTGCTGGAGGAGAAGCCCTACAGCAAGATCACCGTCAGGGACATTGTGGACCGCTGCGGCGTGAACCGCAACACCTTTTACTACCACTTCCAGGATATCCCCTCCCTGCTGGAGGAGATCCTCACCGGCCAGATCGACCTGCTGATCGAAAAGCACTGCCGGGCGGGGTCCCTGGAGGCCTGTGTCTCCCTGCTGGTGAACTTCTTTGCGGAGAACCGGCAGGCCGCCCTCCACCTCTACTCCTCTATCCCCCGGGAGGTCTTTATCCGGCACTTCGACGGACTGCTCATGTACCTGGTGGGGGAATATGTGGACAGCATCGCCCAGGAGCTGTCCCTCCAGCTGGCCGACAGGACCCTGGTGGTCCGCTTCTTCAAGTGTCTGCTGCTGGGCGTGTTCCTGGACTGGCTGGACAGCGGTATGTCCTACGATCTGCAGCACTACTGCGTTGCGGTCTTCCGCCAGCAGGAGGGTGCGTGCATCCAGTTTCTCATGAACGCCCCCAGGAAATAGGCCCAAACGATTGATCAACGCCCCCCGGATGTCTAAAATTCAGACATCCGGGGGGCGTTTATCCATATACGGCGGCCGGGACCCCTGGTATACTGGCCTCATCTCACGGCAGTACGGAAATGTGAAAGGATGATCGAGATGGAACTTGCCAATCAAGTGAAGAAAACCGCCCTGCGGACCGCCCTGGGCTACATTGAGAAGGACCCGGAGAAGAACCTCCTCCAGCTCATGGACTGGGTGGACAAGCTGGCGGGGGACGGCCCCAACAGCTTCCCCGTCCAGCGGGCCGCCTTCCGCCGGGTGCTGGAGGACCCCGACAGCAATATGTACCAGCTGATTATGAATGTGATCCGGGATACGGACCGGGAGGTGCTGAAGCGGACCTTTGAGAACTTCTTCCTCAACGCCAGCATCATCGGCTGGCCCAGGCAGCAGTCGTACCGGGACAAGCTGGGGTGCAACATCCCCTGGGCCATCCTCATGGACCCCACCTCCGCCTGCAACCTCCACTGCACGGGCTGCTGGGCGGCGGAGTACGGCAACAAGCTGAACCTGACTTACGAGGAGCTCAGCGACATCATCCGCCAGGGCAAGGAATTGGGCGTCTATATGTACATCCTCTCCGGCGGCGAGCCCACGGTCCGCAAAAAAGATGTTCTCCGCCTGTGTGAGGAGCACAGCGACTGCCAGTTCCTGGCCTTCACCAACGGCACCCTCATCGACGAGGACTTCGCCCGGGAGATGCTGCGGGTAAAGAACTTCATCCCCGCCATCAGCGTGGAGGGCTTCGCCGAGGCCACGGACTTCCGCCGGGGCGCAGGCACATACCAGGCGGTCATGGACGCCATGGCGGTCCTGCGGCGCAACCGCCTGCCCTTCGGCATCTCCTGCTGCTACACGTCCAAAAACATTGACTCCATCAGCTCCGACGCCTTCATCGACCACATGGTGGCCTCCGGCGCCAAATTCGCCTGGTACTTCCACTATATGCCCGTGGGCAACGGGGCGGTGACGGAGCTGCTGCCCACGCCGGAGCAGCGGACGGCCATGTACCGCAGGGTCCGGGAGTTCCGCCGCACCAAGCCCCTCTTCGCCCTGGATTTCCAGAACGACGGCGAGTATGTCCACGGCTGCATCGCCGGGGGCCGGAACTACCTGCACATCAACGCCAACGGCGATGTGGAGCCCTGCGCCTTCATCCACTACTCCGACGCCAACATCCGGGAGAAGACCCTGCTGGAGGCGCTCCAGTCCCCGCTGTTCATGGCCTATCACGACAACCAGCCCTTCAACTGCGACCATCTGCGCCCCTGCCCCATGCTGGAGAATCCGGAGGCACTGGAGCGCATGGTGCGGCAGTCCGGGGCCAGGTCCACGGACCTGGAGTCCCCGGAGAGCGCGGAGCACCTGTGCGGCAAGTGCCGGGCCTACGCCGACGCCTGGGCCCCGGTGGCCGACCAGCTGTGGGCGCAGCGGCAGGCGGAGAAGCGCCAGGCCGCCGGCGGGCGCACACCGGCAGACGGGAAAACGCTGTGACCCCACGGGGCATTCTGCAAAAAATCGGGGTGAGCCTCGCCACACTGGCGGGGCTCACCGTCCTTCTGCTGGTGCTGTTCCGGGACAATCTGGGGGACTTTGCCGCTGCCCTGGCCGCCCTCTCCCCGGTGGATGTGCTGTGTCTGCTGGCCATGGGGCTCCTCTACCAGCTGATGGACAGCCTGATCTGTTACCGCCTGATCCACTGTGTCCAGCCCGCCTTCCGGTACCGCCAGGCGGTGGAGGTGACCTTTCTGGGGGTGTTCGGCAATGTGTCCACCTTCGCCGCCGGTTCGGTGCCTATGCAGGCCTACTACCTGCGCCGCTGCGGCGTTGACCCGGGGCGGGGTGTGGGGATCATGACCCTGGAGTATGTCCTGCACAAGGCGTCCATGGTGCTCTTTGCCACCGCCGCCCTGCTGGCGGAGGGGCGCTGGCTGCGCCGGGGCGTCCCGGACATCCACGGGTATATCCTGGCGGGGTACGCCATCTGCACGGCCATTATCTGCGCCATGGTGCTGCTGTGCACCTGGGGGCGGGCCCACCAGGCGGGGGTGTGGCTGCTGGACCGCCTTCCCTGGCGGGGGAAGTGGGAAGTCCGGCGCCAAGCCCTCCGGGAGCAGCTGGACTGCCTCTACGCGGAGGCCAGGGCTACCCTGGGCCGCCGCCGGGTAGTGCTGACCGTGTTTGCGCTGAACTTCGTGAAGCTGGCCCTGTTCTGCGCGGTCCCCCGGGTGTGTACCTGGGCCCTGGGGGACGCCCGGCTGACCCTGGGGCACGCCGAGGTCCTCACCGCCCTCATGCTGCTGATCGCCGGGGCCATCCCCAATGTGGCCGGCATGGGCCCCACGGAATTCGCCTTTTTTCTGCTGTACAGGCCGCTGCTGGCGGATACCGCCGCCTCCGCCCTGCTCCTCTTCCGCCTGTCCACCTACTACTTCCCCTTCCTCCTCAGCGTGGGATTTTTCCTGACCATCCAACTGCGGCTGCTGGGCCGCCGGGCGGATGAACCCCAAAGGGCAGGAGAGTGAACCCTCACTCCCCTGCCCTTTGGCTTGTTTTTTTCCGGCGCAGCGCCATGGCCCGCCGCCTTTTTAATATGTGGGCAGGGTGGTGTAGCCCGCCGTCTCGTAGTCGGAAAAGTCCATGCACACCGTCTCCCCCCGGGACATGGCCTCCCGCTTCAGGGAAAGCCAGTCCCGCAAATAGTCCAGCCGCTCCAGGATATGGGCGAAATAGACCAGGGAAATGTCGATCTCCGACGGTCTGGCCACCTGCATCCACAGCTGGATAAACTTCAGCTGCAGGTGGACAAAGCGCTGGAGCATCACGCGGACATCCTCCTCCAGGCCCAGGATATCCCGCACCGTCAGTCCGCTGGCGGAGACGCGGGCAATGATCTTTCGGCTCATGGCCAGCTTGTCTGTCATCAGCAGGAACGCGTCCGCCTGATAGACGAGCTGATCCCGGGCAGCCCCCCGGGGCAGCGCCTGGGCCAGCAGCTTCGCCTCCCGGGCCAGCTCTGCGATCTTTTCGCAGGTCGCCGCAGGGATCGAAAAATACGGGCGCAGGGGATGCTGGGAGTGGCGCTCCAGCACCGGCTGGACCCCCTCCGGCAGGGAGAGGTCATAGGCCCGCAGCCCCTCCGGCGGCACCGGCCCCCGGATGGCATTGCCGAAGATCGGCTCATCAAACAGCGCCATAACGCACTCGCTTCGGTTTTTTGACCAGATGGGCGGCAGCTGATAGATCTTCGCCAGGGTCCTGACCGTCCGGGCGTACCCCGGCATGGACAGCACCCTGTCCAGATAGGCGTCCACCGCCTCCGCCGCCAGGCCGCCCCCGGCCCAGGCCGCCGCAGCGGCATACCCGTAGGCGTAGTAGCCCGCAGCCGGCTGCGTGTAGCCGCCGTGGTCGTTCCAGTCGGTGAACAGCATTCCTCCGGCATGGGCCGCCACCGCCTCGGACAATAGCTGGTCAACATTCATGAGGCTCCCATCCAGCCGGGGGAACAGGGTGTTCCAGTTCCCCGATCCCGGAGAGATCCAGTAGTCCAGGTGGTAGCTGTCAAAAATCGCAGGCGTGCCGTAATGGGGCTTCGGATCGTAACACCAGTCCAGGTAGCGGATATCCTTCGGCAGCTGGGCCAGCATCTCCGGATGGCGCGTCACCACATCGCCGAAGAGCATGATCCGCTTTCCATACTTTGCCGCCAGGCCGTGGATCTTCTTCAGGAAATGGACATACAGCGCTGCGCTGTCCTCTCCAGCGCCAGCACTTCTGCCCCGTCCGATATCATAGGGCTCGTCAAAGCAGATGTTGACCCACTGGCTGTCAAACAGGGGCAGATACTCCGAAAACAGGTCGTCGATCAGCTGCACCGCCCGGTCGTCTGTGGTACACAGGGACCAGAACATCTCGCTCTCCGCCAGATCCATGTGCTCCGGTCTGGTCAGAATGCGGCGGCAGTGCCCCAGGCACTGGAGATTTGCCTGCAGCTCGATGCCCAGCTCCCTGCAGCGGCGCTGCAGCACCCGGATGTCCTCCGCCGTGAGGGGGTCGCTGCCCGCCCATATCTCCGGATGCTTCGCAAAGGCAAAGGGATGCTCCATGTAGAGCTGCAGCACCGTGTAGCGCAGCTTGCTCAGCAATTCCGCCAAGCCCAGCAGATAGTCCAGCGTATAGACCTTTCCCCGGGAAACATCCAGCATCAGCCCCCGGTCACGGATGGTCGGGTAGTCCATGATCTCCAGGCACTGCACCCGATCCCCCGCCTGATCCAGGATCTGCCCCAGGGTATCCAGGCCATAGCGCAATCCGGCGGCGTCCGCCGCCGCAATGGCGATGCCCGTCTGTGCGATCTTCAGGGTATACCCCTGGGCCTGGCTGGGGGCGGAAATACCGCTGACCTCCCCCGCCTGATAGAAAAAGCCCTCTCCCGCCCCGGCGTCAGGCGCCGGGATCAGCTCCCGGGGCAGGCCCGTATACATGGTCTCCTCTCCGCCGGCGCACACCGCAGCAGGCAGATGGCGCCAGGCGCAGACCTCCTCCGCAAATTCAGCCTTCTTCACCGGAGGCATCAGTTGATACATCATTTTCCTTCACTTCCTCTGCACAATTATCGCCAGGGATACGCCCGGTCCCACATATTGCGGAAATCCGCCGTCCACAGGACCTCATACGCACTCCCGTCATAGCTCTCCAGGGTACTGTCCACCTTCTCCCCCCGCAGGAGGGCCTCCCGCTGCCGGGCCAGCCACCGGACAGTCTGGGCCAGCTGAACCCCGGCGTGGTCAAAGAGGGACAGACTGGTCTGTATGCCCTTGTGCTCCGCCCGCAGCAGCCAAACCTCCTCGAACATCCGGCGGATGGCGCAAAACTCGTCGTACAGCTGGTGGACGTGGAAGATCATGGCCATAAGATCGTCGGGGACAAGATCCTCCCGGGCCAGCCCCCGGCGGATCTCACCGGCCAGGAGCCCCTTCTCCCCGATAAATCTGGTCATCCGGGCGGACAGGCGCAGCTCCTGGAGATAGCTCTCCCCAAACAGCTCCCGCCAGTGCTCATCCGGGTACCGCCGCCTGGTCAGACTGCCTGCGGCGGCCGTGCGCTCCAGCGCGCTGCACGCCGCCTCCCCGCAGCGCAGCAGCTGGCGGAAGGTGTCCTCCGTCAGGGCCTTGTAGCTGGAATTTCCCCGCATGGACAGACCGGCGAGCATGTCGTCAAAGAAATAGTAGATGGACATCGTCTTGAAATCGGTCTTCAGATTTTCCGCCAGATTGGACTCCATCAGCGCCCGGAACCCGGCGCGCTGGTCTTCATCCGCGAAAATCAGGGGCCAGATGGCCGCCTCCAGCTGCGCTCCCGTGCGATGCTGGGCGGAGGCCGCCTGCACCGCCCCCAGCAGATAGCCGTACAGGCTGAGTCCCAGGGGCTGCATATGGCCGTAGTCCCCCCAGTCGGTCACCAGGAAGCCGCCTGCGCCGCTCTCCTTTGCCTGGGCGGAGAGATTGCTCAGGTTGATGTAGGCATTGTACACCCGGGGGAAGATCCCGTTCCAGGTCCCAATGCCGCCCGCCGCCCAGAACGGCACGCCCAGCTGCTGAAATACCGCCAGGGAGTCGAACTTCTCCAGGGGGTTGTAGTTCCAGTCGATGATCACCGTATTCTCCGGGAGCTGGCCGATCAGCTGGGGATACTTCTGCACGATATCCCCCCACAGCTGGATCGTCTCCGCGCCATTGCGCCTGGCCGCCTGGATGACCCGCTGAATGTGGCGGAGGAAGACCTGGCCCCGCCCCTGCTCCTCCACCGCCTGGGCAGAAAAGCCGGTCCCGATGTCGTAGGCCTCATCCATGTTGATATTCAGCGTCTTGCTGGAAAACCAGGGGAGCACCTGGGCAAATTCCTCATCCAAAAAGGCGTAGACCTCCTCCTTCCCCGCGGCGAAGGAGAACAGGTCATCATTTTCAGCCAGGTGGCTGTAGCCGGGACAGCGCAGGAGCCCATGCATATGGGAGTAGGTCTGGATACAGGGCTGCAGCTCCACAAAGTGGGCAGCGCAGAACTGGTCAAGCTCCCGGATCTGGGTCTGGGTATACGCCCCGGTGAGCGCCCCCAGCAGGGGATGCCCCTCCAGGGCCAGCTTGTCCTCACAGTACAGCTGCAGGACATTGTACCGCATATCCGCCAGGAAGCTGACCAGATGTTTCAAATAGGACATGGTGGCCATTTTCCCCCGGGAAACATCCAGCATGATCCCGCGGCAGGGATAGTCTGTCTGTTCGGCAATGACCCCCTGGGGCAGCGTACCTTCACCAAGCGCCAGCAGGATCTTCACCGCAGCCAGCGCATAGAATAGCCCACGCTCCCCCGCGGCGCTGGCAGTGATCTCCTGCTCACCGATCTCCAGCGTATACGCGCCGTCGCCTCCCTGCTGCTGCACATCCCGCACAAGGCGCAGGGTACGGGGTGAATTGGCCGCAATGGGCAGGCAGCGCAGCTGCGGCTGCAGAGTGGGACACAGTGCAGGCTCTGCACGGAGATGGAAGTCCGGGAAATACGCCGTACACTCCCGTTTCTCTGTCCAATGGTAGAGAGAAGGATATTCCATGGTCGATCTCTATTCCGCACCGCACGGTGCGGAAATCTCCTTTCTATGCTTCCCGCGCCCCCCGGCAGCCGGAGAGCGCGGGATGTCGATACTAATTCAGGGGCTTCAGTTCCCCGTTCAGGATCTTGATCACAACAAAGCTGTCATCACCGGCGCTGTTCTTATACAGCCCGTCATTTTCACCCCAATCGGTCCGCAGGCCGTCGCTGTAGACATACTTGGCATACTTGGTGTACAGGGGCAGGATGGGCACCGTCTCATTGAGGGTATAGACGATCTTCTCCACGGCCTCCCGCTGGGCCTGGGTATCCCATCCCGCCGTGGAGGCGGCGATCAGCTCCTCCAGATCCACCGTGCCGCAGGCCTGGGTCTCCTGGACCATAGGATAGCTCAGCCCCTTGGCGCAGTTGACATTGCTCATGAGGAAGGGGGTCTCAAAGGCGAACATGGGGTGCGCCTGGCCGGTGCCGAAGAAGGAAACGGCCACCTCATAGGTACCCTCGTTGATATTGCTCTGGCGCAGCGTGGAGTCGATCCCGTCCACGGTGGTCTTGATCCCGAAGGCGGTCAGCTGGTTGGCGATCTCCGCGCAGGCGGTGGAGCCGTCCGTCCAGGAGGTGGGGCACTGCAGGGAGATGGTGAACTGGGTCCCATCGGCCTTGTACCACTGTCCATCCTTCTTGCTCAGCCCGGCTTCTGTCAGCAGGGACTCCGCCTTGGCCAGGTCAACAGAGTAATCGATCAGCTTTCCGGTATCCACCCAGGCCTCCGTCATTCCGTCGCCCAGGCCGGAGATGTACTTCGTCCCCCGGGAGACGCCGGGCAGCGCCAGCTCGCCCACCTTCGCCCGGTCGATGACATAGGCGATGGCCTGACGGACCTCCTTGCTGTCCAGGGGCTTCACCGCCTCGTTGAAATAGAGGGCGATACCGTCAACACCGGCGACCTGCAGGGTGGAATAGCCCATGGATTCAAAGGTCTGCATGGAGGCCGCGGGGAACTGGTGGGTCAGGAAGTCCACCTCGCCGTTCAGCACCAGGGGCGTCAGCTCCGGCACATCCCCGTTATAGACCAGCACCTTGTCAAAGTTGACTACATCCGCCAGGAAGGAGCTGTCGTTTTTCCGCAGCTCCACGCAGGACTCCGTAATGTTGGCGGGGTCCATATAGTAGGGGCCCGTGGCGTTGACCGTCTCAGGGCGGTACATATTGAAATCATTGAGCAGCTCCTGCCACTGGGCGGAATCCTCGGCAACCCCGGCATCCACCAGGTCCTGCACCTTCTGGGCGTACTCCCCGTAGGTGGCGAAGTCCACAATGGGCTTTCTCAGCACATACCGCAGCAGGAGGGAGGACGGCGTGGACAGTTCAAAGGCGACCTCGCTGTCCGTCTTCACATTGACCGCACTGACATAGCTCCAAACCGGGTTGCCGATCAGGCGGTAGATCATAAAGGTGGTCCAGACGTCCTTGGCCGTAAAGGCATCACCGTTCCGCCACTGCACATCCTCCCGCAGCTTCACGGTGAACTCGGTGTTGTCCGCACTGGTCTCCCAGGACTCGGCCAGCATGGGGTGATAGGTGTCGTCCTCCGCCGTATAGGTAGCCAGCGGAAGCTGGTGGAGCTCCCGGAAATACTTCAGCTCAATGGCGTTGGCCACGAACATATTGAAGTGTCCCGTGGGGACCGTGGAGTAGGGCCACCCGCCCACAAAGACCTTGTCCGTCCCCACCGGGGTCCCTGCCGGTCCCTCCGGCTTCTGGACATTTTCCGTCTGTCCGTTCCCGCCGGGCGTGTTCTCTGCCGACGGCTTTCCGCCGCAGCCGGCCAGCAGGCTGGCCGCCATTGTCAGGGCCAGCAGCAGTGCAAGTACCTTTTTCATTCTTGTTTCTTCCTTTCCGTTTCGCTTATTTTTGCTTGTTTCTCTTGACCACCAGATAGATGATCCCAAGAGCAAGCATGATCACACCGATAACGATATTGATCTGGCACAGGACATACGGAGCGCTTCCGGGGGCATTATACCCCACAAGCAGTGCCGACAGCAGCGCCATCACCCCGCCAAAGACCGTCATCAATTTTGCCAAACCGTTCATGATGCACCTCGTTCAACTTACGCGTCCTGGTACAGATAGCAGCTCACCTGGTGTCCCGGCTCCACCGTAAAGGGCCGTGGCACCTCCCCGCGGCATACGCCGGCGATGCACTCCGGGCAGCGGGGATGCAGCGGGCAGCCCTCCGGCATATTGTTGAAGGAGGCGATGTCCGCATCCTTCAGCCCGTACCGCTTGCTGGCTGAATCCTCCAGTATGCCCGTGTCGCCCACCGCCGCAGAGATGATCGCCCGGGTGTAGGGGTGGCATGGGTTCGCCACCAGGTCGTCCATGGTGGCCGACTCCACCACCCGCCCCAGGTACATGACCATGGCGTCCTGTCCCCTGGCAAAATACCGGCCCAAAGCCAGATCGTGGGTAATGAAGAAATAGGCCACCCCCAGCTCCCGCTGGATATCCTTCATGGTGCTCAGCAGGCTGATCCGCAAAGAGGTGTCGATCATGCTGGTGGCCTCGTCCACAACGATCAGCTTTGGTTCCATGGCCAGTATCCGGGCAATGGACACCCGCTGGCGCTGTCCCCCGGACAGGTGGGCGGGATACTTATCGACAAAGTCCTCCACAGGCGTCAGCCCCACCAGCTTCAGCAGCCGGGTGACCTCACCATAGAGCGCGTCTGTCTTCGTAATCTTTCTGTGCCGCTTGATCGGATTGGCAATGATGTCAAACACCATCATCGCCGGATTCAGGGACTCATAGGGATTCTGGTGGATCAGCTGCACGCTCTTGCGAAAGGCCGTCCACTCCCGTCCACGCAGCTGCGCCACCTCTTTCCCGCAAAAGCGGTATGAGCCCGCGGTGTAGCCGCTAAGGCCCGCAATGATCTTCCCCAGCGTGGTCTTTCCGCAGCCGGACTCCCCCATAACGCACAGGGTCTGCCCTGCGGCGATGGACAGATCCACGTCCCGCAAAATGGTGACCGGGTCTCCCCCCTTCTGGGGAAAGGACTTGCCCAGGCCAGTTATCTCAACGATCTTTTCCACTTTGTTCACCTCTCGACATTGGGTTCCAGCAGGCACAGCTCCAGTTTTCTCCGCCGCCGACCGGCGCAGACGCCGGTACCTTCTCCCGGCAAACCGGCAGGCAGCGGCTGCAGCGGGGCGCGAACGCACACCCGTGCTCCTCTGCCACCAGATCCGGCGGCGTGCCGGGGATGGACACGATCTCCCGGTCATCCAGCGTCAGGCGGGGAATGGCATTCACCAGCCCCCTGCTGTAGGGGTGCTCCGCCCGCAGGAAGAAATCCCGCACCTGGGCCGTCTCCGCCACTTTTCCGGCATACATGGTGACCACCTTGTCCGCCAGCTCCGACACGATCCCCAGATCGTGGGTGATGAACAGGAGGCTAAAGCCATAGGTCTTCTGCAGCTCCTTGAGCAGGCGCAGGATCTTCTCCTGGGTCAGCAGGTCCAGCGCCGTCGTGGGCTCATCCAGGATCACCAGCTTCGGCTGGAGCAGCAGGGAGAGGGCGATCAGGGTCCTCTGCTTCATGCCGCCGGAGAGTTCGTGGGGATAGGCCTCCAGGACCTTGTCCGGGTCCAGCATCACCACCCGCAGCAGCTCGCTGGCGCGGCGGAGGATCTCCTCCTTGCTCTTGGACCGGTCATGGGCCCAAACGGTATCCAGAAACTGGGATTTAATTTTCTTTACCGGGTTGAAGGAGCTCTGGGACGCCTGAAATACCATGGATATCTCCGACCACAGCAGCGGCCGCAGCTGGCTGCGCTTCAGGGCCAGCAGGTCCACCACCTTGCCGTCCTGGTGGAACAGCAGCTCTCCCCCGGTAACTGACGCCGCCATGGGCAGCGCATTTACGATGGCTGTGGCCAGCGTTGTCTTTCCGCAGCCGGACTCTCCGATCAGCGCCACCGACTCGCCCTTACCAATGGTAAATGACGCCTCGGTCACCGCCTTCAGCTTTCCCCGTTTGGTGTGGTAACAGATCGAAACCTGCTTGACCGCCAACAGCGGCTGGTAATTTTCTATCATGGTGTTCCCTACTTTCTCAGCGCGGGGTTGCACACATCCTCCAGCGCCTTCCCCACCCAGACCAGCGAAATGATCAGCAGACAGATCATCATGGTCGGCGCCAGAATGAACAGGATGCAATCCGGGTTATAGATGACTCCCTGGGTCCACGCCTGGTTGATCATGACGCCCCAGTTTTGCTCCAGGGGCAGGATCCCCAAAAACACCAGGCTGACCTGGGAGTATATGGAGGAGCGCATCAGCAAGGAGAAGTTGACGGCGATGAACCCCATCAGGTTTGGCGTGATCTCCTTGAATACAATGTGCAGCTTGGTCAGATCCTGCATGAATGCGGCCTCAATAAAGTCCCGCTCCTTCAGGGACAGCACCTCCGCCCGTATGGTGCGGTACAGCCCGGCCCAGGACAATATGCCCAGCACCACCGCCAGCTTCATGCTGGTCAGAGTGAAAAAGCCGGAGAACACCACCAGCAGCGGGATACGGGGAATGGACAGCCACACATCCGCCAAAAACAGCATGATACTGTCGAATTTCCCGCCGACGATGGCCGAAAAGGCACCCAGCGTCACCCCGAGAACGATGCCGATAATGGCGGCGATGGCGGCAAACAGAAGGAGCTCCCGCCCTCCGTTGGCGATCTGCGCCCAAATATCTCTTCCCAGGTGGTCCGTCCCCAGAATATTCTCCATACTGGGCGGCGCCAGGATCTTGCTGGGGTCGGATTCCGTATCCAGCGGAAACAGTACCGGCGCCGTCAGGGACATCAGCACGATGACCGTCAGCAGGCAGAACCCCACCAGTCCGGCTTTATCGTGGGTAATGGCAAACCAGGTCTGATGCATCAGCTTCTTTGCCCGGCTGGACTGGGACAAGGTAACATAGGCAGTTTTATTTTCCATTGTCCGCACCTCCCGTTTTGATTCTGGGATCCAGCACCGCATACAGCACCTCCGCCAGGAAGTTGCACAAAACGATGGCTATGCTCATGATGAGGAAGATCCCCTGCATCATGGGGTAATCCCGCCCGTTGGTGGCCCGCAGCAGCTCCAGGCCGATGCCCTGATAGACAAACAGCTGCTCAATGATCAGCGCGCCGCCAACAATAAAGCCCAGCCGCATGAAGAACTCCGTGGTGATGGGCAGCAGCGCATTGCGCCCGATATACGAGGTCAAGATCTTTCCCGAGGACAGCCCCCGGATCTTCGCCATCGTGACATAGTCCGTATTCAGGCAGTTGGTGGTGCAGGTCTTCATCAGCAGCACCCACACGCCCAGCTGGGAGAGCATATAGGTCAGGATGGGCACCATCCCGTGCTTGAGCACATCCAGCAGGAATGCCATATTCCAGCCCGGCGTCATCTGCATACTGTATGTTCCCCGCATCATGCCGATGGGGACCAGGGTGCTCTCCCCATTCCACCGGATCACGCCAAAAATCAGCAGCAGGCAGATGGCGATCAAGAAGTCCGGGATGGCGCTGAGGAAGGAGGCCACGCCTGTAACGATGGGCTCGTACCAGCGGTCCCGCTTAAAGGCCATGATGGCGCCGATGACGATCCCCACCAGGAAGGAGAGGATCAGTCCCATTCCCACCGTGAACAGTGTCCACGGCAGGCGGGCGGCAATGATCTGCATGACTGGCACGCCGGGGGACAGCAGCGAATCGCCGAAATCCAGGCGGAACACCTTTCCGATGTACTCCAGGTACTGGAGGAACAGGGGCTTATCCAGGTCCATGGAAAACAGGGACTCTGCCCGGCTCTGGGCCTCCGCGTAGCTGAGGCCGTACTGTACCATCTGCTCCTCCACATAGAGGTCAATGGGGTTGGACGGCATCAGGCGGACCAGAAAGAACACGATGGTGGCCACCAGCAGCACCGTAAGCAGCATCCGCAGCAATTTTTTCGCCAGGTATGTCACTGAGGGTAATCGTTTCACCGTTTGGTCATCTCCTCCAAATAAAGTTCGATATAGGTATTGATCGCACGCAGTGCAACCCCTCTGGCCGGATTGAGGCTCTGCGCCGGGCCGTGGTCAATGACCACCGGTCTGGGTATCTTCGCCAAATACGCCTGGGCCCGTGCCGCATCCTCGTCCGAAACATCCCGGAACAGGCTCCCCGTCAGGACAAACCGCTCCGGGTCCAGCAGATACGCCGTCTGCATCATGTGGGCCTGGATCATCTCCAGCGTCCTCTCCAGCGCATCTCCCCGTTGATCGACCGCCTCGTGGATCTGCTGTACCTGCAGATCCTTGACAAAGAACTCCCCTGCCGCTCCGGCGGCGCCCCGGTACACCTGTCCATTGATCATCAGCCCGCAGCCAATGCCAAAAGGCATATCGTTCAGGATATACAGCACAAAGTTGTCGCACTTTTGCTCATACCGGTACAGCTCCGCGGCGCTGTTTGCATCGTTTTCCACGATGATCGGCACGCCGGGAAACGCCGTTTTCAGGCTGATGGGGAGGTTCACCAGATCCCATCTCCCGCCCTCTTCGCCGTGACGGGCGCCGGACTTGATCCGTCCGTCGCTGTAGACGATGGCTTTAATGGCAATACCGATCCCACAGATATTGTTGTAGCGCCGCATTTTCTCCTCGATGGTGGAAAAAATCACCTGCTCCACCGCAGAGGGCGTGTACTGCACGCAGTCAGCGGACACCGTCCTCCCATCGATGCCCACCAGATAGGCATACAGGAAGTCATCCTCCACGTACATCCCCAGAAATACCGCCGCCGCATTGTTGAGACTGACCACATTGCCCGGCTTTCCCACGCGGCCCTGCGTCTCCTCTTTGCCCAGATCGACCACCAGATTCTCTTTTTTCAAGTCGTTGATCAAATAGGATACTGTGGACGCCTGTAAATTGCACTGCTCCTTCAGTCGGGCCTGCGGCACCGGACCGGACATCCGTAGGGTCTCAATGATCAGACGCAGATTGCTTTTTCTCTCGGTCTGCTTATTCATATGGGAACCCTCCTCACCGAAAAAATTAATTCATTCAAACAATGAACTAATGTAATTATATTACCGTGATTCCCTTTTTTCGTCAATTAGTATTCCTTCCAAAACTTCTTGAGCAAATTATACATTTTGCCTAATTCCCCTTCTGTCCCGCCGGGCCCCCACATCAGCAAACAGACCGCCCCATCCTCAACGGAATGGAGCGGTCTGTCTGTTTTCCCGTCAGCAGCTCACTGCAATCCCTGCTGGGGCAGGCTGTGGACATAGTCCCGCATCTCCTGCTTGGAGCGGATGGTGCGGGTGTGGGCGATGACCTGGTCCTTCTCCTGCCGGGTGAGGCCCACGAAGTAGTCCATGGCCGCCTGGTCCCGGGCCAGGGCCATGCCCAGCCCCAGGGGCAGCTCCTGCTTTACCTGTTCCATTTGATCACCTCGCCCCTAGCTTTCCCGGTTCGGCCCGGGTTTAACCCTCCTTCCTCGGGGTGAAAAACAAAAAGAAGCCGTCCCCCGGAGGGGACAGCTTCCTCTTGTTTCTCGCTTAGAGCTTCTCGCGAACCTTGGCGGACTTGCCCACGCGGTCACGCAGGTAGTACAGCTTGGACCGACGAACAGCACCGTGGCGGACGATCTCGAACTTCTCGATGGTGGGGGAGTTCACGGGGAACACCTTCTCCACACCAACGCCGTAGGACACGCGGCGGACGGTAACGGTCTCCTCGATGCCGCCGTGCTTCCTGGCGATCACGATGCCCTCGAAGATCTGGATACGCTCACGGGCGCCTTCCTTGACCTTCACGTGGACCTTAACGGTGTCGCCGACCTCAATGGCGGGCAGCTCCTTGATCTGGGACTTAGTCAGTTCCTGGATGAGATTCATGGGGATTTTCCTCCTATTTTATAGGCGTTCTTAACAATTTTCCGCGGGCAGGCCGTCTTTGGACCCGCCCCTTGACAGAGGACCGCCCTTTATCGCCATGATAGGATACCACAGTTAGCCAGAAATTGCAAGCACAATTTTCACTTTTTCTCTATTTTTATGGCGATACCGCCATTCCTATCCCCGATGTTCCCGGATAAAGTCCCCCACCTGCTGGATCTGCCGGGTGGTCTCGCTGATGGCGGGGCCGCCGTAGCTCCCCCGCTGCTCCATGCACGCCTCCAGCCCCAGGGCCTCGTACACATCCGGCCCAAACAGGGGGCTCACCGCCTGCAGCTCCTCCAGGGTCAGCTCCTCCAGGGTCTTCCCCTGCTGGGTGCAGTAGTACACCAGGTTGCCCACGGCGGTGTAGGCGTCCCGGAAGGGCATCCCCTTCTTCGTCAGGTAGTCGGCACAGTCCGTGGCGTTGATGAAGCCGCCCCCCGCCGCCCGGCGCATATTCTCCGGCAGCACCCGCATGGTGGCGATCATGCCGGTGAACACCGGCAGGCACATCTCCACAGTGTCGATGGCGTCGAACACCGGCTCCTTGTCCTCCTGCATATCCTTGTTGTAGGCCAGGGGCAGCCCCTTCATGGTGGTCAGCAGCCCCATGAGGTCGCCGTAGACCCGGCCGGTCTTGCCCCGCACCAGCTCCGCCACATCGGGGTTCTTCTTCTGGGGCATGATGGAGGAGCCGGTGGAGTAGGCGTCGTCCAGCTCAATGAACTTGAACTCCCAGGAGCACCAGAGGATGATCTCCTCCGAAAAGCGGCTGAGGTGCATCATGAGGATGGACAGGGCGGACAACAGCTCCAGGGCGTAGTCCCGGTCGCTGACGCCGTCCAGGCTGTTGCCGCAGGGGGCGTCGAAGCCCAGGGCCCGGGCGGTGTCCCACCGGTCGATGGGGTAGGTGGTCCCCGCCAGGGCGCCGCTGCCCAGGGGGCAGACATTCATCCGCCCGGCGCAGTCCTCCAGCCGCTGCACATCCCGGCACAGCATGGCGGCGTAGGCCAGCAGGTGGTGGGCAAAGGACACGGGCTGGGCCCGCTGGAGGTGGGTGTAGCCGGGCATTACCGTGTGCTGGTGCTGCTGCGCCTGGTGGGCGATGGCCTCCAGCAGGTCCAGGATCTGGCCCTTCACCGTGGCCACCTCCCGGCGCAGGTACAGCCGCAGGTCCACCGCCACCTGGTCGTTGCGGCTGCGGGCGGTGTGGAGCCGCTTCCCCGCCCCGCCGATGCGCTCCGTCAGCAGGGCCTCGATATTCATGTGGATATCCTCGTTTTCCGGGGTGAACTCCACACGCCCGGCCTCCACATCCGCCAGGATGTCCGCCAGCCCCTGCTGAATGGCCGCCTGGTCCGCCTGGCTGATGATGCCGCACTTGGCCAGCATGGCGGCGTGGGCCTGACTGCCCTGGATATCCTCCCGATACATCCGTCCATCGAAGTGGATGGAGGCGTTGAAGTCGTTGACTAAGCTGTCGGTCTCCTTGCGAAACCGCCCTCCCCATAACTTCATAATACTTACCCTTTCACCATAGAAATACATACTTTTCTTCATCGAAAAGTATCAAAGGAATTTTAAAGCGAAACTCCGTTTCGCTTGGGAATATTTTTTAGGGTCAATCCCTTAAAATACCCTAAGCAAAACGGAGTTTTGCGCAAAAGTTCTTTTTGATCCTTTTTCTTTCAAGAAAAAGGATGTGTGCCTTTTTATTTACAGCTTCCCCTGCTCCCGCAGCGCCTGGACCGTGTCGGGCAGGCCCCAGAGGTTGATGAAGCCCGTGGCGTCGGCCTGGTTGTAGTCGCTCTCCTCAAAGGTCACCAGGTTTTCGGAGTACAGGCTCTCCGGGGAGGTGACGGAGGCGGTGATGATGTTGCCCTTGTAGAGCTTCAGCTTCACCTGGCCGGTGACGTGCTCCTGGCTCTTCTCGGCGAAGGCCTGGAGGCACTGGCGCAGGGTGGAGAACCACTTGCCGTTGTACACCAGGTCGGCGAAATCCACCGCCAGCTTGCTCTTCATGTGCTTGGTGTCCTTGTCCAGGGTGATCATCTCCAGCACCTCGTGGGCGCGGTAGAGGATGGTGCCGCCGGGGGTCTCGTAGACGCCGCGGTCCTTCATGCCCACCAGCCGGTTCTCCACGATGTCCAGCAGGCCGATGCCGTTTTCCCCGCCCAGCTTGTTGAGCTTGCGGATGATGTCGCTGGCCTTCATGGTCTCCCCGTCGATGGCCACGGGCACGCCCTTGACGAAGTCCAAGGTCACATAGGTGGGGGCGTCGGGGGCCATGGCCGGGGACACGCCCATCTCCAGGAAGCCGGGCTTGTCGTACAGGGGCTCGTTGGCGGGGTCCTCCAGATCCAGGCCCTCGTGGCTCAGGTGCCACAGGTTCTTGTCCTTGGAGTAATTGGTCTCCCGGCTGATCTTCAGGGGGACGTTGTGGGCCTCGGCGTAGTCGATCTCCTCGTCACGGCCCTTGATGTCCCACTCCCGCCAGGGGGCGATGATCTTCATCTCAGGGGCGAAGCGCTTGATGGTCAGCTCGAAGCGGACCTGGTCGTTGCCCTTGCCGGTGCAGCCGTGGCAGATGGCGTCGGCCCCCTCGGCCTTGGCGATCTCCACCAGGCGCTTGGCGATGATGGGGCGGGCGAAGGCGGTGCCCAGCAGGTAGTCCTCGTACTTGGCCCCCATCATCATGGAGGGGATGATCACGTCGTCCACCATCTCGTCCACCAGATCCGCCACATAGAGCTTGCTGGCTCCGGTCTTGATGGCCTTCTCCTCCAGGCCCTCCAGCTCGTCGTTCTGTCCCACATCCCCGGCCACGGCGATGATCTCCGGGTCGTTATAGTTCTCCTTCAGCCAGGGAATGATAATGGATGTATCCAGGCCGCCGGAGTAGGCCAGCACGATTTTCTTGATCTCTTTCTTTTCCATATGAAGAACCTCCATCGGTTTTGTTTTCGGTTGCATATATATTACCTCCTTCCGGTTATTTATGCAATTCACATTTCCGCCAAACTCCACCCGTCTTTCTCCGGCTGTTTCTGTACAAAATTGACAAAGCCTCCCCGCTATCCCCGGGATGGCCGGCGGCTCACGCCTACGGCCCCCGGAAATTCGCAGGGAGGTCCTGTCAAAAAAATCACAGCTATTTGTATACTTTTTCGTCCTCCAGCAGCCCTCCGGCGGGGTGTGCCGCCTGGGCATTCTCCCGGCGGCAGATCCGGCGGTACAGCAGCAGTCCCCCGGTGCTGATGGCCACCGTCACCGCCAGCACAGCCAGGGCAAAGGTCAGGTTCCCCATCCCCAGGGCATCGCCGCCGATGGTGCTGGTGATGATGGAGGGGATGCGGGCGGGGGTGGTCAGCAGCAGCCACCGGCCCAGGCTGATACTGGTCAGGCCCGAGGCATAGGTCAGGATGTCCTTGGGGGCGCCGGGGATGCAGAACACCGTGAACAGCAGCATATCCCGCCGCCGGGCCGTGCGGAGGAAGCTCAGCTGCTGGATCTTCTCCCGGGGGAAGAACAGCTCCACCACCCGCACCCCCAGGGTCCGCACCAGGGCAAACACCGCCACGCTGCCCAGCGCCGCCCCGGCCAGGCACAGCATCGTCCCCTCCCACGCGCCGAAGGCGTACCCCGCCCCCAGCTCCAGGGGCTCCCCTGGGATCACCGCCACAAAGATCTGCAGGGCCATGAGCCCCACGAAGGCCACCCGCCCCCAGGGTCCCCGGGCCTCCACCCAGGCCCGGAAGGCCGCCGGGTCCCCCAGCAGCGCCAGCACAGGCCGGCCCACCAGCCACAGCCCGGCCATCAGTCCAGCCACCGCCGCCGCCGTTATCCCCAGGGCGCACCACTGGCGGCGGGACAGCGCAGGCAGACGGATCTCTCGACGAAAAAGTTTCATGGGGTATGCTCCTCTCCAATGGACCGGCGGCCTCCGCCGCCTCTGTCCCAGAGTATACACCATGAAACTTCTCTTTTCTTTTCGGTTTTTCTTGTCTTTTCCTTAAGCTTTTTCGTTGATCCCCTTACGGAGGGCCTCCAGCACCCGGGCCGTCTCCTCCCACCGGTTGGCGGCGGGGTCGAAGCGGACCGGCGCCCCGGCGGTGATGCGCCGGGTCTCCCGGTCCCACCGCAGGGGGACGAAGTCCAGGGGCTCCGCCGAGACCTTCCGCCAGAAGCGGTCCAGCAGCAAAAAACCCTCGTACACCGCCCCGATCTCCCCGCCCCGGTGGGCGTAGTCGATGTCCGGGAACAGCAGGATGGGCTCCCCCGCCTGGAGGGCCTCCACGGAGGCCTGGAAGGTGCGGCCGATCTTCACCGTCCCCCGGTACACGGGGATGGCCCCCATGGATTGGGTCACGGCGCTGACATACCGGGAAGTGACCCAGGCCAGCGCCGCCGCCAGGGGCCGGGGATAGCCCAGGCGGCCAAGGAAGGTGACGTCCCGGTACTGGACATAGCAGGTGTCCCGCCGGGTGAGGGTGTGGAGCACCCAGGGCCGCACGGGAAAGGGCAGGTAGCACAGCGTGGTGATGGGCCCCCGCATATTGCCGTGGTGGGCCACATAGACCGTGGGCCCCTGGGGTGCGGGGATGTCACAGGTCCACCGCCCCAGCAGCGGCCGGACAAAAAACCGGGACACCCGGAAGAGCCTTCCCCTAGTCACAGCCATCCTCCTCCCGGAACACCCACCGCAGCTGCACCTGGTAGCTCACCAGGCCCAGCAGCAGGTCGCCCCCCACCTTGCACACCACCGGACTGACCCCCGGCAGCAGGGCGGTCAGCGCCAGCAGCAGGAGATAGGAGCTGACCAGCAGCCCCAGCCACAGGGTATAGTAGCGGACCACCGTCCGGCGGGAGGGATTTGCCCCGAAGACATACCGGCGGTTGAGGGTGTAGTTGATGGTGGAGGACAGCACCCGGGCCGCCAGCACGGACCACCAGTACCCCACCGGCCCCGCCAGGGGGCGGAACACCACCGCCGACCCCAGCCAGAAGGTCAGCACATCCACCACGGCGGACAGGGCCGACACCGCACCATACCGCCCCAGCCCGGCCAGCAGCGTTCGCAGCGCCCGCCAGTAGTCCCGCCCCGCCGCCGTCATCTGCTCCTGTTTCGTCATTGCATGTCCTCCTATCTCTTCCTCCTTGAGGAGAAAATCAGCGGAGAGAGCGGCTTTGCCGCTCTCTCCGTATCCACTTCGCAAGGCAGTATAGCAGGAGGATCTTAATACTCCCCTAGGGAAAAGTTTAAGATTTCCTTGTTTTTTCTCTGGGCGGGGATCAGCGGAAGAGCTCCCCCCGGCTGTCCAGCAGGGCCAGGCGGCGGACCCGCACGAAGTCGGGCTTCAGCGCCGGCAGATACCGCTCCACGGCGCTGGCCAGGAGGGCGGGGTTCAGCCCCGGGTTCTGGGCGGCCACCACGGCATCCAGGATCAGCCCCTCCCCGCCGGGGTTCACCGCCAGAGACAGCACCATGGGCCGGATGTCCACATCCGCCATCTGCTTGCGCTTGGTCCGCTTCTGGATGACCACCTCCTCCCGCTGGAAGAGGGCGGCGATCTCCCCGGCGGCATTTTCCGGCACGCCGTTGTCGTAGACGAACTCCACCCGGCAGCGGATGGCCGCCAGGTCCCGGACGGGCCGGGTGGGCACATAGCAGTCCGTGGCCCGGATACCCTCGGGCATATAGGCGTTGAGCTTCTCCGGCAGCTGGCTGCCGTCCAGCTCCGCCGTCACCTCGAAGTCCAGGATCTCACAGTCGCTGGACTGGCCCACGGACAGGGGCAGGGCAAAGGAGAGGATGGGGTGGGGATGGAACCCCTGGGAGTGGCGCAGCACCAGCCCCTCCCGAATGAACACCCGCTGGAAGGTCCGCAGCAGGTCCAGGTGGGAGATGTACACCGCCCGCCCCTCCTTGGTAAACACAAGACGCAGCTTAGCCATGGTAGCACTCCCCTCCCTCAATAACATTGGCCCCGCAGCCGCTGCACTGGGTGCGGCAGTCCGGGGTGGTGACGGACTGGTAGGCCAGCTCCCGCTGGCGCCACAGGTACTTGTCCCCCACATAGCAGGAGATCACGGACCAGGGCATGATCTCGTCCCGGCTCCGCTCCCGGTTGGCGTAGAAGGCGGGGTCCAGGCCGCACAGGGCAAAGGCCTCCTCCCAGCGGGAGAGGTCGAAGTAGTCGGTCCAGGCGTCCAGCTTGGCCCCCTTGCGGAAGGCCAGCTCCAGCACCCGGCCCAGCCGCCGGTCGCCCCGGGCCAGAACGGCCTCCAGGAAGCTGGTGTCGCTGTCGTGCCAGTTGTAGGTGACAGCCTTGGCAGTGATGGCCTCCCGCAGGAGCTTCACCCGCCGCTCATACTCCGCCTTGGTGATCTGGGGCTCCCACTGGAAGGCGGTGAAGGGCTTGGGCACAAACCAGGAGGTGGACACGGTGATGCGTACCCCCCGGTTCTTGTTGCTGGCGGACTCCCGCCAGATGTGCAGCACCCGGTTGGCCATCTCCGCAATGCCCAGCACATCCTCGTCGGTCTCCGTGGGCAGGCCCAGCATGAAGTACAGCTTCACGGCGTTCCACCCGCCGGAGAAGGCGGTGCGCAGGCTCTGGTGCAGGTCCTCCTCCGTGAGGTTTTTGTTGATGGCGTCCCGCAGGCGCTGGGTGCCCGCCTCGGGGGCGAAGGTGAGGCCCGCCTTGCGGCCCTTCTGCAGCCGCTGCATCAGCTCCATGGAGAAGTTGTCCGCCCGCAGGGAGGGCAACGACAGATTCACATGGTTGGCCTCGCACATGGGCTCCAGCCCGTCGCACAGGCCCACCAGCTCCGGGTAGTCGCTGGTGGACAGGGAGCTGAGGGTCATCTCCTGGTAGCCGGAGTCCGCCACGGCCTCCTGGCCGTAGCGCACCAGCTGGTCCTTGCTGCGGCAGCGGACCGGGCGGTAGACGTACCCCGCCTGGCAGAAGCGGCAGCCCCGGATGCAGCCCCGGAACACCTCCAGGGTCACCCGGTCGTGGACGATCTCCGTGGAGGGGACGATGGTCTTGGCGGGGTAGTAGGACTTGTCCATGTCGTGGACCACCCGCTTGTAGACCTTGGCGGGGGCCCCGTCCAGGGGGGTGATGGCGGCAATGGTGCCGTCGTCGTTGTAGGACACGTCGTACAGCGAGGGGACGTAGACCCCCTGGATCTGGGCGGCCGCCCGCAGGAAGCGGGCCTTGTCCCAGCCCTCATGCTTGGCCCGGCGGTACAGCTCGATGACCTCCGGCAGCAGCTCCTCCCCCTCGCCGATGAGGGCCAGGTCGATAAAGTCCGCCACCGGCTCCGGGTTGTACATGGCGGTGCCGCCCGCCACCACCAGGGGGGCCAGGTCCTGCCGGTCCGCCGAGCGCAGGGGTAGGCCGCTGAGGTCCAGCATATTCAGCATGGCGGTGTAGGCCATCTCATAGCCCACGGAGAAGCCCACCATGTCGAACTCCCCCACGCTGTCCCCGGACTCCAGACAGTACAGGGGGATGCCGGCGCTGCGCATCTCCGCCTCCATGTCCCCCCAGGGGGTGAAGGCCCGCTCGCACCACACGCCGGGCATATCGTTCATGATCCCGTACAGGATGCGGTAGCCCAGGTTGGACATACCGATCTCATAGGTGTCGGGAAAGCAGAAGGCAAAGCGGACGTCCACGTCCTTCTTGTCCTTCATGACCGCGTTGTACTCTCCGCCCACATAGCGGGCGGGCTTCTGCACCCTGGGCAGGATGCGCTCTAATCGTTTATCCACTGTGTTCTCCTTTTTCTCCTGGCCCCGCCGCCGGGCAGTGGGGCGCCGGTTTCTCTTGTCCCACCTATCCTACCACATCTTTGGAAAAAATGCGACTACGGATTTTCCCTCACCGCCGGTTATGGCCTGTTTTTTTCAGAGCACACTCCATCTGGCAGTCAAAGGGCTCCGCCTCCACGTGCTTCTGCTGGTACTCCGCCGCCTCCACGCAGCCCATGGAGCGGTAGAATGCCTGGGTCTCCACGGCGGAGTGGGCGGAGATGTACAGCTTGTCCGCCCCGTGGGCCGCCGCCCAGTCCGCCGCCCGCCGGAACAGGGTCCGCCCCACCCCGGCCCGCCGCAGGTCTGCGGACACATGGAGGGATGAGAGGTCCAGATAGCGGTTCTCCCCGCCGAAGAGCCCCGCCTCCACCGACACGAACCCCTTCAGCCGCTCCCCCTGGAAGGCTCCGCACACCAGTCCCCCCGTATGCACCGTATTCCGCAGGCACTGGACCACCATCTGCCAGTCCTCCGCCGACCAGTCGTCCACAAAGGGGTCCGGCCGCACCACCCACGCCCCATTCTCCCGGCGCAGGCACAGGTCCACCACCTGCCGCCGGATGAAGCCCTGAAACAGGGCGGGGCAGATCTCCTCCTCCGTCAGCTGCCGGTAGGTGACGGCGCGCCCCTCTCTCCCTGGGGCCAGGCAGTCGAAGAGGAACATCCCGTCCCCGTCCCCGGCGGCGGGGGTCCGGTCAAAGGCGCTGTAGGTCCGCACCTGGGCAAAGTCCAGCTCCGCCAGATACGCCTCCATCTCGCCGAAGCGGTAGAGGTGGGTCTGAAAATCCATGAACTCCTCCCGCAGGGGCCGCTCCCCGTCATACAGGGTATACCGCCCCGGGGAGAACTGCGTCTGGGTCTGGGGGTCGTAGCGGTTCTTCGTCCGCAGCACCAGGCGGCATCCCGCCCCGGCCTCCGCCTCGGCGTCCACCCGCCAGTCCCCGTCGTCCGGGCAGCGGTTGGCCACGGTGCCCACCGCAAAGACCAGCCTGCCCCCCGGGGCCAGCATCTCCCGCAGTCTGGCCAGCACGGCCCGGCACTGGGCCATGTCCGTAAAGAGGGAGACGGACCCGGAGGTGATGAAGATATAGTCGTACCGCTCCCCGGGGGCGTAGCTTGCCAGGTCCGCCTGCACCGCCCGGGCCTCCGGGGCCTTCTCCCGCAGCTTGGCCAGCATCTCCCCGGACCGGTCCATGCCGCAGATGTCCAGCCCCCGGGCCATGAAGGGCGCCAGGAACCGCCCGCTGCCGCACAGGGGCTCCAGGATCTTCATGCCCGGCCGGGCGTAGGAGAGGTAGAAGTTCAGCTCGTCCTCCGGCGCCTCCCGGTGGAGGTGCTCATACATCTCTGTGCACAAGCTGCCGTATGTATTCTGTTTCTCTGTGTGCATAGCCACATCTCCTTCCTTCTGGTCGTCAGGAAGATATATACCATGGTTCCCGATCTCCTGTCAAGCAGGAGCGGCCCCTCCCCGGCGGCAGGGTCCCCACCGCCGCCAGCAGCAGGAACAGCCCCGTGTGGTGGACCGCCACCAGCACGGCCGCCAGGGCCACAAGGCCCACGGCGCAGGCCAGCCCCACCCGGCGGCAGACCCGGTCCGCCGTCACGGGTTCCGCCAGATAGCTGACCCCCAGCCACAGCGCCCGCCCCCCGTCCAGGGCCTGGACGGGCAGGAGGTTGAACGCCCCCAGCACCAGGTTGGCCCCCGCCAGGGCGTAGCAGCACCCCAGCCCCCGGGCCAGCAGCAGCGCCGCCAGCAGGTTCACCCCCGGCCCCGCCAGGGTACACAGCATCTCCCGGCCATAGGACAACCGCCGGGTGTCCGCCTGCAGCTCCAGGCCGAAGGCCGTGAGCCGCAGCCGCTGTACCGGCGCCCCCATGAGCCCCAGGGCCGCCAGATGGCCCAGCTCGTGGCCCGCCGCCGCCAGCGCCACCTGGGGCAGGGCCTCCCCCGGCCCCACCAGCAACACCAGCGCCGCCAGCAGAGGGAAGCCCCAGGTGATCTCCAGCCTACCCCAGCTCCACATAGTAGATGGGGTTGAGGTACAGCTCCCCGTCCTGGAGGGCGAAGTGGAGGTGGGGGCCTGTGGCCATGCCGCTGTCCCCCACCTCGGCGATCTTCTCCCCGGCGGACACCGGGCCCCGCTGGACCGTCACCCGGCTGCAGTGGGCGTAGAGGGTGCGGTAGCCCTCCCGGTGCTGGAGGATGATATACTGGCCCAGGGTGCTGCTCTCCCCGGTGGCGTAGACCTCCCCGTCGGCAAAGGCCAGGATGTCCGTCCCCGTGTCCGCCGCCAGGTCCAGGCCGTAGTGGAACTTATTGCCCCCCTGGATGGGGTGCTCCCGCCAGCCGAAGCCGGAGGAGAAGGCCCCCACCACCGGGGTCACATGGGGAAAGCCCAGGTTGCGCTGCTCCAAGCTGGCGTTGTCCGGCAGGGCGGGCATGGTGTAGACATAGGACAGCGCCGCCGTGGCCGTCTCCTCCTCCGGTTCCTCCGCCGGCGGCAGTTCCTCCGGCAGCGGCACCTCCACAGCGGTCTCCTCCGCCGCCTCCGCCGGTACCGGCAGGGGCTCCTCCAGGTACTTCAGCAGCTCCGTCCCGGGCAGGGGGTAATTTCGTGCGGAGACTGCCGTCCGGGTGGGCCCGGCGGGCACATCCTCCGCCGGGGAGAACACGGCGGTGTAGGCGTCCTGGAGGGAGTCACCCACCGCCTCCTCCCCGCTGATGGCCCGTCCCACGGCGGCAAAGGCCGCCTGGAAATCCGCGTCCCGGCCAATGAGCTGCCCAGCGGACTGGGCCAGGCGGCTCACCGTCTGGGGAAACAGCAGCTTCACCGCCACCAGCAGCACGAATATGGCCCCGCAGATCACCAGCCGGGCCACCGCCCGCTGCTCCCGGGTGGCGGGGGCGGCCCGCCGCCCGGCGGCGGGATGCCTTCTGCGGAGATGCTTTGCCCTGCGGCGGGCTGTCCCTGTCCTGTTCATCTCGTCTCTCCTCCCTGGTCTGGCCATGGTTTTCTGGAGATAGTCTATGCCCGCCGCCCCGGAGATTATGCACCCCCCGCCCCGCCGCGATCAAGTTGCACAACAGGCGGCGGTGTTATTTTTGGGAGAATCGTCACCTTCTCTCTTGCATTTTCCCCAGGAATCGCTATAATAGGTGCGTTTTGAATTTATCCCCCGGTCTACTGTGGGAAAGCAGAGAGGTAGAGACCATGACAAAAGACCTGACATCCGGCAACCCCATGAAGCTGATCCTCAGCTTCGGCACCCCCCTTCTCTTCGGCTATCTGTTCCAGCAGCTCTACAATGTGGTGGACACCGCCATCGTGGGCAAAACCCTGGGCGGCGGCGCCCTGGCCGCCGTGGGCTCCACCGGCTCCGTGTGCTTTCTGGTGGTGGGCTTCTGCGTGGGCATCTGCGCCGGCTTCGCCATTCCCGTGGCCCAGCAGTTCGGCGCGGGCAACAGCCGGGAGCTGCGCCGGTATGTGACCGGCGGGGTGTGGCTGTGCGTGATCTTCGGCGTGCTGCTCACCGCCGCCACCGTCCTCCTGTGCCGCCCCATCCTCACCGCCATGAACACCCCGGCGGACATCTTCCAGGACGCCTATCTCTACCTGGTCACCATCTTCGCCGGTCTGCCCGCCTACTTCCTCTACAACCTGGCCGCCGGGGTCCTGCGGGCCCTGGGGGACAGCCGCACCCCGGTGATCTGGATCATGATCGCCTCCGTGGTGAATGTGGGGCTGGACATCCTCTTCATTCTGGCCTTCCACTGGGGCACCTTCGGCGCGGCCTTCGCCACGGTCCTGGCCCAGGGTCTGGCGGGGGTGGGCTGCCTCATCCGCATGGGCCACGGCTACGAGGTGCTGCAGATGGAGCGGGGGGACTGGCGCTGGAGCGGCCGGCGGGTCCGCAACCTGTGTCTCATGGGCCTGCCCATGGGGCTGCAATACTCCATCACCGCCATTGGCAGCATCCTCATCCAGTCCGCCGTCAACGGCCTGGGCACCGTCTATGTCACCGCCGTTGCCGCCGGCAACAAGATCTCCAACTTTATCTGCTGCCCCTATGACGCCATGGGCGCCACCATGGCCACCTACGGCGGACAGAATGTGGGGGCGGGCAAGCTGGACCGGCTGGGCAGCGGCACCCGCGCCTGCGTCCTCCTGGGGGCGGTCTACTCCGCCGCAGCCCTGGCGGCGCTGTACTTCTTCTCCGACCCCCTGGCCATGCTGTTTCTGGACGAGGCCAGCGCCGGGGTGCTGCCCCTGACCCGGCAGTACCTGCTGACCCAGGGGCTGTTCTTCTTCCCCCTGGCCCTGGTGAACATCGTCCGCCTGATGATCCAGGGCATGGGCTTCGCCCCCCTGGCCACCGTGGCCGGGGTGTTTGAGATGGTGGCCCGGGGCGCCCTGTCCGCCCTGGTGCCCATCTTCGGCTTCACCGTGGCCTGCTTCGCCTCCCCGGTGGCCTGGGTCCTGGCGGATGTGTTCCTGATCCCCGCCTACTTCTACTGCTGCCGCCGCCTGCGCCGCAGCCAGCAGCTGGACCGCTGCCTGTAGGGCCCCGGCAGCTTCAGCACCTACACATTTTTGCATAAAGTAAGCAGCGCCCCCTCCGCGATTTTTCGGAGAGGGCGCTGAGGCTGTCGAAAAAGTGGCAGGCCACTTTTTCGAGGAAGGGTTGCGCTGCGTTCTGCGCCTCGGTTGGCCGCCTTTGGCGGCCAATTCGACGCTCACTCCGCGAGAAGTATTTTCTGCCACGCACATGTCGCGGCAGAAAATGATTTTACTTTATTCGCCGCCTCCGGGCGGCGAACTCTGCGAGGCTTTTTTGACAATAAGCAGGGCCCCCTCCGCAGTTTTGCGGAGGGGGCCCTGCTGGTTCGTGGAGATCACTCCCGCCCCAGGATCTGTCCAAAGGCGCGGTGCATCTCGTCGTACTCCCGAAGGGAGCGCTCCAGATAAGCCCGCCCCTCGTCTGTGATGGCATAGTAGCTTCTTGCACGGCGATTGACCACCTCGGTCTCCGCCTCCCGGATGTAGCCCTGGTCCACCAGACGGTAGAGCACAGGATACAGCACGGCGATGGTGAAGCGTCCTCCGCTCCGCTCGCTCATGGCGTGGGAGATCTCGTACCCGTACATGGTCTTTTCGCTCAGCAGGCACAGCACTGCCAGCGGGCTGGTTGCCCGCTTGTAGTATGCCTCAAAAGAATGGCTCGCGTCGCCCATAACTTTCTCCTTTTCTTATAGGATATTGGTATTATATCATATCTGGATTTATTCGTCAATATTCCACAAAGCATTTCTATTTGAACATTCTCGTCAATTTGTGGGGCGAATGTCCACAAAGGGGACCTGCCTGCGGATGGCGTACTCCAGGGTGCGGCGGGTCCCGCCGCTCTGCCCATCGTAGACGGCGATGACCATGGCGCTGTGGTCCACCATGTACCGGTTGCGCCGGAGCATACAGTCCGGGGTGTACTCCTCCTGCACCAGGGTCTCCAGATCGCACTGGTCCACCAGGGCCCGCCACCGCTGCCGCTCCGCCAGACGCCAGCGGCTGCTCTGTCCGGCGCAGGGGATGGCTGCCTCCAGGCTCACATCCCCCTTCCGCCGCCGCAGGTCCAGGACGATCTCCGCGAAGTAGAAGTCGCAGCCCCGGGCCATGCCGCAGATAAAGCGGCGCATCCCCTCGTCGTAGGCGGCCTCCACCGCGTCCCGCAGCCTGTCCTTCAGGGCCAGACACCGGGGGTCCGTCTCGTCAAAGCCCCAGGGCAGCTTCTCCGGTCGGTGGCCGGTAAAGCAGCAGGTGATCTCTCTGCCTCCCACAGTCCACCGCCTCCTCTGTACAGATCTTTCCTTATATTATAGAGCAAGTCCGCCCGCTTGTAAAGAAAATAATCCTTGCATTTTTCCGGGAAGAGCATATAATGGAGGCAACAACCGAACATTCATCTTCAGGGCGGGGTGTGATTCCCCACCGGCGGTGATGGCTACGGCCTCAGTCCGCGACCGCGCAAGCGTTGAACCGGTGTGACTCCGGTACCGACAGTTACAGTCTGGATGGAAGAAGATGTGCGCTTCTTTGCGGCTGCACTCGGAAGATGATCTCTTCGGGTGTACTTTACCGTAAAGGAGTTTTTTTATGACCCAAGCCAAACGCACCCACAAGATCGCCGTCACCGCCATGCTCAGCGCGGTGGCCACCATCCTCATGTACCTGAGCTTCCCCCTGCCCTTTCTGATCCCCCCCTTTGTGAAGATGGACTTCTCCGAGCTGCCCGCCCTGCTGGCGGCCTTCAGCCTGGGGCCCGTCAGCGGCGTCACGGTCTGCCTGGTGAAGAACCTGGTCAACGTCTTTTTCACCACCACCAACGGCGTGGGCGAGCTGTGCAACTTCCTGCTGGGGGCCTGCTTCGTGCTGCCGGCGGGCCTGATCTACCGGCGGGTGAAGTCCCGGAAGGGGGCCTTCCTGGCGGCGCTGGTGGGCTCCGTGGTCATGGCCGCAGCCTCCATCCCCGTCAACTACTTCATCTCCTACCCCTTCTACGCCGTCTTTATGCCCCTGGACACCATCATCGGCATGTACCAGGAGCTGGTCCCCTCCGTCAACGGCCTGCTGGCCTGCCTGGTCCTCTTCAACGCCCCCTTCACCCTGCTCAAGGGCCTGCTGGACCTGCTGCTGGCCTTCCTGGTCTACAAGCCCCTGTCCCCCCTGCTGCACAAATAGGCGCCGGGGCAGAGAACTTCTGTTCGATTTCTCTTTGCAATTTGCCCCAGATGTGGTATACTGATATCATGGATATCAGTATACCACATCTTTTTTCTGGTAAGGGGGGCCGGCCATGCCGCGGGTAGTGCTGCACTGCGATCTGAACTGCTTTTACGCCTCGGTGGAGCTGCTGTCCCACCCGGAGCTGCGGGAGGTGCCCGTGGCGGTGTGCGGCGACCCCAGCAGCCGCCACGGCATCATCCTGGCCAAAAACGAGCCCGCCAAGGCCCTGGGGATCAAAACCGCCGAGACCATCTGGCAGGCCCGGCAGAAGTGCCCCGACCTCGTTCTGCTGCCCCCGCACCACGATCTGTACCGGAAATACTCCCAGCTGGTGAACCACATCTACGGCCAGTACACGGACCTGGTGGAGCCCTTCGGCATCGACGAGAGCTGGCTGGACATCACCGGGTCCATGCACCTCTTCGGCGGGGACCCCGCCGCCATTGCCGACGCCATCCGCTGCCGGGTGCGGCGGGAGCTGGGGCTGACCCTCTCCGTGGGGGTCAGCTTCAACAAGGTCTTCGCCAAGCTGGGCAGCGACTACCGCAAGCCCGACGCCACCACAGTCATCTCCCCCAGCAACTGGAAGCGGATGGTCTGGCCCCTGCCGGTGGGGAGCCTGCTCTTCGCCGGCCCCGCCGCCCAGCGGGTGTTGGCCCAGTACGGCATCCGCACCATCGGGCAGCTGGCGGCCCAGGACCCGGCCCTGCCGGAGCGGCTGCTGGGCAAGATGGGCTACCAGCTGTGGACCTATGCCAACGGCCTGGACGACGCCCCCGTCCGGCCCCAGGATCAGCAGGAGCCGGTGAAGAGCGTGGGCAATAGCTGCACCTTCCCGGAGAACCTCACCACCCGGGACGCCCTGCGCCGGGGGGCCGCCATGCTCTGCGACAGCGTGGCCACCCGCCTGCGGCAGCAGGGGCTGTACTGCGGCGGCGTGCAGGTGGCGCTGAAGGACGCCCAGTTCCGCACCCACGCCCAGCAGAAGCAGCTTGTCCACAGCACCCACCTCATGCGGGAGCTGCTGTCCACCGCTATGGAGCTGATCGACGGCATCTGGCGGACCCGCTTCCCCGTCCGGCTCATCAGCGTCACTGCCGTGAACCTCACGGACCGGCAGGAGACCTATGAGCAGGCGGACCTCTTCTCCCCCCAGCAGCCCGCCCAGGACGCCCGCCGGGAGCGGCTGGAGCTGGCCATGGACGCCATCCGGGGAAAGTACGGCAAGGGGGCCATCACCTACGGCGGCGCCCTGGGCCCCCAGGACGCCGATGGGGATGCGGAGGAGTAGGGGCGGAGGCCGCGCAAGTGTGCATCGGCTGCTATGTAAATGAGGAGGGAACAACAGGCCGTATGTTCTTACGCTTGATGGCCAATTTCCTGTTTGCTATAACGTGCCGGAAAACCGGTAATCCCAAGGTTTGACGGCCGATGGCAGAATCTCCGCAATCCGAACCGGCTCCAATGAAAAACGCCCGCCCCCTGTCCATCCAACGGACAACGGGGCGGGCGCAATGTATTTAACTATCAATCCTCTGCAACAGCCACTGCGTTCTGTTCCTGTCCGGCCTCCTGCCGGCGGAAAAACCAGGAGTAGAACCCCCAGCCGATCAGCAGCGCCATCCCGCCGTAGAGCAGCAGCAGGAACACCATCTGGGGCACACGGCTGCTGACCAGGGCCAGCGGCGTGCCGGGGCCCCCGGCGGTGAAGCAGTAGTCCCAGCCATAGCGCCGGTTGAGGACCACATCCACCAGCACCAGCGCCACCACCGGCAGCATACACAGCCAGCGGTCCACCGGCTTGGGCTGGTAATACCGGGTGACCCACAGCAGCGAGATCACCAGGATCAGCATAAAGTGGTAGAGCATACTGTACAGGGGGACAAAGGTAAAGAAGGGGTGCTGTCCCACATGGCTGTTGAACACCATCCCCATGACGCCCCCCAGCAGGCAGGCGGTACACAGGCAGGACTGGGCGCAGCGGCGAAAGAACCCCTCCGGGGCATACACCGCCACCGGCAGCAAAAGCCAGAACAGCGAGCATACATACAGGGGCAGACTGCCCGCCAAATCAATGTGGCCCCGGGTCAGGAGCTCCCACATCCAGTAGGTGGGGTCAAAAAACAGCACCGCCACCGCCATGACCTTGAAAAAGCGGTCCACGGTCTGTTTTTGCCAGGTCCTGGCCCATTTGCAGCACAGGGGCACCAGCAGCGCGGTAAGCAGGATCATCGACAGATGGGGCAGAGAAAACACAGAACACACTCCTTTTCCCCGCGTCAGCAGCGCAGGGATGTACACAGTTTATCTGTTACAGCGTACCATATTTCGTCAAGGAGTGCAAGAATATGGCAAAAATTTAAACAATTCTTAATTATCGCCGTCTCCGCCGCCAAACCGCCCAGATCACCGCCCACAGCAGCGCTGCCAGCACCAGCACCGCCCCCAGGGCAACCAGGGTGGGCAGCCCCGGATCGGCCAGCAGGGCGAAGGGGGACCAGCTGGGGGACACGGTCTTGCACCCCTCCTGCGGCACCGCCACCTCCTGACTGGTCAAATAGGCCGCCAGGGCAAACCATGCCTTCATCTCCGTGCCGTCCTTCTTCCGAATGATCCGGCTCTCCAGGTCGGTGACGGGCTGACCGTTCTCATCCCGAGGCGTCACCGTCAGCAGGCCGAAGCTCTGCCCCTCCACTGCCCCCAGCATCTGTCCGCTGTACAGGTCGGCCACCACCCGGTAGAGCTTATCCGGCTGGATCGGCGCTGCGCCGCCGTCCTCCAGCAGCTGCACCGCATAGGTCACCCGGTCCAGGATCATCCGATGGGGGTTGTACACCCAGTGCATCCCCGCCCCGTAGAGGGCGGCGGCGGGCATGAGGGTGGTGGCGATGGAGGCGTCCACCTCAAAAGCGTTCAGCAGATCCTCCCCGGTGAGGTACACGGACACCAGGGGGTAGGCGGGGCTGCCGTCGGCGCCGGAGCCCAGGGAGAGGATATCAAAGGCCTGGGCAGTGGTCACCGGCCCCCCCTGGATACTGCCCCGGATGACCCCGTTGGGGACCACCGCAAAATCCACCGGGACATAGTCCGGCCCCTCCACCGCCCGCACTGCGGCGATGTAGGCGTCGCCGATCAGATCGCCGGTCTCCTGGATGGTAAAATCCCGCTCCGCTGTGGTCAGCTGCTGGTGGTAGCGCAGGCCGTAGTCCGCCAGATACCCCGACTCCACCTCCGCCTGAAACCGGGTGGCCATATCCGCCAGCTCCCCGTCAACGGGAATGGTGTCGCCTACCGGAAGGAGGTCGTAGTCCACCAGGTCCACACCGCCCTGGCTGTTCCGGCGGACGACCAGCCGGCCCAGGTACTGGGCGTACTCCCCGGCGGAGACGATCAGGGTGCCGTTGACGGAGATCGGCTCCTCCAGGGTGGTGTGGGTGTGGCCGGAGACGATCACATCAATGCCGTCCACCGCCTTGGCCAGGTCGTAGTCCTCCCCCCGTCCGTCCTCCGTGCCTGTGTGGGAGAGACAGAGCACAACGTCCGCGCCTCCCGCCGCCTGAATATCCGCCAGGACCCGCCTGGCGGCGTCCGCCACCGGCTCAAAGGTCATGCCGGACATGGGGGCGCACTCGTGGGCGTCCAGGCCCAGCAGGCCAAACACGGCGATCCGCATCCCCTGCCGCTCCAGGATCACATAGTCCGTCACCGGGTAGTTCTCCATGGCCGCCGTCACCCGCTCCCCCGCCGCAGGGTCAACCGGGACCCGGTAGTTGGCCTGGACAACGGCGGGCAGATACTTCCCCGACGCCTTCACCGCCGCCGCAGTCTCCAGCATCTCCGCCAGCCCCCGGTCCCGGTAGTCAAACTCATGGTTGCCCAGGGTGGCGACATCGTACCCCATGGCCCCCAGGGCCTGCAGCTCCGGGGCGTCCGTGGTGTACACGGTCTGGAACAGGGAGCCCATGGAGAAATCCCCGCCGTCCACCGTCACCACCGCCCCCTCCGCCGCGGCGCACTCCCGCTTCAGCAGCGTGGCCAGACGGACATAGCCGCCCAGGCCGTCCCCGTCCGTATAGAAGTGGTCGTGGGTATCGTGGGTAAAGAGGATCGTCAGCGTCTCCCCCTCCGTCTCCGCCGCTCCGGCGGTCAGACAGCCCAGCAGGGCCAGCAGCAGCAAAACCAGCCCTATGCGGCGCACAGCTCTTCCCATATGCTCTCTCCTCGCTTTGGTTGTTTTCTCTATTATACCGCGTGTTCCCGCCTTCATCAAGCCCAGTCTTTTCGCCCTCAGCTTCCCCGGCGTCTCCAGAAAAAAGCATTTCCCCGGGCCGGAAATCGTGCTATAATAGAGAGCAACCACGGCAGACCTCTGCTGCTGGAGGACCGCCGAACAGTGACCTGCACACAGAAAGGATGGACACCATGTTTACGATCAAAAATTTCACCGACAACAACGACATCAGGACCCTGGACACCCTGGGCGCCTTCACCGTGGTGGAGTACCTGCGGGATCTGAGCGTCATGCCCGGCGACGCACAGCTGGCCTACTTCTGCAACGAGATGAACGTCCGCAAGCGGCAGGTGATCTGCGATGTGTCCAGAGCCAACATCACCACCCAGGCCGGCGCCATGCAGTGGATGGTGGGCGGCGTCAGGGCCACCACCGGCGTGAAGGGGGTGGGCGACCTCTTCGGCAAGGCCCTCCGGGGCAGCGTCACCGGCGAGTCCGCCATCAAGCCCGAGTACACCGGCAGCGGCGTTCTGGTGCTGGAGCCCACCTATAAGCACATCCTGCTCATGGATGTGGCGGATTGGAATGGCTCCATCGTCCTGGACGACGGCCTGTTCCTGGCCTGTGAGTCCACCCTGAAGCACAAGGCGGTGGCCCGGTCCAACCTGTCCTCCGCCGCCCTGGGCAACGAGGGCCTCTTCAACCTGGGCATCCAGGGCAGCGGCATTCTCTGCCTGGAGTCCCTGTGCCCCAAGGAGGAGCTGGTGGAGATCGTCCTGGACAACGACGAACTGAAGATCGACGGCAACATGGCCATCGCCTGGAGCGGCTCCCTCAGCTTCACCGTGGAGCGCTCCGGCAAGAGCCTCATCGGCTCCGCCGCCTCCGGCGAGGGGCTGGTGAACGTCTACCGGGGCACCGGCAAAGTCCTGCTGGCCCCCGTGACCCAGGGCATGGTCTGATGGCTGCGGGGAGGTGCCGGTAAGGGTGGACCCAAGAGAACTGATCCGTGCAGTGACCGTAGCGGAGCGGCTAAAGGATACGGTCAGACATTGTTACACCACAAACGGACGCCGGGAGAGCGTCGCCGAGCACAGCTGGATGATGACCCTCATGGCATTTTTGATGAAGGATGAATTCCCCAATGTGGATTTCAACAAGGTCATCCAAATGTGCATCATCCACGACCTGGGCGAGTGCTTTACCGGGGATATTCCCACATTTTCCAAAACAAAGGCCCACGAAGAAGCGGAGGAGACGCTCCTTAACCGGTGGATCGCCACGTTTCCCCCGGGTATCCGGGAGGAAATGCTGCTCCTGTACAGGGAAATGGATGAGCGGCAGACCGCAGAGTCCAAAATTTACAAAGCGATCGACAGTCTGGAGGCCCTGCTCCAGCATAATCTCTCCGATCTGGCCACATGGTCGGAAAATGAATTTGACCTGAATCTGACCTATGCGGATGACAGAGTGCGCTTCTCCCCCTATTTGTCCGATTTGCGGGAGGAGATCCGCCGGGATACGATCCAAAAAATCTCACCTGCCGGCCCGTGATATCCTTCTCCCCCGCCCCAGCCGGCCGGCCGCTTTTCCCTTCCTCCCCTTGCACTGCGGCGGAGCGGGGTATATAATGGAAGCAGATCCAAGTACATCGCAGGAGGTATTTCCATGAAGATCAGCATTATTTACTTCAGCCAGACCGGAAACACCGGGACCATGGCCGCCCATGTGGCCGCCGGGGCCTCCACTGTGGCCGGTACGGAGGTGGAGTGCTTCAACGTCGCCCGGGAGGAAAGCTGGGACCGCGCCTTTATTGAGGAGAGCGACGCCGTCATCTTCGGCACCCCGGTCTACTACGCCAACATGAGCTGGCAGCTGAAGAAGTGGTTCGACACCCGGGGGTCCCAGTACAAGCTGGCCGGCAAGCTGGGGGCCGCCTTCGCCACGGAGAACTGCCCCCACGGCGGCGGCGAGCTGGCCATTATGACCATCTACAACCACCTGCTGGTCCTGGGAATGCTGGTCTACTCCGGCGGAGCCGCCTTGGGCGCCCCCTTTATCCATGTGGGCCCCACCATCGTTCGGGAGCAGATGGTGGAGCGGGCAGCCATCTGCCACCTCTTCGGGCAGCGGATCGCCGCCAAGGCCCACGAGCTCTTCGCCAAAAAATAATCGATCTCTTTCCGTCCGGGGCGGCTTTTGCCGCCCCGGACATTCTATTGAAATTTTCAATTCAATTTCTCTCTTCAACGATAATTTCTATAATAGCTTGACATTTGCCAACGCTTTTGTTATCCTCTCGCCTTGGTGCGGCAAGCGCCATAAACAACTATATTGCAGAAAGGATATACAGAAGATGAAGAAAAGACTTCTTGCGCTGATCCTTGCGCTGACCATGGGCCTGAGCCTGGTGGCCTGCGGCAGCAAGGACAATGCAGACAACGGCAAGACCGACAACAAGCCCCCTGTGGAGGAGCAGAACAAGGCCCCCGAGGCCGCTCCCCAGGAGCCCGCTGAGCCCGCCGAGCCCGAGGCTCCCGCCCTGTCCGGCACCATGAAGGTGGTGGCCACCGGCGACGTCTACGGCCCCCTGTTCGACCAGTTCACCGCCGATACCGGTGTGAAGGTGGAGGTCCTCTCCATGTCCTCCGGCGAGGTCCTCAGCAAGCTGCGGGCCGAGGGCGGCACCCCCTCCGCTGACCTGTGGTTCGGCGGCGGCATCGACGCCTTCATGAGCGCCAAGGACGACGGCCTGCTGGAGCAGGTGACCTTTGACGCCACCGCCGACCTGAACCCCGACTTCATGGACGCTGAGGGCTACTGGTTCTCCAAGGGCATCACCATCGTGGGCTTCCTGCTGAATAACCCCCTCATGGAGGAGCTGGGTCTGAAGGCTCCCGCCACCTGGGCCGACCTGCTGGACGAGTCCTACGCCGGTGAGATCATCATGTCCAACCCCGCCGTTTCCGGCACCAACTACGCCGTGGTCAACGCCCTGCTGCAGACCCTGGGCGAGGAGGAGGGCTGGAAGTACTTCGAGTCCCTGAACAACAACATCGCCTACTACTCCCGCCGCGGCTCCGACCCCAAGAACAAGGTCACCGCTGACGAGTTCGCCATCGGCATCACCTACCTGGATCGGACCATCGACGCTCTGCTGGCCGACTACGATGTGACCATCGTCTACCCCACCGACGGTATCCCCTGGGTCCCCGAGGGAGTGGCCGTGTTCAAGAACGCTGAGAATGTTGACGCCGCCAAGTACTTCGTGGAGTGGCTCTTCTCCAACGACGACCACCTGCGTACCCTGGCCGAGATCGACAAGAAGGACGGCATCAAGATCATCAAGCCCTCTCTGGAGGGTGTGGAGCTGGGCTATGACACCAGCATCCTCATGAAGGAAGACCTGAGCCTCTTCGGCTCCAAGCGCGCTGAGATCCTGGAGCGCTTCGAGCAGATGATGGGCGACAAGGCCGTCAATGAATAAGCGGTCGCAGACCAACAGAAAAAGGGCATCCACGGATGCCCTTTTTCGTGTTGGCGGATGGGCTGCGGATAAGGCGCTGCTGCTCTTCCTTCTTGGCAGCATCTGCGTCTTCGTCCTCCTCCCCATGGGCTGCATCGCCCTGCGGAGCTTTCGTGACCCGGCGGGCGGCTTCTCCCTGGCCCAGTACGCCCTGGTGCTGCGCCAGTACAAGCAGAGTCTCATCAACAGCATTTTTGTGGGGGTCCTCTCCTCCCTTCTGTGTACGGCCTTCTCCGTGGCGGCGGCCCTGCTGCTGTCCACCCGGCGGGGGTGGCTGCGCACGCTGCTGATGGCCGTGCTGCTCATCACCATGGTCTCGCCCCCCTTTGTCTCCTCCCTGGCCTATATCCAGCTCTACGGCCGCCGGGGATGGATCACCCACCGCCTGCTGGGGCTGCGGTGGAACCCCTACAACTGCTGGGGCGTTATCTGGATGCAGGGCATCTCCTTCGTCCCCCTCAACGCCATTTTCCTCTCCGGTATCCTCTCCAAGCTGGATACCGGCAGCATCCGGGCGGCGCGGGATCTGGGGGCCTCCCCCGGCGCCATCCTGCGGGATGTGGTCCTGCCCCTGATCCGGCCGGGCATCCTGGTGTCATTGCTGCTGAGCTTTGTCCGCTCCCTGGCGGACTTCGGCACTCCGGTGATCATCGGCGGCCGGTTCAACACCATCGCCTCGGACATCTACCTCCAGCTGGTGGGCTACTCCAACCTGGAGAAGTCCTCCGCCATGAATATGTTCCTCATGGTGCCCTCCATTGCCGCCTTCTTCCTGTACCGCTATCTCATGACCCGCTCCGACCGGCTCACCGCCGCCCGGCAGGACCGGCAGGAGGCCCTGGATCTGCCCCTCAGCCGCTGCGGCGCGCTGGGCTGGCTGTCCATCCTGGCCAGCGGTCTGTTCATCCTGATGATGGTGCTGCAGTACGGCTGCATCTTCATCTCCGGCTTCCTGAAGACCACCAAGGGGGTATATACCTTCACGGACCAGTACTGGCAGCAGCTGCTGCAACACGACCTGGCCCCCCTGGGGCGCAGCGTGGTGTACGCCCTGGTGGTCTCCCTGGCGGGCACCTTCTTCGCCATGCTCTTCGCCTACTATATGGACCGGCGGCGGGTCCGGGGCCGCAGCTTCTTCGACTGCCTGGTGACCCTGCCCTATATGCTGCCGGGCACCTGCTTCGGCATTGGCTATATCCTGGCCTTCAACGCCCCGCCCCTGCGCCTGACGGGCACGGCCCTCATCGTTATCGCCAATATGCTCTTCAAGCAGCTGCCCACCTCCACCAAGATCTGCTCTGCCGCCCTGACCCAGATCCCCCTGTCCCAGGAGCGGGCGGCCCGGGACCTGGGCGGCGGACAGTTCGCCGTGCTGCGGGATGTGATCCTGCCGGGCCTGCGCCCCGCCTTCCTCAGCTCCTTCGTCTACAACTTCTCCAGCAGCATGACCACGGCGGGGGCCATTATCTTCCTCATCGATCCCAGCCGGAAGCTGGCGGTGTTCCGCCTCTTCGACGCGGTCTACACCGGCGAGTACGCCCTGGCCTCCCTCATTGCCAGCGCCATTATCGTCATCGTCCTGGCGGTGGAGGGCGCCGCCTACCTCATCACACAGAAAGCGGGGTCTCGCCATGTATCTTGAACTTGAACATCTGAAAAAGCACTACGGGGACAAAGCCGTGGTCCAGGACCTGAGCCTGACCCTGGAGAAGGGGCAGCTGCTGTGCATCCTGGGCTCCTCCGGCTGCGGCAAGACCACCACGCTGAACATGATCGGCGGGTTCCTCACCCCGGACAGCGGCAGGATCCTCCTGGACGGCCAGGACATCACCGCCCTGCCCCCGGAGCGCCGGCCGGTGTCCACGGTCTTCCAGTCCTACAGCCTCTTTCCCCACATGACCGTGCTGGAGAATGTGGTCTACGGGCTGAAGTTCCGGGGCGTCCGCCGGGCCCAGGCCCGGGAGAAGGGAATGCGCTACCTGGAGATGGTGGGGCTGGCGGAGTACGCCAACGCCCCCATCTTTGAGATCAGCGGCGGCCAGCAGCAGCGGGTGGCCCTGGCCCGGGCCCTCATTGTGGAGCCCAAGCTGTGCCTGCTGGACGAGCCCTTTTCCAACCTGGACGCCTCCCTCCGCTTCCGTATGCGGGAGGAGCTGAAAAAGCTCCAGCGGGATCTGGGCATGACCATGGTCTTCGTCACCCACGACCAGGAGGAGGCCCTCCACCTGGCGGACCGCATCGTCATTATGGAGCAGGGCGTCCTGGTCCAGAACGACACCCCCATGGAGGTCTACCGCCACCCCGCCACCCCCTTCGTGGCAGACTTTCTGGGCATGAGCAGCCTCCTCTGGACGGAGGACGGCACCCTGATGAAAATCATTAAGAAAGCGGAGGATTGACCCATGCTTGTGGATATGCACCTGCACGCCCTGCCCCACTCCACCGACAGCTTCATCACCCTGGAGCAGATCGTTGACTGCGCCAGGGCCCGGGGGCTGGACGGCGTCTGTATCACCGATCACGACAACATGGGTCTGCGGGAGTACGCCGCTGACTTCTCCCGCAGGACCGGCTTCCCCGTCTTCGTGGGCATTGAGTTCTTCTCTCTCCAGGGGGACATCACCGCCTACGGTATCCACGACTACCCCGACCACCGGGTCAGCGCCCAGGCGTTCATCGATCTGGTCAACGCCCAGGGGGGCTTCTGCTCGGCCTGCCACCCCTTCCGCAACAACAACCGGGGGCTGGAGGAGAACCTGGGCAACGTCCAGGGCCTCCACGGCGTGGAGGTCCTCAACGGCAGCACCACCATGGAGGCCAACCGCACCGCCCTGCAGTGGTGCCGCCGCCTGGGACTGCAGCCCATCGGCTCCAGCGACGCCCATGTCACCAAGCAGGTGGGCAAGTACGCCACCTGGCTGCCCCAGCGGGTGGAGACGGTGGAGGAGCTGGCCGCCCTCCTGCGCAGCCAGCCGGTGCTGCCCGCCATGTGGAACGGCAGCGGCTACGATGTGGTGGAGTCGTTTTAACAGCAGAAAAACGCCTTCCATATTTTCCGCAAACAAGACAAAAATCGGGTGTTGCAGTTTTCAACTGCAACACCCGATTCAGTTTATCAAAAAAGCCTCGCAGAGTTCGCCGCCCGCAGGCGGCGAATAGGGTGAAATTATTTTCTGTGCAACCCTATAGCACGGTTTCCTCGCGGCATAGCCGCTGCGGCCTACGCTAAAAATATGCCACAGGCATATTTTCTTAACGCTGCGGCGCAGCGCGCGTCGCAGCGGCCAAGGGCCGCAAGGCGCGAAGCGGAGTGTAAATCAAAAAAGTGCTTGCACTTTTTTGACAGTTTTTATACCAGCAGCTCATACCAGCCGTCGGTGCAGACGGTGTGCTCCGCCGCCAGCTTTTCCAGGGCAGGGCGCTGCTCCACCGGAACGCACCAGGCCATGCCGCACCCGGCGCTGATCTCCCGGGGGACGGGGATCAGCCGCCCCGGCGTACCGGTCTCCTGGCATAGCCGCTCCATGGCCATGGCCTCCGTGGTGGTGTGGAAGGTAATGACCAGCTTCATGGTCTTCTCTCTCATTGTGCCAGCTCCTTTACTGCCTGGATGGCCTTGTCCACTTCCTCCTCCGTGTTGAACCAGGAGAAGCTGAAGCGCACGGCCCCCTGCTCCACGGTGCCCAGGGCCTGGTGCATCCGGGGGGCGCAGTGGGCGCCGGGCCGGGTGGCGATGTCGTACTCCTCCGCCAGGGCGTCGGAGATGCTGCCGGAGTCCTCATCCCCGATATTCAGCGTGACGATGGCCGTCCTCTCCCAGGTGGAGAAGTCGCCGTACACGGTTACGCTGGGAATGTCCGCCACGCCGTCATAGAACCGGCGGGCCAGTGCGATCTCCCAGCTGTGGATGGTCTCCACGCCGGTCTCCTGGATCCAGGCCAGGGCGGCGGCAAGGCCCGCCAGACCGTGGCCGTTGAGGGTCCCCGCCTCCAGGCGGGTGGGCATCTCCTGGGGATGGGCCCTGCTGTAGGACTGGACCCCGGAGCCGCCCACCTTCAGGGGACGGATGTCCACCCCCTCCCGCACCCACAGTCCGCCGGTGCCCTGGGGGCCCATGAGCCCCTTGTGGCCGGTGAAGCACAGTACATCCACCCCCCACTTCTCCGCCTGGATGGGGAAACATCCGGCGGACTGGGAGGCGTCCACAATGAAGAGCAGGTCGTGGGCCTTGGCAATAGCGCCGATCCGCTCCAGATCCAGCACATTGCCCGTGAGGTTGGAGGCGTGGGTGCAGACGATGGCCCGGGTCTCCGGCCGGATCAGCCGTTCAAAGTCCTGGTAGTCCACCCGCCCCTGCCGGTCGGCGGGGACGAAGCTGAGGCTCACCCCCGCCGTCTCCTCCAGGCGGTAGAGGGGGCGGAGGACGGAGTTGTGCTCCAGATCCGTGGAGATCACATGGTCCCCCGGGCAGACCAGGCCGCTGATGGCCATGTTCAGCGCCTCCGTGGAGTTGGCGGTAAAGGCCACCCGCTGGGGGTCGCAGCAGCCAAAGAGCTGGGCCAGCCGGAACCGGGCGTCAAAGATGGCCCGCCCGCTGCGCAGAGCGCTGCCGTGGGTGCCCCGGGCGGCGTTGCCCATGGAGCCCAGGGCCTCCACCACGGCGTCCACCACACTCTGGGGCTTGGTGCGGGTCGTGGCCGCGTTATCCAGATAGATCACGGCCGGACAACCTTTGCGGCGGTGGTGAGCTTCTCCACGATGTTGTACATATTGGTGACGGTGCCCACCGCCAGCTTGTCGGTGAGGCCGTAGAAGTTCAGGCAGGTGCCGCAGGTCAGGATCTCCACCCCCTGGGCCTCCATGCTCTTCAGATCCTCCACGGACACCGCACCCTCAACCGTCAGCTTGGCGCCGCCGTTGTAGAAGAGGATGGCCTGGGGCAGCTGCTCCTGCTGGGAGACGGCGTAGATGAAGCCCTTCATCAGGGTCGTGCCCAGGGCGTCGTCGCCGCTGCCCATGGTGTCGGAAGCAATGGCCACCACATAGTTCCCCCGGACGTCGGGGGCGCAGGCGGGGGCCTCCTCCTGGGCGGAGACCTCGGGGAGCTGATCCACCGTGATCTTCACGGAGAACTTCTTCTCCTCCAGCTTCTCGGCGGCGGCCTTCAGCCCCTTGCTGCCGGCGAAGCGGCTCAGATTCTGCACCGCCACCTCGTTATCCACCAAAACCTCCAGAACGCCGGGCTCCTGCATCTGGCCCAGGGCCTTCATGGCCTTGACCACAGGAACGGGGCACTGATCGCCAATGGCGTTGACCAATATATCTTTCATGGGAAACCTCCTTGATTATCCGCGCCTTTAGGGCGCATATTATGCCACAGTTTAGTATAAGCCCCCGGGCTTTTGCTGTCAATTCAGTTCCCCGGGAAAGGCCATGGGCAGGCATTGTTTTTCTCTCTGCATTTTCACCCTATTTATTGATATTTTCAATAAGTAGAGTAGGATAAAGGCGGCAGGCCAAAGGGCCTGCCGCCTCAGCTTGTGGAAAAAGCCTCGCAGAGTTCGCCGCCCGGAGGCGGCGAATAGAGTGAAATCATTTTCTGCCGCGACATGTGCGTGGCAGAAAATACTGCTCGCGGAGCGAGCGTCGCACCGGCCGTAGGCCGGAAGGCGCAGAGCGCAGCGCAAGCCCCTTCTCAAAAAAGTGCTTGCACTTTTTTGACAGTCGCAGGCGGCAGGCCAAAGGGCCTGCCGCCTCTACAGGATCGGATCAAACGCCGGTCATCACCGGATGGGGGTTTAGCCCATGCCCGCGGGAGCGCCGCTGGGCATACCACCCATACCCTCGCTCTCCGCCGGAGCGGGGACCATCTGGAAGCTCTTCACCTCGCCGGTGGCGGTGGTGTAGTTGAGGTTGATGCCGTCATCGGAGACACTGCCGGAGGAGAGGGAACCGGATGCGCTGGTCAGCTCCACCGCAGCGCCGGCCATACCAGCGCCCACCGTAAAGGTGCCGTCCTCCTCCGTCACCGTGCCGCCCTGGTCCAGGGCGAAGTGGTAGGTGCCGTCAGGGTTCAGGGTGAGGGTGCCCACTGCGCCCTGGCCCTCCGCCTCCTCAGCGGTAAAGGTCCCCTGGACGCGGCCACTGTAGAACACGATCTCCGTGGCGTTGGGGACGGCGGCGTTGATGCGGAAGCTGGCCGTCAGGCAGTCGCTGCTGCTGAGGGTGCCGGTCTGGGGCTCCGCGCCGTCAGCATCGGCGGTGAAGGTCAGGGTGCCGTCCGCATTGGGGGCGTAAGTACCGGTCTCGGCATAGGGCTCCTCCCCCTCCATGCCGGCGGTGTAGCTATAGCCGCCCAGCATATCCAGCTTCAAGCTGGCGTTGATGTTCATGGTCATGGGACCCATGGCCATGGCCTTGATGCCGTAATAGCTGCCGGCGTAGTCCGCCGTGGTGGCGGGCTGCATGGTGATGGCGTCCCCCTCCTTGGACATGGCGGACAGGGGCAGGGTGATGGCGATCTCGCCGTCGGTGCTGATGGCGCCCTCATAGGCCCCGCCGTCGGCAGCTGTCAGGGTCAGCTTGCCGTTGTCCACGGCAAAGGCGCCGCTCTGGGTATAGATCTGGGCCTCGCCCATGACCGTGAAGCTGCTGGTGAAGGTGTACTCCGCCCCGTAGGTCAGCTCCAGGCTGTAGTCATAGTCGATGGAGGCGCCCATAGCCTCCACATTCTTGGCAAAGGACCCGGCATAGACGCCCAGGTATTCGCTGTAGGCCATGCTCTTGGCGGTGGGATAGATGGGCTCCGGCCCCTCCAGATTGGCGGAAATGTTGCTGGAGCCGTAGGGCAGATTCTGGGTAAACACCAGGTTGCCGTTTTCCACCTGGAAGGTAGCGGTCTTGGACGCCTCAGCGGTGGAGTCGTCATACACCAGCATATACACGCCGTCGCTCTCGCCCACCTTACCGCTGCCCTTGACGGCACCGGAAACCTCCCCGTCAGTCACCTGATTGGTCAGTTGGAAGGTCCCGTCCTCACGGATGACCAGGTAGAAGGACAGGGGCATCCCCAGGTCGGTGATGTCCACGGCGTAGGCGCCGGCCAATGCCTTGACCTTCTCGCTGCCGCCCTGTTCCTCCGGCGCATCCGTCTTCTTGTCATCCGCGGCGGGATCACCGGCAGAGGGGGCTGCGTCCTTCTCCGGGGCCGGATCGTTCTTGGCCCCACAGCCAATCAGACCCAGCGCCAGAACTGCGGCCAGAGCCAGGGCTGTGATGCGCTTCAGAAGGGAACTACGCATAGAAACATCTCCTTTTCATCTCATCTTTGGGCGCCTGCTTTAGCACAGTAATGCGCCTCTTTGCCTAATACCTTAACGGTTTTTTCCCCCGTTGTCAAGGCAAACTTTTCCAAAACTTTATCCATTTAAAACCACAATTTGGAAAATTCCCCCTGGACAAATGTATTCCCCCGTGCTACACTTGTTAGCATCAGGCGTCAAGTTTTTGCAAAGTCCCTGCCGCCGCCCGCGTTTTTCCCGCGGGATGGGCAAATAACTACACCACATGGAGGGTTCGATATGGAAAAGACCAATACCGCAAAGCGTTTTTTTGACTGGGCGTTCGTCAAGCGGGCCGACTTCGTCCTGCAGCGCGCCGAGATGGAGCGCCGCCAGGCCGCCGGCGGCGGGATGAAGAAGCCGGAGATGCCCGCCATGGACCCCAAGATGGCTGAAATGATGCGGGAAGCCGGCATGAACCAGATGAAGCTGGCCTTCTGCTCCCACGAGCCCGCCTTTATCTCCCACGGTCCCGCCGGACTGAACGCCAGCGTCAAGGGCGTGGGCTTCATGCCCAAGCCGGAGTTCCTGGAGGAGACCCTGAACGCCTACTACGAGCACATCAAGTCCTATAAGAAGGGCGACGAGACCTACAGCGCCCGGGGCCTGGAGGTGCTGGTGAAGTATATGTACGGTCCGGAGGCCCGCAGCCGCGTGGACCTGACCCGCCTGGGCAGCCTGGAGATGGCCAAGAAGCACAGCTACGCCAACTATAAGGTGAACCCCGAGGGCGTCCTGCTGTTCCACGAGCCCTCCGACATCAGCTTCGAGCTGCGGGGCAAGGTGGCGCTGTATGACGAGAAGGAGACCGGCGAGGCCAGCCTCTACCAGCAGCTGCTCAACGCCCAGCACGATGTGTACCACTACCCCGCCTCCGAGGATTTCGAGGTCAACCTGAAGCGGTATCACACCATGCCCGCCTATGTCTTCACCATCGAGGAGATCTACGACAACTCCAGCCGCTCCCCCTACGGCCCCGCCTTCGGCTTTAAGCTGGACTTCCCCTACGAGGGGATGTAAAGTACATTATCCCGCTAAACCGGCCGGCCGCTCCCCACTGCGGGGAGCGGCCGGAGAGTATCCAGACAAGGGAGTTTCTGCGATGAAGAAGCGAATGTTATCCCTCCTCCTGGCTGCGGCGCTGCTGTGCACCGGGCTTACCGGCTGCGGCACCACCTATGCCCGGCGGGAGGACACCAGCTCTACTCTATATGTGGGCGAGGTCGGCGCCGCCTTCCCCACCTCCTATATGCCCTGGCTGTCCCGGGACGGTGTGGCCCCCACCATTGCCAGCATGATCTTCAGCACCCTCCTCAGCTACGACGATGAGACCGGCGCGTATTCGCCCCTGCTGGCCAGCGACTGGTGCTATGTGGACCGGGAGGGCAACCCCATCCGCACGGTGGACGGCCAGGTGGACTATCAGCGTCTGGCCCAGGTCTACGGCGGAAACGACACCACCTGCATGGTCATCCGCTTTGAGCTGAACCCCGACGCCACCTGGAGCGACGGCGTTCCGGTGACGGCGGAGGACGTCTATTTCACCTTTGATCTGGCCGCCAACCAGGCCCGCTCCAACCACGCCGGCGCGCTGGCCTGGGTCAGCGACCTGCAGCACAAGTACGACAACACCTCCCACCGCCTGCTGAAGCAGGGCGTATTCACCTACGACCACGGGGCCAATGAGCGGGGCTACAAGATCGACGAGGCCGACCGGGACCGTGTCTTCTACTTTGAGGTCAACAAGGTCCTGGGCGCCATCACCCCCCTGGTCTCCACGGTGCTGATCCTGCCGGAGCACATCTACGGCCCCCTGGTCTCCGAGGAGAACCCCATCAACGGCAGCGACCCCACCCCGGAGCTGAACCAGGCCAACCAGGACCCTGTGGGCTGCGGCCCCTTTACCCTGGACCGGGAGCAGACCAACAGCCAGGAGATCGTCCTCCACCGCCGGCCGGACTACTACCTGCATGACGAGGCGGGGAACGATCTATATAAGGTGGACACCCTGCGCTTTATCCTGTACCAGGAGATCAATGTGGCCATCTACGCCCTGAAGAAGGGGCACATCGACGTTCTGGACGCCACCATCAGCCCCAACTACCGGGGTCTCTTCTCCGAGGAGAAGGGCGTGGAGGTGCTGGAATCCAACGGCCTCTTCCTGCAGACCCTGGTGCTGAACATGAACCCCACTCAGGACCAGCTGACCGATATGCGGCAGCTCCTCACCGATGTGAACTTCCGCCGGGCCATCGCCCTGGCGGTGGATCAGGATGCGCTGATCCGCAGCGTTCTGGGCGGCGCCGGCAGCACTGCCCCCGCCGGTCTCTTCCTGCCCAGCCAGTCGGATCTGTACAACCCGGAGGCGGATATCCTCTCCGGGCCCATGGAGGACCGTCTGGCGGAGGCCAACGCCATTCTGGACGACATCTGCCCGGAGCGGGACAGCGACGGCTACCGCACCCTGGACGGCCACCGGATCTCCTTCTCCATTCTGGGCAACCCCGGCGAACAGGAGACCATCGAATTTCTCCGCATCCTGCTGCAGAAGATCGGCGTGGAGGTCAAGTTCGCCGCCAAGGGCAGCAACCCGGAGAGCACCTATCTCTATGCCGGAAACTTCGACATGACCATCCAGAATGTGACCCTCTCCCTGTCCAATGCGGACATCATGCTCAACTCCCACTTCGTCAACCTCAACCGGTCCTCCAACTACGGGCGTATGCAGAATGACGAGGTCAGCGCACTGATCGAGACCATGCGTACCGCCATCGACCTGCAAAACAAGCGGGACGCCATCCAGGCGGTCCAGCCTGTGATGGCCCAGCAGTACTACAAGATCCCCCTCTACTGCGCCGACGTCATCTCCGTGGCCAGGACCGACCACTTCACCGGCTGGACCGCCAAGGCCGGTTCCACGGCCTTCAGCCTGGAGTCCCTCCAGCAGCTGGAAAAGGTCAACTAGGGGAAGGGAGGACATACTGTGCAGAAAAGTTACATCATCAAGCGCATCCTATACACCGTCGTCATCTTCTTCGTGGTCGTCACCCTCAACTTCTTCATTCCCCGCCTGGGGGTGGAGGACCCGGCGGAGCGCTATTACCCGCCCCAGGGCAACATGAGCGACGTGGAGTACGACATCATCAAGCAGCTCACCCGGGAGCAGTACGGCTTCGATGTGCCCACCTGGCAGCAGTATCTGCGGTACATGAACGACCTGTTCCACGGGGATCTGGGCACCTCCTTCCAGCCGGGCTCCCCCAAGGTGGCGGATCTCATCGCCCAGCGGCTGCCCTGGACACTGGTGCTGTCGGTGAGCAGTCTGGTCATCGGCCTGGTGGTGGGTCTGCTCTTCGGCAGCTACGCCGCCTGGCGGCGCGGGCGGCTGGCGGACACCATGCTGCTCAACGCCTCCACCATCACCACCGCCCTGCCCGCCTTCTTTATCGCCCTGATCCTGTCCCTGTATTTGGGCTTTGAGTGGGAGCTCTTCCCCGCCTATACCGATCCCAACATGGCCGCCTCCTTCCGGTGGAACTGGGCGTCCATCAAGCTGGTGGCGTCGTCGGCGGCCCTGCCCATCCTGTCCATGTGTATCGGCAGCATCGTCTCCTACGCCCAGAACACCCGCAACAGCGTTATCGCCGTGTCCAATGAGCCCTTCGTCATGACCGCCCGGGCCAAGGGCCTGTCCAACGGCAACATCCTCTACCGCCACGTGCTGCGCAACGCCATGCTGCCCATCGTCACCAACCTGGGCATGAGCGTCAGCGGCCTCATCGGCGGCGCCGTGGTCATCGAACAGATCTTCAACTGGAACGGCATGGGCACGCTGTTCCTCAACGCCAACAACACCAACGACTACCCGCTGATGATGGGCATTATGCTCTTCATGTCCACCTTTGCACTGATCGCCAACCTCATCACCGATCTGTGCTACAGTCTGCTGGATCCGCGGGTCACTGTGGGGGAACGCCGATGAAACTGATCAAGGGAATCAACCGTCTGGGCCGCAGCGCCTGGACATTTATCAAGAAGCTATGGGATCACCCCCAGGGGCGGGTGGGCCTCATCATGGCCCTCTTCCTGGCCTTCTGCGCCATCTTCGCCCCGCTGATCGCCCCCTATGACCCCTACGATGTGACCCAGCGGGCGGCCAAGGGTCTGGCCCCCTGTCTGGCCCACCCCCTGGGCACCACCATCACCACCGGCCAGGACATCCTGAGTATGCTGATCTACGGCGCGCGGGTCTCCCTGTCGGTGGGCCTGGTCACCGGACTGTGCATCGCCTTCCTGGGCGCCTTCTTCGGCATCCTCACGGGCTACATGGGCGGCCTGGTGGACATGGCGGTGATGCGTGTGGTGGATGTGATGCTGGTCATCCCCACCCTGCCCCTGACCATCGTGCTCACCAACCTCTTCGGCAAGAGCTACTTCATGATCATCTTTATCTTCACCATCTTCGGCTGGACCGGTCTGGCCCGGGTGATCCGCAGCCAGGTGCTGGTGCTGAAAAACAGCAACTATGTGAAGGCCGCCGTGCTGGCGGGTGCTGGGCGGGGCCACATCATGTTCCGCCACATCCTGCCCGGCGTGACCCATCTGCTCATCATGAACACCGCCATCACCAGCGCGGGCATCATGGTGGCGGAGGCCGGCCTCTCCTTCCTGGGTCTGGGTGACCCCACCGCCATCAGCTGGGGCAAGATGCTGGCCGACGCCCAGAGCGGCGGCGCCCTCCTCTTCGGCCACTGGTGGTGGATCCTGGCCCCCGGTATCGGCATTTTCCTGTCGGTGTTTGCCTTTATGCGGATCGGTCTTGCCATGGAGGAGATCTTCAACCCCAGAATGAAGCAGACCAGCGGCCTGCACAAGCTGTTCAAGTCCCTGAACAACACCTACATTGAGGAGGTCTTTGCCTCCATGGAAGAAAATCCCCAGGAGGACATTGTCCCCGAGCCCCAGGAGGTGACCCCATGAGCGAGCAAGTCATGCTGGACGTCCGTAATCTAAAGGTGATTTTCCCCTCCGCCGCCGGCGTGGTCCGGGCGGTGGAGGGCGTGGACCTCACCGTGCACCAGGGGGAGTGTGTGGCCCTGGTGGGTGAATCCGGCTGCGGCAAGTCCGTCACCAGCCAGGCCATTATGCGCCTTCTGGAATCCCCGCCGGCCCTGGTCCGCTCGGACAAGCTGGAGCTGAACGGCAAGGAGCTCTCCACCCTCAGCAGCGCCCAGCTCCAGGAGGTCCGGGGCAAGGACGTCTCCCTCATCTTCCAGGACGCCCTGACGGCCCTGAACCCGGTGATGACCGTGGGGCGGCAGCTGGACGAGGTCTTTCTCCGCCACGGCTGCAAGAGCCGCCGGGAGGCCAAGGCCAACTCCATCGCCGTGCTGCGCCTGGTGGGGGTCCCCTCCCCCGAGGCCCGGTACGCCGCCTTCCCCCACCAGCTCTCCGGCGGTATGCGCCAGCGGGTACTCATCGCCATGGCCTTCGCCTGCGACCCCAAGCTGATCATCGCCGACGAGCCCACCACCGCCCTGGATGTGACCATCCAGGCCCAGGTGCTGGACGTCCTCAAGCGGATGCAGCGGGAGCACAACACCTCCCTCATCCTCATCACCCACGACCTGAGCGTGGTGGCCCACATGGCGGACACCGTGTACGTCATGTACAGCGGCAAGATCGTGGAGCGCGCCCCCCTGCGGCCCCTGTACAAGCACCCCCTGCACCCCTACACCCAGGGGCTGATGGCGGCGGTCCCCCGGCTCAGCGACGAGCACCACACCTTTATCCAGATCCCGGACTCCCTGCCCAACCCCATGGACAAACCTGTCGGGTGCTACTTCTCCCCCCGCTGCCGGTACTGCACCGCCCAGTGCCGGGAGAAGATGCCCCCGCTGAAGGAGCTGCCCGGCGGACGGGCAGTGCGCTGCTGGCACCCCCTGGAGATGGAAGGAGGCGAGGACAATGGCTGAGTGCAAAATGGAACCCCTGGTCCGCGTGGAAAACCTGAAGGTCCACTTCCCCGTAAAGGGCGGCCTCCCCTTCGCCAAGCGCAAGGTGGTGCAGGCGGTGGACGGCGTCTCCTTCTGCGTCATGCCCGGGGAGACCTTCGGCCTGGTGGGCGAATCCGGCTGCGGTAAATCCACCCTGGCCAACGCCCTGCTGGGCCTGCTGAAGCCCACGGACGGCAAGGTCTTCGTCCAGGGGCGGGACCTGTACGCCGCCCCCAAGAAGGAATTCCTGGAGCTGCAGCAGCATATGCAGATGATCTTCCAGGACCCCTACGCCTCCCTGAACCCCCGCTTCGATGTGTACACCATCATCTCCGAGCCCATGTTTATCCGGGGCGGCTACACCAAGGAGCAGATGGAGGCGCGGGTGGTGGAACTGCTGGAGATGGTGGGCCTCTCCGCCCGGGATCTCCACCGCTACCCCTCGGATTTCTCCGGCGGCCAGCGCCAGCGCATCGGCATCGCCCGGGCCATCTCCATGAACCCGGACTTCCTGGTGTGCGACGAGCCAGTGTCCGCCCTGGATGTGTCGGTCCACGCCCAGATCCTGAACCTGCTGATGGATCTCCAGGACAAGCTGGGCATCGCCTACCTCTTCATCTCCCACAATCTGGCGGTGGTGAAGAGCATCTGCTCCTCCCTGGCGGTGATGTACCTGGGCATGGTGATGGAGTCCGGCGACACCGCCGCCATCTTCCGCAACCCGGTCCACCCATACACCCAGTCCCTCATGTCCGCTGTGCTGGACACCGATGTGGACAACAAGCGGGAGCGGATCATCCTCAAGGGCGAGATCCCCAGTCCCATCGATCCCCCCAAGGGCTGCCGCTTCTGTACCCGCTGCCCCCGGGCCACGGAGGAGTGCCGCACAGTCCAGCCCCAGCTGCAGCTGGTGGAGCAGGGCCACTTCTGCGCCTGCCACCACCCGGGTCCGCTGTAGCGCCCCACCGCTGCGAAATAACGGTAGACACCGGGAAACTGTTTCCCGGTGTCTACCGTTATGTTTGTTGAAACAGCCTCGCAGAGTTCGCCGCCCGGAGGCGGCGAATAGAGTAAAATCGTTTTTTCCGGGGACATGCGCCTCGGAAAAAACTCTTCTCGCGCAGCGCGCGTCGCAGCGGCCAAAGGCCGCAAGGCGCGAAGCGGAGTGCCCCTCAAAAAAGTGCTTGCACTTTTTTGACAGTCCCAAAGGTAGACACCGGGAAAATATTTCCCGGTGTCTACCGTTTTCTCTCTATCCGCCGTCAACAGGCCCCGCGCAGCATCCTCCTCGCATGGCGGCCTGCTTGCAGGGTACAATACGCCTATACCCTGCAACAGGAGGTCATGTCATGGACGAACACAGACTGACGCCAGCGCACATCTCCGCCTACCGGCAATATCTGCTTCAGGAGGAGCGCGCTCCGGCTACGGTGGAAAAATACCTGCGGGATATCGGGCGGTTTGCCCGCTGGTTAGATGGCGAGGCGGTGAGCCGCGGCGCTGTTGCCAACTGGAAGGCCCAGCTGTTGGCCGATCACCGCGCCCCCGCAACCGTAAACGCAGCCCTGGCGGCCCTCAACGGTCTGTTCCATTTTTTGGGCTGGTCGGACTGCCACACCCGCTTTCTCAAGGTCCAGCGGCGCGCCTTCCGGGAGTCATCCCGTGAGCTGACATACACCGACTACCAGCAGCTGATCGACGCCGCGCAGAATACGGGCCGCGGTCGCCTGGCGCTGCTGATGGAGGCCATCTGCTCCACCGGCATCCGGGTCAGCGAGGTACAGTATCTGACGGTGGAGAGCGCCCAGCGGGGACGGGCCGAGATCTCCCTGAAGGGCAAGATCCGGGTGATCCTCATCCCCGGAAAGCTGTGCCGCAAGCTGCTGAAATACGCCAAACAGCAAAAAATCGTCTCCGGCGAGATCTTTCTCACCGGAAACGGCGCCCCCCTGTCCCGGCGTCAGATCTGGGCGGAGATGAAGCGGCTGTGTACCTGTGCCGGCGTTGACGCCGCCAAGGTGTTCCCCCACAATCTGCGGCACCTGTTCGCCACGACCTACTACCGGGCGTACAAGGATATCGTCAAGCTGGCGGATGTACTGGGACACAGCTCCATCGAAACCACCCGCATCTACCTGCTGACCTCCGGCACGGAGCACCAGCGGCAGCTGGAGCGGCTGAGGCTAGTCATATAGACAGAATCAACATTCTGTCGCAAGCAAAGCAGATCCACTGATGTAGAATTACATATTATGGTAAAATTATATCAGTTATTTTTCCAAATTACAAGGTAATTCCCGTTTTTGTGCATAGGAAATTCAGCCGCAAAAAAAGAACTTCTTTTTGCGGCCTGTTGTCGTGCGCTTTTCTGCCGCTTTGCGGGGCAGAAAAGCGCTTGCTTTTTCGGCCATATCTGCTAACGCCTGTTTCCATCGGACGGGTATATACAGAATGTTGATTCCGTGAACGGGCGACAGCCTTGCCTGGGCACGCCCCGCATTAGGTACATAATTGATATTATGTCGTAAATCCAGCAAACACAGGCAGATCCGTATTCAGGACGAAATTTATTTTTCGTCTATAACTGGAAAGGTGGGGGTGAAGGATGACCGCTGAACTGAATTTGCTGGATGCGCCGAAAAACGCCCCTGCCCATATGGCCGCACTGCATAAGTGGAACGACTTCCCCTCGCATTTTTCAAGGCCCCCGCCGCAGGGGGCTGCCGACAGCACACGGAGGGGCGAGCTGATCCCCCTTCGGACCGGGCTTTGGGCGGCAGCTCCCCAAAGCCACACTTGAGAACGATCAGGAGGAGATCACCACATGAAAAAACGAATACTGGCAAGCGTGCTGGCCCTGGTCATGGCGCTGTCCATGGTCCCCACGGCGCTTGCGGCAGAGGAATTCACCCCCACAGATGACACCCCCCAGGAGGAGGCTGTCTGCACCTGTGAGGCCCTCTGCACCGAGGAAGCGGTCAATGCAGACTGTCCGGTCTGCGGCGGCGAGGCGGGGTATGCCGCCTGTGCCTATACGGATCAGGAAATTGAGGCTTCTGGTGATACGGAAGACCTCTACGCTGATGGGATACAGCCGATCCAGAACGCGGAAGGCCCAGAAATCAACATTGCGTTGAAGGCCGGCAGCAAGATCAAACTTTGGACACGCCCTAATGGCGGAAATGCTGATCCCGCAAATGTAAAAGAGCTGTTTCAGGGAGAAGAAATTGAGTATGACGGCCGACAGCTGATGAAGCTGGTTCTGACCATTCCGAAGCAGGACGGACTAGCCGTGACTGGCGTAACGCCGGAAACCGATGGTCTATACCCAGAGCTTTCCGTTCTGGAAGAAGAAAATGACCACTTTACTTATACCTATTACTTCAAAGAGAACGGAACATATCGCTTCGATGTAGCGTACACCTTAAATGGTGTATCAGATACGAAAACAGCTGAATATACGGTTGACGGTCTGATTGAAATTCCAGATATCACCATGAGAGCCTATTTTCATATATTGTCGGATAGCAATGAATATCGCGGATATATCACGAAGATAGACTTATTGGAAGGCAGACGTTATCAGTCAGAAACCGAATACCAAAAGCACGAGGACACGGAATGGGGAACAGGCTTTGATCCCGGTTCTCATGGAGGAGCGGACGGCTTTTTTTCTTACGTCAAGGATTTAGAGGGAATCCAGTACATGCAGACGATGACGCAACTGGATTTTTGGGGAAGTTCTTACTACTATCACAAAAATCCGATTGATGTTGAGTCCTTGGAACCCTTGACACGAGGGGATTATCCCTTAACTAAACGGTTCCGTGTTACTGAGTTGGATACCTCAAACACACGTCTGAAACCGACAGCTTACACCTCAGAGATGTTGGGGGAAATCCTTGAGAACATGCCTAACTTGTCAGAATTTGTTGCCAATAATGTTGGTTTTCACCACATGGAATCCTTTGGGAAAATGACCGGCAACAATCTGGACTATCTGCGTGTGCCGCAAAATGGCATCACATCTCTGCACGGATTGGAAAATCACACGGGGCTCACAAATATTATCATAAACAAGAACGAAATCTCCGATTTGACACCGCTAAAGGATATAGGAAAGGCGAACTTCTGGAATTTTCTCCAGAACAATATTTTTGACCTAACGCCCATTTCCAATGTACAGGCAGGGAACGGGGACTTAGGGTTCTGTTACCAGAGTGTTTACCCGGAGCCGGTACTGGTCTCTGACCAGGGTGAGAACTATGAGCTGGAGCTACCCATGCCCATTGATATTGACGGCAGTCTCACCAAGGTTGGATTCGCGCGGTTTCTTGTAGGGCAAAAAGTAGATCAAAAGCTGAATATGTCTGCAGATGAGAAAGACAATCTTTTAGTCAAATATGCAGAGGACAACACAAAGCTCTATCCTGTTGAGGTACGCAACGGCCAGAGTTTTGTAACTATTCCCAAGCAAGATGTTCCCAACGCAGATACAGATCAGGCGTTTGAAGGTTCTAAGATGCGCTTCTGGTTTGAAAATGACGATGGAAGTGACAACAGGACTCGGGGTTACTTCAACGGCAACGTTGATTTTACAGCAGCTACCGTGAAAAAGCCCACTACCTGCACCGTGACCTTCGACAAAAACGGCGGCGACACGGAGGCTGATCCGAAAACGATCACCGTGACCAGCGGCTCCACTGTGGGTACACTGCCCACAGCGCCGACCCGGGATGGCTACACGTTCAAGGGATGGAACACCGCGTCCGACGGCAATGGCACAGAATTTACCGTCGACACGCCTGTGACCGGTGATATCACGGTGTATGCCCAGTGGGAAGAGGAGCAGGAACAGCTCTGGTATCGTGAGCTATACTATCAGTTCTACACTGCGGATGGTAACTCAACAGATGACAACGGCGCAGCCTACAACTGGGTACAGTGGAGCCACGGGCACGGCGGCTGGGCATATCCTGATAATACAGTAAGTATCAGCCATGATGATTTTGATGGCGATGAGTTTGATTGGCCTGCCCTCAATGAATCTGGCAATGAGACCCTTGGCGTCCACTATGTTTTCGACGAGAACTACGGCCCCCACCGCCTCAGTGCCCTCTGCAAGGAGGCCACAAAGGACAACCCCTTGAAGATCTACTACCGCGCCACGCCCCACACCGTGACCTACCAGTATACCGGCGAGGTTCCCGCTGGTGCGCCGGAAGTGCCGGGTGTTGTACACACCGCCTACTCCGCGCCGGTCACTGTTGCCGCTGATCCCACCATGGACGGCTACACCTTCTCCGGCTGGACCGTCCAATCCCCGGCAGGCGTTGAGATCAAGGAAGGCAAGCTGACCATGCCGAACCAGGATGTGGTCCTGGTGGGCTCCTGGACCAAAGTCGAGCCGCTCTACACCGTGGCCTACACGGACGGCGTAGAAAATGAAGTCGTTTTCGCCGACCAGATGACCTCCGGACTGCACGCCGGTGATCCTACCCCCGCATTTACCGGCGTGCCGGTGCGTGAGGGGTACACCTTTACGGGCTGGCAGCCTGCGGTGACCGAGACGGTAACGGGAAATGCGGTCTATGTGGCGCAGTGGAAGCAGGATCTGCCGGAGGTGCTCTACACCGTGACCTACACGGACGGCGTAGAAAATGAAGTCGTTTTCGCCGACCAGATGACCTCCGGACTGCACGCCGGTGATCCTACCCCCGCATTTACTGGCGTGCCGGTGCGTGAGGGGTATACCTTTACAGGCTGGCAGCCTGCGGTGGCCGAGACGGTAACGGAAAATGCGGTCTATGTGGCACAGTGGAAGCAGGATCTGCCGGAGGTGCTCTACACCGTGCGCTACGACCTCAACGGCGGCACCGGGGAAAGCGGTGTGGATTACCGCCCCGTTTCCGTCCCGGAGGGGACCACAGTTACCGTCAAGGACGCCCCCAGCAGAAGAGGCTATACCTTTACCGGCTGGAGCGACGGTGAGGACCGCTATCGCCCCGGCGACGCCCTGACGGTGCTGGCGGACGTCACCCTGACCGCCCAGTGGCGCAGAAACAGCACCGGCGGCGGTGAGACCACCGACGACTACATTCTCCACTACGAGTCCAACGGCGGCACGAAGTACAAGGACGAGCGGTATGCCAAAAACACCGTTGTCCAGCTGGACAAGGTCCCCGTCCGGGAGGGCTACACCTTCACCGGCTGGTATGCCGACGAGGAGCTGACCGACCCCATCACCAAGATCAAGATGACCAGCGATAAGACGGTCTATGCCGGCTGGGAGCGCTCCGGCGTACCGGCATGGCTCAACGGCGAGGACCACTTTGCCTACATTGTCGGCTATGCCGACGGCACGGTCCGCCCCCAGAACACCATCAGCCGGGCGGAGGTCGCCACCATCTTCTTCCGCCTGCTGGATGAGGATGTGCGGGAGGAGAACCTGACCACCGCCAATGCCTTTGTCGATGTGAACGAGGGCGCGTGGTTCAACACCGCAGTCTCCACCATGGCGGCGCTGGGCGTGATCAAGGGCCGCACTTCCGCGACGTTTGTCCCGGACGCCCCCATCACCCGGGCGGAGTTCGCGGCCATCTGCGCCCGGTTCGATGACTCCGGCATTGCGGCGGACAGCCCCTTCACCGACCTCTCCGGCCACTGGGCCCAGGAGGAGATCGAACGCGCAGCTGCGCTGGGCTGGGTCCAGGGGTACACCGACGGCTCCTTCCTGCCGGACGCCCCCATCACTCGTGCCGAGGCGGTGACCATGATCAACCGTGTGCTGGAACGCCTGCCGGAGAGCGAGGCGGATCTACTGCCGGATATGCACGTCTGGCCGGACAACCAGCCCGGTGCGTGGTACTATCTGGCGGTGCAGGAGGCCACCAACAGCCACCTCTTTGCAAACAAGGGCGACCGCTATGAGCGCTGGCTCCAGCTGACCGTCGACCCGGATTGGACAGCGTATCAGCGCTGACGGACAGCCACAGCACTTCCCCGATAGCGCAATAAAGGAGGCCCGTTGCAGAATTTCTTCTGCAACGGGCCTCAAGCTTGTCGGAAAAGCCTCGCAGAGTTCGCCGCCCGCAGGCGGCGAATAGGGTAAAATCATTTTCTGCCGCGACATGCGCGTGGCAGAAAATACTTCTCGCGGAGTGAGCGTCGAATTGGCCGCCTTTGGCGGCCAACCGAGGCGCAGAACGCAGCGCAAGCCTTCCTCGAAAAAGTGGCCTGCCACTTTTTCGACAGTCTCAGGCCCGTTGCAGAATTAAGAAATTCTGCAACGGGCCTCGTCATTTTGTTCGTTCCAGGATCAGTCACAAGGGCCAATTCAGGACGCCATCTGTTCCGTTTGGATCGCCGCCTGCTGCTCGGCCCTGACCTGGCGCAAAACGCTGCGGACCAGGGGCACCGCCAGGAAAAGGCTCAGCATATCCGCCACCGCCTGGACGGAGGCCACGCCGCAGGCGCCGAAGAAATGGGCCATGAGGTGCAGGATCGGCAGGAAGCAGGTCCCCTGCCGGGAGGTGGCCAGCAGCACCGCCCCCTTGGCGTGGCCCAGCCCGGAGCAGAGCATATTCACCACCGCCACCCAGCCGTGGACCGGCAGGGCGAGGCACTGCAGCCGGATGCACAGGGCCCCGATCTCCCCCATGGTGGGGTCAGCCTGGGCGAAGAAGGAGATGGTGCTGTCGGCAAATATCCCCAGCCCCAGGCCCATGACCGCGCCGCCGATGATGGCGGTCCAGGCGGCAAAGCGATAGCTGCCCAGGACCCGGTCATACCGCTTGGCCCCCCAGTTGAAGCCCACCACCGGCTGGAACCCGGTGCCGAAGCCCAGGATAATGGCGAAGGGGAACATCATCACCTTGGTGGACACCCCGATCCCCGCCAGCACGGAGTCGGAGATCCCCCCGGCCAGCTTGTTCAGCAAAATCGCCGCCACCACCGCCAGGCCGTTGCGGAAAAAGGAGGAGGAGCCCACGGTGACGATCTGCCGGATAATGTCCCCGTCCGGGCGGAAATGCCGCAGGGAGATCCGCAGCATACTGCGGCCGGAGACATAGGGGAAGACCAGAATCACAAAGCTGACCAGCTTGGAGATGGCCGTGGCCGGGGAGGCCCCCGCCACCCCCATATCCAATCCGAAAATAAAGACGGGGTCCAGCACGCAGTTGAGTATCCCGCCGAAGCCCATGCCCACCATGGACAGTGTGGCGCTCCCCTCCGCCCGGAGGCACTGGTTCATCACAAAGTTCCCCGCCATAAAGGGGGCCGCCAGCAGCACATAGGTGGCGTAATCCATGGCATACTGCCGGCAGGTGTCCGTGGCGCCCAGCATACGGGCCATGGGCTCCATGAAGCTGACCCCCAGCAGCATGACCACCGCCCCCAGGCCGAAGGCCAGGAAAAAGGCTGTGGAGAGGACACGGTTGGCCTTCTCCTCCCGCCGGGCACCCAGGAGCCGGGCGATATAGCTGTTGGCGCCCACCGCCAGCATGGACCCGGCCATCATGATGATCTAGTCCAGGGAGGCGTTGACGCTCACCGCCGCCGTGGCGTTGGTGCCCAGGGAGCTGACAAAATAGGTGTCCGCCAGGGAGTAGACGGAGTTGATGAGAAAGGCGATAATGGACGGCACCGCCATCTTGGTGATGACCCAGGGCAGAGGCTCCTCCAGCATCATCTCCTTCCGCCGGTCCCGTCCATTCTCGTGTTTCTCGCCACTTCCCGTTAAAGCTGACCGTTCCATCGTACCATTCTCTCTCCTGTTCTGTATAACTTGCCGTTCTACGGGGTGAGCAGCATCAGCTCCCCCGGGGCCACGGCCACCCACAGCGCAGCGGGATCGCCAAGGGCCCGCCAACACCCTTTATCCGCCCGCATCCCCAGCAGGGGCACCCCCGCCCGGGCGTGCTCCGGCCGCAGCAGCACAGCCATGTGGCCCACATCCTCCGTGACGCGGACCACCTGGCAGCGGAAGGCATTCTCCTCCCCCGGCCCCGCCGGGCGTACACTGTCAGAGCGGATGCCTACAGCGGCGATCTCCGCCTGCCAGGGGGCGGCACAGGCCAGGGTCAGCCCCCAGTCCGGCAGGACCACCGTCCCCGGCCGGGGCCCTGGCGCACAGGGCAGGCAGTTCCGGCAGCCCGACAGCCGGGCCGCCGCCACCGTACCGGGGTCGGACAGCAGCCGGTGCATCTCCAGGGTGGGGCTGGACCGCCCCGCCTCCAGCACGCAGACCCGGCCGCAGTTGCGGAAGGCCTCCCCCCGGTCGTGGGTCACCCAGACCACCGGGCCGGAAAATTCCGCCAGAATGTCCCGCAGCTCCAGCTCCAGCTGCCACTTCAGATGGCTATCCAGGGCGGAAAAGGGCTCGTCCAGCAAAATGACCTCCGGCTGGGCCGCCAAAATGCGGCCCAGGGCCACCCGCTGCTGCTCGCCGCCGGAGAGCTGGCGGGGATAGGCCCTCCCCCGCCCCTCCAGGTGCAGCAGCCGCAGCAGCTCCTCCGCCCGCTCCCGCCGCTGCGCCCGGGGCAGGGCGTGGGCCCCGGCGGCAATGTTCTCCAGGGCCGTCATGTTGGGGAAGAGGGCGTACTGCTGGAAGAGGAAGCCCACCCGCCGCTGCTGGGGCGGCAGGTCCACCCCCTTCTCGCTGGAGAACAGCACCCGGCCGTCCAGGGTGATGGTCCCCCGGTCGGGGCGCTGTATCCCGGCGATGCACCGCAGGGTCAGGCTCTTCCCGCTGCCGGAGGCCCCCAGAAGGGCCAGGGCCTCCCCGGTCTCCGCCGTGAAGGCCGTCCGCAGGACAAAGTCCCCCAGACGCTTTTCCACATCCACCGTCAACGCCATGGGCCGCGCCTCCTTCTCCCCGGGTCCTCCCGCCGCTCCAGCAGGTTCACCGCCAGCAGCACCACGGCGGAGATGGCCAGATTGACCATGACCCAGCGGAAGGCCAGGCCGTCCTCATTGGTGCGCCACAGCTGGTAGACCGTGGTGGAGATGGTGGCCGTCCGGCCGGGGGTATATCCCGCCACCATGGAGGTGGCCCCGTACTCCCCCAGCGCCCGGGCAAAGGCCAGCACCGCCCCCGCCAGGATGCCCTGCCGGCAGCAGGGCATCCGTACCCGCCAGAAGATATAGATATTGCTGAGGCCCAGGGTCTGTCCCGCCTGGGCCAGGGTCTCGTCAAAGGACTCGAAGGCCCCCCGGGCGGTGCGGTACATCAGGGGGAAGATGACCACCACCGTGGCAAAGATGGCGGACCACCAGGTCATGGTCAGCCGCAGGCCGAAGGTCTCCATGGCCCAGGCCCCCAGCACCCGCTTCGGCCCCAGCACCCGCAGCAGCAGATAGCCCACCACCGTGGGCGGCAGCACCAGGGGCAGGGTCAGCACCACATCCAGGGCCCCCTTCACCAGCCGGGGAGCCTTGGCAATGTAGTAGGCCGCCGCGATACCGGTAAAAAACACGATCACCGTGGAGATCAGGCCGATCCGCAGGGAATTATACAGGGGATACCAGTCCATAGGCCCTCCTCACCGCAGCCGTTCCACGCGTCTCACTCCCGCTCATCCCAGAGGCGCAAAGCCCACGGACTCCAGCACTGCCTTTCCGGCGTCGGAGGTGACATAGGCCAGAAAATCCTTGGCGGCCTCCGGGTTTTTGCTGGTATTCAGCACGGCGGCGGGGTAGATGACCTGGCCGCACATCTCCGCCGTGGCGGTGTCCACCACCGTCAGCCCCGCCGAGAAGGCGTCGGTGCTGTAGATGATGCCGCAGTCCACGGCGGCCTCCGCCACCTGGGAGGTGACCTCCTTGACATTGGAGCCGTAGGTGATGCACCCGGCCTCCGCCAGGGCGGCCTCCTCCAGGCCGAAGTAGGCCAGGATCTTCTGGGTATACTGCCCCACGGGTACATCGGCGTTGCCCATGGCCAGCAGCACCGTCCCGGCCTCCAGGCCGGCCTTCAGATCCCCGTAGCTGTTGATATTCTTGGGATTCCCCTCCGGGACCGCCAGGGCCACCTTGTTCTCCAGCAGGTCGAAGCGGGTCCCCTCCAGGACGAAGTCCAGCCCCTCGGTGTTCACCTCCGGACTGGCATTTTTATCCAGCTGGTTCATCTGCTTCTGTCCGGCGGAGATGAAGATGTCGCACTCCGCCCCCTCCTGGATCTGGGTCTTCAGGGTGCCGGAGGAGTCGAAGTTGAAGACGATCTCCACGCCCTCGTGCTCCTTCATGTACTGCGCCCCGATCTCCGTCAGGGTCTCCTGCATGGAGGCTGCCGCAAATACGGTCAGCTCCGCCGGGGCCTTCTCTCCGCCGCAGGCGGCCAGTGTCAGGGTCATGACCAGGGCCAAAACAAACGCAAGCTTCCTTTTCATGGTTTTCCTCCTGTCAGTATAGCACATTTTTCGCGCCGGTGGAACACTTTTTTCGTCAAGATCACCTATTTTCCAAAGCCGCAGTTGGGGTAGGTGCAGGTCCCGCAGCCCAGGCAGAGGCCGCCCTCGCCCATCTCCGCAATATCCGCCCGGGTCACCGGCACCCCCGCCGCCACCCGGGGCAGCACCAGGTCGAATACCGTGGTGGAGGCATACATCACGCAGCCGGGCAGGCCCATAATGGGCGTCCCGTCATCAAAATACCCCAGCAGGAACATGGCCCCCGGCAGCACCGGCGCACCGTAGGTGACGATCCTGGCCCCGCTGCGCTTTACCGCGCCGGGGGTGTTGTCGTCGGGGTCCACGCTCATGCCGCCGGTGCAGAGGATCAGGTCCACACCCGCCGCCCGCACCTGGGCAATGGCGTCGGCGATGGCCTCCACCCCGTCCCCTACCACGCGGTGCTCCGTCATGGCGATGCCGCAGGCGGCCAGCTTCCGCTCCACCACCGGGGTAAAGGCGTCCTGGATCAGCCCCTTGGCCACCTCGCTGCCGGTGGTGATGACCCCCGCCGTCTTCAGCTGGTAGGGCAGCAGCTCCAGCAGGGGCGCTCCCCCGGCGGCCTCCTCCGCCCGGCGGAGCTGCTCCTCCGGGATCACCAGGGGGATCACCCGGGTGCCGCAGAGCTTGTCCCCCCGGCGGACGGGGGTGTTGCCGTGGCGGGTGGCGATCATCACCTCGTCCTGGCTGTTGACCGCCCGCAGCCGCTGGCTGTCCACCCGGAAGAGGCCGTCAATGTCGGCGGTCAGCTCGATCTTCCCCTCCTTTACTGCGCTGGCGGTCATGTGCTCGTTGCGGCACAGGGCACACATCCGCTCCGCCGCGTCGTTTTCATGGACCATGCCCGGGGTCATCTCCCAGACATAGAGATTCTCCTTGCCCATGCGCAGCAGAACGGGGATGTCCTCCGCCGTGACCACATGGCCCTTGCGGAACCGGGCGTCCTTGTATTTCCCGGGAATGATCTGGGTCATGTCGTGGCAGAGGACATGGCCCACCGCGTCCTTGGTGGCGATCAGCTTCATGAAATCAACTCCTTTTGCCTTATTCTAATTTGAGAATAACGCTTTGTACATAGAAAACACAAAAAATTGTGGTTCTTGGTTGTTCTATTTTAGCACATTGCTGGAGATTGCGCAAGATATATCGGGGCCGTCAGCTGTTTTTCTGTGGGGCGTATGATAGCCTATACCATTCACTGTTGACATAATATATTTTGCTGATATAGCAGAAGCAGCTACCGGGGGGAATATGCGGAAGCTGCAAGGCCCCGCCGCAGAATTGAAAAATTCTGCGGCGGGGCCCTCTTTTCCTGTCCTGTCAGTCCCCTGGCAGCCTTCGCCGCCGAGCTTCTTATCCGCTCTCCTTGTATTATAGAGTAGTAGTTTTTAAAGCCCCTCTCCAAGGGCTGTG
>CAUWCX010000004.1:0-77045 GCA_963557105.1 uncultured Oscillospiraceae bacterium
ACTGCAAGATCATGAATTGAGAGGAGTTGAGACGATGGCAGCGAATGTGACCTATCCAGGACGGCGTCCTGGAGCCGGACGCGCCGGACTTCCTGCGGCGGTTCCAGCAGCTCAACGCCCAGGGCGCAGCTTTCCGGGTCAACCACCGCTCCTGGTGGCGGGAGGAGCTACCCAACGAAGTGGAGTACGCCCAGGCCAGGGCCAGCCTGGACCAGACCGGGTGGACGGTGGACTACATCCTCACCCACTGCGGTCCCACCAGCATCCAGAACGACCTCCTGGGGCCGCTGTCCAAGCCAGATGCCCTCACAGACTTTCTGGAGGAGATCGGCCAGCGGTGCCGGTTCAAGTATCACTTCTTTGGCCATTATCATGGAAACAAGATCATCCGAAAAAAATACGTGTTACTGTACGAGCAGATCATACGGTTGAAGTAAAAGGAAACGGGTGATGACACATCACCCGTTTCCTTTTGCTTTGATTGACTTTTTAATAAGAGCCATTGACTAAAGAAGCATTGCCTGTTATAATACATATAAAGAAATAGGTCATCCCCTTTAATCATTGGTCGGGGGTTCGGAAGTCAGACTTGGATTTTTGAAAAATTTCCATAGAAATGCCGCAAAGCCTTGTGGCACAATGCTTTGCGAATGTATCTTTTTTATCAACACATGCCAAAAAAAGGCATCCCCGTGTGGGGATGCCTTTTTTTGGCATGAACGTCTGGATTCGAACAGGGCGGCGGCCCGCAGGCCGCAAAAAACCTGCCGGGGGCAGGTTTTTTAGCCCGCGGGTAGAATTCCCCGACGGGTCACCAAAAAGAAGGACACGACTATGTCGTGTCCTTCTTTTTGGGTTTCGCTGCCCCGAGGGCAGCTCCACCCTTCGGTATTTCAATTGCTCGGGGCAAGTGAATTGCCCCTACGCCAAGGTTTTGGCCTTCGGCCAAAACGCTTGCACGGCGCAAACGCGCCGCCCCACTGTGTGGGGCCCCAGCTGGGTCTGCATCTTTTTGGGTTTCGCTGCCCTGAGGGCAGCTCCACCCTTCGGCAGTTCAACTGCTCGGGGCAAGTGAATTGCCCCTGCGCCAAGGTTTTGGCCTTCGGCCAAAACGCTTGTGCGGCGCAAACGCGCCGCCCCACTGGACAGGGCACTGACACATCTCTGTGTGCGAAAGAAGTTGTTATTTGTTGCATTTTGTGATAAAATAAGATGACTTCTTTTGATTGGGGGGCGGCAATATGAACGGATTTATTCACAGGTCTGGAAATACGGGGCGTCGAGTGGGCTTAGTTTGCAGCACATTGTTGACGGCGAGCGTATCTAGTATTATTCTTGCCCTTTTTGTATTATCTGGCTGTACAAACACAACTTCTGCTGATTCTGATAAGATCCTAATAAACGATAGCGCATATATCCTGGAAGATGGAGCAACTGTTTCAACCTGGCAATTCCCAAATGATCACAAGTTGTTGTATCTTTTGGATGATGGCACCGAACTGGTGGCGACAGCGATCTCTGTCCCAGATGCCGGAATGGTTATGGACGGTGAACCATCCAACCAACTCTCCCCGGCTGCCCAGAACAGCATCAATGCGTTCTATGCCCAGGACAGCGAAGAGTACAGTGTACAGGAATATCTCGAAAAGGCCTATGCGGAATACACCGCGCAGGAGGATAGATCTGGCTTCCGCTGCTACTATATTCAACAAAGCACATCGATCAGTGGGATGAATGCGGGGATCGTCTATTGCACCACCTCCTTTCTTTTGCCCATCGATCAAGAAGAACACGAACAGTACGACATCACCCGTGCTTTTGATCGAGAGACCGGCGCGTTGATCGAAGGTTGGGACCTATTTTATGGAACAAAGGACGAAATTGTTTCCGCCCTCCTATTCCCCTCCTCCGACTGCGGTACAGACCCCGATGCTTTCGCAAGCCTTTCTGCGGAGTTCAAGCCTGAATATGTTCGCTTTGATCCCGATCAGTATGTGATCACTTTTCCCAAGCACACAGGTCAAAACTTTACCATGACTAGCCCATACACCGAAAAAGTTCGATCTGTATTACACGAGTGGGCTATTCCAAACTAGAATTTTAGAGAATTCCCACGGAAACAAAAGGCTGCCTGGGAGCGGCAGGATGACGCTCCCAGGCAGCTTTTTTGCAGCAGGTACGCTATTTAATTTGTCGGCCGTGCCGCGTCCTTCCGCTCCGTTGTCTACTGCGCAATGGCCCCGGCCCGGTCCAGGATCACCAGCAGCCGCACCATATCCAGGCTCAGGTCCAGGCCCTGGCCGTTGCCGCCCAGATGGCCCTTGTCCACCAGCTTCTGTACTGTCTCCCGGCTCCAATCGGGACATTCCGCCACCGTGTTGTAGCGCACTTCCTCCACCTCCTCCTGGTTATCCACAGGGGTGCTGAATAATTTCTGTTCCGCCTGCCGGCGGCGCACCAGACCCGGCAGCACCTGGCCGCCGTTGCCCTTGCTGTACAGGGACATGGCCGCGCAGATCTGCGGGAGCGTGCGGCTGCGGCACAGGGCCCGCAGGCAGCTTGCCCCGCAGTTGAAGGTAAAGGAGATCAGGGCATCCCGCTGGTTGCTGTTGAGCACAGCGGTTACCGGGCAGTTGGCGGGCTGGTCCACGGCGTCCGCCGCCCGCTGGCAGTCCTGCACCAGCAGGGCGTCCGCCTGCTCCTGGGTGATGGTCATGCCCGGCTGAACATCCGGGCCGTAGTGGCCCCAGCCAATGGTCCAGTACCGCTCATTGGGCACCGGCTTGTAGGCGGTCAGCCGGCAGCCCTCAAAGCGCTTGATCAGCGCCAGTCCGGCCGCCCCCACAGGTCTATGGCTCATCAATGTCCACCTCCCGGACCGCCACGGTCTTCTGGCTCTGGGTGCCGAAATAGAAGCCGATGACCACGGTGTACACCATCATGAACTCCTGGCTGATGATCCCCGCGCAGGCCAAATAGGCAAATACGCCGGTGAGGACCAGGGTCACCAGGCTCTTGACGCTCAACAGGTGGGCCAGCCGGTTTTTCACCACAGCCCACACGCCGTTACTGTCTCGCTCGTGTCGTTCTGTCATAAGATCCTCCTCTCTGTGTCCGGTTTGGACACGTCAAAAATCATATTACTTTTCCCCCAGGATCTTCTTTAGGCAGAGGATCAGCAGCTCCCCGCCGAAGAAGGCCAGGATCACCCCCAGCAGGGCTGCGGGGTCATTGCCTGTGCGGCTGAGGATCCGCAGGGCGTAGGCGCTGGCCGCCGTGCCGCAGAGAATACACCAGCCCACCACCAGCTTGCCAAAGAGATGGGGGATGCCCTGGAGCCACGCCCGCAGCCGGGACAGAACCCCGGGACGCTGCCGCCGTCCCCTCACGGCTCCTCCTGGGCATGGGCGGCCTGGTTCAGATGCTTCTCCAGCTTGTCCAGCGCCGCCGTCACCGGGCCGTTGCAGCCCTGCTCCTTCAGGCCCTTCAGGCACGCCAGGATGCCATAGCACAGCAGGGTCATCTCCCCCCGCATGGCCGCCAGCTCCCTGTCCTGCTTCTTCTGCCGCAGGATGAACTTCACCACAGCGAAGCTCACGCCCCCCAGCACTGTCAGCGCCGTGACCAGCGACGCCGCCCTGATGATCGTGTCCACGGAAATCGTTATGGCCAACCGTTATCACCCCCTCATTCTATGGCGGAAATCCGCCGGAAGTTGCACGCTTTCGTGCAACCCTTCGCAAAAAAATTTGCGCCCGGGAGAAACTTTGTCCAACCTGCGGAAAAATGTTGCATTTCAACGGGAGGTATACTAAAATAGAGATGAACCCACTGGAGTAAAGAGGGAAAGAGCGTGTTAAAGGAGGAAGTGTTATGCCGTTTGTTCTGATTGCCATTGGTCTGATCGCCCTGGTGCTGTTGGTGACCAATATCCATGTGGTCCAGCAGTCCCGCGCCTTTGTGGTGGAGCGCCTGGGCGCCTACCACTCCACCTGGGGGGTTGGCCTCCATGTGAAGCTGCCCATTTTGGACCGGGTCGCCAAGCGGGTGAGCCTGAAGGAGCAGGTGGTGGACTTTGCCCCCCAGCCGGTCATCACCAAGGACAATGTGACCATGCAGATCGACACCGTTATCTATTTCCAGATCGTGGACCCCAAGCTGTATACCTACGGGGTGGAGCATCCCATGAGCGCCATTGAGAACTTGACCGCCACCACCCTCCGTAATATCATCGGCGACCTGGAGCTGGACCAGTCCCTCACCAGCCGGGACCACATCAACACCAAGATGCGGTCCATTCTGGATGAGGCCACGGACCCCTGGGGGATCAAGGTCAACCGGGTGGAGCTGAAGAACATCATCCCGCCCAGAGAGATCCAGGATGCCATGGAGAAGCAGATGAAGGCCGAGCGGGAGCGCCGGGAGTCCATCCTCCAGGCCGAGGGGCAGAAGCAGTCCCAGATCCTGGTGGCTGAGGGTGAGAAGCAGTCCGTGATCCTGCGGGCGGACGCCGCCAAGCAGGCCCGGATCATGGAGGCGGAGGCCCAGGCGGAGGCCATCCTCCGGGTGCAGCAGGCCACCGCTGACGCGCTGAAGATGCTCAATGAGGCGGCCCCCAACGACCAGGTGGTGAAGCTCAAGGCCCTGGAGGCGTTCCAGGCTGCCGCCAACGGGCAGGCCACCAAGATCATCATTCCCAGCGAGATCCAGGGGTTGGCGGGCCTTGCTGCCAGCGCCCAGGCCCTGTTTACTGAGGGGAAGTAGAGCAAAACAGAAGATTTGTGAAAAATAGACAGACCGGCCCCGCCGTTTTTGGCGGGGCCGGTCATTCTATACAAAGTTATGACCGCGGCGAGTGGAGGAATGTCTACAACACAAGGACGCCCTGGCGACGAAAATGTCTGCAATATAACAACAAAAGTTTACAATACAAGGACAAAACTGGGACAGATGGGGATATTTTGGCAAAAAGGAGGATTTACGGACGTTCGTCCACGGTGGACAAACTTAATTTAAATGTGATAAAAAGACGATATAACAGCAAAATGCGGCGAGTATCGAGAATAAAAGTTCTTGCATTTTGAAAAGTGCGTGCTATAATATGGCTCACAAGGTCCCGCAGCCTACGGAGAGCGTATCCTCCCCGGATGCGGGAGCAACGAAAAGGAGGAACGGAAGATGAAGAGAGTTTTTGCAGTGTTGATGGCGTTGGTCATGCTGCTGTCCCTGGCCGCCTGCGGCAACAGCGGCGGAGGAGATTCCGCCGGTGGTGAGAAGGTCATCAAGGTCGGGATCTACGAGCCCTCCTCCGGCGCCAACGGCGCTGGCGGCAAGAAGGAGATCCTGGGCTGTGAATATGCCCACTCGGTTTGCCCCACCGTGACGATCGGCGGGGAGGAGTACCAGATCAAGCTGGAGATCGTGGATAACCAGTCGGAGAACGACAAGGGCGTCACCGCCGCCCAGCAGCTGGTCAATGCCGGCGTCAGCGTGGTGCTGGGCTCCTACGGCTCCGGCGTGTCCATGGCCGCCGCCCCCGTATTCGAGGAGGCCAAGATCCCCGCCATCGGCTGCTCCTGCACCAACCCCGGTGTGACCCTGGGCAACCCCTACTACTTCCGCGTGTGCTATCTGGACCCCTTCCAGGGCAGCGTGCTGGCCAACCTGGCCAAGGATGAGTTCGACGCCGATGTGGCCTACGTCTTCACGGAGCTGGGCGACGATTACTCCGTTGGCCTGGGCGAGTACTTCACCCAGGAGTGTGAGCGCCTGGGCATCCAGGTGGTGGCGGACCAGAACCCCGCCGGCAACACGGATATGTCCGGCTTCGTCAATGCGGCGGTGAATGCCAAGGCGGATGTGATCTTTGCCCCCAGCTCCACCACGGTGGCCTCCCTGTTCATCGACCAGGCGGCCTCCGCCGGGATCCCCCTGATCGCCGGTGATACCTGGGATGACGCCGTTATCCTCCAGGCCGCCAGCAAGTCCGGGGCGGATGTGTACTTCTCCACCTTCTATGACGAGGGGGCCAGCTCCGCCGCAGCGGACTTCATGGAGGGCTTCAAGGCTTGGCTGAACGCCAACAGTGACAAGCTGTCCAACAACGGCGGCACGGACACCGTCTCTGCCGTCTCCGCCCTGGGCTACGATGCCTATATGGTGGCTATCGAGGCCATCAAGGCCGCGGGCTCCGGGGATTCCGAGGCCATCGCCAATGCGCTGAAGGATGTGCAGTACACCGGCGTTACCGGCGATGTACGGTTCGACAGCGAGGGCGATGTGGATAAAAACATCATCTTCATCAAGGGTGTTGACACGGATAAGCAGGCCTTCTACTCCGTGAAGGAGCAGGGACTGGCAGAGTAAAGCGGACACTTCTGCGGCGCGGCGAGGGGTTCCCCCTCGCCGCCTGCGTATCCGCCCCGGTTCTCCGGGAGAGAGAAATCGTGCAAGAGGTGAACACTATGGAAGAATTGCTCCAAAGGATCCTGCCCACGCTGCTGGCCGGGATCTCGGCCGGAGGCCAGTATGCCCTCATCGCCCTGGGGTATACCATGGTCTACGGCATACTGCGGCTCATCAACTTTGCTCACGGTGATATCTTCACTGTGGCGGGCTTCGTGATGTTCTACGCCGCCATGTCCATGCCCATCTACCTGGCCATCCCACTGACGATCCTGATGACGGTGCTGCTGGGCTTTACTGTGGAGCGGCTGGCCTATAAGCCCCTGCGCTCCGCACCCCGGATGTCGGTGATGATCTCCGCCATCGGCGTCAGCTACCTGCTGCAAAACCTGATGTGGTATGTCACCGGCGGCCAGGCGCAGCAGTACCCCGTTATCCCCTGGATCTCCGATGTGGTCAATGTGATGGGGACGGAGACCAAGCGGGTCACCATCATCACCCCAGTGCTGACCCTGGTGCTGGTGCTGGCCCTGGTGACCCTCATCAAGCGCACCAAGATCGGCATGGCCATGCGGGCCGCCTCCAAGGACTTCGAGACGGCACGGCTCATGGGCATCAAGATCAACGCGGTCATCTCCATGACCTTCGTCATCGGCTCCTTCCTGGCGGCGGTGGGGTCCTTCCTGTTTTTCAGCAACTACTCCACCATCTCCCCCACGGTGGGCACCATGCCGGGGCTGAAGGCCTTTGTGGCGGCGGTGTTCGGCGGCATCGGCTCCATTCCCGGGGCCGTGGTGGGCGGCTTTATCATCGGCATCTGTGAGAACATCATCCGGGCGGTGGGCTACTCCACCTTCAGCGACGCCTTCACCTTCGCGCTGCTGGTGGTGGTGCTGGTCTTCAAGCCTACGGGCCTCTTCGGAGAGAAGCTGGAGGAGAAGGTGTGATGATGAAAAAGGGAAATGCGTATTCCACGGTGGTCAAGGGCCTGGTGGTGATCGCCGCCATGGCGGCGCTGTCCGTGGGGGCGGAGGCCCTGGCCGGACAGGTGCAGGGCCTATCCATGCTGGTGACCGTGCTGAAGAAGGGCACGGTGTACGCCCTGATCGCCGTGTCCATGAATCTGCTCAACGGTTTTACCGGCCTGTTCTCTCTGGGTCAGGCGGGCTTTATGCTGGTGGGGGCCTACACCTACGCCATACTGTCCATCCCCGTGGCCAAGCGGGCGGGGGTCTATCAGTATTACGACGGCGGTATCGTCCAGTTCTCCATCCCGGAGATCTTCTCCGGCCTGCTGGGGGAGACGGTGGGCGCTGTGGTGGGCATGGTGCTGACCCTGGTGATCTGCGGCATTCTGGCGGCCTTCTTCGGCTGGCTCATCGGCCTGCCGGTGCTGCGGCTGAAGAGCGACTATCTGGCTATCGCCACCCTGGGCTTTGCGGAGATCATGCGGACTATTATCCAGTTCGAGGGCTCCGCCCCCCTGACCAACGGCTCCAACACCCTGCGGCAGTACACCACCTTCAAGCACCTCTATCCCTATGTCATCGTGGTGGGGGTGTGTATCCTGGTGATTGTGCTGCTGGTGAACTCCACCTACGGCCGGGCCTTCAAGGCCATCCGGGACGATGAGATCGCCGCGGAGGCCATGGGAGTGAATCTGGCCAAGCACAAGATGCTGTCCTTTGTCATCAGTACATTTTTCGCCGGGGTGGGCGGCGGCCTCATGGCCATGTACATGAACAGTGTCCAGGCCAAGGGCTATACCTCTGCCATGACCTACGAGATCTTGCTGATCGTGGTCATCGGCGGCATCGGCTCCATCAGCGGCAGCATCATCGCCTCCTTTCTCTTCATCAGCTGCAGCGAGTGGTGGCTCCGCTTCCTGGATGACTCCGCCAACAACCTCTTTGGGCTGAAGCTGCTGGCCCCCGGTTTCCGCATGGTGGTCTTCTCGGTGATCATCATGGTCATCGTTCTGTTCTTCCGCCGGGGCATTATGGGGGATAAGGAGCTTCCCGACCTGCTGAAGCGGAGAAAGAGAGCTGTCCGAAAGGGGGCGGAGAACAAATGAGCAAGCAGGTGCTGAAGGTAGAGAATGTCACCATGCAGTTCGGCGGCGTGGTGGCGGTGGATAACCTGGATCTGGAGGTGAATGCGGGGGAGATCGTGGCCCTCATCGGTCCCAACGGCGCGGGAAAAACCACGGCCTTCAACGTCATCACCGGCGTGTACGCCCCCACCAACGGTGCGGTGTGGTTCCAGGGGGAGAAGATCATCGAAAATCACCCCCAGGGGAAGATGAAGAAGCTCTACAAGGGGGAGAACAACGGGAAGTACAATCAGGTGCTGGCCCCCTCCCCGGACAAGATCACCCGCCTGGGCATGGCCCGCACCTTCCAGAATATCCGCCTGTGGAAGGGCATGACCGTATTTGACAATGTCCTGGTGGCCAAGCACTGCCGCCGGACCAGCAACATCTTTTCCGCCACCTTCCGCATGAACCGGGCGGAGGAGGAGCGGCAGCGGCAGGAGGTGGAGGAGCTGCTGAACATCCTGGGCCTCCACGAGGTGAAGGACGAGCTGGCCACCAGCCTGCCCTACGGGATGCAGCGGCACCTGGAGATCGCCCGGGCCCTGGCTACGGACCCCAGCCTGCTGCTGCTGGATGAACCGGCGGCGGGCATGAATCCCCAGGAGACCGACGAGCTCACCGCCTTCATCAGCCGCATCCGGGATCAGTTCAAGCTGACGGTGCTGCTCATCGAGCACCACATGGACCTGGTCATGGAGATCTCCGACCGGATCTATGTCCTGGATTTCGGCAAGGGCATTGCCAGCGGCACGCCCCAGGAGATCCAGAATAACCAGCGGGTCATTGACGCGTATTTGGGGGTGGCTGAGGATGCTTAGAATTGATGATCTGCGCGTGAGCTACGGCGGCATCGAGGCCGTCAAGGGCATTACCCTGGAGGTGCCGGACGGGAAGATCGTCACCCTCATCGGTGCCAACGGCGCGGGGAAGTCCACCACCCTGCGGACCATTGCGGGGCTGGTGCAGCCCGCCCATGGCCGCATCCACCTGCTGGGGGAGGATATTACCGGCCTGTCCTCGGACCGCATCGTGTCCAAGGGGATTACCCTGGTGCCCGAGGGGCGGCGGGTGTTCCCGGATATGACGGTGCTGGAAAATCTGAAAATCGGGGCCTATCTCCGCCGGGACAAGGCGGAGGTGGAGAAGGATGTGGAGTGGATCTACTCCCTGTTTCCCCGGCTGAAGGAGCGGTCCTGGCAGATGGCGGGTACCCTGTCCGGCGGCGAGCAGCAGATGCTGGCTGTGGGCCGGGCCCTCATGAGCCGGCCCAAGATCATGATGATGGATGAGCCCTCCCTGGGCCTTGCCCCCATCGTGGTCCAGGGGATCTTTGAGATCATCCGGGAGATCAATCGCCAGGGGGTCACCATCCTCCTGGTGGAGCAGAACGCCAACATGGCCCTGAAGACGGCGGACTACGCCTATGTGCTGGAGACTGGGCGCATCACCCGTTCCGGCACGGGGCAGGAGCTGTTTGCCGACGAGAAGATCAAGGAGGCCTACCTGGGCAAAAAGCGGAAGTAGTTGATTCCCCATCCTTTTGCGCAACTTTCAAAAAAGTGCAAGCACTTTTTTGAAAGACGAATTCCCCATCCCCGGTGTATTCCGGGGGTGGGGAATTTTTCCGGTTTTTCCGGCACATCTGCCGCCGCCGCTGCGTCTATAGAGATAAAGGGGGGAGAGAGGATGAACCATCGTGGACTGCTGGCGCTGTACAGCGCCGCCCATCTGTGGGTAGATCTCAGCTGCGCGCTGCTGATGTTCCGCACCGTGGCGGGGGAGGGGGACTTCGCCCTGTGCCTGCTGCTGTACAACTTCTGCGCCTTTGCCCTGCAAATGCCCCTGGGGCTGCTGGCGGACCGGCTGGACCGCAACAGCGCCGTGGCAGCCGGGGGCTGCGTGCTGACAGCCCTGGCCTATGCCGTCCCCAATCCCCTGGCTGTGGCGGTGACGGCGGGGGTGGGCAACGCCCTGTTCCACCTGGGGGGTGGCATCGATGTGCTCAACGGCAGCGGACGGCGGGCGGCCGCCCTGGGGATCTTCGTCTCACCGGGGGCCCTGGGGCTGTACCTGGGGACGCGCTGGGGGCGGGGGACTGCGCCGGGGCTGTGGATAGGGCCCCTGGGCCTCCTGCTTCTGGGGACGGCGATCCTCTGGGGGAGCCGTCGGGCATTGGACGGTTTCCGCTCCGGCAACGCCCCGGTGGAGCTGACGCCCCGGGGGAGCTATGGGCCGCTGCTGCCCCTGCTGGTGGTGGTGGTCCTCCGGTCCTACATGGGCATGAACCAGGCCTTCCCCTGGCGTGGGGAGGGCTGGTGGGCCCTGGGGCTGACCTTGGCCCTGGTGCTGGGCAAGGCGGCCGGGGGCTTCGCCATGGACGGATTTGGCCCCCGGCGGAGCGCCGCCTGGTCCCTGGGCCTGGCGGCGGGGCTGTATCTGCTCTGCGCCATGCCGCTGCCCGGGACCCTGGCGGTGTTCCTCTTCAATATGACCATGCCCATGACCCTGTGGGCGGCGGCGCAGCTGCTGCCGGGGGCCAAGGGCTTCGCCTTCGGCCTGCTGACCTTCGGGCTGTTCCTGGGGGCGCTGCCCAGCTTTTTGGGCTGGCCGTCTGTGCTGACGGGACCGCTGTCCTATGCTCTGGCGGCGCTGGCGTCCCTGGCGCTGCTGTGGCGGCCGCTGCGGAAGGTGGTGGCGTCGTGCTGAGGATACTGGGGGTCTCCCTGCTGCTGACCCTGCTGCTGGAGGAGGGCTTTGCCCTGCTCTGGGGCCTCCGGGGGCGGCGGGAGCTGACGGTGGTGGCGCTGGTGAACATCCTCACCAACCCGGTGGTGGTAATGGCCTACCACACCGCCGTGGGGCTGTGGGGCTGGTCCCCGGCGCTGGTGACGCTGGCACTGGAGTGCGGGGCGGTGCTGGTGGAGTGGCGGTACTACCGGCTGTGTATCCCCCGGCTGGGGAGGCCGCTGCTGTTTGCCCTGCTGGCCAACGGATTTTCCTACGGCCTGGGGTGCCTGCTGGGATGAGTGGACAGGGGATAGACGTCCGAAAACAACAGCCGCAGTTCTGCGGCGGGAATGCGGAGGAATGACCATGAATAAGCGGATATTGACCTTACTGCTGACGGCGCTGACGAGTATCGGCCTGACGGCGGCGGCAGCGGCAGATGTGATCAGCCCAGGAGAGCTGATCCTGCGGGAGGCGGGGACCATCCTGCCCTGGCTGCTGGTGGCGGCAGTGGTGGTAGTGACGGTCCTGCTGCTGCGGAAGAACAAGAAGAAATAGGAGGATGTGGCCCATGAGACGGAGGATAGTTGTGTTGTTCCTGGCGGCGGTCATGGCGATGTCCGTGGGCGTGACTGCCCGGGCGGATGTGCTGTGGGAGCCGGAGAACCGCTTTTACGAGAAGCACAGCCAGGAGTGCGAGCACCTGGGGCGGGGCTTCTATGCCAACGGCCCGGAGGGGTTCGTGACGCTGTGGGACGCCCCAAATGGCTCCCGGGTCCAGGGGCAGCTCACCAACGGCGGGGAGCTGTGGGTGGACTGGCACTACCAGGACTGGGCCTATGCCAGCGTGTATGACGGCGGAGAGGCGACGGAGGGCTGGGTCCCCCTGGCGGAGTTGCAGCTGATCTACGACTACATCTCCTTTGCCCAGGACTATGCCGGGGAGATCCGGGAGTACGCCGGGGAGTTTGCGGACTACAGCGGAGACGCCGAGGGGGTGGCCTTCTACGAGTACCCCGGCGCACCGGCGGTGAAGACCTACTGGACGGTGGAGCAGAATGACGAGCTGATGACCAATCTCACCGGCGGGCCGGAGGGGGAGAGCTACATCCAGTCCGTCTTTGTGGACGAGCAGGGCCTCACCTGGGGCTTTGTGGGGTATATGTATGGCCGGATGAACGCCTGGTTCTGCCTGGACGACCCGGCAGGGGACGGGGAGCAGGTGGACGGGGAGAGCGTCTTTCCCCTCCGCCAGGTGGGGACGCCGGAGCTGATCCCGCCCCAGGACCCGGTTGCGCAGGCGTCGGCCTATATCCCCTGGCTGCTGGTGGGGGCGGTGGTCGTGGTGACGGCGGTGCTCCTGGGACTGTTCATCCGCAGAGGGCGGAAAAAGCGGGACGCCTGATCCCCAAAAACGAAAACGGCCGGGCAGCCCATTGGGCTGTCCGGCCGTACAACTTGTCAATAAGCCTCGCAGAGTTCGCCGCCCGGAGGCGGCGAATAGGGTGAAATCATTTTCTGCCGCGACATGTGCGTGGCAGAAAATACTTCTCGCGGAGCGAGCGTCGCACCGGCCGCAGGCCGGAAGGCGCAGAGCGCAGCGAAACCCCCACTCAAAAAAGTGCTTGCACTTTTTTGACAGTCTCAACGGCCGGGCAGCCCATTGGGCTGTCCGGCCGTAACATATTCTGCTGCTTATTTGCCCTGGGCAAAGGCGTTGTACAGGGCCACGTGGTCATAGATGGCGCCCCAGTTGCTGCTGGCCTTGCCGGTGACGCAGATGAAGCGCCCGCCGGCGCTGTTCTCCGCATAGCTGGCGGCGCAGTTGCCGGACTGGACCACATAGCCGGTCTTGGCCCCCATGACGGTGACATCGCCGCAGTCCTTGTCCTCGATCCGCCGCAGGAACCAGTTGGAGAGGACCCGCCCATCGGGGTAGTCCTCCACCGGCTGGCCGTAGTAGATCTTGGCGGTCAGCACCTTGCGGCACAGCTCGTTCTCCATGGCCGCCTTGAGGATCAGGGCCATGTCGGTGACGGTGCAGACGTTCTTCTCGTCGTATAGCCCCACGCAGTTGGTGAAGCTGGCGGTGTCGCTGAGGCCCAGCTCCTCCACCTTTTCGTTCATCTTTTCCACAAAGGCCTCGTGGGACCCGGCGGCGTAGTTGGCCAGGGCCAGGGCCGCGTCCGCCCCGGAGGAGAGAATGGTGCCGTAAAACAGCTCCTCTGCCGGGACCTCCTCATCCAGCAGATAGCCCACCACGCTGCACCCGTTGGAGAAGCAGTAGTCGGTGATGGTCCGGTCGATCTTGGCGGTGCCGGAGAGGTCCTCCACCAGTCCGGCGGCGGTGAGGACCGTGAGGATCTTGGTCATGGAGGCGGGATGGATAACGGTGTCGGCGCCCTTCTGGGCCACGATCCGGTCGGCGTTCAGATCGATGAGGACGGCGTATTCGCTGCCCACCTCAACTGCGGGGGAGGCTGCCAGGGCTACCGTTTTTCCATCGGCCTTCACGGTGTAGGGGACAGGGGCCTTGGGGGCGGGCGGCGCGGGGGGCGGCACGGTGGCGGTGGGCTGGGGGGCGGGCTCCACCGTGGCAGGCGGCGTATTTGCCGCCTGGGCCTTTCTGTCCGCGCGGCTGCCAATGGCCCAGATGCCGGCGGTCACCGCCACCAGGGCCAGGCAGACCAGGGGGATGCTCCGCAGCAGCCTCTGCCGTCTCCGCTGGCGCTCCCGGGCCTTCCGGGCGGCAATCCGCTCTGCCCGGCGGGCGGCGCGCTCTTCTTCCGTTGTGGTAAAGGGGTACTGGTTGTCCATCTCTGCGCTCCTGGCGACGATAAAATTGCGCCCCGGCCCGCAAGCCGGGGCGGATGCTGTCGTTCACTGTTGATTATAGTCGATTCTCGCCCCCGGGGCAAGGGGGAATTTTATTACAAATCGGCTGCGCTGCTTTCCCGGTGGGGTATCCCCATTGCTTTTCCCGGTAAAATAGAGTAGGATAAGGAAAAAGTTTACCCTTCGGGAGGTCAATGTGGAATATCGTCTTACTGAGGGGCCCATCAGCCGTGGGCTCATCCGCTTTAGTCTGCCCATGATCCTGGGCAACATCCTGCAGCAGCTGTACAATGTGGCCGATACCCTCATTGTGGGCCGGACCGTGGGGCCCGCCGCCCTGGCCGCCGTGGGCTCCGCCTACGCCCTGATGGTGCTGCTGACCTCCATCATCATGGGCCTGTGTATGGGCAGCGGCGTGGTTTTCGCCCAGCTCTACGGGGCGAAGCGGACCGACCAGCTGAAGGTCAGTCTGGTCAACGCCCTGGCCTTTGTCCTGCTGGTGTCGGCGGCCATCAATCTGCTCTCCGCGCTGTGTCTGGACAAGTTCATCCGCCTGCTCCGCATTCCGCCGGAGGCGGTGGACTTCACCCGCACCTACCTGCGGATCATCTTTGTGGGCATGACCTTTGTGACCATCTATAACTTCTTCGCCTCGGCGCTGCGGAGTATCGGCAACACCGTGGCGCCCCTGGCGTTCCTGGCGGTGTCCGCCGGCGCCAATATTGTGCTGGATCTGGTGCTGATCCTGGTCTTCCACATGGGGGTGGCGGGGGCGGCCTGGGCCACCGTGGCCGCCCAGGGGCTGTCGGCGGTGTGCATCACCGTGTATTTCTTCGCCGCCGCCCGGGGGATCTGCCCCCGGCGGCAGCACCTGCGCTGGGACCGGGGACTCCTGCGGCAGATCGCCGCCAACTCCCTGCTGACCTCCGTGCAGCAGTCGGTGATGAATTTCGGTATCCTCCTGGTCCAGGGGCTGGTGAACAGCTTCGGCTTTGCCGCCAGCGCCGCCTTCGCCGCGGTGGTGAAGATCGACAACTTCGCCTATATGCCCGCCCAGGATTTCGGCAACGCCTTTGCCACCTTCGTGGCCCAGAACCACGGGGCGGGCAAGCCGGAGCGCATCCGCCGGGGGACTGCCGCTGCCCTGGGGATCTCCGGTGCCTTCTGCCTCATCTCCTCCGCCTGTGTGTGGCTGCTGGCCCGGCCGCTGATGCTCCTCTTTGTGGACGGCGGGGAGGAGGAGATCCTCCGCATCGGCGTGGAGTACCTCCACATCGTGGGGGCCTTCTATGTGGGCATCGGGGTTCTGTTCCTGCTGTACGCCCTGTTCCGGGGCATGGGGCGGGCGGAGGTGTCCATCCTGCTGACGGTGATCTCCCTGGGCAGCCGGGTGGCCCTGGCCTATTCCCTGTCGGCCATCCCCGCAGTGGGACTGCGGGGCATCTGGTGGGCGGTGCCCATCGGGTGGGCCCTGGCGGATGTGACGGGCCTTGCCCTGTGGCGCCGCCTGGGGCGGCGGGCGAATGCCTGCGGCGCGGGAAAAATGGAGGATAGAGCATGAAAAAGATCCTGCTGATCGAGGACGACGCACCCCTGGGCCGGGGAATCTGCCTGGCCCTGGGGGGAGGGCCGCTGGAGATGACCCTGTGCCGCACCCTGGACCAGGGGCGGCAGGCCCTGGCCCGGGAGCGATTTGACCTGCTGATCCTGGATGTGAACCTGCCCGACGGCAGCGGGCTGGATCTGCTGACCCAGCTGCGCCCGGAGGACCCGATCCCTGTGCTGCTGCTCACCGCCAACGACCTGGAGAGCGACCAGGTGGCGGGGCTGGAGCTGGGGGCGGACGACTATGTGACCAAGCCCTTCTCCCTGGCGGTGCTTCGGGCCAGGGTGAACAGCCTCCTGCGGCGCAGCGCCGGTCCGGCGGGGGATACGGTGGAGCTGCCGCCCTTCTCCTTCGACTTTTCCGCCATGGTCTTCTGCCGGGACGGGCAGCCCATCCAGCTGTCCCGGACGGAGCAGCGGCTGCTGCGGCTTCTGGTGGAGCGGCGGGGACAGATCCTGACCCGTGAGCTGCTGTTGGACCGGGTGTGGGACGGCGGGGAGTTTGTGGATGAGAACACGCTGTCGGTGGCGGTCCGCCGCCTGCGGAACAAGCTGGGGGACGCCCCCATCAGGACCGTGTACGGCCTGGGCTACACCTGGGAGGTGCAGTGATGTGGTGGTACTGCCTTGCCGCCGCCATGGGCCTGGCGGGCCTGGCCTTCGGCCTGTACCAGTGGTGGCGCAGCCGCCGTACGCTCCGGCGGCTGGACCGAATGCTCACCGCCGCTGTTGACGGCTCCTTCCGGGAGACGGTTTTCGATGAGTCCGCCGTCTCCGCCCTGGAGGCCAAGCTGGCCCGCTTTTTAAACGGCTCCGCCGTCTCCGCCCGGTCGCTGGCGGAGGAGCGGGAGGCCATCCGGGCGCTGCTGGCCGACATTTCCCACCAGACCAAGACGCCCGTTGCCAATATCTTGCTGTACGCCTCCCTGCTGGCGGAGGGGGACCTGACGCCCCAGCAGGCGGAGCAGGCCGCCATGGTGAAGGCCCAGGGGGAGAAGCTGGCCTTTTTGATCCGCACCCTTGTGCGGGCCTCCCGCCTGGAGACCGGTGTGCTGACCATGTCCCCGGCGGTGCACCCCCTGCAGCCCCTGCTGGAGGAGACGGTCCGGCAGGCCCAGCGGCAGGCAGAGGCCGGGGGTGTTGCCCTTGCGGCGGAGCCCACGGCGGCCGCCGCCTGCTTCGACGCCAAGTGGACGGCGGAGGCCCTGGCCAATGTGGTGGACAACGCGCTGAAGTACACCCCCGCCGGGGGCAGCGTTCACCTGTCCGTCCGGGAGTACCAGATGTTCTGCGCCATCGTGGTATCCGATACAGGCCCCGGCATCCCCGAGGGGGAGCAGGGGGCCATCTTCAACCGCTTCTACCGGGGGGAGAACGTCCGGGAGCAGGAGGGGCTGGGCATCGGGCTGTACCTGACGAGGGAGATCCTGCGGCGGCAGGGGGGATATATCAAGGTCCGCGCCAAACCGGGCCAGGGCAGCACATTTTTCCTCTACCTGCCCAAGGGGGAGGGAAAATTCTTTCAACACTGATAGATTTCAGAAAGATTGTAGAAAGAATCTTTTGGTATAGTGGGGACTGTGGAGGACACGGTCCTCACTTTTTCCATGAAGGAGCGGATAATATGACGATTTTACAGACCAAGGACCTGAAAAAATATTACGGCGCCGGGGACACCCTGGTGAAGGCCCTGGACGGGGTGGACCTCAGCGTGGAGGACGGGGAGTTCGTGGCCATCGTGGGCACCTCCGGTTCCGGAAAATCCACCCTGCTGCATATGCTGGGGGGACTGGACCGGCCCACCTCCGGCTCCGTCACCGTGGACGGGCAGGAGATCTTCTCCCTGAAGGACGAGGCCCTGACCATCTTCCGGCGGAGGAAGATCGGCTTTGTGTTCCAGGCGTACAACCTGGTGCCGGTGCTCAGCGTGTATGAGAACATCGTGCTGCCCATCCAGCTGGACGGCGGCACGGTGGACAAGGCGTATGTGGACCAGATCATTGCCGCCCTGGGGCTGGAGCAGAAGCTGCGGAACCTGCCCGCCCAGCTCTCCGGCGGCCAGCAGCAGCGGGTGGCCATTGCCCGGGCCATGGCCACCAAGCCCGCTATATTGCTGGCGGATGAGCCCACCGGCAACCTGGACAGCCGGACCAGCCAGGATGTGCTGTCCCTCATGAAGGTGATGGGCCAGCGCTTCGCACAGACCATGGTGATGATCACCCACAACGAGGAGATCGCCCAGCTGGCCGACCGGATCGTCCGCATCGAGGACGGCCGCATCGCCCGGGGATAGGGGGCGAAGCCATGAATGTCTCCAATCGCAAGTGCATCCGGCACCTCTCCTGGAAGAGCATGGGGGCCGCCCGGACCCGCAACCTGGTGGCCATGCTGGCCATCGCCCTGACCACGGTGCTCTTCACCTCCCTCTTTACCATTGCCCTCTCCATCAACGAGGGGTTCCAGCAGTCCAATTTCCGTCAGGTGGGTGGGTACAGCCACGGCGGCTTCAAGTACCTGACGGAGGAGCAGTTCCATGCCTTGCGGGAGGATCCCCTCATTGACCAGTGGGGCCTGCGGCGCTTCGTGGGGATGCCCAACGAGGTCCCCTTCAACAAGTCCCATGTGGAGGTGGGCTACTCCGACGCCAACCAGGCCCACTGGATGTACTGTGACCCGGTGGAGGGCCGTCTGCCGGAGGAGGGCACCAATGAGGCCGCCACGGACACCCGAGTGCTGGCGCTGCTGGGGATCACCCCGGAGCTGGGGGCGGAGTTCACCGTCACCTTCCCCGTGGACGGCACGCCCGTCACCGAGACCTTCACCCTCTGCGGCTGGTGGGAATATGACGGGGCCATCGTGGCCAACCACATCCTCATCCCCCAGAGCCGGGCGGAGGAGATCCTGTCGGAGGCCGGGGTGGTCCCCGGCCAGGCCAGTGACGGCATAACCGGGTCCTGGAATATGGATGTGATGCTCAGCAGCGGCTCCCGGCACATTGCGCGGGACCTGGAGCAGATTTTGGTCAACCACGGCTACCAGAGCGAGAGTTTGGAGCGGGAGGGCTATATCCGCACCGGCGTCAACTGGGGCTATACCGGGGCGCAGATCTCGGAAAATCTGGACCCGGTTACGGTGCTGGCCATTGCCGCCATGGTGCTGCTGATCACCTTTACCGGCTATCTCATCATCTATAATGTCTTCCAGATCTCCGTGGCGGGGGATATCCGGTTTTACGGCCTGCTGAAGACCATCGGCACCACCCCCCGGCAGCTGCGGCGGATCATCCGCCAGCAGGCCCTGGTCCTGTCCTTGGGGGGCATCCCTCTGGGGCTGGCGGCGGGCTGGGCCGTGGGCGGCTGGCTGACGCCGGTGATCGTGGCCCGGCTGGACGGCGTGGTGGCGGTCACCTCCGTCAGCCCATGGATCTTCCTGGCCTCGGCGCTGTTCGCCCTGGGGACGGTGCTGATCTCCTGCCGCCGCCCCGGGCGTCTGGCGGGGAAAGTCTCCCCGGTGGAGGCGGTGCGCTATACGGAGGGGGCCGCCGGGGCGGCCAAGGGGCAGAAGCGGGCCGGACAGGGCCAGGTATCCCTGGCCGGAATGGCCTGGGCCAACCTGGGCCGCAGCCGGAAAAAGACGGCCCTTACCGTGGCCTCCCTGTCCCTGGCGGTGGTGCTGCTCACTGTCACCGTCATCTTCACCCGCAGCTTTGATATGGATAAGTACACCGCCTACTTCACCGCCAGCGACTTCATTGTGGCGGACGCGGGCCAATTCCAGACCGGCGGCGACAGCTTTAACGACGAGATGGATCTGCCCCAGGCGGTTATGGACGGCATTGCCGCCCAGGGCGGCGTCACAGCGGGGGGCCGGATCTACGGCAAGACCAGACCGGTGGAGGAGTTTGTCACTGAGGAGTATTACCGGGCCAGCAAGGGCCTGTGGAACACCCAGGAGCAGCTGGACAGCCTGGTCCACTTTAAGGATCGAAACGCGGAGGGGCTGTTGGCGGATGATGCCCAAATCTACGGCATGGAGCCTTTTGCCCTGGACCACCTGAAGGTGCTGGAGGGGGACCTGTCCAAGCTCTACGAGCCCGGGGGAAACTATGTGGCCGCGGTGTATAGCGACGACGACTACGGCCAGCCGGAGATGGACAGCCACTGGGCCCGGCTGGGGGACACCATTACCCTGCGGTATGTGGAGGAGTATGAATATTGCAACCCCAACACCGGGGAGGTCTACCCGCCGGATGCCGATCTCAGCCAGCTCCCCTATGTGGCCCGGGCGGTCAAATACCGGGATGTGGACTATGAGGTGGCGGCCCTGGTGACGGTGCCCATGCCCTTCTCCTACCGCTACTACGGCACCGACGAGTTCATCCTCAACCACCAGACCTTCATCCGGGATACGGGCACCGACTGCACCATGTACTACGCCTTCGACACCACGGCGGAGGCCAACGCCGCCATGGAGGCCTACCTGGCCGACTACACGGAAAATGTGGACCCGCAGCTGGACTACGAGAGCAAGTCCACCTACGCCGCGGAGTTTGCCAGTATGCGGTCCATGTTCTCCCTGCTGGGGGGTGCACTGAGCTTTATCGTGGCCCTGGTGGGCGTGCTGAACTTCTTCAACGCCATCTTCACCGGGATCATGGTCCGCCGCCGGGAGTTCGCCGTGCTGCAGTCCATCGGCATGACGGGGAAGCAGCTGAAGACCATGCTGGTGTACGAGGGGCTGTACTACGCCCTGGGGGCCGTGGCTGCGGCCCTGGTGCTGACCCTGGCCTTCTCGCCCATCCTGGGGACGGTGATGAACAGTATGTTCTGGTTCGTCACCTACCGCTTTACTGCGGCGCCGGTGTTGGGGGCGCTGCCGGTGTTCCTGCTGCTGGGGGCCCTGGTGCCCCTGGCGGTGTACCGGGCTGCGGCCAAACGGACCATCGTGGAGCGCCTGCGGGAGACGGAGTCCTAAAAAAGCTGTGGGGCAGACCTTGTTGGTCTGCCCCACAAAAGACTGTCAAAAAAGTGCAAGCACTTTTTTGAGTAAGGCTTGCGCTGCGCTCTGCGCCTTCCGGCCAATGGCCGGTGCGACGCTCGCTCCGCGAGAAGTATTTTCTGCCAGGTACACGCCCCGGCAGAAAATGATTTCACTCGATTCGCCGCCTCCGGGCGGCGAACTCTGCGAGGCTTTTTTGAAAAAATACAGTCCGATTTGTAGTTTTTGTTGCAGATATTACGATCTGTTGTCAATTTCCGGCGACAGGACGGCGATCTGGGGCGGGGTGCTGCTGTCCACGGTGAGGGTGGAACCGGGGTGGGTGCGGAGCATCTCCCCGGGGCAGAGGGACAGGAAGTCCTCCACCTCCGCCAGCTCGGTGAAGCCCCAGCTCCCCCGGCGGTAGTGCATGGGGATGACGATCCGGGGGCCCAGGGCCTCCATGACCGCCCTGGCCCCGGCGGGGTCCAGGGTGTAGGTGCCGCCCACCGGCAGCAGCAGAGCATCACAGGGGGTCAGGGCGGCAATCTGTTCGCTATTGAGCTGGTGGCCCAGATCCCCCAGGTGGACGACGCTGATGCCCTCCGCCGTAAAGCGGCGGACCGTGTTCTCCCCGCGGAGTTTGCCGCCCTGGTCGTCGTGGAAGGTCTGCACCTCCTCCACCGTAAAGGGGGAGGGCTTTCCAGCGGTGCAGGTGATCCGGTCCAGATAGGCGTGGTCAAAGTGGTCGTGGCTGCAGCAGACGGCGTCGGCCTCCGCCGCCACATCCGGCAGGCCCCGGACGCAGTGGTAGGGGTCCAGCAGCAGGCGGAAGCCGCCGCTGTTCAGCAGGAAGCAGGAGTGGCCCAGCCAGGTGATGGTCATGTGATGTCCTCCTCTCCTTACGGCCTGCGGACGCAGGCGCTGTCGATCTCCGCCAGACGGTGGACGCCGCACATGGCCATGACGTCGGCCAGCTCGTCCCGGAGCTTCTGCACATAGAGGGCGACGCCCTGGCTGCCGCCACCGTAGACGGCGGTGACGAAGGGGCGAGCGATGAGCACGCCGTCAGCCCCCAGGGCCAGGGCCTTGAAGATGTCCGCCCCGGAGCGGATGCCGCCGTCCACCAGGATGGTCAGGTCCTTGCCCACCGCCGCGACGATCTCCGGCAGGACCTCCGCCGTGGCGGGACACTGGTCCAGCACCCGTCCGCCGTGGTTGGATACCACAATGGCGGCGGCCCCGGCTTTGGCGGCCTTCTCCGCCCCCCGGGGGGTCATGATCCCCTTGAGGATGAAGGGGCGGCCGGCACAGGTGGCGATCTCCCGCAGCTCATCCACGGTCTTGCTGCCGGCGGGGGGCGTGCGTCCCCGGAGGAAGGGCAGTCCGGCGGCGTCGATGTCCATGGACACCGCCACGGGATCGGCGGACCCCGCCAGGGCCAGCTTCTCCATGACCGTGTCCCGGTCCCAGGGCTTCACCGTGGGGATGCCCGCCCCGCCCGCCAGGCGGATGGCCTCCGCGGCCCCAGCCATCACCGCCGGGTTGGTGCCGTCGCCGGTGAAGGCCAGAATGCCGCTGTCCCGGCAGGCGGAGACCAGCAGGCTGTTGTAGGTCAGGTCGTCGTACTTGTCCCCGTAGTGGAGCTGCATGGCCCCCACGGGGCCGGCGAACACCGGCAGGGCAAAGGTCCGGCCAAAGAGGGAGAGGGTGGTGTCCACGCCGCCGCTCTCCCCGATGGTATCCATGTTGAGGCAGATCTCCTGCCACTTCTGGTAGTTGCGGGCGGCCACGCCCCCCAGTCCCTTGGCTCCCGGGCCGGGGATGGTGTTGCCGCAGGCCCGGCCGTTGCACACCGGGCAGGCTTTGCAGTAGGGGCCGCTGCAATTCCGGGCGGCGGCCAGCACTTCCTCGTAGGTCATGGGCAGTATCCTCCTGGGTGTTTTGATGGCACTATTTTACCCCACCGCCGCCGGTGATGCAAGGGCGGCGGGAATTTTTCCCCGGCGGCCGGGAAAATTTACCCGCTGCCAGGAACATTCCCCTTTTTTCTGCGTCCTTTGTAGTATAAGGACAAAAAAGGAGGAAGGAACCATGAAAAAGTTACTGCCTACCCTGCTGGCGCTGCTCCTACTGCTGACCGCCTGCGGCGCCTCCGGCGGAAATTCCAGCATGAAGCAGGACGCTGCCGCCGATATGCCGGCGAGCAATACCACAGCCGGCGGCGGCTGGATCATGGAGGAAGAATCCGCGCCAATGGAGCCCATGGAGGCGCCGGAGATGCCGGTGCCGGCCCCGGAGAGCGCCGGCGCAGACCTGCCCAAGGGGGCGAAGCTCATCTACTCCGCCCAGCTGTCCCTGGAGACCAAGGCCTTTGACGACGCCGGCAAGGCCCTGGACATGATCATGGAGAAACTGGGGGGCTACTACGAGTCCCACAGCCTGGAGCAGGGGGGCAGCTACCGCAGCCTCTACTGCACCATCCGGGTCCCGGCGGAGAACTTCTCCGCCCTGCTGGAGCAGGTGGGCCAGGCGGCCCATATGACCCGCTGCCAGCAGTATACCGAGGACGTCAGCGAGGTCTACTACGACACCGAGGCCCGGCTGAAGACCCAGCAGACCAAGCTGGACCGCCTCCATGTCCTGCTGGAGCAGGCGGACACCATGGAGGACATTATCGCCCTGGAGTCCGCCCTCAGCGACACGGAGCTGGCCATCGAGCAGCTCACCGGCAGCCTCCGGCATTACGACAGCCTGGTGGGCTACTCCACGGTGGAGCTGGAGCTGTACGAGGTCTATAAGCTCTCCACCGATCCCGACGACGCGCCCTTGACCTTCGGCCAGCGCATGGCCTCCGCCTTTTCCACCGGCCTGCGCCGGGGTGTGGACGGGGCTGAGGATCTGCTGGTGGGTCTGGCCCGCAACTGGGTGACCGTGCTGGTGCTGACCGGTGGAGTTTTGGCCGTGGTCCTGGTCCTCCGTCGGAGAATGCGGCGGAACACGGCAAAGGACAAACCCGCTCAACCCCAGGATGAGACAAAGATTTAACCACTATTTTTGGCCGGTACGCTGAGGCGCACCGGCCATTTTTGTCAAATATACCAAAAAATCGTGAAGAAAATAACTAGTCTTTACAAATTATCGCTGGAAGGGCATAATGATTGTGTATGTAATAAAATCTGCCGCCGCCGGGTACAGATGCCTGACGGCTGCGGGTAAACGAAAGGAGAGACCACAGTTGAGCAGATTAGACATCAAGACCCCCGATCGGGCCCAGATGGTGGTGGAGCAGCTCTACCACGACATGGAGCGCCGGATCGCCGCCTCGCCTCCGGGCCTGTGCCCTGTGGATATGGCGCTGAACTTCCTGAACCTCTGCCACGCCCAGACCTGTGGAAAGTGTGTGCCCTGCCGCGTGGGCCTGGGCCAGCTGGCCACCCTACTGACCGATGTGCTGGATGGCCGGGCCCGTCCCCGGCATATGGAGATCATCGAACAGACCGCCCGCTCCATTGAGGAGAGCGCCGCCTGTGCCATTGGCCAGCACGCCGCCCGTCTGGTCCTCAACGGTATCCACGGCTTCCGGGACGACTATCTGGAGCATATCTATAACCACCGCTGCCTGGGCAGCCTGGAAAACCCGGTGCCCTGCGTGGCCCTGTGCCCCGCCGGTGTGGATATCCCGGGCTATATTGCCCTGATCCGGGATGGCCGCTGCGACGACGCCGTGCGCCTCATCCGCAAGGACAACCCCTTCCCCGTGGCCTGCGCCTACATCTGTGAGCACCCCTGTGAGGCCCGCTGCCGCCGGAATATGATCGACGACGCCATGAATATCCGGGGACTGAAGCGGTACGCCGTGGATACGGCGGGGGAGGTCCCGCAGCCCCTGTGCGCCGAGCCCACCGGAAAGCGGGTGGCGGTCATCGGCGGCGGCCCCGGTGGCCTATCCGCCGCCTACTACCTGGCCCTCATGGGCCATGAGGTCACCGTCTATGAGAAGCGCCGCCAGCTGGGCGGTATGCTCCGCTACGGTATCCCCAGCTACCGCTTCCCCCGGGAGAAGCTGGACCAGGAGATCGCCTCCATCCTCTCCCTGGGCATTACCGTGTACACCCAGGTGGATGTGGGCAGCGACATCTCCTTTGAGGAGCTGCGGCGGCAGTACGACAGCGTCTACATCTCCATCGGCGCCCACACCGACAAGAAGACCGGCATCCCCGGCGAGGAGAGCCGCGGCGTCATCAGCGCGGTGGAGATGCTCCGCTCCATTGGCGACAACGAGCTGCCCGACTTCACCGGTAAGCAGGTGGTGGTCATCGGCGGCGGCAACGTGGCCATGGACGTCACCCGCAGCGCCGTGCGCCTGGGGGCGGAGAAGGTATCCTGCGTCTACCGCCGCCGCCAGGTGGATATGACTGCCCTGCCCGAGGAGGTGGAGGGCGCGGTGGCCGAGGGTGTGGAGCTCATGACCCTCATGGCCCCTGTCCGCATCGAGGCCGACGAGGAGGGCAACGCCGCTGCCCTGTGGGTCCAGCCCCAGATCCCCGGCGATATCCGCTCCGGCCGCCCGGCCCCCAAAACTGCCGACCAGGGGGAGATTCGCATCCCCGCCGATGTGATCGTGGTGGCTATCGGCCAGGGGATCGAGACCAACGCCTTCGAGCACGCCGGCATCCCCATCCACCGGGGCACCATCGAGGCCCTCAGCGACAGCAAGCTCAACAAAGCGGATATGGAGGGCGTCTTCGCCGGCGGCGACTGCGTCACCGGGCCCGCCTCCGCCATCAAGGCCATTGCCGCCGGAAAGGTGGCCGCGGCCAACATCGACGAGTACCTGGGCTTCCGCCATGAGATCACCGTGGATGTGGATATCCCGGATCCTGAGTTCAGCAACACCCCGCCCCACGGCCGGGTGAATACCACCGAGCGGGAGGCTGGCGAGCGCAAGCACGACTTCGTGTGCATCGAGTGCGGCCTGACCCACCAGGGCGCCATGGAGGAGAGCGCCCGCTGCCTGCGCTGCGACCACTTCGGCTACGGCATCTTCAAGGGAGGGAGGAGAGAAAAATGGTAAAACTCACCATCAATGGCATTTCCCTGGAGGTCCAGGAGAACACCACCATTCTGGAGGCCGCCCGCCAGGCGGGGTGCCCTCTGCCCAGCCTGTGCTACTGGAAGGACCTCAATGAGATCGGCGCCTGTCGGGTGTGCGTGGTGGAGGTGGAGGGCGTGGAGCGCCTGGTCACCGCCTGCAACAACCCCGTCCGGGAGGGGATGGTGGTCCACACCAACAGCCCCCGGGTCCGGGCGGCCCGCCGCACCAACCTGCGGCTCATCCTCTCCCAGCACGACTGCCAGTGCGCCTTCTGCGTCCGCAGCGGCAACTGCGCCCTGCAAAAGATGGCTATGGAGGCCAACCTGCTGTACATCCCCTATCCCATCGACATCCGCCGGGGGATCTGGGACCGCTCCGCCCCGCTGATCCGCCAGGAGAGCAAGTGCATCAAGTGTATGCGCTGCATCCAGGTCTGTGATAAGATCCAGGGGCTGAACATCTGGGACGTGGCGGGGACCGGCTCCCGGGTGTCCGTCAATGTCAGCCACAACCGGAAGATCCGGGAGGCGGACTGCGCCTTCTGCGGGCAGTGCATTACCCACTGCCCCACCGGCGCGCTCCGGGAGCGGGACGACACGGAGCCGGTGCTGGAGGCCCTGGCGGACCCGGAGATCACCACGGTGGTCCAGGTGGCCCCCGCCGTCCGTGTGGCCTGGGCGGAGCAGTTCGGCCTGAAGCCCGGCGCCGTCACCAACGGCAAAATGGTCACCGCCCTGAAGCGCCTGGGCTTTGACTATGTCTTTGACACCAACTTCGCCGCAGACCTGACCATCATGGAGGAGGGCAGCGAGTTTGTGGAGCGCTTCACCCACCGGGAGGACTACCAGTGGCCCATGTTCACCTCCTGCTGCCCCGGCTGGGTCCGCTTTGTCAAGAGCAACTACCCGGAGTTCACGGACAACCTCTCCACCGCCAAGAGCCCCCAGCAGATGTTCGGCGCAGTGGCCAAGAGCTACTTTGCGGAGAAGATGGGTCTGGATCCCCACAAGATCCGGGTCATCTCCATTATGCCCTGCCTGGCCAAGAAGGAGGAGTGTACGCTTCCCTCCATGCGGGATGCCTGCGGCGACCCGGATGTGGACATCGTCCTCACCACCCGGGAGTTCGTGCGGATGATCCGCAGCGACAACATCATGGTGGACGGCCTGCCGGAGAGTCCCTTCGACAGCCCTCTGGGCACCAGTACCGGCGCGGCGGTGGTCTTTGGCGCCACCGGCGGCGTGATGGACGCCGCCCTCCGCAGCGCCTATTTCCTCATCACCGGCCGCAACCCCAACGCCGATACCTTCCGGGCTGTCCGGGGCGTGGAGGGGGACAGCTGGAAGGAGGCCGTGTTCAATATCCCCGGCGCCGGCGTTGTCCGGGTGGCGGTGGTCAGCAGCCTGGGCCGCACCCGCAAGCTGATGGAGGCCATCCGCCGCGGGGATGTGCAGTACGACTTCGTGGAGGTCATGGCCTGCCCCGGCGGCTGTGCCGGCGGCGGCGGTCAGCCCATTGTGGACGGCGTGGAGATGGCGGAGTACCGGGGCGATGCCCTGTGGGCCCTGGACAAGGAGGAGAAGGTCCGCTTCAGCCACGAGAACAGCGATGTGCAGGCCCTGTACCGGGACTACCTGGAAAAGCCCTGCGGCCAGCGCAGCCACCACCTGCTCCACACCGATCACCACGCCTGGCAGATGCCTCCGGCCCCGCCCAGAAAGGCGTGATCGGGCACAGTGATATTTCCCGGCGGGGTCAAACCGGCCCCGCCGGATCTTGAGATCGAAAGAAGGAATGTTCCATGAAGCGCTCCCCTGCCAAGTGGGTGGCCCTCACCGCCATGGGCGTGGCCCTGGTGGTGGCCGCCCAGTATCTGGGCAGCCTGATCCCCGCCATTGCCGTGATCTTCGGCCCCTTCAGCGTCAAGCAGCTCATCACCGGCACCCTGGTCAACTGCGTCCTTCTGGTCTTCACCGCCAGGGCGGGGCTGACCTCCGGCGTGGCCATCGGTGTGCTCTCCGCTGTGCTGGCGGGATTCCTGGGCATGAGCCAGCCCTTCCTGTCCCCGGTGGTGGCCCTGGGCAACGCCCTGCTGTGCCTGATCTACTACCTGCTGACCATGCGCGCCCGTCTCCCTCTGGAGAAGATGCACATCCCCGCCGTGATCTGCGGCGCCGGAGTGAAGTGCGCCTTCCTGTGGCTCACTGTGCCCATGGTGCTGGGGGCCATGTCCGGCCTGCCGGAGAAGCAGGCGGCTATGCTGTCCATTATGTTCTCCTGGCCCCAGGGGGTCACTGCCCTGTGCGGCGGACTGCTGGCCTGGCCCATTATCCTCCGCCTGCGGAGGAGCAAATAGAATATGCCTCCCCGGGGAACATAATGCTGCGGACGCCGTCTAATGGAGCAAAGACTTGGGAGGTGATGGCAAATGCGCCTGAAAAAACTTGCCGCGATACTGCTGGTTCTGCTCCTGCTGATCACGGGCCTGGATATCCGATACGGGGTGATCTCTGGCCCATGCCGCCGGGTGCCGGTGTTGATGTACCACCACTTCGCCGAGACCGGCGACGGGGGGACCACGGTCTCCGCCGCCCGGTTCAGGGACCAGATGACCGCCCTGCGGGACCACGGCTTCTCCGCAGTTACCCTGGAACAGCTGCTGGACTATGTGGAGAAGGGCGGGGCGCTGCCGGAAAAGCCGGTGCTCATCACCATGGACGACGGCTATACCAGCAATCTGGAGATCGCCGCCCCCATCCTGGCGGAGCTGGGCCTTCGGGCCACAGTGTTTGTCATTGGGATCAACGAGGGGGAGGACACCTATGTCCACTCCGGTGAGCCCCTGACCCCGCCGCGGTTCTCCTATGAGGAGGCGGCGGAGTGGGTGGAGCGGGGCGTCATTGACGTCCAGTCCCACACCTTTGACCTCCACCAGCGGGTCAGCTACGGCTACAGCGGCCGGGACGGCGTCCTGCCCCTGCCTGGGGAGGAGGAGGCGCACTACCGGCAGACGATCCTGGCGGACTGTGCAGCCTTTGCCCAGCGGCGGCAGGATCGGGCCGCCACGGCGCTGCTGGCCCTGGCCTATCCCTTCGGCTACTGTACCCGTCAGGCGGACCGGCTGGTGGCGGAGGCGGGCATCCCCATGACCTTCACCATCGACGAGCATGTCAATCTCATCCGCCGGGGGAGACCGGATACGCTGCGGCGGATGGGGCGATTCAATGTGACGGAGTGGATGGGGGGACAGGAGCTGGCCTGCCGCCTGGAGGGTCTGCTCTGACCGGCAGACGAAAAATAGAAAAAATTCCCGCCAACCCACGGGTTGGCGGGAATTTTCCTGTATAATAGGGTAAAGAGAGGGGGGGAGGACCGTGACCGACGAGGAACTGCTGAGGAGGATCGCCGGGGGAGGCCACGAGGCCATGGAGGAGCTGCTGCGCCGCCGGGGCCCTCTGCTGCGCTATGTGATTGGCGGGATACTGGCCGATGCCCGGGACCGGGAGGAGTGCTATAACGACGTCTGCCTCCTGCTGTGGCAGCGGGCGGGGACCTTTCGGCCGGAGCGGGGCTCGGCGGCGCCCTGGCTCACCACCGTGGCTCGGAATGCCGCCGTGGACCGGCGGAATGCCCTGGGGAAGCGGGAGGAGCTGCCCCTGACGGAGAGCGCCCACGGCGTCCCCTCCCCGGAGGAGGAGCTGCTGCGCCGGGAGGAGGCCGCCCGCCTGCGGGAGGCCCTGGCGGGGCTGGAGAGCTGGGAGCGCAGCTTGTTCTATCGGAAATACTACTACTTGCAGACCACGGCCCAGATGGCCCTGGAGATGGGCTGTACGGAGCGGGCGGTGGAGGGACGGCTGTACCGCCTGCGGCATAAGCTGCGGAAATTGCTGGGAGGTGAGGGAAAGTGACGGAGCAGGAGCGCTTTGACCGGGAGATCGAGGCCCTGTGCGGCGCCATGCCCCCCCGGAGGGACCTGCTGACGGTTCGGCCCTGGGGCCGGGCCTTCACCTGGATCCTCTGGGGACTGGTGCTGCAGACGGTGCACCTGGGGCTGCTGGGGCTGGAATTTTTGCTGCCGCTGCTGGGCGTGTTCCTGCAGCTGCCGGGCTTTCGGCAGCTGAGGAACAGCGGGCGGTGGTTCCGCCGGTGCTGGCAGCTGGCGATCGTCCAGGGGATCTGGGCGGCGGTATTCGTAGCGGCGGTGGAGGTGACGGGCCTGGCCCTGGCCCTCCTGGCCCATCCGCCCCTGGGGTATCTGATCGCCTCGGTGGTTGGTGTTTTCAAGGTGGCCCAGACGGTGTTCCTCCACCTGGGCCTGCGGGAGATTTGGCGGGAGCTGGGCCAGGAGCACCCCTCGCCGGTGCTGTACCTCATGTGGTTCCAGGGCCTGGGCCCGGCGATCAAACTGGTGGACGCCCTGTGGCCGGGGGCGGAGCAGGTGCTGTTCTGGCCTTGGCTGGTCCTGTTCTTTCTGGCCGTGCGGCGGCTGTGGCAGGGGGCCCGGGAGCTGGACCAGTGGGGCTACGCCCTGCGCCCTGCGCCGGTGCGGCTGCCGTCCTGGGGAGTGGTGGGGGCGTGCTTTTTTGGGGTGCTTCTGCTGTCCCTGGGAACGGGCTATCTGGCCCAGCAGGGGACCATGGACTACGCCCCCGCCGCCCTGGCGGAGGACGCCCCGCCGGAGGAGGTCCCCCAGTGGGTGTGGGAGATGCTCCCGGCGGAGGAGCGGCAGCGCATAGCCGCGTCGGAAACCTTCTGTGATACGGAGGTGCTGACCTGGCACAGCGGCTGGGAGAGCGCGGTGCTGCGGGTCAACACCGGGGAGCGCAGCGCCCGGATCATCGCCGCCGTTCGCCAGCCGGACCGGGCGGTGCTGGCCCGGCAGGGGGCCATGATGCTCCAGCCCTATTCCATGTCCAGCGGCGACTGTGTGGACGCGGAGGAGGAGGCCTGGGACAACCTGGGGGAGATCCGGGGGGCCGCCTTCTTTACCCGGGGGGACAGCACCCGCGCCGCCCCGCTGCGGGGGAAGGTGTTTCCCTATGCCAGCGGCGGGCTCTTTGACCGGGGGCCGGAACGCTATGTCCAGGTGGACTGGGCCTACCCCCTGGGGGCAAAGAACTGCCGCAGCTATGTGGCCTTCGATGTGATCCTGGACAGTGAACCCCTTATGGAGATGAAGGTGGTCCGGCAGGTGGTCTTCCAGCACAGGCCCCTGCTGCTGCCCGGCGGCGCCACCACGCGGCTGCTGGCCCTGGGGAAGACCGATGGGCTGGTCGGAGAATATTTCCCCATTGCCTTCTTCGCCGGATAGTGCATAGAAAATCAATATCCCCCGCGCTGCTTCAAGGGAAGACAGCGCGGGGGATATCCTGTTTTACCGTGGCACATAGCGCAGCTCGGTGATACCGTTATTGGTCTCCGCCTGGACCAATGTCAGGGGGACCGGGGCGGCGGTGGGGCCGAAGAGTCGAATGCCGCCGCCCAGGATGGTGGGGATGACGGAGAGGTAGTACTCGTCGATGTACCCACCGTCCATCAGCTGCCGGACCAGATTCGCCCCGCCGCAGATCCAGATGTCCCCACCCGGCTGACGCCGCAGGGCGTCCACCAGGGCACAGGGGTCCTCCCCGGTGAAGCAGATCTCCGCCGTGGAGGGGAGGGGGCGGTGGGTGACCACATAGGTGTGCAGCCCGGCGTATACCCACTGCTCCGGGGACAGCTCCGTGACGATCTGGTGATAGGTGTTCCAGCCCATGATGACCGTGTCCACCCCCTGGATGAAGTCGGCGTAGGTGTCCCGCGTCTCCTCCGCCGGGCCGTGGCCCTGGAGCCAGTCCACGCCGCCGGCGGGGTCCGCCAGATAGCCGTCCAGGCTCACGGCAATAAATAAGACAACTTTTCGCATGATGCATACCTCCAGTGTGATGATGGATATAGAGAAAAATCAGCCCTCCGCCCAGGTGACGCGTGCCGCTGCCGGGAAGAAGCGGTGGAGCGCCGCCGCTGTCTGTTCCCGCTCCGCGGAGGAGAAGGGGCGGAAGCAGGTGACCTTGCAGGACCGCCCGCTGACCTTCCACTGTCCGGCCACCTGGCCGTCCAGCAGAACGGCGGGGAGCACCATGCCGGAGCGGGTGAAAATCCCCCGCAGATATTCCGGCGGCAGAAAGACACTCTCCCGCTTCTCGTAGCCCAGCAGCAGCTGGTCAAAGCCCGCCAGCAGTATACACGCCGGGATCTCCGGGGCGTCCCGGCGGCCGTCGCGGATAAAGAAGCAGTCCCGTCCCGCCGTGGAGACCGTCTCCACCGGCAGCTGGTCCAGCCAGGTGCGGACCTGCTTTTGGGGGACCGCGAAGAAGTAGGCGGCGTCCCGCAGGGAGGCGGGGCCGAAGCGGGTGAAGTACCGCCGGGCCTGCTCCAGCTGGGCCTCCTTCGCCGCCATGGGGGTAAATTCCGGGCAGCGGCGGAAGACCTTCTGCTCCTGCACGGTGTAGCAGAGCTGCCCCGCCTCGCACATGGCCCGGAGAAGGCCGCCCCAGCTGTTAAAGGCGCTGCCCTCCTCCTCCGCGGTCATGCCGAAGTCCCGGCAGGCGCGGCGCAGTTCCTCCCGGGTGGTGATGCCCTGGTCCACGCAGCGCAGAATGTGGCCGGCCAGGGCGGCCTTTCGCTCGGCGGAGAGGCAGGGGTCGGCGGTGAAGCGGTCCACATCCCGGAGATAGTGGGTGCGGTCCCGGTGGAGGTAGAGGGGGAGGTCCCTCTCCGGGAAGATGTGCATGGTGCCCCGCAGGGTCCAGCTCTTCACCAGGCCGTCCCCCCAGTCCGCCCCCAGAGGCGCACTGCACCGGAGGGCCAGGGCGTGGCGGGCGTAGGAGAGGATCTGGGCCTGGAGGCCGTTGAGGGCCCCGCAGACAGTGCCCTTGTCCGCCGGGGCGGAGATGTACTGCCGGGCCAGCAGAAGCTGCCGGCGCTCATGGTCGGTCATGGCGTTCCCTCCAGTGTGATAAATTGCCCTCAGTATACCACAGGGGCGGAAATAAAGGCAACGGCGGCGGGGGCGGAAAAAATTGTTTTTCTATCTTCCGAAATCCACCGGCCGGGTGTATAATGTGTATATTAATGAGACAGACCCGCCGCCTGGGGCGGCGGGGAAAGGGAGTGTGTGTACCATTGCGTCATCAACTTCGGGGCCAGCGGGCCCAGCTATCCATGATCGAGGGGAGCATCTGGCGCTCTATGCTGGCCTTTGCGGTGCCCATTTTTCTGGGAAACCTGTTCCAGCAGCTCTATAACGCGGCGGATACCCTGATCGTGGGCAACTTTATCGGCAAGGAGGCCCTGGCCGCCGTCAGCTCCTCGGGAAACCTGATTTTTATGCTGGTGGGCTTCCTCAACGGCATGGCCATGGGCGGCGGCGTGCTGATCTCCCGGTACTACGGGGCGAAGAACTACGACCGCCTGCGGACGGCCGTCCACACGGCCATCACCTTCTCCATCCTGGCGGGGGCGGTGATGACGGTGGTGGGCGTGGCCCTGACGCCCCAGATCCTCCGCTGGATGGGGACGCCGGAGAATGTCCTGCCCAACTCCATTGCCTACTTCCGCACCTACTTCTACGGCAGCATTGCCAACTTCCTCTACAACATCAGCACCGGTATCCTCCAGGCCGTGGGGGACAGCAAACGGCCATTGTACTACCTCATCGTCTCCTCCCTGGTCAATGTGGGGCTGGATCTGCTGTTCGTGGCGGTGCTGGGCTATGGCGTGGCCTCCGCCGCGGCGGCCACGGTGATCTCCCAGGCGGTCAGCGCCCTGCTGTGCATGATCCGCCTGGTGCGGACCGACGATGTGTACCATGTGGACCTGCGAAAGCTCCGCCTGGACGGGGGGACGCTGAAACTCATGGTGAAGTTCGGCCTGCCCTCCGGCGTGCAGAACTCGGTCATCGGCTTTGCCAACGTGGTGGTGCAGGCCAACATCAACGCCTTTGGGGACAACGCCATGGCGGGCTGCGGTTCCTACACCAAGGTGGAGGGCTTCGCCTTCCTGCCGGTGACATGCTTTACCATGGCCCTGTCCACCTTCGTCAGCCAGAACCTGGGGGCGGAACAGTACGACCGGGTGAAGCGGGGGGCAAAGTTCGGCATCGCCTGCTCGGTGACCATGGCGGAGGCGGTGGGCGTGGCCATCTGGCTGCTGGCCCCCTGGCTCATTGGGCTGTTCAACAACGACCCGGCGGTGGTGGCCTACGGCGTGCGCCAGGCCCGGGTCATCTCCCTGTTCTACTGCCTGCTGGCCCTGAACCACTGCATTGCCGGTGTGCTGCGGGGCGCGGGAAAGGCCATGGTGCCCATGCTGGTCATGCTGGCCTGCTGGTGTGTGCTGCGGGTGAGCTATATTACCGTGGCCGTGAAGATCTGGAACGATATTCTGGTGGTCTTCACCGCCTACCCCCTGACCTGGACCTGCAGCGCGATTTTGTTCCTCATCTACTTCTTCCGGGTGGATTGGCTCCATGGGTTGGATAATGTAAAATAGGTAAGAGGGCCTCTTACCTTCAAAAAAGTGCCCGTGCCGGCGGCCAGGTGTTAACTATCAACAATTTCGCAAAAAAGCAACTCGTTCAGTATTCTGATCGAGTTGCTTTTTGCTATCTACTATGTCAGTTATTCTATCGGAATTTTACATGCATGATTCTGTTGTCTCTATGCTTTTCTCAATTTACATTAGGCCGTGTTAAGATTACGAACTTCGACACGGGTTGTGTCGAAGTTACTTATACCACTTCTCTGCAACTTGCGGCGAAGTGTTTTTTAACTTCTGCCCAACTTGGGCAGAAGTTGGATTTTTGACTTCCGACCAACTTGGTCGGAGGTCGTTTTTTATTCCCGACAAGTTGTCGGGAAGTTGATTTTAGAAATTCTGTCCAACTTGGGCAGAATTATTTTTTTGCAAATTTTTCTTGAAACGCTTCTAAAAATGCCTTTCTCGTCGGCTACCACTGGGAGAGATTTTTCCGAGATCACTCCCCAAACGGCCAAGCCTGTCGGCTACCACTTGAGAACGACTATGGACAAAAAGCGTTTCTCACCGGTTACCATGTGAGGGCGTTTTCAAAAACTTTTCCAAACCCGTTGATAAATCGCTTCTAAATGTCCTAACCATTAGAGGGATCTTTTTCTGTCCCCGTTGAAAATCGCCCTTTGAAATTCTGAATATAGTGAGAGACATTCAGAATCTTGACGGATAAGTGATGTATCTGTATGATGGTGGTACAACTGAATACTAATGTTCCACCATAAGTCCAGCGGTAAGCGCAGACAGAAGATCCACATCGAATACGACGGTATCGGCTTTATCCCTTTGGAAGAACTTGCGAAAAAGGAAACGGCGTGACCGAAGTCACGCCGTTCCTTGAAAACAGTCGTTTTCAAGCATTTTTCAAAATAACTGTTTTACGAAGCCCCGCCCGATGGCACGGGCATTTTTGCAGACAGGTTTTATCGGGCCAGGATCTCGTTCATCATCTGGTCCACATTGATGAGGGCGCGGGGCAGGTGGAAGGGGCCCTTGAAGGTGCTGCCCTTGGTGGAGGGCATGGTGGGCAGACCGTCCCGGCGGAGGTAGCCGTACCACTCGCCGTACTCGGGGTCGGAGAAGTGCTCCTTGCAGTAGTCCACCGTCTTGTAGAACCAGTCCAGATACTTCTCGTCGCCGGTGTCCCGATAGAGCATCATGGAGGCGATCATGATCTCGTTGTGGGGCCACCACAGCTTCATGTCGTGCTCATAGGCCTCCGGCGGCTTGCCCAGGCAGTCGGTAAAGTACAGCAGTCCGCCGTACTCCTTGTCCCAGCCGGCCTCGATGGCCCAGTCGAAGATCTGGGCGGCCTTCTGCACCAGCTCCTTGTCCCCGGTGCGGCGGGCGTGCTCCAGCAGGAACCAGACGCCCTCGATGTCGTGGCCGGGGTTGACGGTGCGGCCCTCGGTGTAGTAGAGGCGGGCGGAGCCGTCCTCGGCCACATTTTCCAGCACGCACTTCAGCTCCGGATGGACATGGTACTGGAAGATCTCGTCCACACTCTGCTGGGCCAGCTGCTCATAGCGCTCCCGGCGCTCGGGGTCCACCTTCATCATGGTGCCGGTGACGTTGAGGATGATCATGGGCAGGCCGAAGGCGCGGCCGGTGCGGGTCTCGGGAATGGTCTTGGGGCCAAGCCCGGTGGGGTCGGGCATACCGTGGCTCAGATCCCAGTAGAGATCGAAGGCCCGGCGGGCCCGCTCCAGGGCCTCCTTGTCGCCGGTGACGCCGTAGTACTCGGCGTTGGCCACGGCATAGAAGGCCTCAGAGAAGCAGTAGCGGCGCTGGCGCAGGGGCTTGCCCTCGGCGGTGACGGTGAAGTACATCCGCCCGCCGGCCTCGTGGTTGATGCAGTACTTCTCCATGAAGTCCAGGCAGCTCTTGCTGGCGTCCAGCCACTCCTGGCGCACGCCGTAGGTGCGGCACAGGTAGGCGAAGATCCAGGCGCAGCGGCCCTGCATCCACACACTCTTGTCCGTGGAGTAGATCTCACCCTTTCGGTCCAGGCAGGTATAGACGCCGCCGTGCTCGCGGTCCATACCGTGCTCCAGCCAGAACTGGATAGAGCGATCCAGCTCCGCCCGGATCCAGGATTGGGTCTCCTGCATTTTCTGTCGATCCATGGCATTAAACCTCTCTTTAGTTGAAAGTTGACCGTAGTGGATTTGCGGTAGATACCCTTATTGTACCATTGTCGAAATTATTTTGCAATTAGTAACCGGGAAACAGGGGAGCAAATTTTTCCCCACGGAGAAAATTCCGGTTTTTTCCAGCACCATCGGGGAGAACTGCCCCACGGCGGGGGAAAGAGGGGATATTCGGGAAAAATTTCTCCGAAAAATTTTTCCGATAGGATGACAGACCGGGAAAAGCGTGGTATGATAAAACTAACCGGTATTTTTTGCCGAAGCGTATCTTGCACCCACGGCAGACGGGACGCCGCCCCGCCGCGCAGACCGGGCGAAGGGCTGCGCTGCTCTTGCGTTTACTGCGGGGCCGTCCCCAAAGGATCAAAAAGATTGTGAGGAGAAAAGTATGAACAGATTTGGGATCAATGTGGAGCTGAAGAACGTTCCCGTTCTGGACCGGGACTTCATGCCCATCATGCGCTTCAACCGCGCCTTCCTGGCGGACGCCAAGAAGCCGGTGTCCATTGCGGTGGAGCGGGCCGACGGCCAGATGGCCACCTGCCACACCTTTATCCACGGTACCGAGGAGATGCGGGAGGCGGACCACTACTACATCGAGCGGATCGTCAAGACCATCCTGTGGATGAAGGGCGGCTTCAAGGTCTATGTGGCCGGCGACGAGGACATCTATAACTACCTGAAGTCTGTCTACTGCGCCGGCGGCCAGCAGGAGTTCGACTGGGACTACATGGCCAACGTCTTTGAGCACCCCTTTGAGGTGGTGCTGGTGGACGCCGTGCCCGAGGCCAAGGATGCCCCCCAGCGGGTGGGCGGCCATCTGGACGGCTGCCGCATCGGCTTTGACGCCGGCGGAAGCGACCGCAAGGTCAGCGCCGTGATCGACGGCGAGACCGTCTACTCCGAGGAGGTGGTCTGGTTCCCCAAGATCACCGCGGACCCCGACTACCACTATGACGGCATTGTGGCCGCCATGAAGTCCGCCGCCGAGCATATGCCCCGGGTGGACGCCGTGGGCGTCTCCTCCGCCGGTGTGTATATCAACAACCGCACCATGAACGCCTCCCTGTTCCTGGCCGTGCCCAAGGAGCTGTACGACTCCAAGGTGAAGGATATCTATATCCGCGCCATTACCGACACCTTCGGCGATGTGCCCTATGCCGTGTACAACGACGGCGATGTGTCCGCCCTGGCCGGCGCCATGAGCCTCAACGACAACAGCGTGCTGGGTATCGCCATGGGCACCAGCGAGGCTGTGGGCTATGTGGATGACGAGGGCCGCATCACCGGCTGGCTCAACGAGCTGGCCTTCGTGCCCGTGGATGTGGCCCCCGACGCCATGCGGGACGAGTGGAGCGGCGACATCGGCTGCGGCGTGAAGTACTTCTCCCAGGACGGCGTCATCAAGCTGGCCCCCCGCGCCGGGATCGAGCTGGACGAGAGCCTCAGCCCCGCGGAGAAGCTGAAGGTGGTCCAGGGCCTCATGGCCCAGGACGATCCCCGTGCTGCCCAGGTCTACGAGTCCATCGGCGTCTATCTGGGCCACACCCTGGCCTACTACTTCGACCTGTACGGCTGCCGCCACGTGCTGCTGCTGGGCCGCGTCATGAGCGGCAAGGGCGGCGACCTGATCCTGGAGACCGCCAAGCGCGTGCTGGCCGACGAGTACCCCGAGCTGGCGGGCAAGATCGTGCCCGAGCTGCCCGACGAGAAGTTCCGCCGGGTGGGCCAATCCATGGCCGCCGCCAGCCTGGCCGAGTCCAGAAAGTAAGAGGAGGTATCCGCAATGCTCATCAAAAACGGCAAGGTCTTCGTGGGCCGCACCTTTGTGGATGCCGATATCCAGTTTGACGAGACCATCACCGCCGTGGGCCCCCTGGAGGGGGAGGCGGATCTGGACGCCCGGGACTGCTATGTGATCCCCGGTCTGGTGGATATCCACACCCACGGCGCCATGGGGGAGGACTTCTCCGACGGCAAGATGGAGGGGATGCAGGCCATGGCGGATTACTATGCCGCCCACGGTGTCACCTCCTATCTGGCCACCACCATGACATTGAAGGAGGAGACCCTGACCCCCGCCATGCACGTGATCCGGGACTTCCGCCGCAACGGCGGCGCCAAGTGCGCCGGTATCCATCTGGAGGGGCCCTTCCTCTGCTACGCCAAGCGGGGCGCCCAGGCGGCGGAGAACCTCCACAAGCCCGACAGCGCCCTCTTTGACCGGCTGAACGCCGCCTCCGGCGGCCAGGTGAAGCTGGTGACCATCGCCTGCGAGGAGGAGGGGGCCATGGACTTCATCCGCCATGTGTCCCAGTCCGGCTGTACCGCCTCCCTGGGCCACACCACCGCCGACTATGCCACCGCCATGCAGGCCTTTGCCTCCGGCGCCAGCCACGCCACCCACCTCTACAACGGGATGCCCTCCTTCCTCCACCGGGAGCCCGGGGTCATCGGCGCGGCCTTTGACAGCGGCGCCAGCGTGGAGCTGATCTGCGACGGCCTCCACATCCATCCCGCGGTCATCCGGGCCACCCACCAGCTGTTTGGGGAGAAGCTGAATCTGGTCTCCGACTCCCTGCGCTGCGCGGGAATGCCCGACGGCGACTATGAGCTGGGCGGCCAGCCCATCACCATGAAGGACGGCAAGGCCACCCTCACCGGCACCAGCACCCTGGCGGGCTCCTCCATCTCCATGCTGGACGCCCTGCGGAATGTGGTGCGCTTCGGCCTGCCCCTCAATGAGGCGGTGTACGCCGCCTCCACCGCCCCCGCGCTGGCGGTGGGCCTCACCGATGTGGGCGCCATCCAGGCCGGCAAGCGGGCCGACTTCGTGGTTCTGGACAAGGACCTGAACCTGAAGGCGGTCTACGTGGACGGCGTTGCCCAGAAGGTCTGATCGAAGACTGTCAAAAAAGTGCAAGCACTTTTTTGAGTAGGGGCTTGCGCTGCGTTCTGCGCCTTCGTCGGAGCAAAGTCCGCTTACCTCCGTTTCCGCCTGTCGGCAAAAACTACGGATGCTCCCTTGCTCCTCCTCTCCCCACGCAAACCGCTTCGCTGGGTTTGTGTGGGGACCCCACAGCCGCCAAAGGCGGCCAATTCGACGCTCACTCCGCGAGCAGTATTTTCTGCCAGGCTGCAGCGTTAAACAAACAGGCCGGTGGCCTGTTTGTAGCGTAGGCCACAGCGGCTATGCCGCGAGGAGACTGCACTTTTATTCCCCGGCAGAAAATGATTTCATCCTATTCGCCGCCTGCGGGCGGCGAACTCTGCGAGGCTTTTTGATAAGCTGTGGCGGCTCATCCCGAAGGATGGGCCGCCCTTTTTTGCCAAGTGCGCAAAAAAAATGCGGCCTGCCCCGGAGCATCGGCTCGGCGGCAGGCCGCAATATGTCTTTGTTGATCGCACTTACTCCGCGGAGAACTGATCCTTACCCACAAAGCACAGGGGGCACTCGAAGTCCTCGGGAACATCCTCCCACTTGGTGCCGGGGGCAATGCCGTGCTCGGGATCACCCAGCTCCTCGTCGTAAACATAGCCGCAGACGTCGCAAATATATTTCATGGTGATGTCTCCTTTCAGTGTCATCCGCTGGGGATGATCGGAATGGTGCTAGTATAGCCGAAATTGGAGAGAAAAGCTGTTGTATTTGCAACGGTACTGCGGTTCTTTTTTACAGCAGGAGCAGAGAAATGCCCTTGACCGCCAGACACAGGAGCACCCCCGCCGCCGTGGGCAGGAGCACCGCCAGGGCGGTCCACTTGACGCTGCGGGTCTCCCGCCAGATGGTCAGACAGGTGGTGCCGCAGGGGAAGTGGAACAGGGTGAAGAGCAGGACGCACAGTGCGGTGACGGCGGTCCAGCCGTTGGCGGCAAGAAGGCCGTGGAGCTGGGCCAGGCTGGCGTAGTCCGTGAGGCTCCCGGCGGAGAGGTAGCCCATGAGGATGCAGGGTACCACGATCTCGTTGGCGGGAAAGCCCAGGAGGAAGGCCAGCAGGATGATGCCGTCCATGCCCATGGCCCGGCCCAGGGGGTCCAGGAACCCCGCCAGATGGAGGAGGATGCTCTGCCCACCCAGCTGGATGTTGGCAGCGGCCCAGATGATCAGCCCCGCCGGGGCGGCCACAGCCACCGCCCGGCCCAGGACGAACAGGGTGCGGTCCAGGATGGAGCGCACCAGCACCCGGCCGATCTGGGGCGCGCGGTAGGGCGGCAGCTCCAGGGAGAAGGAGGATGGCGTTCCCCGCAGGACTGTGGCGGAGAGAAGGCGGCTCACCCACAGGGTCATGCACACCGCCAGAACGATGGTCCCCAGCAGCATGGCCGCCGCCCCCAGGGAGCTCCACAGTCCGCCGCCGGTCACCAGGAACATGGCGATCAGGGCGATGAGGGTGGGGAAGCGGCCGTTGCAGGGCATGAAGGCGTTGGTCACCATGGCGATGATCCGCTCCCGGGGGCTCTGGATAATGCGGCAGCCCATGACGCCGCAGGCGTTGCAGCCCAGCCCCATGGCCATGGTCAGGGCCTGCCGGCCGTGGGCCCCGGCTCGCTGGAAGCAGTGGTCCAGGTTGAAGGCCACCCGGGGCAGGTAGCCCGCATCCTCCAGCAGGGTGAACAGCGGGAAGAAGATGGCCATGGGGGGCAGCATCACCGACACCACCCAGGCGACCGTCCGGTAGACGCCGTCCACCAGGGCGCCGGTGATCCACCAGGGGAGGCCCGCGGCGGACAGCAGCTGCCGCAGGGGCTCCTGCTGGGCGAAGAGCACCTTGGACAGCAGAGCGGAGGGGACATTGGCCCCCACAATGGTGATCCACAGCACCAGGGCCAGCAGGCCCAGCATAATGGGGATACCGGTGGCCCGGGAGGTCAGCAGGCGGTCCAGCAGCCGGTCCCTGTGCCCGGCGGCCTCCGGGTCGGCGGTGACCGCCTGCTCCGCCAGGGCGGCGGCCCGGGCCATGACGGCGGCGGTGCGGCAGGCTGTGCTGCCGCACTGGCAGGTGCGGCAGATGGACCCCTCCGGCCGGGGCAGGGGGGAGAGGACCGCCTGCTCCAGGGCGTACCGCAGGGCCTCCAGCCCCACGCCGCCCCGGGCGGCGCAGCCCACCACCGGGCAGCCCAGGTCGTCCTGCAGGGCGGCCAGGTCTACGGCCATGTGCTTCTTCTCCGCCTCATCCATGAGGTTTACGCAGACTACCACCGGCCATGCGGCCTCCAGCACCTGCATGGCCAGGGCCAGGTTCCGGGCCAGACAGGTGGCGTCGGCCACCACCAGGGTCACATCCGCTGTCCCGGCGTGGAGATAGTCCGCCGTGACCTCCTCCTCGGCGCTGCCCGGGTGGAGGGAGTAGGCCCCGGGGAGATCCACCAGGGTGTAGGTCCGGTCGTGGTAGACATAACTCCCCCGGGCGGAGTCCACGGTCTTTCCCGGCCAGTTGCCGGTGTGCTGGCGCAGACCGGTCAGTGCGTTGAATACGGTGGATTTTCCCACATTGGGGTTGCCCACCAGGGCCACCACCGGCGAAGCTTCTGCTGTCATGAAATACCCCCTCCTTGTCGTAGGACAGTGTATGCCTGGGACAGGGGAGGCGTGCGCCGGGAGGAGCTGCCTCTTGCTTTTCTGCCGCTGTTCAGATAAACTGTTGCTATGCCCCGCAGGAGCGGGGCGTGGTGAGGAGAAACTGTATGATCAAAATATCGACCCCCAGCCGCCTCTGCCTCTTTGGCGAGCACCAGGACTATCTGGGCCTGGATGTGATCGCCCTGGCCATCGACCTGCGCTTCTCCGCCCAGGTGGAGCGGCGGGCGGACAGCCGGATCGTCATCCGTATCCGGGATGACCGGCTGGATACATTGAATGTTGAGAATGCGGACGGCCTGTACCAGACCACGGAGATCGACCTGTCCCAGCCCATCGTCTGCGGCGGGGGACGGGATTACCTCCGCAGTACGGTAAATGTGCTGCTGAAGGAGGGGTATGCCCTGGGCGGTGCGGACATCCGCATGGATTCCACCATCCCCATTGGCAAGGGGATGTGCTCCAGCAGCACCATGGTGGTGGCCCTGACCAAGGCCCTGCTGGAGTCTGTGGGCCACCCGGACAAGGACGACCCCAGCCGCATCGCCTGGCTGGCCTTCGCCGCGGAGGTCCTGGCCTTCAACGAGCCCGGCGGCATGATGGACCACTACGCCTCCGCCCTGGGCGGCCTGGTCCACCTGAATTTTGCCCAGGGGACCCGGGCCTGTCCCCTGGAGGTCCAGCTCCCCGGCTGCTTTATCCTGGTGGATTCCCGCACCCAGAAAGATACCACCCGCATCCTGGCGGAGAGCAAGATCCCCCAGACCGAGGCCCTTGCACAGCTGCGCCCCTTCGGCGTGAACTCCGTCCGGGACTTCATTGACGACCCGGAGAAGATGGTCCTGCTGGAGAAGCTGGACGAATTCCGCCGCCGGAAGCTCAGCGCCGGCATCGAGAACCACCGGCTGTTCCGCCGGGCCCTGGAGGGGCTGCAAAAGGGCATCGCCCCGGAGGAGCTGGGGGCCATGATCTATGCCCACCATGTCCAGCTGCGGGACGGTCTGGGGATATCCACGCCGGCGGTGGACTACATCCTGGAGACCGCCATGGCCCACGGCGCCTGGGGCGGGAAGATTAACGGCTCCGGCGGCGGTGGCTGCTGCTATGTCTATGCCGCCGCCCACAAGGCCGGGGAGATCATCTCCGCCGTGGAGGCCCTGGGCTACCCCGCCCGGGTGCTGCACCAGGATACCGGCGTCCGGGTGGACGGGTAGCGGCTGACCGTCTTCTGTATAGTGCTGCACTTTTCCTGAGAACATACCGGGGAGTTATCCCCAAAAGGAGGCATGGTTGTGGATAATCAGCAGTTTACCCATGTGGACAGCGCAGGCAACGCCCGGATGGTAGATGTTGGGGGCAAGCCGGAGACCAGCCGCACCGCGGTGGCGGCGGGGCGGATCACCATGAGCCCCCAGTGCTTTGCCATGGTGGCCCAGGGACGGGCCAAAAAGGGGGATGTGCTGGGGGTGGCCCAGGTGGCGGGGATCATGGCCACCAAGCGCACCGCCGACCTTATTCCCCTGTGTCACACCCTGCGCCTGACAAAGAGTGCCGTGGAGTTTACGCTCCTGCCGGAGGACCACGCGGTGGAGGCGGTGTGTACGGTCTCCTGCCAGGGGCAGACCGGCGTGGAGATGGAGGCGTTGACCGGCGTATCCGTGGCGCTGCTGACGGTGTACGACATGTGCAAGGCTGTGGATAAGGGCATGGTCATGGGGGATATCCGCCTGCTGGAGAAGCACGGCGGCAAGAGCGGGGATTTTTACGCCCCGGACAGGTAGCCGAAAAAATCGAAAAAAATAAACCAGGCTGCGGCGCAAACCCGAGAGGTTTTGCACCGCAGCCTGGCTGCATTTGTGGAAAAGCCCTGTGATTAATACCGGCCGAAGTCCCCGGAGCGGCCCTCGGTGACGTCGGAGCCGAAGACATAGTCCTTACCGGGGAGAATGGCGTTGAGGGCGATGCCGGCGATGGCGGCAATGGCCAGACTGGTGAGGGTCACATGGGCGCCGCCCACGGAGAAGGTGATGCCGCCGGTAAAGCCCAGGCCGCAGACCAGAATGACGGCGGCGATGATGAGGTTGCGGCTGTTGGTGAAGTCCACCCGGTTCTCCACCACGTTGCGCACGCCGATGGCGGAGATCATGCCGTAGAGGATGAAGCTGACGCCGCCGATGATGGCGGTGGGGATGGAGTTGACCAGGGCGGCGAACTTGGGGGAGAAGGACAGGATCACGGCGTAGACAGCGGCCAGACGGACCACCTTGGGGTCGTGGACCCGGCTGAGCACCAGAACGCCGGTGTTCTCGCCGTAGGTGGTGTTGGCGGGGCCGCCGAAGAGGCCGGCCAGGGAGGTGGCGATACCGTCGCCGATGAGGGTGCGGTGGAGGCCGGGGTCCTCAATGAACCGCTGGCCCACAGTGGCGGAGATGGCGGACATATCGCCGATGTGCTCCATCATGGCGGCAATGGCGATGGGGGCCATGACCAGGATGGAGGTCAGATCAAACTTGGCGATGGAGCCACCGAAGTCGGTGATGAAGGGCTGGAAGCCCAGGAGGGCGGCCTCATTGACGGAGGCGAAGCTCATGAGGGGGACCGCCTGTCCGGCGGCATCCACGGCGGTGGCGCCCATGAGGTTGGCGGCCACGGCCACGATGTAGGGGATCACCACGCCCAGGAGGATGGGGATGATCTTGATCATGCCCTTGCCCCAGATGTTGGCGGCAACGATGACGGCGATGGAGAGCAGGGCCAGCCACCAGCAGCTCTTGGCGTTGTTGACCGCGGTGGGGGCCAGGTTCAGGCCGATGAGGATGATGATGGGGCCGGTGACCACAGGGGGCAGGAAGCGCATGACCTTGTGGACCCCCACGGCCTTGATCACTGCGGCCAGGACCACATACAGCAGACCGGCCACCACGATGCCGCCGCAGGCGTATTGCAGCTTCTCCCCCGGGGCCATGGCGGCGTAGCTGCCGCTGTCCAGCAGGGCCACCGCCTGGAAGCCGCCCAGGTAGGCGAAGGAGGACCCCAGGAAGGCGGGGACCTTCAGCTTGGTGCACAGGTGGAAGAACAGGGTGCCGATACCGGCGAAGAACAGGGTGGTCTGGATGTTCAGGGGCAGACCGTACCCCTGGACCAGGATGGGCACCAGCACCGTTGCCCCGAACATGGCAAACATGTGCTGCAGGCCCAGCAGCAGCATCTTGGGCACGCCCAGCTGCCGTGCGTCACGGATGACGCCGTTTTGATTCTCATTCATAATATTTCTCCTCTCTTTTGCGCCAACAGGCGGCTGCCCACAGGTCCCGGCGGGGGAAAATGGGCAAAAAAATGCCGGTGATCACTCACCGGATAGAACAACAAACAGAAATAGTGGGGCCCATGGACTGAATGATCTCCGTTCGCAGAAATCGCATCATGCCGGGGGCCTCCTCTCTCTGTCACACTTGGTCTATTATAGGGGAAAGCGGCGGCCCTGTGCAAGGCACAGATGTGACAAAAACAGGTGGAAATTTTGAGAAAAATTGTGCAAAGATCCGGACGGCCGTTGACGGAGAATCCTATCTATGTTATGTTGAATATATATGCCGGAAGGAGACGATCGAGATGGACCGCAAGCTGCTTTTTCTTTTGCTGGCCGCTCTTTTGCTGTCGGGGTGCACGCTGAAGGAGGTACCTCCGCCGGCCCGGAGCGAAGGAGCTGGATCTCCTGTGGAGAATGTCCCGTCGATCGGCGAGGAGGAGCCGAAGCCTCCAATCGAGACAGAGGGAAACCTGCAATTCCAGGGAGAGGAGGCGGGGGTTTCCGCAGAGGGCGCCCCACCGATCCAGGAGGAGGAGCTGGAGAAGCTGATAGCTGATGTGTGGAGCGGAACGGTCGGCGGCGACGTACCGATGGAGGAGGCAGCCCGGTGCTTAGCGGAGCAGGTGGCTGCAAAATTTCTGGAGCTCCCCTCTGGTGTGGTGTGGAAGCCCAGAGATATTCGGGTTGCCGATGTGGAGATCCTGGATGCCTACCTTGGGGTCCCGGAACAGCTTTGCTGTGGGATGACCTTCTATGTGCATCTGCAGGGAGGAGAGAACGACCCCTCCGCCGAGTATTGGCAGAATGGGGCGGGCTTGAGCCAGAAGGGTGAGAATGAGCTGGCCGAGTATTGGAGATGGGGCCAGGAGGTCCTTGTGGAAAAGAACGCGGAGGGCGCTTGGGCCATTGTGGATAGGGGAACCGGAGGGGCCACGATAAATCTTCCGGGATATACCCTGTCCTCTGGAGCGGAAAATTATTTGGGGAATGCGCCCATGAAGGATCTGGTGGAGTTTTACTACCTGACGCGGGGCTTTACCCACGAGTGGCTGCTGCCGTACAAGATCTTGGAGAAGCCTGTTCAGGTCCTGCCTGAGCTCAACGGACTGCTGGACCTGCGGACTGCGGCGGAGGCTGAAGCGCTGGTGCAGGAGCTGGCGCGGGTCATCACCGAGAATCCGGGGTTAGATATGCGGACCTTGGAGGAGCTATCTGGGGCGTTAACAGAAAAATACCGGGCATTTTTGCCGGAGAGCGAACAAACATAAATGGTATACGGCGGGCAGCTATCCCACCTGGGGATGGCTGCCCGCCGGTATTTATTTGGCCAGGGAGGGGAAATTTTACACCCCGTAGATCACATCCTGGATCTGGCTGTCCCGGCCCAGGACATGGGCCACCACCCGCTCCTGCTTGGGGAGGAAGGCCTTGGCGGGGCCGTTGAGCTCCACCGCCAGCTTCCGCAGCTGGTGGATGTCCGCCACAGGCAGATGGGCCTTCTCCAGGGCCTCCCGCAGCTCCGGACGGCGGGGGTTCACGGCGATGCCGTATTGGGTCACCAGCAGGTCCACGGACTCGCCGGGGGTGGAGACGGTGAGGACCTTGTCCACCACGATGGACATACGGGCCCGGCTCAGGGGGGCGACGATGACCGTCAGCTTGGCCTCCGCCGCCACATCGGTGTGGCCGCCGGAGCCGCCGATGATGTAGCCGTTGGAATCCGTGTGGACATTGACATTGAAGTCCGTGTCGATCTGGGTGGCGCCCAGGACCACCACATCCAGGTTGGAGGCAGCGGTGCTCTTGGCGGTGGGGCTGGCGTACTGGGCGGCGGTGATCTCCATGTGCTTGGGGTTCTCCCGGATGGACTGGACCGCCGTCAGGTCGAAGCACTGGACATCCTGGATGGCCTGGAAGCAGCCGGACTGCAGCATATCCACCATGTACCCGGTGATGCCGCCCAGGGCGAAGCTGCCCTTGACGTCCTTCTGGAGCATGATGCGCTTGAGGTAGTCCGCCACGGCCAGGGAGGCGCCGCCTGCGCCGGTCTGGAAGGAGAAGCCGTCCACCAGCAGGCCGGAGGCGTCAATGGCCTGGGCGGCGTAGTCGGCGATCTTCAGGGCGATGGGGTCCTTGGGCATCCGGGTGGTGCCGGAGACGATGCCGGCGGGGTTGCCGATGGCGTCCACCTGGACCACGAAATCCACGTAGTCCTCGGTGATGGAGGCGTCGGTCAGGGGGTAGTCCACCAGGTTGTCGGTGATGACCACCACGCGGTCCGCCCGCATGGCGTCGGCAAAGGCGTAGCCCAGGGAGCCGCAGGCGGAGGGGCCGTACTTGCCGGAGCAGTTGCCCATGGGGTCGGCGGTGGGGGCGGCCAGGAAGGCCACGTCGATGTGGCTGCGGCCGCTGAGGATGTCGCTGGGGCGGGTGCCGTGGGAGCGGAACACCACCGGGTTGGCCAGAACGCCCTGGCTGATGGCCCGGCCCACCACAGAGGAGATGTAGTCGGTCTCCAGCCCGGTGACCACACCGTTCTGGATGTGGCCGATGAGGGGCTCGTGGCAGTCGAAGACGGAGCTGGCGTTGACGGTCAGATCCCGGATGCCCAGCCGGGCGGCCTCCTCCAGCACCATGTTCAGCACATAGTCGCCGTTGCGGAGGTGGTGGTGGAAGGAGATGGTCATGCCGCTTTTCAAGCCTGCGGCGGCGATGGCGTCTTTAATGGAATCACATAGCTTACGCAAGGTAATCTACCCCCTCGATCTCAGATGCGGCCTCCAGCACCAGCTTGGCCCGGAGGACGATGGGCGCGTCGATCATTTTTCCCCGCAGGGCGATGGCGCCCTTGCCCTGGCGCTTGGCCTCGGCGATGGCGGCGAACACATCCCGGGCGTAGTCGATCTCCTTCTGGGTGGGGGAGAAGACCCGGTTGACGGTGGCCACATGGGCGGGGCTGATGCAGGCCTTGCCGGAGAAGCCCAGGCTCTTGGCAAAGGCGGCGTCCTTCTCCAGCCCCTCCAGATCCCGCACGTCGGTGAAGGGGGTGTCGTAGACCTCGATCCCGGCGGCGCGGGCGGCGCAGACCAGACGGCCCCGGGCGTACAGAATCTCGCCGCCATCCTTGGTGCGCTGGCACCGCAGGTCGGCGGTCAGGTCCTCCGCCCCCAGGAACAGGCCCACCATGCGGGGGGAGGCGGAGGCGATGGCGTAGGCGTTCTCCACGCCTACGGCGGTCTCCAGCAGGGCTAGGATGCGGGTAGTGCCCTGGGGGATGCTGTGGGCGGCCTCCACCTGGGTCATCTTCTCATCCAGACGGCGGATGTAGTCCCCGTCGCAGACCTTGGGAGGCATAATGGCGGCGGGCTTCAGGGGCAGGATCTCCTCCAGATCCTCCTCCCAGTAGGGGGTATCCAGTCCGTTGATGCGGACGATGAGCTCACACTTGCCGAAGTCCAGGGCCTGCAGGGCGTTTTTCAGCAATTCACGGGCGGCGTCCTTCTCGTCGGGGGACACGGCGTCCTCCAGGTCGAAGATCAGGCTGTCCGCACCCAGCAGACCACCGTTGACGATCATGTTGGGGTTATTGGCGGGCAGGAAGAGCATGGTCCTTCTCATTTTGCTTCCACCTCCTTTCCCGCGCGGCGGACGGCGGTGGTGAGCCGGGCGCGAATGGTGCAGTCCAGGGCGCCGTGGTCCACCGCCTCCACAGTGGCATTCTCCACGCCCAGCTCCGCCAGGACCTGGGCCATGGTGGCGCGGATGGACTCCCCGTAGTACTGCTCCACGGTGGAGGTCAGGCCGATGGTGACGCCGCTGTCGGCGGGGGACACCGTGACCATGATGTCGCTGGACTCCAGGGAGCCGGCGACCGCTTCTCGCAGGATTTTCATACACATCGCTCCTTTGTTGATGGATATACGGTTCAGGAAAATAGACACCGGGCCGCCCTTACAGCAGGCCCAGGGACTTGAACAGGAAGGTAAAGCAGAACATGGTGAACACGGAGGTGATGGTGGTGGTGCACACCAGCTGCCCCGCCAGCTGCCCGTCGGCCCCCATGGCCACAGCCATGGGGTAGGAGGCAACGGCGGCGGGGGCGGCAAAGAGGACCATCAGGGCGCACAGGGCCTCCCCCCGGAAGCCCAGGGCCACCGTAATGGGCAGGAAGATGGCCGGCACCAGCAGCATCCGCAGGGCTATGCCGATGGCCAGGGGCCGCCGGTTGGCGGACAGCTCCCCCAGATCCAGGCTCACTCCCAGGGACAGGAAGCTGATGGTGGTGGTGACCCCGGCAATGTCCGCCAGCACCTGGTAGAGCAGGGCGGGGATGGGGATGTGCAGGCCCACCATGGCCAGGGCCAGCAGGGCGGCGATGACCATGGGGTTTTTCAAAATGGAGAGGAGGAGCTTTCCGGGCTTTGCCCGGCCGGAGCGGTTCAGCTCCAGGATGACCACCGCCAGGGCGTTGGTGGCGGGCACCACCACGGCCCCCAGCAGGGCCACAGACCCGGCGTTGCCCTTGCCGTAGATGGACTCCGCCACGGCCACGCCGAAGAGGATGTAGTTGGAGCGGATGATGGCCTGGCCGATGGCGGCGGCCTTGTTGTGGTCCGCCACCAGCCGGGGCGGCACCACCAGGGCCAGCAGAAACACCAGCAGCAGGCCCGCCAGGGCAAAGGCCAGCTCCTTCATGCTGAAGTCCCCGGAGAGGTTGGTGTCGTAGATGTTTTTAAAGAGCAGGACCGGCATGAACAGGCGGAAGGTCATCTTGTCCACGGCGCGCATAGTGGGCCGGTCGATGATCTTTGCCCGACGGATCAGGGCGCCGGTGCCCATGAGCAGCGCCATGGGGATGACCACCCGCAGGGCCACCAGAAAGCTGTCCAGCATGGGAAAAACCTCCTTGGAGAGATCATTTCATCCGGTAGAGCACCCGGGGGCGTCCGCCGGTCTCGTAGTCGATGGAGCTGACCACCTGCCCGGTGGTGATGAGGTAGTTGAGGTATCGCCGAACGGTCACCTTGGACAGGCCCGAGGCGGCGGAGATGCTCTCACAGGTGTGCTTCTCCCCGGGACTCTGGGACAGGTGGCGGTAGATGTGGCTGAGGGTCTTCTGGTTGAGCCCCTTGCGCAGGTCGTTCTGCTCCTGCTGAGGGGAGAACTGCCCCTGCAGCAGGCGGTCCACCACGGCCTGGCTGGCGGTGGCGGTGCTTTTGAGCAGGTGCTCCTTGGCCAGATATTTGCCCACGGCCTCCTGGAACCGGGCGAAGGAGTAGGGCTTGATGAGGTAGTCCACCACCCCCAGGCGCAGCACCTCGTCCACCAGGCGCATCTCCGTGGCGGCGGTGACCATGATGACGGCGCTGCGAATGTTCTCCGCCCGCATCTGCCGCAGCAGCTCCGCGCCGCTGAGGCTGGGCATATAGTTGTCCAGGATCACCAGATCCGTCTGGTTCTGCTGCAGATACTCCAGGGCCTCCCGGCCGTTGGCGATGAGGCGGTCCACCTGAAAATCCCCCAGCTGCAGCAGATACTGCTGGTTGATCTGGGCCACCATGGGGTCGTCCTCTACAATTATCGTATGGATCATAGCTGTCCTACCGTTTCTTGTTGAAGATCAGAGTGAAGGTCGTGCCGCAGCCCGGCTCGGAGTCCACCTCGATGCTGCCTTGGCGGCGGGTCACCACCTCCTGGATGAGGGCCATGCCCACGCCGCGGCCCTCCTGGGCCTTGGTGCTGTAGCCGGAGAGGTAGATGCGGTCCAGATCCGCCGGGGCGATGCCGGTGCCGGTGTCGGAGACCATGATCAGCAGGCCGTTGTCGTCCTCGGTGATCTGGATGACCAGGCTCCGGGGGCCGTCGCCGGTCTGGGCGTCGATGGCCTCAATGGCGTTTTCCGTCAGGTTGCCCAGCACCGTTACCAGGTCCGCCGTGGACAGGTATAGGCTGTGCTCCGGCAGGGCGCTGACCTCCAGCAGGGTCATCTGGATCTTCAGCTCCCGGGTATTGGTGAGCTTCCCCAGCAGCAGGGCGGCCACGGTGTGGTTCTGGATGCACTGGAGCACGGGGCTGATGAGCTCGGACTGGGTGGCGGAGATGGCGCCGATGTAGTCCAGGGCGTCGTCGTACCGCCGGATCTGCAGCAGGCCGGAGATGACCTGCAGCTTGTTCATGAACTCGTGGGTATTGGCCCGCAGGGCGGAGATGATGTGGCGGGAGCCGTTGAGCTGCTCCGCCTGGCGCATGGCCCGGCTCTTGTCCTTGAGGATCAGGGTGGAGCCGGTCTGCTTCCCGTCCTTCAGGGTGGGGACGCAGGTGGCCAGAATGTTGGGCCGGGAGGAGGGGCCGCTGTCCAGCCGCTGCTCCAGCAGACTTCCGCCGTCCTCGGCCCGGATGAGCCGGTCCAGGGGCTGGCCCTCCAGGTCGGCGGCCTGCTGGCCCAGCATCCGCTCTGCCGCCCGGTTCACCATGAGCACCCGCCCCTGGCGGTCCGCTGCCACCACACCCTCCTCCAGGCTGTCCAGGACGTCGCTCTGGGTGAAGTAGGCATGGAGAAGGCTGTCGGGGCTGAGGCCGTGGAGCCGCCGCCGGATGAAGAGAGTGGTGAGTCCCGCCACCAGCAGGGTGGCCAGCCCCAGCCGGGCGGCCAGGCGGAGGTAGGAGTGGGTGGTGGAGCTGTGGAGCGAGTCGATCTGGTCCGTAGTGGCGCTGGCCATGACGAAGCCCAGGACCGTGCCGTCCGCACCAACGACCGGGCAGAAGGCCCGGCGCTGCCGCCCCAGGGTCCCCACGCCGTCACTGAGGTAGCTCTCCCCCCGCAGAGCGGCCTCCTGGTCGCCGCCCACAAAGCGCTCCCCGATCTGGTGGTGGTTGATGTGGTATACCCGGATGGAATCGGCATCCGCAATGGAGATCACATCCAGATCCGGGGTGTTGGCCACCAGGGAGTCCAGGTAGCCCGTAAGATCCTGGCTGCACTGCCCCTCTGTCAGGGCCAGACGGACGGCATTGCTCTCCGCCAGAGAGGCGGCGGTGGCGGTGAGGGCGCTGTCGATGTTCTCCTTCAGATCGGACAGGGACTGGAACAGGGTGGTGGAGATGGTGGCGCTCAGCAAAAGGACCCACACCAGGGTCAGCCAGGTGAACAGCTGAAAAAACAGTGCGGTCAGGTCGGCGGTGTTCTCTTTTCCTCTGCGGATGGCCATGGGGCATCCCTCCTCCCGCCCGCCCGGAAGGAGGGCCTTTTTTCCTATCATAGCATTTCTCTCCCGGGGTTTCAACCGGCGTGCAGGGGGATTTCCGTGGTTTTTGTCACCGATCCGCCGGTTTCTTTACTTTCAAAAGGGTTTGAATACTTACCAAAGAGTGGCCCTTGCGGAGGAAAGAGAGTATAGTAAAAATGACAATGAATTCCCGCGTACAGCGGGTTTTTCTTGTGCAAACCCCTGTGTTTCCGCCGCCGATCACACGGCGGACGGCGAAAAACCGTCACGATCACAGAAAGGAAGGGAAAAAGATATGGATTACGCAAAGGAGTCCCTGCGCCTCCACGGCGAGTGGAAGGGCAAGATCGAGGTGGTGGCAACGGTGCCCGTGGCCACCAAGGAGGACCTGTCTCTGGCCTACACCCCCGGCGTTGCACAGCCCTGTCTGGAGATCCAGAAGGATGTGAACAAGAGCTATGACCTGACCCGCCGCCACAATCTCTGCGCGGTCATCACCGACGGCAGCGCCGTCCTGGGCCTGGGGGACATCGGTCCCGAGGCCGGTATGCCCGTTATGGAGGGCAAGTGTGTGCTGTTCAAGGCCTTCGGCGATGTGGACGCATTCCCCCTGTGCGTCAAGACCCAGAATGTGGACGAGTTCGTGGAGACCGTCTACAACATCTCTGGCAGCTTCGGCGGCATCAACCTGGAGGACATCGCCGCCCCCCGCTGCTTTGAGATCGAGCGGAAGCTGAAGGAGCGCTGCGACATCCCCATCTTCCACGACGACCAGCACGGCACCGCCGTTATCACCCTGGCCGGCCTCACCAACGCCCTGAAGGTGGTGGGCAAGAAGAAGGAGGATGTGAAGGTGGTCACCTCCGGCGCAGGCGCCGCCGCCATCTCCATCGTCCGTCTGCTGCTGTCCGCCGGGTTCAAGAACATTACCATGTGCGACCGCAAGGGCGCCATCTACGCCGGACGGGAGGGCCTGAACTGGATCAAGGAGGAGATGGCCCAGCTGACCAACCTGGACAAGAAGCCCGGCACCCTGGCGGAGTCCCTGGTGGGTGCGGATGTGTTTATCGGCGTCTCCGCCCCCGGCACGGTCACCACGGAGATGGTGAAGACCATGGCCAAGGACGCCATCATCTTCGCCTGCGCCAACCCCACCCCGGAGATCTTCCCCGACGAGGCCAAGGCCGGCGGTGCGGCGGTGATTTCCACCGGGCGCAGCGACTTCCCCAACCAGATCAACAACGTCCTGGCTTTCCCCGGCATCTTCCGGGGGACCTTCGATGTCCGGGCCAGCGATATCAACGAGGAGATGAAGATGGCCGCCGCCGAGGCCCTGGCCGACCTCATCTCCCCGGAGGAGCTGAATCCGGAGTACATCATCCCCTACGCCTTTGACAAGCGGGTGGGTCCCGCCGTGGCCAAGGCGGTGGCGGAGGCGGCCCGCCGCACCGGCGTGGCCCGCATTTAATCTGTTTCGGAGCTGATCGGACTTGCTTGTGTGGAGTCCGGTGCTCATAGAAAGAAACTACTGAGGAGGAGAATTTTCATGATCCAAGAGAAAAATACCTACAAGCTGTTTAATCTGCCCTGGTATTACTTTGCCATTTTTTCTGTGGTGGTTCTGGCGGCCACTTTCCTGGGGGTTCTGCCTGCCGGTATGGCCGGCTGTTTTGCCTTCATGATCGTCTTCGGCACCCTGCTCAACGAGTTGGGCGACAAGCTGCCCATCGTCCGCTCCTATCTGGGCGGCGGCGCTATTGTGGTCATCTTCGGCATGGGCTTCCTGCGCTACATGAACTTCTTCGGCATCTTCGACCTGCTCAACGAGGCCAAGGACGGTGTCACCTACACCGCCACGCTGATGAAGAACATTGAGAGCTTCTTCAAGCCCACCGGCGCTTTCCTGGATCTCTACATCGCCGCACTGATCACCGGCTCCATCCTGGGCATGAACCGGAAGCTGCTGATGAAGGCCGCTGCCCGGTATTTCCCCGCCATCTTCGGCGGTATCGCCCTGTCCTTCGGCCTGGCGCTGCTGGTGGGCGGCGTCACCGGCTTTGGTGCGGTGAAGGCCCTGCTGCTGATCGCCCTGCCCATTATGGGCGGCGGCATGGGCGCCGGTGCGGTGCCCCTGAGCAAGATCTTTGAGTCCACCGGCACCATGACGGCGGAGGAGGCAATCTCCATTATGAACCCCGCCGTGGCCATCGGCAATGCCACCTCCATCGTCCTGGCGGGTATCATCGTCAAGGTCATCACCAGCAAGAAGTGGAACGGCCAGGGCACGCTGATGAAGAGCGGCGTGGCCGACGCCTCCGAGCTGGAGATCAGCCCGGAGATGCAGGCCAAGCGGGACAAGATCTCCGTGACCAACCTGGGTATCGGCCTTTTCGTCTCCACCAGCTTCTTTGCCTTCGGCTACATCCTGAGCAAGGGCTGGAGCGCCCTGGTGCCCTCTGTCAGCATCCACGCCTACGCCTGGATGATCATCTCTGTGGCCCTGTGCAAGATCTTCAACCTCCTGCCGGAAAATATTGAGATCGCCTGCTTCCAGTGGTTCCAGTTCATCATGAAGAACCTGACCCCCGCGCTGCTGGTGGGTATCGGCCTGTGCTACCTGAGCCTGGATGTGGTCATCGCCAACTTCAACCTGACCTATCTGCTGCTGTGCCTGGTGGTCTGCCTGGGCGCTGTTGTGGGCGCCGGCCTGGTGGGCAAGCTGGTGGGCTTCTACCCCGTGGAGGCTGGTATCACCGCCGGCCTGTGCATGGCCAACATGGGCGGTACCGGCGACGTGGCCGTGCTGTCCGCCGCCGACCGTATGGAGCTGATGCCCTTCGCACAGATCTCCTCCCGCCTGGGCGGCGCCATCATCCTGATCATCGGCAGTCTGATGCTCAGTCTGCTGGGCGGGATGCTGTAAAACGATCCCGAGAACAAACACAAGGGCGCTGCCACGGCAGCGCCCTTTCCCAAAGGAGAAGCGTATGTCCAACTGTATCCACTGCGGCACAGGCGCCGCGGATTATCCCTTCCGGGTGCTGGAGGTCCAGACCCTCCACATCCGGGAGATGGGCGGAGAGCGGCGGGTCCAGGCCCTGGGGCGGTTCCAGGATCACGCCATCTGCCGCAGTTGTGCCCAGGCCCATTTGGAGACCATCCTGGCCCCGGGAAAGCGGCTGATGCGGCGGATGCTGCCCTTTGCCGCCATCCTGGCGGCGGGCGTCACTGCCCTGGCCCTGGGCTGGGGGCAGCTGCCGCTGGTGGTCATGGGCGCGGCAGGTATCCTCTGCGGCGTGGTGGGGATCTGCTCCACCGCCCGGAATGGGCTGAAGATGCGGCGGGAGTATGCTGCCCTGCCCCCGGAGGAGGCGTTAGCCCGGGCCGCCTGGGACCTGCTGCTGGCCACCGTCCCCAACAAGGATGGGGAGAACGACCTGACCTACATCCCTGTGGATGAGCGGACCCTGGCCATGAAGAACGGGGACCTGATGATCGTCTATGATCTCCTCCCCGCCGTGGCTAAGAAGGCGTGGGATATCCTCCACGGTGTGGAGGATACGGCGGAAAACTGAAAAGACCCGTTGCAGCAACTTGAATTATGCTGCAACGGGCCTTTTGCTTCTGTGGGTCAGGCTTTGCCGGATCTGGCCCGCATCAGGGGCTTGATGCCCCCGGCGGCCAGGATGCGCTGGGCCTGCTCCCCCAGCTTCTCACAGATGAGGACTTCCCCGGTCTCCGCCACGGCGGCGGTGCCCTTATCCAGATCAAGGGTCACATGATCGCCGTTCTTCAGCTTCTCCGCCGCCCCCTTGCACACCACGCAGGGCAGGCCCAGGTTGATGGCGTTGCGGAAGAAGATCCGGGCAAAGGAGTCCGCCAGCACGGCGGCGGCCCCCATATTCAGCAGGGCGATGGGGGCGTGCTCCCGGGAGGAGCCGCAGCCAAAGTTCCGCCCGGCCACCACGATGCCGCCCCGGGGAAAGCCGGGGGCGATGGCCTCGTCCACGCCGCACAGGCAGTGGCTGCCGATCTCCCGGGGGTCCGTCAGCTCCAGATAGCGGCCGGGGTAGATCTGGTCGGTGTCAATGTTGTCCCCCACCAGGGTCACAGGGCCGGTAAATGTTGTCTCCATGGGTTGTTCCTCCTTACAGGTTTACAGGTAGTCTCTGGGGTCGGTGATCCGGCCGTTCAGGATGCTGGCCGCCACGGTGGCGGGGCTGGCCAGATAGATGCTGGCCCCGGTGGAGCCCATGCGGCCGGGGAAGTTGCGGTTGGTGCTGGAGATACAGGTCTCCCCCGGGGCGATGCAGCCCTCGTGGGCGCCCAGACAGGCCCCGCAGCCGGGGGTGGTGACGGTGGCGCCGGCGTCCATCAGATCCCGCAGGATGCCCCGCTCCATGCACTCCGCCATGACGGCGGCGGAGGCGGGGACCACCACCAGGCGGGTGTAGGGCGGGATGTGCCGGCCCCGGAGGATCTCCGCCGCCTGGGCCAGATCCTCCGTCCGTCCGCCGGTGCAGCTGCCAATGTAGCCCTGGTCCAGGGGGATGTCCCCGCCTGCCAGGACCTGGGGGAGGGGCAGGACATTGTCCACACTGTGGGGACAGGCCAGCTGGGGCTCCAGCTGGCTAACATCAAAGACGTGGCTCTGGGCGTACTGGAAGTCCGGGTCCGTGGTCACCACCTGGTAGGGCCGCACCGCCCGTGCCTGCACATAGTCCAGCACCGCCTGGTTGGGCTGCATATAGGCGGTCTTGGCCCCCATCTCCACCGCCATGTTGCAGATGGTCATGCGGCCGGGGACGCCCAGGGACTCCACATAGGAGCCGGTAAAGTCGATGGCCTTGTATACGGCGCCGTCGGCCCGGATCCGGCCTAGCACGTGGAGGATCACATCCTTGGGGTACACCCCGGGCTGGGGCTGGCCCTCCAGGCGGACCTCGATGATCTCCGGCACCCGCATCCACAGCTCCCCGGTCATGAGGATGCAGGCCATATCCGTGGCCCCACAGCCGGTGCCCAGGGCGCCGAAGGCCCCGTGGGTGGTGGTGTGGCTGTCGGTGGCCACCACGATCATGCCGGGGTAGATGAGCCCCGCCTCCGGCATCACCTGATGGCAGACGCCGCAGTTGGTGTCGAAGTGGTACTTCAGCTGGTTCTTCCGGGCGAATTCCCGCATCTCCCGGTGGTTGGCGGCGCTTTTGATGGTGGGGGCCGGGGCGTAGTGGTCAAAGACGAAGGCGGCCCGGGTGTTGTCCCAGACCTTCTCCCCGCCCATCTCGTAGAAGGAGTACACCGTCTGGAGATAGAGGTCGTTGATCTCGGCAAAGTCGATCCTGGCGGTGACGATCTCACCGGTGGATACCGATGGGCGACCGCTGCGGCTGGCGAGGATCTTTTCGATGGCGTGCATAGGGCACCTCCCGTTGGTTGAGTTGCCCCATTATCCCGCAGATTGCCCAAACTGTGAAGACTTTTGTAAGTAAAATACAGCGAAATAACGGAAAAACTTTGCGGAGACTATTGCGCGGCAGAGGGAAGTTGGGTATAATAGGCGCAAATCGGATAAGGAGGAGCGCGCTATGCTCATCAAAAACGGATCCATCCATGACGGCATTCATGCCGATGCCTATATTGCCGACCTGCTGGTGCGGGACGGCGTGATCTCTGCCATTGGGCCTGACCTGGTCCCGGCGGCGGGGGAGGAGGTCCTGGATGCCAGCGGGCAGGAGGTCTACCCCGGCTTTGTGGATGCCCACAGCCACCTGGGCCTGGACAACTACGGCATGGGCTTTGAGGGGGATGACTACAACGAGATGAACGACATCCTGGCCTGCCAGATGCGGGGCCTGGACAGCTTCTATCCCCAGGATAAGGCCATCCCCATGGCGCTCCAGGGCGGCGTCACCACCGTGGGCGTGGGCCCCGGAAGCGCCAATGTGCTGGGGGGCACCTTCGTGGCGGTGAAGACCTGGGGCCGCTGTGTGGACGACATGGTGGTGAAGGCGGAGGTGGCCATGAAGTGCGCCTTCGGCGAGAACCCCAAGCGGTGCTACCGGGACAAGGGCAACTGCGCCCGCATGAGCACTGCCGCCAAGCTGCGGGAGATGCTCTTCAAGGCCCGGGACTACCTGGAGCGCAAGGAGGCCGCCGAGGATGACCCCGCCAAGCGGCCCGCCTTTGACATGAAGCTGGAGGCCCTGCTGCCGGTGATCCGCGGGGAGATGCCCCTGAAGGCCCACTGCCACCGGGCGGACGACATCTGCACCGCCATCCGCATCGCCAAGGAGTTCGGGGTGAAGCTGACCCTGGAGCACTGCACCGAGGGACATCTGGTGGCGGAGGAGGTGGCCCGCTCCGGCTTCCCCGCGGCGGTCGGCCCCACCCTCACCAACGCCAGCAAGATCGAGCTGGTGAACAAGACCTTTGCCACCCCCGGCATTCTGGCCCGGGCGGGGGTGCAGGTCAGCATCATCACCGACGCCCCGGTGATCCCCCAGCAGTACCTGCCCCTGTGCGCCGGGCTGGCGGTAAAGGAGGGCATGGACCCCTTCCAGGCCCTCCAGGCCATCACCATCAATCCCGCCCGCCACCTGGGCATCGACCACCGGGTGGGCTCCCTGGAGGTGGGGAAGGACGCCGACGTGGTCATCGCCGACGGCGATCCTATGGTCAGCGACACCCACATCCTGGCGGTGGTCCTGAACGGAAAGAAGGTCGTGGGGTAGCGCCCCGGGACGGCAGAGGAAATCGCAGTGCGGAGGACCGGCGGCTGCCCGTATATCGGGGCGGCCGCCGGTCCTGTCTTTTCCTGGGGCTTTTATCGGAAAATCTTGACCGGCGGGAGATTTCGGCGTATACTTTGTGCTAATAGCAACCCGATCAACGGGGAATGCGTATGGAGGCAATGCCATGGCAAAAACGATAAAAAAAGTGCGGCGTTCTGTGGCCCCCTACTACGGTGTGGCGGCAGTCTGGGTGGTCTATGCCCTGCTGTTCAAGCTGTACCGGGTGACGGATTTTCTCTTTGCCGCACTGCTGTCCGCGGGGGTGTTCCTGCTGCTGCGGGCGGTGTGCAAGGATGAGGAGATGGAGGTGGAGGTGCCGGAGGAGCCCAAGCCGGAGGAGAAGCCCACCGGAAATGCGGAGCTGGACAAGATGCTCCATGACGGCAGCCTGGCCCTGGCGGAGATGCGGCGGCTGGATGACGCCATTGCCGACGAGAAGATCTCTGCGGATATCCGGGAGCTGGAGACGGTGAGCAAGTCCATCTTCGACCAGGTGCGGACCGATCCGGGCAAGCTGCCCCAGATCCGCCGGTTTATGGACTACTACCTCCCCACCACCTTGAAGATCCTCAACGCCTACGACCGCATGAGCGCCGCCGGGGTGGACGGGGAGAATATCTCTTCCACCAAAGCCCGGGTGGAGCAGATGATGGGCACCATCGTCACCGCCTTCCGCAAGCAGCTGGATAGCCTCTTCGGGGCGGAGGCCATGGATATCTCCGCGGACATCTCTGTGCTGGAGACCATGATGGCCCGGGAGGGCCTCACCGGGCAGCGGATGGAGGCGGAGACCACCAAAAACGCCGACGGTACAGACATCCGGCTGGAGCTGTAAGCCGGGGCCGGAAACAACTTAGATTGAACTATTGGAGGATACGACCATGAGTGATACCAACAGCATGATGCCCGAGCTGACCCTGAACGCCGAAGCGGCCAAGGTGGAGACGACCCCCACCCTGGTGCTGGGCAACGAGGCCCCCGCGGCCCCGGAGGCCCCCGCCGTGGAGGAGAAGAAGGTGGAGCCCGTCAAGATCGACGAGAGTATGCTCACTGAGGCGGAGCGGAAGATGGTGGACGACTTCTCCAAGAAGATCGACCTGACCGACAGCCAGCTGGTGCTCCAGTACGGCGCCGCTGCCCAGAAGAGCGTGGCCTCCTTCTCCGAGGCCGCACTGCAGAATGTCCGCACCAAGGACCTGGGGGAGGTGGGCGACGCCCTGTCCGACCTGGTGGTGGAGCTCAAGGGCTTTGGTGAGGAGGAGGACAAGGGCTTTTTCGGCTTCTTTAAGCGCTCCAGCAACAAGCTGGAGACCATGAAGGCCCAGTTCGGCACCGCCGAGGCCAATGTGGACAAGATCGCCCGCAGTCTGGAGCAGCACCAGGTGGCCCTCATGAAGGACATTGCCATGTTTGACCAGATGTACGAGCAGAACCTGAAGTTCTACAAGGAGCTGACCATGTACATCATCGCCGGCAAGAAGCGGCTGGCGGAGGTGCAGGCCACCCAGCTGGAGGAGCTGCGGAAGAAGGCGGAGGCCAGCGGCACCGCCGAGGATGCCCAGGCATACAACGACCTGCAGCAGCTGTGCAACCGGTTTGAGAAGAAGCTCCACGACCTGGAGCTGACCCGCATGGTGTCCGTCCAGATGGGGCCCCAGACCCGGATGCTCCAGAACAACGACACCCTGATGGTGGAGAAGATCCAGTCCTCCCTGGTGAACACCATCCCCCTGTGGAAGAGCCAGATGGTCCTGGCCCTGGGGCTGGAGAACAGCCGGAAGGCCACCGCAGCCCAGACTGCTGTTACCAACGCCACCAACGAGCTGCTCAAGCGCAACGCCGATATGCTGAAGATGGGCACCATCGCCACCGCCAAGGAGGCGGAGCGCAGCATCATCGACATCGAGACGCTGCAGCACACCAACCAGCAGTTGATCTCCACCCTGGACGAGGTCATCCAGATCCAGCGGGACGGCGCGCAGAAGCGCAAGGAGGCTGAGGCGGAGCTGGGCCGGATCGAGGGCGAGCTGAAGCAGAAGCTGATGGAGCTGCGGAACTGACCGCAGCCCGGGAAAGTTTCGTGGCCCAGCTCCGCGGGTTCCCAACCGAAACCCAGCGCAAGCGGATTCGGTTGGGGAGCGGCGGCGCAGCGGAGCGCATATGCTTTTGCCGCAGGCGGAAGCATATGTTGTGGAGCTTGTGCCGCCGCCGGGCCGGATCAAGGGCGAGCTGAAGCAGAAGCTGATGGAACTGCGGAACTGACCGGCCCAAACGTGCTGGCCGCCCCACCGGGCGGCAGAACAGGAGACAAGCAGTGAAGATCTTCAAAAATAAAGCAGTGGCCATCGTGGTCATGGTGGCGGCCATCCTCCTCTCCTCCCTCTACGGCATCGCCAAAAAGCCGGATGTGTAGGTCCTGGAGGGCGGCGTGGAGCTGAACGAGAGCCTGCAGACCGGATATCTGGCCCAGTACATTGTGGATGAGGCCGATGTGCTCTCCCCCAAGGCGGAGAAGAGTCTGGGGATCTACAACGCCAACTGGGACAAGATGGCCGGATGTATCATGGCGGTGGTGACGGTAAGGACCGACGGCGCCGTCTCGGCGGAGGACATGGCCTGGACCTGGGCCGGAGACCTTCAGCTGGGGGAGAACGACGCCATTTTCCTCCTGGACGCCCAGCAGAGGACCTACAGTCTGGTGGCCAGCGGCTGGTCCTACGACCTGGTGGCCGCCCAGTCCCCCAGCTTTGTGGACAGCTGTGTGGGCGACGGCGTGAACGAGGGGGACGATGAGGCGGCGATCCTGCGCCTGGCGGGGGAGATGCACCTGCTCTACGGCCAGGGGAGCGGATACAACGGGGAGCGCGCCTCCCTGGTGTCCGGGGTGATCTCCCTGGTGGTGCTGGCGGCGGTGCTGGTCCTGGTGTTCAGCTTGCTGGACGGCATCCGCTACAGTAGCTGGTACGGCCGCTACGGCGCCATGCCGGTCCCGCCGGTGGTCTACCGCCCGGTGCTGTGGTGGCACCGGCCGGGCAGCCGCTGGTACCGCCGCAGGTACAGCACCTACCGCAACCATCCGCCCAGGGACCCGCGGCCCCCCAGAGGGCCCGGCTCCTCCGGCGGCCCCCGTCCTCCTGTGGGCGGCGGCTCCTACCGTCCGCCCAGATCCAACCCGCCCCGCAGCGGCAGCTTCGGCGGCGGACGGGGCGGCGGCTTCGGCAGCACCCGCAGCGGCTCCTTTGGGGGCAGCCGCGGTGGTTCCTTCGGCGGCTCCCGGGGCGGCAGCTTCGGCGGCGGAAGCCGCGGGGGCGGTGGCTCCCGTGGCGGCTCCTTCGGGGGCGGCCGGCGATGATCCCATACAGCCCATATCCCGGCAGGTATTCCCTGTCGGGATATTTTTGTGCAAAACTGCCGAAAACCAGCGAAAATAAACCGGCAGATTACCGGTGATATTCCCTATTGACGGGAGAAGAAAAGAGGCGTACACTAAGACCAATCGAAAACACCAATGAAATTGGCAGCGAAGAGAAGAGTAAGCGGAGAGATAGGTCACAGAGAGCCCGGCGGGTGGAAAAGGGCGCTGAAGACTCCGCTGAACATGGTCTCGGAGCCGCGGAGCCGACGGCGGATGCCCAGGCCCCGACGGGAGCGCCCGTTACCGCGCAGGGGTATGCTGGTACCCTCGGAGGTCTTCGCCGTGAGGCGGAGACGAAACAAGGTGGTAACACGGTGCAGTTGGCGTCGTCCTTGATGAAGCAGTAGTATTCATCCGGGGCGGCTTTTTTGTTGCCGTTTTGGGAGAGAGGAGAGGTTATGGAACCCATTATTCAGATCAAGAACCTGAGCAAGCGGTTTGACAGCGGCGACGGCCAGGTGGCGGCCCTCAACGACATCAGCATCGATGTGGGCCGGGGGGAGATCTTCGGCGTCATCGGGCTCAGCGGCGCGGGGAAGAGCACCCTGGTGCGGTGCATCAACCTGCTGGAGCGGCCCACCTCCGGTCAGGTGGTGGTGGACGGGCAGGAGATGACCGCCCTTACCGCCAAGGAGCTGCGGGAGGCCCGGAAATCCATCGGCATGATTTTCCAGAGCTTCAACCTGCTGATGCAGCGCACGGCCATCAGCAACATCTGCTTCCCCATGGAGCTGGCGGGTACGCCCCGGAAGGAGGCGGAGGCCCGGGCCCGGGAGCTACTGGAGCTGGTGGGGCTGGCGGACAAGGCGGGCGCCTATCCCGCCCAGCTCTCCGGCGGACAGAAGCAGCGCATCGCCATTGCCCGCACCCTGGCCACCAATCCCAAGGTGCTGCTGTGTGACGAGGCCACCAGCGCCCTGGACCCCAAGACCACCCGGGACATCCTGCGGCTGATCCGGGACATCAACCGGGAGCTGGGGATCACGGTGGTGGTCATCACCCACGACATGAAGGTCATCGAGGAGATCTGCTCCCGGGTGGCCATTCTGGACCACGGCAACCTGGCGGAGACCGGGTCTGTGGAGGAGGTCTTCTCCAACCCCAAGACCGAGGCGGGCCGACGCCTGGTGTACCCCGACGGGGTGCCGGAGGAGCTGCTGCCCCAGCTGTGGGAGGGGGGCAGGTCCCGGGTCATCCGGGTGGCCTTCAACGGCGGAACCTCCTATCAGCCCCTCATCGCCTCCCTGGCCATCGACTGCGGGGTGAAGGCCAATATCCTGGGGGCGGACACCCGCAACATCGGCGGCCGCGCCTTCGGCACCATGCTGCTGGGGCTGCCGGAGGATGAGCAGCAGGCCGCTGCGGCCATGGCCTACCTGACGGGGCAGAAGGATATTACTGTGGAGGAGGTGCGGGACTACCATGATTGAGAATTTGACAGCGCTGCTGGAATCCTGGGGGGTCAATAAGGCGGCGGGGCAGGTGGAGTTCCTGCTGGCCCCGGGGAATATCCCCTTTGCCATCTGGGAGACGGTGTACGTCACCCTACTGGGGACTTTGTTTGCCTATCTGATCGGCCTGCCCCTGGGGATCATCCTGGTCACCGGTGAGGAGGGGGGCATCCGGCCCCTGCCCAAGCCCCTGATGAAGGTGCTGAATATGGTGGTGAACCTGCTGCGCAGCGTCCCATTCACCATCCTGATGGTGGTTTGCTTCCCCCTGGCCCGGCTGATCCTGGGCACATCCGTGGGCACCACGGCATCCATCGTCCCCCTGACCCTGGCGGCGGCCCCCTTCGTGGGCCGTGTGGTGGAGTCCTCCCTGCGAGAGATGGACCGGGGCGTGGTTGAGGCGGCCCAGGCCATGGGCTGCTCCCCCTGGCAGATCGTCACCAAGGTGATGCTGCCGGAGTGCCGCCCCTCCCTTATTACCGGCTTTACCACCGCCACCATCACCATCCTCAGCTACGGGGCCATGGCCGGCTCCATCGGCGGCGGCGGACTGGGCGCCATCGCCCTTCTGCGGGGCCACGGCCGGCAGGAGCGGGTGGTGCTGTATGTGGCCGTCCTGTTCCTGGTGATCCTGGTGCAGATCATCCAATCCATCGGCACGGCGCTGGCGGCAAAGACCGACCGGCGGATCAATACCAACACAACAAAAAAGAGGAGAAAATAACCATGAAAAGAAGAATTGCTGTACTTGCTCTTGCCCTGACCCTGGTGCTGTCCCTGGCTGCCTGCGGCAGCAAGGGCGGCGACAAGACCATCACTGTGGGCGCCAGCCCCGCCCCCCACGCCGAGATCCTGGAGGTGGCCAAGGAGGTCCTGGCCAAGGAGGGGTATACCCTGGAGATCAAGGAGTTCGACGACTATGTCCTGCCCAATGAGGCCGTGGAGGACGGCTCCCTGGACGCCAACTTCTTCCAGCACATCACCTACATGAACGATTTCAATTCCAGCAGCGGCACCCATCTGGTGAGTGCGGCCACCATCCACTACGAGCCCTTCGGCATCTACGCCGGGAAGACCGCCAGCCTGGACGCCCTGGCCGACGGCGCACAGATCGCCATCCCCAACGACGCCACCAACGGCGGCCGCGCCCTGCTGCTGCTGCAGGAGAATGGTCTCATCACCCTGAAGGCGGACTGCGGCCTGGAGCCCACGGTGCAGGACATCGTGGAGAACCCCCACAGCTATGAGATCGTGGAGCTGGAGGCCCGCCTGCTGCCCACCACCCTGAAGGATGTGGATGTGGCCGTCATCAACGGCAACTACGCCATTGACGCGGGGCTGAAGATCGCCGACGCCCTGGCCATCGAGTCCACCGAGGGTACCGCGGCTGAGGCCTATGCCAATGTGCTGACCGTCAAGGAGGGCAGCGAGAGCAGCGATGGGGTGAAGGCCCTGGTGGCCGCCCTGCAGAGTGAGGAGGTCAAGACCTTCATCCAGGAGAGCTACAGCGGCGCTGTGGTGCCCCTGTTCTGATGAGCGAAGAAAAAGTTCCCGTATCACAGTGATACGGGAACTTTTTCACAGCCTGTCAAAAAAGCCTCGCAGAGTTCGCCGCCCGGAGGCGGCGAATAGGATGAAATCATTTTCTGCCGCGACATACAGCGCGGTATTCTCGCGGCATAGCCGCTGCGACCTACGCTAAAAATATGCCGCAGGCATATTTTCTTAACGCTGCGGCGTGGCAGAAAATACTTCTCGCGGAGTGAGCGTCGAATTGGCCGCCCTTGGCGGCCAACCGAGGCGCAGAACGCAGCGCAACCCCTACGCAAAAAAGTGCTTGCACTTTTTTGACAGTTTTAGGCCTCCATGTGCTTGCCCAGAAAGGCGGCAATGGTCTGTGCCAGCTTGTATTCCGTCTCCCCGGCGGAGAAGGTCTCCTGGTCCTCCGCAAAGAGCACCAGTCCCAGCACATCCCCCTCGGAGATAATGGGGGCGGCAATAGAGGCGCAGTACCTGTCGCCGGTGTCGGTGATGAAGATCCGGCGCTGGCCCTCGCCGTATTGGTAGACCTTCCGGTCCTCCATGATCTGCTCCAGCTGGGGGCTGATGCGCTTGCCCATGAGCTCCCGCTTCCCCCCTCCGGCCACGGCGATGACCGTGTCCCGGTCGGTGACAGCGGTGATGATGCCGCAGCTTTTGGACAGGGTCTCGCAAAACTGGGCGGCGAAGTCGTCCAGACCGCCAATGAGGGAATACTTCTTGAAGATGACCTCGCCGTCCCGGCTGGTGTAGATCTCCAGAGGGTCGCCCTCCCGGATCCGCATGGTGCGTCGGATCTCCTTGGGGATCACCACCCGGCCAAGGTCGTCGATGCGGCGCACGATCCCGGTTGCTTTCATTCTCGATTCCTCCCGTGCTTTTCTTGGAAAACATGGTTAGTATCCGCAGAAGTGGGGAAGGTATGCAGAAGCTCGGCTGGATTTGTTTGCCTATAGGTGAGGAATTGTTGCGGATGCAACGGAAAAAACGGGGGAGATGGGGTATACTACAGCCATCATGGATCTGCTGAAAGGAGAACAAGACCATGTCCTATGTAACGCTGACCAAAGAAAATTTTGCCCAGGAGGTGCTGCAGGCCCAGGAGCCTGTGCTGGTGGATTTTTGGGCCCCCTGGTGCGGCCCCTGCCAGGCGCTGTCGCCCGTTATTGAGGAGATCGCCGACGGAGCGGAGGGCTTCAAGGTGGGCAAGGTGAATGTGGATGAGGAGCCGGAGCTGGCCCGCCAGTACCGGATCATGAGTATCCCCACCCTGATGGTCTTCCGGGGCGGCGAGGTGTCCCGCCGGGAGGTGGGCGGCAAGAGTCGGGAGGAGATCCTGGCCATGCTGGCCTGATCCGCAGAAAAATTTTCTGGATTTGGGAGAAAAGCCTTTACAAACAGAAAGTCTTGGAGTATAATAATAACCGCTCTTTGAGAAAGGAGCGGTTATTTTCTTGGGCTCGTAGCTCAGCTGGGAGAGCGCTGCGTTCGCATCGCAGAGGTCGAGGGTTCGATCCCCTTCGAGTCCACCATAGAAATGGCCACACCGGTGGGTGTGGTCATTTCTATAGATACCGCGAGAAAAATTAACATACTCGGGCGAAAGGAATTCGTCCTGCGCCAAGAGTTTTGCTGCGCAAAAATACTTGTACGGCGCAAACGCGCCGCCCCGCCATGTGGGACCCCGATTGGGTCCGCGGTTTTATCGACACAGGACAAAGTATGGGCCGCCGCAGAGAGATCTGCGGTGGCCTTTCTATTTTATCCCCAGTGCGGTGGGGAAAATCATACAAAAAAGGAGTTTTACCATGAAGTGCCGGGCACAGGAACACGCCGAGGAGCGGATGGAGAAGCGGATACTGCTGCTGTCCTTTCTTACCGGCGTGGGATTTGTTATTGTGGAGCTGATCTACGCCATTTACAGCCACTCACAGTCCACCCTGATGGACGCGCTGTACGATGCGGCGGAGCTGATCTTTATTATTCTGCTGCTGTTTTTGACGCCGCTGTTCCACCAGCCCATCTCCGAGAAGCACCCCTATGGCTTTTTCCAGCTGGAGTCGGTGTTCCTGGTGATCAAAAACATTATGCTGCTGTCCATGACGGCCAGTGTGCTGACCAGCGTTATTGAGAAGCTGCTGTCCGGGGGCAACAACATCAACAAGGGGCAGGTCTCCCTCTTCCAGTTGATCCTGGGGTTGACCAGCCTGCTGATCCTGCTGGTGATGAAGGCTATGAGCCGGAACATCTCCTCCCCCACGGTGGATGCGGAGATCCTAGGCTGGAAGCTGGATGTGGGGTACAGTCTGGGCATGTCCCTGGCCTTTTTCGTGGCCGTGCAGCTGAAGGATACGGCGCTGGGCTTCCTCACCCCCTATTTTGACCAGATCGTGGCCATTCTGGTCATGCTGTTTATGCTGCCGGAGACCATTAAGCTGTTGGTGGGGACCTTCCGGGACCTGTTCCTGTTCTCCCCTGACCAGGAGACCGTGGACCGGATCAAGGCCCTGTCCGGTGAGGTGCTGGAGGACCATGGGTTTGCACCGGTCTTCTATGATATCTCCAAAACCGGGCGGAAGCTCTGGGTGGCGATCTACTTCCGGGTGGCCGGGGATACAGTGTCGGTACACAGCATCCAGGAGGCGGACCGGCAGCTCAATGACCGGATATCTGCGGAGTTTCCTGAGGCATTTTGTGAGATCATTTTGGACAATGGAACGCTGGAGACAGCTGTCCCCAGCGAGGAGGCGTAGGCTTCTGCCGCCCACGCCGCAGCTGAAGTCCCCCGGCATAACGAAGGTTTTGCCGGGGGACTTGTTGTGCGGTTTCCCGTGGGGAGGGATGTCTACAGCTTGTGGACGAAGAGGGCCCGGATGGCGTTGAGGATGGCCAGGACCATTACGCCCACATCGGCGAAGATGGCCAGCCACATATTGGCATAGCCCGCTGCGCCCAGGGCAAGACAGGCGAACTTGACGATCAGGGCGAAGGCGATGTTCTGGTAGACAATGCCGATGCACTTGCGGGAGATCTTGATGGCCTTGGCGATCTTCATGGGGTTGTCGTCCATAAGGACCACATCGGCGGCCTCGATGGCGGCGTCGGAGCCCATGGCGCCCATGGCGATGCCAATGTCCGCCCGGGACAGCACCGGGGCGTCGTTGATGCCGTCGCCCACGAAGGCCAGCTTCTCTTTCCCACTCCTGCCCGACAGCAGCTCCTCCACCTTGGTGACCTTGTCGGCGGGCAGCAGCTCGCTGTACACCTGGTCCACCCTCAGGGCGGAGGACACGGCCTCGGCCACCCGGCGGTCGTCGCCGGTGAGCATGACGGTCTGTTTTACCCCGGCGGCCTTCAGCGCCTGGATGGCCTCCTGGGACTGCTCCTTGACCACATCGGAGATGACGATGTGGCCGGCGTAGGCGCCGTCCACCGCCATGTGGATGATGGTCCCCACGCTGTGGCAGGGGATGGGCTCCAGCCCCAGGCGGCGCATGAGCTTTTCGTTGCCTGCGGCCACGGCGATCCCGTCCACCCTGGCGGTGACGCCGTTGCCGCTGATCTCCTGGATGTCGGTGACCCGGCTGCGGTCGATCTCCCGGCCGTAGGCCCGCTGGAGACTCCTGCTGATGGGGTGGGAGGAGGCGCTCTCCGCCAGTGCGGCATACTCCAGCAGCTGCTCCTGGCTCATGTGGTTGTGGTGGATGTCATTGACCTCGAAGACCCCGCGGGTGAGGGTGCCGGTCTTGTCAAAGACCACACACCGCACCTTGGAGAGGGTCTCCAGGTAGTTGGAGCCCTTGATGAGCACACCCTCCTTGCTGGCCCCGCCGATGCCGGCGAAAAAGCTCAGGGGAATGCTGATGACCAGGGCGCAGGGGCAGCTGATGACCAGGAAGGTGAGGGCGCGGTAGATCCAGGTGCTCCAGCCCGGGACGGTGTGCAGGAAGAGCAGCTGGACCAGAGGGGGCAGTACAGCCAGGGCTAGGGCGGCATAGCACACGGCGGGGGTGTAGATCCGGGCGAACTTGGAGATGAAGTCCTCGGACTTGGATTTGCGGGAGCTGGCGTTCTCCACCAGGTCCAGGATCTTGGAGACGGTGGATTCGCCGAACTCCTTGGTGGTGCGGATCTTCAGTACGCCGGTCATGTTGATGCAGCCGCTGATGATCTCGTCCCCGGCCTGGATCTCCCGGGGCAGGCTCTCGCCGGTGAGGGCGCTGGTGTTCAGGGTGGAGCAGCCCTCCACCACCTGGCCGTCCAGGGGGACCTTCTCGCCGGGCTGGACCACGATGGTGGTGCCCACGGCCACCTCGTCGGGGTCCACCTGCTCCAGCCTGCCGTCCCGCTCAATATTGGCGTAGTCCGGGCGGATGTCCATGAGGGCACTGATGTTCTTTCGGCTCTTGCCTACGGCGTAGCTCTGGAACAGCTCACCGATCTGGTAGAACAGCATGACCGCAATGGCCTCGGTGTAGTCTCCGCTGCGGGAGGAGATGGCCAGGGCAAAGGCGCCGATCGTGGCCACGGCCATGAGAAAATTCTCGTCAAAGACCCGGCGGTTCAGGATACCCTTGCCGGCCTTTTTCAGAATGTCGTATCCGATCACCAGGTAGACAGCCAGGTACAGCGCCAGGCGGAGCAGCCCCTCCACCGGGAGGATGGCCAGGGCGATGGTGGAGAGCGCCGCAATGATGATCCGGCGCAGCATCTTTTTTTGCTTCTTTGTCATGTTTCCCTCCATATACAGACCATTAAACAAATACTTAATTGTTTGAGGCAAAGGAGCGCCCCCTGCCGGCGGCAGTGGGGCGCAGGGCTTACAGCTGGATCTCGCAGTCCGGCTCCACCTTTTTGCAGGCCTTCAGCACATCCTGCATGACCGCCTTGGGGTCCTGGCCGTCGGCGAATTCCACGATCATCTTCTGGGTCATGAAGTTGACCACGGCGTTCTGTACACCGGCGGTCTTCTTGGCGGCGTTCTCCATCAGATTGGCGCAGTTGGCGCAGTCCACTTCGATAGCATAGGTCTTCTTCATTACAGCAGCTCCTCACATTTATTGATTAAAAGTTTGCTTAATCGTTTATGATTATACTATACGCACTCCCGGGGAAAAAGTCAACCCCTTTGCTGAAAAATTTCGCTGACAAAAAACGGTGGTTTCCAATTTGCGCCGGTCGTGGTATACTGGGCGTAAGAAAGGAAGGATAGCCATGAGAGACAGTGCGTTTTCCGCCGGTCACGCGGATGAGATCCTTCGGGTGGAGGACTATCAGACGGTCTCCCAGCTGTTCAAGCAGCTGGGGGATGCCAGCCGACTGCGGATCTTTTGGCTGCTGTGCCACAATGAAGTCTGCGGAACGGAGCTGGCGGCCATTGTGGAGATGACACCCCCCGCAGTTGCCCACCATCTGCGGCTGCTGCGCTCCAGCCATCTGCTGGTCAGCCGCCGGGAGGGCAAGGAGGTGTACTATCGGGCGGCGGATACTGCCCAGGCCCAGGCGATGCACCACATGATCGAGGAAATGATGGAGATCTCCTGCCCGCGGGGCAGGGGGGAAGAGGACTGCGGATAGCGGGTACCTAGGATAAAATGCCCCCTGGTGCAGGCGGTGAGTGCTGCACCAGGGGGTATTTTGGCGGTTGCAGGAAAATTGTCGGCAGTTTAAGTGGCAAAGATCAGCTTTGCGGCGGTTTCGAAGTCATAATTCAGTTTGACCATGGTGATTGGTTCCCCAATCGATAGGGTGAGACTTTGCTCTATGGCGGCAATGGGGTAGTCGTTGGTGATTGTTACATATTGGACGAACCATCCGCCGTTGGGATCCCTGGTGGTTCGCATGGGACGCAGACCTTCTAGCGGGGAGAGCTCTGCTGTGACAGTGCGGATGATTGCAGAGGAATCCTCCGGTAGATATCTCTTCCTCTTTTTTTGCAGCGGTTTCGGAAGATAGTAGAAACAGCCTTTGCCCAGACAGTTGTGCTTTCGGCGGTGTTTTTCGGTGAGGAAGCCTTGATGCTCAGCATATTGACAGAAGCCCACGCACTTTCCGCAGCCGGTGATGCTGCCATCGATGCACCGGCGGTCATGGCTGCTGCGGCATTGCCGGTCATAGTAGGCATAGTCCCGCTGTCCGGGAGGAGAGGGGGTGGAGCTGCGGCATTCATTATAGATATACATTGTCATTGTTCTCCCTTCTTGAGCAGTTGACAGTAGTTTACATAATCGGAAGCAGGGCGTGGTTGAACATCAGAGAGAGCCTGACTTTGCCGTTGACCAACTGGCAGATCTCAATATTGTCTGCGCCGGAAATGGCAATACGGAATGCAGTGATGTCGAGGATCTCCAGCGTCTCCACATCAGCAGAGAGCGCTGCGCGCAAAAGGGAGGGAGAGTAGCTGATGAAGGAGAGTTCCTCACCGCTTTTTCGCAGAAGATCATCGAGGGCAGCTTTGGATAGAAGCAGATCGTAGAACCGGGGCGGATTGAGGATGCTTATGCTGGTGCTGTCTCTGCGTGGAATATTCGTCGGCTGGAAGCGGGCATTATCCTCCTGAGGGGGCAGATCCTTGCGATTTTCCATAAGTAAAAAGTTCTCCTCTCTGATGATGGGACTATTTTACAGCAGCACGAGGAGATAATCTTGTCTGTTTCGCAGGATATTTGGACAACCACAGGGAAACGGAAAGAAAAAATGTCCGGAAAATTTTCCGGACATTTTTGGGGGGAACAAATCAGAAGTCGAAGGGGTCCTCGTTGAAGTCATCCTGCTCATATGCGAAGTTTTCTTCGTCAAACTCTATATCGATCCGAACATTGTTCCAGCGGGCGTTTTCGTTCACTTCCTGCTCGACGGCTTCAAAAAAATCATCCAGCTCGCTGTGCTCGGGGACGGACTGCTCGTACATGTTGAAGTCGTCGTTGTCATAAGAGGGCAGAAGATGGTCGAAGGCCTCCTCCTTAGGCCAGCCCAGGTGAAGGAGATCCAGGTATTCATTGAAACAGTCATCACCATAGGAACTGTCCGCATGGGCGGTATAGTACGTATAGGCTGCCTTGAAGTAAGAGAAGCTCATTTCTGTCGTACGGAGGAAGGCACGGAGGAGGTGGGGATCCTGTTTCATCAGTTCCTCTGGAGAAGGGGTCAGATAGCTGCCCTCCAGGGCAAATGCGGCAGAGGCAGAGAGTCCGCAGCTGAAGTAGATGAACTGGACATAGGGGTCCACTGCTGCATTTCTGATCATTTCTGCAAGATTGGGGAGAGAAGACTTGTCAGAGTCCGAGATATCCTTGAGACAATCGTTCATGTCGCCGAAGAATTCCTGCAGACTGTCCGTATAGGCAAAGGCATCTTTTAAGGAGAGGTTCAACTGTTCAGAGAGGTCAAAGGCCGCCTGGCTGACTGCGGGGGAAAAACCATAGAGAAGTTCCAGATCGTGGGCCTCCAGTACTCGCTCGTATTGGTCCTGCGATATGCCGAATTTTATAGTTGTATTCATTGAGTTGCTCCCTTCCTGGCGGTTCGGTGAAGCATCGTCTTCACCGGAGATAACATCCCAGGTCGCCGGTCCGGTCAGCAGGGAGAAGTCCTTCTTCAGGTATGCCTCCTTTGGGGACAGGAGAAAGGCGGAGGAAAACCGCTTAGTAAAGGAATTCTGATTATCATATCCGGAAATGGCGACTGCTGTGGAAATAGCGCTTGCAGAGGAGACTTTGGCGGTATCAGCCTCGATCAAGAATTGGTAGGCAGCCATAAGCTTTCGCTGCCTGATGTACTGGCGCAATGTTTGGCCGGTCATGAAGTTCAGCAGGGAACTGAGATCGCTGGGGGAAAAGGAACTGCTTTTCGCAACGGAGAACATCAGCTCGTCTGCGGTTAGGTATTTGTCATGGGCGCCGGCTTCAATTTGATTGATCAGCACATCGTAGCGCTTTTTTGCGTTCATGGGATCATCTCCTTTGACAAACAGTATAGCGAAAGGAAAGGGAGGATTCTTGTCCGCAACGGGGGAAAAATAGACAAGTTTCTGCATGGAATTATAGCAGGTCGAAAAGAAAAAAGAAAGCGGAGAAAAATCGTCATCTGCAACAGGGAATGTTCCTCTTGACAGGAGGGGGATTTTCCCGTACGCTTACAGGGAGGGCGCCGGCAGCGCCGGGACACGGCCTTCGATCGAAAGGGAGGTTCAGCCATGATCTATGACAGCATTCAGCATATAGAGGCATACCGCGGCATCCACCCCGGTGTGTACCGGGGACTGGAGATCCTGCGGGACACCGACTTCTCCAAGCTGGAGGACAAGCGCTACGAGGTGGACGGGGAGGACCTGTTCTTCTTTGTCCAGTCCTATGAGAGCAAACCCGCCAACGACACCCCGGAAGCCCACCGGAAGTATATCGACATCCAGTATGTGATCTCCGGGGAGGAGAAAATGGGCGTTGGTCCTCTGGAGGAGATGACCGAGGAGGTGGAGGCTCGCCCGGACGGGGACATCTGGTTCTACCATGGTCCTCTGGACGAGATCACCCTGGCCAATGGGCGGTTCGCTGTTCTGTGGCCCGGTGATGCCCATGCCCCCGGCATTGCGGTTGGACAGCCTGCACCCTGCCGCAAGTGCGTGATCAAGGTGAAGGTAGAGCGGTAACGAAAGATGCACCTGGCCTCCCTGCGGCAGAGCGCCTGCAGGGAGGCCGATTTCCTGCGGGAAAAGGACTGGACAGCGAGTAGAAAATCTGCTATAGTAGGAAGGCAAAGAAGCCGCCCTGTATAAGACGGCGCTATGGGCAGCGCCGAAGGATGATCGGCGGTAGGTAAAAATAGTATCCGGGTGTAGCGCAGTTGGTAGCGCGCTTGCTTTGGGAGAAACCGCCCGGGCAGATTCACAATTTCATATCGGGGTGTTGCGCAGTTGGTAGCGCGCCTGCTTTGGGAGCAGGAGGCCCGGGGTTCGAGTCCCCGCACTCCGACCACCTTTGACGGAAAACCGCCTATTTAGGCGGTTTTTCTGCATTTTTTGTTCTGTTTTTGAAAATTGGCCGATTGCTATTTAGCGACGGTTTCAGGGGCGGAAATGCGGTGGACACACGAACGAGGACAGTCGCCGAAACCGCCAAATCCCTAACCCATCCCTAACGAGAGAAATATCGCGCTTTTGGGTGTAGAACAGTCAATCATCATGTTGCTTTCATAGTAGTTACATGATAGCATAAGGACAAGACTGTCATATTATGCCGATAGCCTGTACAGGATTCTCGCTTGTATAGACTATTAGGATTGTTTTGCAAGGAGTTTCACTATGGATGCACATAAAGCAATTATCACAAATATTTTCAATAACTCTACGCTTATAGAAGTACCCTTCTTCCAGCGATCCTATGTTTGGAAAGCGGATCTTTGGGCACGGATGATTGAAGATATGGAGTATATCGTCAAGACAAATAAGCCTCACTTCTTTGGATCTATCATTCTGAAAGAAGGTCGCAGACCACATCCTGGCGAAAATTTTACTGACTGCAGAACGATTGTAGATGGGCAGCAGCGACTGACAACCTTTCTTCTTTTTATGAAAGTTCTGTGTTTGAAACTCGGCCAATCTACGACTTTTGATTGCCAGTTTAGAATTATGGGGCAGTCAATTGCTTTGCGCCACGGGAGAAATGATATTGAAGCTTTCGAAAGAGTTATGGCTTCTACATCCGCAGATAAAATAGATAACCCTGCGCCTCAGTCCAGAATTATTGAAGCGTATAATTACTTTGTTGACCATATTGATGAGAATAAGCTTAACATTATGATGGTCATGATGAATGCCCAATTCGTGCGAATTGATTTGAATGCAGACGAGGACGAACAGCAAATTTTTAACACAATCAATTCTCTTGGCGTTAATTTGACAACCTCGGAATTGTTGAAAAACTACTTTTTCAGCAGAGATACCATTAGCGAATATGAGGCAAAATGGGCCTCTGTTTTTGAAAAAGATGATGATGCAAAATCCTATTGGGATACCGAGATTGAAACTGGTCGAATGAAGCGTGCCATCATTGACATCTTTTTTGATTCTTTCTTCCAGATTTTTATTCAGAACAAGCGATACAATATCAGCAATGACGATAAGATCATGTACGCCAGAGTTGATAGTTTGGCACAATCCTATCAGCATTTTATCGACCATTATTGCGGTGGAGACAAAAGCGTTATACTTAGCCAAATGAAGGATTATGCCATCTGTTTTAGAACTATATTTAATCCAGATACCTGTGGGGTAAGCATTCCGGGCACATTTGGTATTGAGCGTTTAAATATAATAATCTTTGGGTTAAAGACATCTACGCTCATTCCCTATACACTGTATATCGCTAAGAATGTGGATAGTGAGGATGAACGAAATGCCATGTATGGCATCCTGGAAAGCTACATCATGCGCAGAATGGTCGTTCATTCACTAACAAAAAACTATAACAACCTGTTCACTTCTCTGATTCGTAATGAGGTTTTGGATGCCGACTCTTTGGTAGCCAAGCTCCACAGCGGAAATGACGCAACAACATACATTCCTACTAATGAGGAGTTATTGGATGGGTTCCAAAAATCTAAGCTGACCAACCTGCAAACCAGAGGTATTCTTTACCTCATCGAAAGCTATATCCGTCCTGCAAATAGTGCAACTTTGCTTCTTGGCTTTGATGGGTATAGCTTGGAGCATCTCATGCCAAAGAAATGGAGAAACAACTGGTCCGCCTGCGCCTCAGATGAAATTGCAAAGCAAAGAGATTCGAAGCTACTCACATTAGGAAATCTTGCGATCATTCCTCAAGCGCTAAATGCATCAATACGAGATAGTGATTGGACTACAAAAAAGTCTGGAAAAGGTGCAAATAAGCCAGGGCTTGAAGCCTGCGCTAAGGGACTGGTTACCTTAAATGCTGTTTTATTGGAAGACGAATGGACAGAGGAAAAAATTGATGCCAGAGCTAAGTGGCTGCATGAGATAGCAGAAACTCTTTGGAATATTCAACCCTAAAACAAAGCATAGCGCCACGGAATGGTAATATCTCCGTTGGCGCTATGCTTGTTTCTTATCCCACCTTCTCGAACGGTATCACCTTGCACCGGCTCTCCTCCGGCGGGTCGGGAGGCTCCGGTTCCGGTTTGGCCGTGGCCGTTTCCATGAAGCCGCCGATCTTCTCCGCCGCACCTCTCTGCATCTCGTTAGTGATGTGCGTATAGGTGTCGAGGGTGAACCCGGCGCTGAAGTGGCCCAGCATGC
>CAUWCX010000005.1:0-74194 GCA_963557105.1 uncultured Oscillospiraceae bacterium
CCCGTACCTTCTTTGAGTCGATTTCTCCCTTGGAAAGCAAGACAACCGTCTCCACGTGTACCGTCCTGGGGAACATATCCACCGCCACGGCCCGTTTTGCGGCGTATCCCCGCTGGGCGAAGCGCTTCACATCCCGGGCCAGGGTGCCGGGGTCACAGGAGACGTAGACCACCCGGTCCGGGGCCATGGCGGCGATGGTGTCCACCACGGCCTCCTCCAGCCCCTTCCGGGGCGGGTCCACCGTCACCACATCCGGCCGCAGGCCCTCTGCGGCCAGGTGGGCCGCCACAGCGCCGGCGTCACCGCAGAAAAACTCCACATTCTCCACACCGTTGTTTTTGGCGTTGCTGCGGGCGTTGTCCACCGCCTCCGGCACGATCTCCGCACCGATGACCCGCCCGGCCTGCCGGGACAGGGCCAGGGTGATGGTCCCCGCGCCGCAGTAGAGGTCCAGCACCGTCTCCCGGCCCGTGAGCTCCGCCATCTCCACCGCCGTATCGTAGAGCCGCTCCGCCTGGTCCCGGTTCACCTGGTAAAAGGCGGGGATAGCCAGGTCGAAGGTAAACCCGCACAGGGTATCCCGCAGGGTGTCCTGCCCCCAGAGGGTGCGGTAGCCCTCCCCCAGGATCACATTGGTCCGGCGGGTGTTGGTGTTCAGCACCACCCCTACGGTAGTGGGGCAGGCCTCCCGGATGCGGCGGACCAGCTCCTCCTCCCGGGGGAGCTTCTCCCCGTTGACCACCAGGCACACCAGGGCGCCGCCCTGCCGGTCGGTACGGACATAGATGTGCCGCAGCAGCCCCCTGTGGGTCTGCTCATCGTAGGCGGGCACACAGTTCTCCCGCAGGTAGTCCTCCACCGCCCGGGCCGCCGCCCCCGCCTGGGGCGTCTGCAGCAGGCAGTCGGCGGCGGGGATGACCTGGTGGCTGCGGGCGCGGTAGAACCCCGCCAGCCCCTGGGGGCTCACGGGAAACTGGCTCTTGTTGCGGTAGCCCGCAGTCCGCTGGCTGCCCAGGATCGTCTCCACCGGGATATCGGCGCCGCCGATGCGGCGCAGGGCGTCCTCCACCCGGCGCCGCTTGGCGTCCAGTTCCTCCTGGTAGGTCAGATGGCGGAGATCACAGCCGCCGCAGGCGGGGTAGTGGGGACAGTCCGGCGTCTCCCGCCCCGGGGACTGCTCCAGGATCTCCTCCACCCGGGCAAAGGCCATATTCTTCAGCACCTTCAGGATGCGGATGGTACACACCTCACCCCGGACGCCGCCGTGGACAAACACCACCCGGCCGTCCACCCGGGCAATGCCCAGGCCCTGGTCGGAGTAGTCCGCGATGGTCACGGTGTGCAGTTGGTTTTTCTGTAGTTCTGCCATATGGTTCTCCTCATCTGCTGCGGTATTGCGGCTGTACTGCCGCTCCTCGCCTTAAACGTCCCAGCGGTCGATCAGCTGCTTGATCTGGTCGGCGAAGTTGCCCAGATCCTTGTTGGCCCTGCCCTTGCTGCGGGCAATGACCTCCTGCAGCAGGCGGCCCACAGCCACCAGGCGCTGGTAGGCCGTGGAGACCTTCCCGGCCGGGGTGGTCTCCTTCCGGGCGGGCAGGTAGCCCACCTCCACCAGGCGGTTGGCCGCCAGGTCGTAGACCTCCGTATACTGGGGGGCATGGGCGCTGAGGCCCAGCTTGTTCAGGCTGTCGGCAAAGTAGGGGGCCACCTCCCGGTCGCCGTGGACCACAAAGAAGTGGGTGGGGGCCTCGAAGGACTGGGCCCAGGCCAGCAGGTGGTCCCGGTCGGCATGGCTGCTCAGACCCTTGAAGTTCTCGATCTCCGCCTGGACGGCGATCTCCTCCCCAAAGAGCTTCACGCTCTTGGCGCCATTGAGCAGCGTCCGGCCCAGGGTCCCCTCCCCCTGGAAGCCCACAAACACGATGGTGCTCTCCGGCCGCCAGAGGTTGTACTTCAGGTGGTGGCGGATCCGGCCCGCATCACACATGCCGGAGGCGGAGATGATGACCTTGGGGGTCTTGTCCGCATTCAGCAGCTTGGACTCCTCCACGGACTCCGTCATCCGCAGTCCCGGGAAGGAGAACATGGCGGTGCCGTCCTTCACCAGCTCCAGGGCCTCCTCGTCCAGATAGCCCCGCAGGTCGCCGCAGAAGATGGTGGTGGCCTTCCCCGCCAGGGGGGAGTCGATATACACCGGGAAATCCGCCACGGACTTCACCAGGTTCTCCTGCTTGATCCGCCGCAGGAAGTACAGCACCTCCTGGGTTCTGCCCACGGCAAAGGCGGGGATCACCACATTGCCGCCCCGGCCCAGGGTCCGGTCGATGACCTTGGCCAGCTCGGAGGTGTAGCTCCACACCTCCTGGTGGTTCCGGTCGCCGTAGGTGGACTCCATGACCACATAGTCCGCCTTTTTCAGGGGGATGGGGTCCCGGATAATGGGCTGGTTGACGTTGCCGATGTCGCCGGAGAATACGATGGTCCTGTGGACGCCGTTTTCGGTCAGGTCCATGGTGATACTGGCGGAGCCCAGCAGGTGGCCCGCATCGGTAAAGGTTGCCGTGACCCCCTCCGTGATCTCCACCGTCTGATTGTACTCACAGGTGCGGACATAGCTCATGGTCCGCATGGCGTCCTCCGTGGTGTAGACCGGCTCCACCAGGGGGCGGCCGGCGCGCATATTCTTCCGGTTTTCGTACTCCGCGTCGGACTCCTGGATATGGGCGGAGTCCGCCAGCATGATCTCCAGCAGGTCGGCCGTCAGCCGGGTGGTCCAGATCTCCCCGGCGAACCCCTGCTTCACCAGCATGGGCACCCGACCGGAGTGGTCGATGTGGGCGTGGGTGATGAGCACATAGTCGATGTCGTTTGGTGCGAAGGGCAGCTCCCGATTGTCGATCTCGTCCCGCCCCTGCTGCAGGCCGCAGTCGATCAAGATCCGCTTTCCGTTGACCTCCAGGCAATGACAGCTTCCGGTGACGCATTGATCCGCGCCGTAAAAACTAAGCTTCATGGGTAGCCCTCCTTATGATTGATGATTCTTATTTTAGCACGGCGGTCGGGATTTTACAACGCAAACCTCTCTCCTGTGACCTCACACAAAAAAATCAAGCAGAATATGGCGGTATTTACAAATCCCTGGTCACGGGCTATACTGTACCCACAATTTCCCGCTTAGGAGACCCCTCTGCGGCCGGAAAGGAAGGACAGCTATGGAGCTTATCCGAATAACTGATCTCAACGACCCCCGGGCGGCCCGGAGTCTGGCGGAGTACCAGCACAGCTTTCCCCGCCACGAGCAGCGGGCCCCCGCTTCCCAGGCCGCCATTATGGCCGACGGGGACTACCAGTTTCTCCTGATCCAGGAGGGCCAGGAGACGGTTGGGACCATCCTGCTGTGGGAGACAGCGGACTTTATCTATGTGGAGCATCTCTATATCTACGCCGCCTGCCGTGGGCGGGACTACGGCAGCCGGACGCTGGCCGCTCTTGCCCGCCGCCAAAAGGTCATCATTCTGGAGATCGACCCGCCGGAGGACCCCGTGGCCCTGCGCCGCCAGCAGTTCTACATCCGCAACGGCTTTGTGGTCAACCCCTACCCCCATATCCATCCCCCCTACCGCCCGGAATACAGCGGCCACCCCCTGGTGGTCATGACCGCCCCCCGCGCTATCTCCCCGGCGGAGTATGCCGCCTTCGCCGACTATCTGCGCCGCCGGGTCATGGGACAGTAGCGCAACGATAATCGCACAAGCCTCGCGCCCCCTCCGCATGGGTGTTACCATGCGGAGGGGGCGCTTTTCTATAGCAAATCGGTTATGGTTCACCCGCTCTGCCGGCCTGCGTGGTCAGGGAGAACAAAATGCCCACCGCTGTGAACTTTTTCTCCGCTGTATGCATTGATCGCCCTCACTCCCGCGCCAGCCGCTTCATTCCTTGAGACATGGCCCGAATGATGGCAATGGTGAGCTTCCAAAAAAGCCATCCGACCAGGAATATCGCTCCACCGATCAGCGCGGAAACTGGCAGAAACAGCGCCGCACTGGCGGAATAATTCCCGATCACCAGGCCAATCTCTTCTATTTCACGCCCCAGCAAATGTGCGACAAACTTGACGATTCCCGCAAGGGGACAGAGGGCGCCGCACACCATAAATCCAATTCCACAGACGCTGGTCAGGGGCAAAACGAACATCCCCCCAATTCCCGCAAGACTATAAAAGGCGATCACCGCGCTCACCCGGCGCCAGCCGAAGCCCGCACCTTTTACAATGTTCTCCCCCAGATAGGCCTTCGCCAGTTCCTTCGGCGTACCCAGCCGCTGAAGGATCTGTTCCGGCAAAAAGCCGTCGTTCAACAGCTCCAGCATCTCACTTTTGATCTCCTGCACAATATCCACCCGCTCCGACACCACCATCGGCCGCAGATAGCGATCGACTTTTTCCAGATATTCTGTTAATGCTTTATCCATTTCCATAACCTTACTCTCCTTTGATCTCACCGATCGACTGCAACAGGCTCTCCCACTCGTCAGACATTGCAGCCAAATACGCCTGCCCCTGTTCCGTAATGGCGTAATACTTTCTGGGCGGCAGCCCCTCCACGCCCTCCTGCCATGTCGAGGAAATATAGCCCTCCTTCAGCAGCCTTCGCAGCAACGGATATATCGTATTCTCTTTTGCTGCCAAAATCGGGTATCGCTCCAGCCTGCTGATGATCTCATATCCATAGGACGGGCACTTCCTGATCATCAGCAAGATGCCAAATTCAAGGGTCCCCCGCTTGATCTGCGACTTCCAATCATCAATGCTCATATACTGTACCTCCTGTGTGTACATCGTACTACACAGTACGTCTATTGTCAATAGTATATTTCTCTTTTTCTCTGTAACACCGGGACAAAAGAAAACCGGCCCGGACGATGTCCGGGCCGGCACAACTATCAAAAAAGTGCAAGCACTTTTTTGAGTGGCACTCCGCTTCGCGCCTTGCGGCCATTGGCCGCTGCGACGCGCGCTGCGTGAGAAGTATTTTCCGCCAGGTACACGCCCCGGCGGAAAATGATTTTGCTCTATTCGCCGCCTCCGGGCGGCGAACTCTGCGAGGCTTTTTCTACAAATACTTTGGCCCGGACATCGTCCGGGCCGGCAAAGTTTACTTGTGGTAGGGCGACCCCTCCTGGATCTGGTAGCCCCGGTAGATCTGCTCCAGGAGCATCACCCGGGCCAGGTGGTGGGGGAAGGTCATGGGGGACATGCTCAGGCGCAGATCCGCCTGGGCCTTCAAGGACGGGTGCAGCCCCACGCTGCCGCCAACGAGAAAGGTCAGCTGGCTCTTTCCCGCCAGACCGAAGTCCATGAGCTTTTTGGCCATCTCCTCGCTGGACAGGAGCTTCCCCTCGATACACATGGCGATGACCGCCCCGCCCCGGGGCAACTTCTCCCGAATGGCGGCGGCCTCCCGCTCCAGGGCGGCGTCCACCTCCCCCTGGCTGGGGCGCTCCGGAAGGCGCTGCTCCGGAAGCTCGACGATCTCCAGCTTACAGTGGCGCTGGAGCCGCTTGGCGTACTCCGCCACAGCGTCCAGGTAGAACTTCTCCTTCAGCTTTCCCACGCACAGGACCGTCACCTTCTGCATACGGCGCCCTCCAGCAATATCTCCTCGCTGAGCCCCAGCTTCGGCGCCACCACCAGGTGGGGCGTACACCCCGCACTCTCCAGGCACCGCCGCACGGCGGTGAGGGCCGCCTGGGGCGTGTTGTTTTTGTCGCTGAGGTGAGCCAGGACGATGGTCCGGGTCCCCGCCAGGGCGCTGGCGGCGGCGTACCGCCCGGCATCCTCATTGCTGAGGTGGCCCTGGCTGCCCAGGACCCGCTGCTTCAGGGCGTAGGGATAGGGTCCCTCCCGCACCATGTCCACATCGTGGTTGCTCTCCAGCACCAGCAGCTCCGCCCCCAGCAGCCGCTCCCCCGTATCTTGCAGCACATACCCGGTGTCGGTGAGATAGCCCACGGCGCCGTCCGGCGTATCCACCCGGAAGGCCGCACTCTCCCGGCAGTCGTGGCTGGTGGGCAGGGTGGAAATGGTCATCCTGCCCATGGTGACGCTCTCCCCCATGGGCACCGGCCGCAGCAGGGGTTCGATCCCCGCCAGACGGTACACCAGCTGGTATCCGGTCCCCGGCGTGCAGAGGATTGGCGTATGGTATTTTTTGATATATGTGGCCAGACCGCCAATGTGGTCGGCGTGCTCGTGGGTGATCAATATGGCGCTGAGGTCCCCGGGCTTCAGCCCCAGCTCCGCCAGGGCCTTGGTCAGCCGCTGGCAGGATATCCCCATGTCGATCAGCAGATGGGTGTCCCCCCAGCTCAGCAGGGCGGCATTGCCGGAGGAACCGCTGGCAATGGTATAAAAACGGGTCATGATACCTCTCCTATGGAAGCGTCTGCGCCGGGAAACGCCCGATAACGAGAAATTCGTTACCGGGCGTTCTCTGCGCATATGGCATAGCGCTCTGGTTCTTCTGCGCCTGGCGGCGCGAACTTAGCCGGCAGTGCTGACGGCGGCCTCCTCCTCAGGGACCTCCACGGCGCGGATACTGCCGCCGATCCCCCGGATCTTGCCGATCACATCCTCATAGCCCCGCTCAATGTACTGAACATTGGTGATCTCACTGATGCCGTGGGCGGCCAGGGCCGCCACCAGCATAGCAGCGCCCGCACGGAGGTCGCAGGCCTCCAGCTGTGCGCCGGTGAGGTGCTCCACCCCCTCGATGATGGCCAGGTTGCCGTCCACCTGGATCTGGGCCCCCATGCGCTTGAACTCATCGGTGTAGCGGAAGCGGCTGTTCCACACGCTGTCGGTGATGATGCTGGTCCCCCGGGCCAGGCACAGCGCCGCAGCGATCTGGGGCTGCATATCCGTGGGGAAGCCGGGGTAGGGCATGGTCTTGATATTGGTGCGGTGGAGGGGCCCGATGCGGCTGACCAGCAGGTTGTCGTCCATCTCCTGAATATCCACGCCCATCTCGCACATCTTGGCCGTGATGCAATCCATGTGCTTGGGGATGATGTTGCAGATCTTCACCTCGCCGCCGCAGGCCGCCACAGCGGCCATATAGGTGCCCGCCTCGATCTGGTCGGGAATGATGGAGTAGGTGCCACCCCGGAGGGTACTGACGCCCCGAATCTTGATGACATCGGTGCCCGCGCCCATGATGTTGGCCCCCATGGAGTTGAGGAAGTTGGCCGTATCCACGATATGGGGCTCCTTGGCGGCATTTTCGATGATGGTCATGCCGTCGGCCATGGCGGCGGCCAGCATGATGTTGATGGTGGCCCCCACGGAGACCTTATCCAGGAAGATGTTGGTCCCCTTCAGCCGGCCGCCCTCAGCCTCAGCCATGACAAAGCCGCTCTGGGTGTCCACCTGGGCGCCCAGGGCGCGAAAGCCCTTCAGATGCTGGTCAATGGGGCGGGTGCCGCCGAAGTCGCAGCCGCCGGGCAGCGCCACATCCGCCGCGCCAAAGCGGCCCAGCAGGGCGCCCAGCATATAGTAGGAGGCCCGGCAGCGGCGGGCGGACTCATAGGGGACACGGCCATTGCGGAGAGAGGAGGAGTCGATCTCCACCGTGTGGGGATTGATGCAGCGGATGGACGCGCCCAGATCCCGCAGGATCCCCAGCAGCAGATCCACGTCGCTGATCTGGGGGATATTTTCAATGCGGCAGGGGCCGCTGACCATGAGCGCCGCGGGGATAATGGCGACGGCGGCGTTCTTTGCGCCGCTGATCTGGATCTCTCCGAACAAGGGCCGACCGCCCTCGACAATATATTTGGTCAAAGTGTGCACCTCTTTATCGTAAGGATAGCTGGTCGCTATATAGGCCTCAGATACAGTTTACCCAGGCCGGGATACTTCATACCAGCATCTGCCGGTAATCAGTAGACATAATCATAGGTATAACAAGTATACCATGTTTTGCCGCAAAAGCAATGGGCAACTGCTGATTATCTTCATAAAGTTTTCCACCGTTTCCCTGCCATCTTCGGATGATCGGGCAAATCCACCGCCCAAAACCCGCAGACAGCGCTTCGCCCAGATGCAGACAGCCTGTATCTGGGCGAGGCGGGCTACTGCCGGGTGATCTCCCCGGTGGCGCAGTCCACAAAGTAGGTATAGGTATCGGTCACCACCTGCCAGGCGGGCAGAAGCGTCTGCGCTGAGGCCGCACTGGGCAGGACATAGACACACTGCAGATCCTCCACCCGGTTGCACACGATGCCCTCCTCCCCGCGGTAGTCCAGAAAGCGGGTCAGCACCGTGACGGCGGAGAGCCGTTCACCGGCCGCCACCGCCCCCTCCTCCAGGGCCACATAGCTCCCGGCGATGCCAGTGAGCACCCCCCGGTCAAAGGTCATGGTCACGGTACAGCCCCGGATGGGGACGCCGTCCACATACTGCACGGCGTCCGCCGTACCGGACTGTCCCTTCAGCTCCAGGCGTAGCTCCCGGTAGCCGAATTGGTCGCAGAAGTCCCGAGCAAATTCCTCCACATCTAACACAGGGCGGGACAGCTCCACCCCCAGCAGGCCAACGGAGCGAAACTGCATCGTCCCGCACCCATTTTCATAGCTGTAGATCCCGCCGCCCTGGTTGGTGCTCTGCACCTCCCCATCCAGCAGGAATGCGGCCATGGCCGCCTCCTCCTCGGAGTGGCGGCGGACCCCCAGGGGCCGAAGGGCCCCCTGGCGCAGGTCCACATCCTCCGCCAGCGCCAGGTGACTTCCGGCAAAGAGGGTCCGCAGCTGCCGCTCCGTCTCCGCAGCCGCCATCTGGGACTGGTAATATTGATAGCCCAGCAGCAGAAGCAGAAAGCCGTTGAGCAGGGCCAGGATCACAATGGCGATATTTTTTAAGCGGTAAGTCTCCAAGTGGAGCGTCTCCTTTCCGTGCAGGCCGGCAACGGCTTATCTGGGCAGCCAGCGGGCGGCCACCTCCGTACCATTGTCCACATACCCCACAGACAGTCCCGAGCCGGGGCTGAGGGAGGCAATGGCCACCGCCATCTCCGACGGCATCATGGACTCCATCTCCTCCTCCGCCGTGTAGCTGCGGCAGCGGTAGACAAAGCTGGTGATGGCCGTCCCGGATATGTTCACCGCCAGCCCCGGGGCGTCACTGGGGAAAAACACCGGGACCCCCTCCGCCTGGTAGCCAAAGGTGATCCGGTATCCATTCTCATACGGCGTCAGCGTCCGCAGATACAGCGGAGAGGCTGCCGTGCTCTCGGTGAGCACCGCCGCTAAATTCCCGGCGGCCTGTACCGCCTCCACAGCTGTGGGACTCTCCCCCGCGCAGGGGACCCGGTAGAGTGTGGACGTGGTCTCGCCGTCGCAGACATAGGTCACCTCCCCGTCCGGGGACAGGCGGAGCAGGCGGGGCGACTCCACCACCACCTCCGTACCGTCGCTCTCCGGGTAGCGGGCATTGGTATGGGCGTTGAAATCCAGCGCCGTCAGCAGGTTATAGGCAGTATACCCCGCAGGAATATCCCCCTGGAGCTGCGGTATCTCCGGCGGCTGGGCCACCAGCACCGTATACGGGGCCAGGGGCGCGAAATTGGACTCATAGGCAAAGCTCCCCCCGTTGGGGGAAACGCTGTCGGCGATCTCCGTCACCGCGGAGACCGGCAGCGCCGTGTTGTAGCGAAAGATGGACCCGTCATCGCTGCGGAGGTAGAGAAAAGCGGACTCCTCATCCTCCGCGGCAAGGGCCATGGCCCGCACATTTCGCCCGAAGCTGTCCCCCTCCCCCAGCCAGGCGGCCACCACCGCAGAGGGCAGCTCCACCGTCAGATCCAGGTACAGGCTGGGGCTGGCCAGCGCCTCCTGCAGCGTCTTATCCGCGGCGGCGCCCACTACCGAGGCGGAACCCAGGGCCTCCTGAAAGAGGGGGAGGATCTGCTGCAGGTCCTCCCCGCCTGCGCCCAGCTGGGTGTAGCGGCCATACTCGCTGTCCCCGGTGACCACCAGGTGGAAAGCGGGCATGACCTCCCCCAGATCCATGGTCTGGTTGGGCCGCCCCCCTGCCGCCCCCGCCGGCAGCAGATCCTGAAGCCCCGTCCAGCCGCTGCCGGCCAGCATGAGGCGGGAGAGCAGGAACAGGGCGGAGAGGGTCAGCAAAAGCAGGGTCAGGTTTTGCAGGCGGTTCACCGCCCTATGCTTCGCCATGGCGGACCTCCTCGCTGTGCTCCTGCCGGATGGGCAGGACGATCCGCACCGTGGTGCCGGGGCCGTCGTGGTCCGTCAGGGCGATGTCCCCGTGGTGGCGCAGGACGATCTCCCGGGCAATGGACAGGCCAAGGCCCGTGCCGCCGCTCTCCCGGCTGCGGGCCTTGTCCACCCGGTAGAAGCGGTCGAAGATCCGCTCCCGGTCCTGGCTGGGAATGCCGATGCCGTTGTCGGCCACCTCGATCCACACATTTTTGCCGGTGATCCCGGCGTCCACCTGGATGGTCCCGCCGTCGGGGGTGTACTTGATGGCGTTGCCCACCACATTCATCACCACCTGCTCCAGGCGGCTGCGGTCGCCGGTGATCAGGGGCAGCGCGTCACTGTAGCACCGCTTCAGCGTGTGGTGGTGCCGCTGGGCGTCCAGCTCCACCGCCCGGCACACGGACTCCAGGGAATCCCACAGGGAGAAGCACTCCATCTTCAGCTCCGCCCGGCCGGAGTCCAGGCGGCTGAGGGTCAGCAGATCCTGGACGATGCGGGTCATGCGGTCCGTCTCGCTGATGATGATATCCAGGAAGTTGTTCTCCACCGCCCGGGGGATATCCTCGCTGTCCCGGATGGTCTCCGCGTAGCTGCGGACATTGGTCAGGGGCGTCCGCAGCTCGTGGGACACGTTGGCCACGAACTCCTTGCGCATCTCCTCATTTTTCCGCTGGGCGGTGACATCGTGGAGCACCGCCATGACGCCGCCGTCCTTGCCGTAGGAGAAGGGCGCCAGGTACAGCTCCAAAATGCGCTCCCCCACGGTCATCTCCCCGGAGAGGAAGTCCGGCCGGTGGAGGGCCAGGACCTGGGTGAAGGGGAACTGCTGGCCGAAGAGGGCGTCGTAGTCGTAGAAGCTGACCTCCCGGCCTAGCATCTGGCTGACGGCGGGGTTGCTGTGGAGGATGGAGCCGTCGCCGGCAAAGGCCACCACACCGTCGGTCATGTGGAGGAAGAGGGTGTCCAGCTTGTTGCGCTCGCTCTCCACCGCCTCCAGGGTATCCTGCAGCACGGCGGCCATGTCGTTAAAGGTGGTGGTGAGGATGCCGATCTCGTCGGAGGACTCCACCGAGATGGTGCTGCTGAAGTCCCCGGCGGCCACCCGCTCCGCGCCCTCCGTCAGGCGCTCGATGGGGATGATCATGGTCTTGCTCAGCAGGAAGCTCAGCAGCACGGAGATCAGCAGGCCCACCAGCAGGGCCTGGACGATGATGAGGAACAGCTGGCTGTTCAGCTCCCCCACCGTGTCCCGGTTGTCGTAGATGTAGATGATGAAGGCGTTGTCCCCGGCGGTGATGGGGATGGCCACATCCATGTAGCTGGCGGTGATGTCGCTGCGGTCCCCCACGGTGTCGTCGCCGGTGGCAATGCTGTTGCGGGCGGTGAGCAGATTGGGCGTGGTCTGCATCCGGTCAAAGCCCGCCTTGTCGTCGGAGCCCGCCAGGTATCTGCCGGTGTGCCCCTCCAGAATATAGTAGTTGCGGGTGGTGAAGTTCAGCCCCAGGTCGCCGGCCTTGGCCTCGATCATATCCTGGACCTGCCGGGCGGCCTCCATCTCGTCGTCCTGGCTGGCCGCCAGGCGGAGCGTCGCCACGAAGTCGCTGTTGGAGGGGGAGGAGTCCCCGAAGACCCGCTCCACCTGCTGGTAGAACTCCTCAATGTAGAAGCCCGTGATATTGGTCATCAGAAAAGCGCCCACAATGGTCATCAGCGACGTGATGAGCAGCAGCATAATGAGGACCAGCTTCATGTGCAGGCTGCGAAACATGGCAACGCTCCTTTCTTCGGGGATCTGTCCCCTTAGTGTTCAGCGCTGAAGTAGTAGCCCAGCCCCCGGCGGGTAAGGATCAGGGTGGGGGCGGCGGGGTTGTCCTCGATCTTCTCCCGCAGGCGGCGGACCGTCACGTCCACGGTGCGGACATCGTCGCCCACATAGCCGTAGTTCCACACCTGCTCCATCAGGTCGGTGCGGGAGTAGACCTTGCCCGGATGGCTGGCCAGGAAGGTCAGCAGCTCGTACTCCCGCTGGGTCAGGTCGATGTGCTTTCCGTTCTTGCTGGCCTGGCAGCTCTCCGTGTCGATGGTCAGGCCGCCGCCGGCGGGCATGGCCCCGGCGGACTGGGGTGCGCTGGAGCGCTGCATGGCGGTGCGGCGGATATTGGCCTTCACCCGGGCCATGAGCTCCCGCATGGAGAAGGGCTTGGTGATGTAGTCGTCCGCCCCGATCTCCAGCCCCAGGACCTTGTCCGCCTCCTCCTCCCGAGCGGTGAGGATGATGACGGGGACGCTGCTGCCCCGCTCCCGCAGGGTCCGGCACACATCGAAGCCGATCATCTTCGGCAGCATCACATCCAGCAGCACCAGGTCCGGGTTCAGCCCCAGGGCCATCTCCAGCCCCGCCTCGCCGTCATAGGCGGCGTGGACGGCGTACCCCTCCTTCTCCAGATTGAACCGGAGGATATCCACAATGCTCTTCTCGTCCTCCACGATGAGGACAGTATTCTTCTGTTCCATTGGTATCTCCTGCCTCTTCTCTGTCTTGTCTGTGCCCTCGCCTACGGCTCCAGCAGCAGCCTGGCCTTCAGCACGGCGGCGATGGTCTTGGCGTCCCGGATCTGGCCGGCCAGCACCTGGTCCACCAGCTGGTGGAAGTCCACCCGCTCCACGCGCAGGAATTCATCCTCGTCAGGGGCCGCCTCGCCGAAGGTCAGCTCCCGGGCCAGATACATGCGGATGATCTCCCCGCAGTAGCCCGGCGAGGGGTAGAGCTCCCCCAGGGACTGGAAACTGCCGGCGGTGGCGCCGGTCTCCTCCAGCAGCTCCCGGCGGGCAGCCAGGACCGGGTCCTCCCCCCGCTCCAGCTTTCCGGCAGGCAGCTCCCGCAGCACCTCCATATAGGGGTAGCGGAACTGGCTCACCAGCAGGGCGCGGCCCTGGTCGTCCAGGGCCAGGACACATACGCCGCCCGGGTGATCCACCACCTCCCGGAAGGACTGGTGCCCATTGGGCAGCAGCACTGTGTCCCGGCGGACATGGAGGATCTTTCCGTCAAAAATCTCTTCACTGGACAGGGTCTTCTCCGTCAGTTCCATTGATCTGCTCTCCTTTTTCCGTATGCTCTTCATCGCTGTTCTCCTGCCCGTCCTCCGCCAGAGCGCCGGGCGTCAGGTCGTCGGTATAAATGGCGGTGATCCCGCTGGCCAGCAGCGCCCTGGCCTCCGCCGGGTCGTTGACCGTGTGGACGAAGGTCATGAGCCCACGCTCCCGGGCCAGCGGGGCGTAGCCCTCCTCCCACCAGTAGTCCCACATGGTGACGCCCATGATCCCCTTCTCCACGCAGAAGTCCGCCACCTCCCGGAAGGCGTCCTCCGTCCGGCCAAAGCCAGCGGTATACAGGGTATAGATGTAGTGGGGAAAGTGGTGGATGCTGTCCACCACCTGGAACATGAGGTCGCTGTAGACCTGGATGGCCATGCGGTCAAAGAGGTAGCTGAGCCCCAGCTCTCGGGCGTCCGCCAGCATGGCCGAAAACTGCACAGTGACGATCTCCGCATCCACAAACTTGGTGTCAGTGATGACGCAGATATCCGGGTGCTCCTCCATGAGCAGCAGCAGGTCCCGGAAGGACATGGGCGTGCAGCCGTCCAGGATGGGGGCGGCCAAAAACTCCTCCAGGGTGGGGACAGCCTCCTCGCTGATCCCCTCCTGCCAGCCGCCCCGCCAGTCGTGGCGCAGCACCACCTGCATATCCCGGGTCAGGCGCAGGTCCACCTCGAATACCCGGACGCCCTGGTCGTACATCTGCTGAAAGCCCTCCAGGCAGTTGAGGACCGATACCGTTTCCACCGCACCCATGCCGTGGGCCACGATCTGCGTCCCGCTGAGGATCTCCCGGGCGGAGCGCTCCCCCGCCGGCGGCTCCTTCTCCCGGACAGGTTCCGGCTCCGGCTCTAGTTCCGCCGGGGTCAGCCAGGCGGGCATCTCCTCCGGTGCAGGCTCCTCTTTCGCCGCGGTCTCCGCCGGCGGGACAGCCGCAGTCCCCGCGCCGGAGACCAGCAAGCTGCCCAGGGCGATAAACTGGACCGCCACCACCAGCAGCAGGGCGTAGACCGGGGTATTTTTCTTGTGGGCTCTTGCCATGGGGCTCCTCCTCGTGTTGACACGTTTACAGTTTAGTATACCATAGGATGGGAGAGAATTCTATAGTAATTTCCGCTCCAATGCCGTACTGCTGCTTGAAGCGCCGGGAAATTTGTGGTATACTACAACAATCAATCCCAGGAGAGGAGGCGAGGCCTGTGGCGGAGAAGAGCGGCGTCAAGATCGCGGCCCAGAACCGGAAGGCCCACCACGACTACTTTGTAGAGGACCGATACGAGGCCGGCATCGAGCTCTTCGGCACGGAGGTCAAGTCCATCCGGGCGGGCACCCTGAATCTGAAGGACGCCTACTGCATCGCCAAAAACGGCGAGATCTACCTCCACGGTATGCACATCAGCCCCTACGAGCACGGCAACATCTTCAACAAGGACCCGGTGCGCCCCCGCCGCCTGCTGATGCACAAGCGGGAGATCCTGAAGCTGCAGACCCTGGCCCAGCAGGACGGCATGGCCCTGATCCCCCTGAGCGTCTACTTCAAAAACGCCCGGGTAAAGGTGGAGGTGGGCGTCTGCCGCGGCAAGAAGAACTACGACAAGCGGGACGCCACCGCAAAGCGGGACGCCAAGCGGGACATGGACCGCGCCATGAAAACATACAACCGGTAAGATCAAATTCCATCAAAAAGGAGAAACAACATGAGCAATCCCATCGTCACCATCACTCTGGAAAACGGCCAGATCATGACCGGCGAGCTGTACCCCGAGAAGGCCCCCAACACGGTCAACAACTTCATCGCCCTGGCCAACAGCGGCTACTATGACGGCCTGACCTTCCACCGGGTCATCCCCGGCTTTATGATCCAGGGCGGCTGCCCCGACGGCACCGGCATGGGCGGCCCCGGCTACCAGATCCGCGGCGAGTTCTCCGGCAACGGCTTTGCCCAGAACGACCTGAAGCACACCCTGGGCGTGCTGTCCATGGCCCGTGCCATGCACCCCGACAGCGCCGGCAGCCAGTTCTTCATCATGGTGGACGCCGCCCCCCACCTGGACGGCCAGTACGCCGCCTTCGGTAAGATCACCGAGAACGCAGAGGCCGCCGTGGCCGTCAGCCGCGTGCCCCGCAGCATGATGAACGACAAGCCCAAGGCGCCCCAGGTCATCCAGTCCATCCGGGTGGACACCCTGGGCGTGGACTACCCCGCCCCGGAGAAGAAATAAGCCCCTCCGGCTATCGTTCACAAAAAAGTGATTGTTTTTTCCGGCGGACTGTGCTATGCTCAGTACAGTCCGCCGGAAAGGCAGGACGCTTTTCTCATCTATACGGGGGTGTACCGGTTTCGACGGGGATGAGGAAGCGGGATCAGCGGGCGGTGGCGCCTGGCCACCCAAAAACGGGCAACTTTATAAATTAAAGAACAACGATTCTTTAGCTATCGCTGCCTAATTGCTGGCAGCCGTCCGACTTAAGAGTACTGCGGCTTAAGAAGGGCGTCGTTTAGCAGTGAACGTGCGTACGGAAAGAGTTGACCGTGCCATGCATTATGACTCTCACCTGACCTCGCGGCGTGACGGCTTGCCGCAAGGAAGGGGAACAGGGCGGTAACGCCGCCCGGAATAACCGTCTGCGCCCGGAGAACATCCCGTGAAATTGTTTTCGGACAGGGGTTCGACTCCCCTCACCTCCACCAGTCCGCAATCCATTGAGAAATCAAGGATTGCGGATTTTTCTTGTATTTGCAATGCTTTTTGGGTTTCAGCATACGCAAACTAAATTCACTATGCGCAAACTAAATACAGCATCTGAAAGCAAAAATTGCAAACGAATTTGCAAACGAAAATCCCCGCCCATGAGGACGGGGATTCTTTTTATAGGCTGTTTATCTTGCGCATAACGCTTGCATAGACCCGGGGGTTGACCACCCGCAGCGTGTCCATGAGGTCATCCAAGACCTCCCAAACGCCGTCCGGGTCACGCCCATCGATGGCCCGGAGAAAGTCGCTGTCACCCGGGGGTGGGGCGAGGGAGTACGCCACAGGCTGATGTTCAACCTCTGGCGTCTCCTTGCTGCGCCGCATCATGTCCCGGATGGTGTACAGGTCGGCCAATTTGGCATAAGCTGGATAGCTGCTTTCGCCATATTCCAGGCGGGCGATTTCAATGTCGATCTCTTTCGCGTCGAGCATGGGGATACCCCCTTACTCAGTCTCCAGCTGGGCAATGCAGCGGCGGATCGCCTCCCGGCTCTTGTCGCTGGCACCCTCAGCCATGTCCTCCAGCTGAGAGATCATGTAATCCCGCCCATCGTCCCGGCTATAGCGGCGGTCCCGGCGGCTATAACCATTCTGGCTATAACCGTTCTGGCTGTACCCGTCCCGGCTGTAGTGGCCGCGGACGTAGTGCTTCCCACGATTGGCATAGCTATTGCCACGGTTATATCCATCCATGTTGTCAACAGCCTGGCTGTAGCCGCCGTCTTCCTCCAGTGCACAGATCTTATCAATGTTTTTGATGGTATCAGTCAGCTTATGGACCAGTTCCAGGTCCCCGGCGCCCATCTCAGGCTTGCGGGCGATCTCCTCCAGCTCCATATGGAGCTTGTCCTTCAGATCATACAGTGCTTTCATTGTTTTAACTCCTTACGCCGTTCTAACGACTTCCATGTTTGCGTTGGCTACACTGATAGCCTGGTTGCTAGTGTTCCGGGCGGCAACTGTCACGCAGCAGCCACGGGGGACCTCAACGGACGCGGAAACATAGACGTTAAAGTAGTTTTCAGCTGCCGCCGGGGTGACGGTAGCGGTGGCGGTGGTCAGCGCCTCTCCATTGACTGCGAGGGCGATGGTGATAGCCTCCACAGTACCACCCTCGGGGATGGCGATGTTAGCGCCGAAGGCCACCCGGTAGCGGGCCTTGCACTGGTTGGTGTTACCTCTAAGGGTAACAAGGCCGCTGCTGCGACGGTGGACGATACCGCAGTTGCCACCGATTACATCAAACAGAGGCACACTCTGACCGGGTTCGACGGTTACAATGGCGGGGTTTGCAAATTCTGCCATATTTTTTATTCCTTTCTACAAAATGCGGCGGAGCTACTGCCCCGCCGCTGTTGTCAATATCGGCACGGGGCCGAACATTTTCGTGAGATCACGAAAAAGATACCGGTATGGAATTATCAGCAGCCGCAGCCGCAACCACCGCAGGGATTGCAGGGAACCTGCACGGGGGTGGGGGGATTGACCCAGTAGGCGGGGGTGGGGCACTCAGCACCGGTGCGGCGCAGAATCTCTGCCTTGTTGGCGTCCATAGCAGCCATCAGAACGGCGTTCTGGTTGGCCTGGGAAGCCGCCAGCTTCAAGCCCTGGTTCTCGCTCTCAAGAGAACGGATGTAGTTCTGGTTCAGAGCGTCCAGAATGGCCCTGGAATTGGCGTTTTGGTTGTCGATGATGTCCCGCGTGGTGCTGTGGATGGTGTTCCGGGTCTCGCAGGCCTGGGTTGCCATGTCATACCGCACTCCCTGGATTGCGTTCTGGGTTGCGGCTGCCTGGGTCGCCATGTTGTAATTCACGCCGTCGATGGCCCGCTGGGTCTGGCAGCAGCAGTCCTGAAGCTGATAGCCCAGGTTGCAAACAGCGTTGTCCACACCGTGGAAACCGTTCTGCACAGCGCCCAAGATGTCCCGCTGGCCGCCCTGCAGGTTGTTCAGCGCAAACCCATCGTTGATGTCCGCACGCGTGGCATAGCCCTGGGCGCCGGAGCCATTGAACCCGCCATTCCCGCCAAAGCCGCCATAGCCGCCCCAGCCACTAAAAAGGCCGAAAATCAAAAAAAGCACGATAAAGGACATCCAGTCGTTGCCCCACATGCCGCCGCTACCGTTGCCCTGATAGGCGGGCTGAACCGGCATAGTCATCACAGTACCGTCAGAAGAAAGACTCATTGTTTAGCTCCTTTGTAGATTTATTTTCAAAACCGTGGCCACGGATTTTGACTATTTACCAAACATCCCCCGCAGCGGTGCAAACATCTGTTGCATCTGCTGGGCCTGCTGCTGGGCCTGGTTAAGCTGTGCCTGGGAGATTTTTCCAGATTGCACCATCTCATTGATAATGGCGTTGGGGTCCTTGCCCTGCATCTGGCTCATAAACCGCTGGAACTGCTGGAGCATGGGGCTATTCCCGCCCAGTGCGTTAAACATCGGATTCATTTGTAATCTCCTTCCCCTTCTCCAGGGCCTCCAGGCGCTCTGTGAGCTGTTTTAGCTCGTCGTGGGTGACGTAGCTCACCGGCGGCGCTTCCACCGCTCTGGGGGCCGCTGTGCGCTCTACAAGGTCGTATGTTTTGATGGTAGGCCGTCCGCTGGCGTCGGCCTGCTTGAAATAAATGACAGGGGCGTTCATGTCCCAGAGGGCGACGGCACTATTGGGGGCCACCAGATAGCCAACCGCCTCCTGCTCACCGGATACCCACACGATACTTTGACCGCTCTGCTGGTAGGGCTGGGCTGTCTGCTGGTATGGCTGACGAAGTTGTGTCAGCTGGTCGGGGACCGGATTTTGGAAAAAATTAGGCTGATATGGGTAGTACTGATACGCCATGCTCAATCCTCCTTGAACCAGTAATAGAGGGGTATCTGCCCCGTGGAATCCCAGGTGTCAAAAATTATCCCATCTTCCACACACACCACATGGCCGGACAGGGCTAGGATGTATTCTCCCCGGGGGTGTTCTGCGGCGAAATCAGCCACTGTGTAGCACTCCGGGCAAGTGTCCGGTATGATTTTCCCGCCGGAATCCTTTGGACCGCAAATAGGCCCCCCAAACGGCGTTAGAGCTGGGCATGTCGCCCATCAAAAAGCCCTGGAGGCAGAGGCCGATGTACGTTTGTTCCCAGGATTGGCCTAAAGCTTTGGAGATTGCCCGGACAGTGCAGTCTCCGACAACTCTGCCTTGTGGGTTCGGGTTATATCGCTCAAACATTCCTGCTCCTCGCAATCGCATTTTTCCCCGGGGTCCAAGTGCGCCCCGCAGTGAGGGCAAGTCTTAAAATACGCCACACTATCGCCCCTTTCGTTGGTTCCAGCATAACAAAAAATCCCACTTCCAAAGTGCCGGAAAAGCACTAAGAAAGTGGGATTAAAGTTAATTATTCAGTTCGTCGGCAATGTGGGCGTAGGCCCGCTGCCTGTACCGTTTGACCGTGTCCGGCGTGATTCCAATGTCCATCCCTGCCGCCACGCAGGACAGCCGCCGGACATCCAGCAGCAGAAGGACATTTTCCTCATCTTCGGGAAGATTAAACGATTTGATGTATTCTTTTGCCCGATTGGGGGACATGGTCTGGAGTAGCTCACGAATAGTCCGGTGCTGGAGATTCACGGCCCATCACCGCCGTCTCCGTGCTGGTCTGCGGGGTCTGCGGGGCTTGCGGGGCTTACGCATCCGTCTGGCCCCTGTGCGGATAGTCTGTGTTTGGCGCAAGATCAATCACCAGGCGTGGCCTCCGGTCCCGCGCTGTAACTCTGGTTCTGGTGCTGTGCCTCAAAGTCCTGGGTCTGGCTGATTTCCTCAGGTGTCATGTACGCAAATTTGAGCTGCTTGTAATGGACATAGGCCCACAGGGCATTAGTAGCCACCAGGGCAATTAGCAAAAAGCAGCAAAAAATAATCCACGGTCTGGTAATTTTGCGACTCGCTTCCGTCATTTCTGCAAAGCTTTGTACCTTCTCAGCGTCGTTCACGTCGTCCACGCTCCTTTCTATCAGATTTTAGCATATTGATTCTAGGTTGTCAAAGGCTTCCCGCCCGATCCAGGATGACCAGCAGCCGAATCATGTCCAGGCTAAGGTCAAAGCCCTGGCCCGTGCCGTTCAGCAGGCCCTTGTTGACCAGCTTCTTGATGGTGTCCTGTGCCCAGCCGGGGCATTCTTTTACCGTGTTGTACCGCACATCATCCACCTCCTTATCGAATGTAGGCCGGTATGCGCCCACGATTTGGGATACCTTTCTGGCCCGCCGCTCCACGGCCCCGCCGTCTGCGTTGTTGGTGGAGCTGGTGTTGCCTTCAATGGCGGAGATGTACCCCCTGTCCACACTCTCCACAATGCCGCAGTGGTCGGTCATGGCCCCGCCCGGAAAATCGTAGATGACCACGTCCCCGGGCTGGTAATCCCGTGTCACCCACTTGCCAGCGGATTGCGCCGCCCGCATCAATGCCCCGCAGGAAGCAGTACGGACGGGGAGGTCTACGCCAGCTTTGGCAAATACCCATTGGACAAAGACCATGCACCAGGGATACCCCCGACCGCTGACCTCTCGCCCGTAGTACCAGACGTTGTATTTCACGTTGTTGCTCATGGGCGGATTCTCTTTCACGCCGATTTGGCTGGCGGCAATGCCCAGCAGCTCCTTACTGGTCGCCATTGTCCACCTCTCGCACAAGCACTTCCTGCAATTTCTGGCTCTGGGTGCCGAAATAAAAGCCGATAATCACTGTGTACACCATCATGAACTCTTGACTAATTTCGCCCGCACAAGCTAAGTAAGCGAAAATCCCTGTCAGAACCAGAGTGACCAGGCTTTTGACACTCATCAAGTGGGCCAGCCGCTTTTTGACCACCTGGACAACCTCGCCTCTATCTTCCTTTTTATCGTTCATTTTCCGCCGTCCTTTCTATGTCCGATTTGGACACAAAGTCATTACTTTTGTCATTACTTTTCCCCCAGGATCTTCTTTAGACAGAGGATCAGCAGCTCCCCGCCGAAGAAGGCCAGGATTACCCCTAGCAGTGCTGCGGGGTCATTGCCCGTGCGGCTGAGTATCCGCAGGGCGTAGGCACTGGCGGCGGTGCCGCACAGGACGCACCAGACCACCACCAGTTTGCCAAAGAGATGGGGGATTCCCTGGAACCATTCCCGCAACCGGGACAGGGGGCAGAGACGCTGCCGTCGCCCCCTCACAGCCCCACCCGCCCCAAGAAGAAGGCAATGATTGCCGCCAGCACCGCCCAGATTACCTTGTCAATCATGTCGTTCCAGCGCTTCTGAGGCCGCTCCAATTCTCGGTGCTTCCAATCAATCAGCTCGTCCAGCTTATTGGTAATGGTCTCGTACTGCTCGTCCCGCGCCTTGTCGCTGGCCTCCAGCTTCCTGAGCCGGTCGTACATATCTTTGTGGGTTTCTCTCGACCGCTCGATGTACTTTTCCAGGTCCTTGTCCAGCTGCTCAACCCGTTCTTTGCAAAGGCAGTTTTTGGGGTCGCATACTTCAGCCATTGGCATCCCTTCTTTCGTTTAGATTTATCCACCCACTCACGCGGGGAGGTTTTTATGAAGATGACCGGATTCAGAATCATACGGCCACCGCCTTTCGGGCTAACTGATAATGACATCTGATGCCGGCATGATAAAATACTCCATGGTATTGATCATTACCCTGCCTGTTGTGCTTAAAGGAACGCTGTTTTGATAGGTGAACGACACCGGCACATCGTATCCGTCGACTGTTTTGACAGTTGAAACGGGTTGTTTGTCTTGAGGATACTCGATAACCACGGAAGACAGCACAAACTCTCCAGCCTTTGCGCTTTGCAAGCCTATATACAGGTTTGACCTGTCTGTAATCTTGTACACTTTCTCCTCGGCTCCGCCCTGTATCACCGGGTTCATAATCATGCCACCCCACCTCCCGGCAGATTGACGAACGTGGCGCTAGGCTGCCCCCCCACCGCTTTAATACACTAAAGTTCGGCATAGTTACCTCCTGCATAATTGTCCAGTTCTATCCACGGATATAACAGTCGGCTGTCACAAAGAAACCCAAATCCCCATAGATGGGTTCAATGCCTCCACCATATCTTGTTGATCTAGCAGAATTTACAACCAAAATGCTATTTTTCTGAATTCTATATGTTCCGCTTTGACTTATAGTTTTCAGATTTTCGCCATCATAAAAATAGGTATTCGTAATTCCACCTGCGTTGCTTATTTCTATGTTCACCGTCTCCGCTCCGCCCCCGCCCTGAATCGCAGGATTCTGTATCATAAATTTTCTCTCCTTACTCAAAAATTGTCGGCTCGTACACATCCGTGCTAAGTGCCGTCACTGCCTTCTCCACAATGCCACGCCGCAGTGCCTTTTCCTCCTCTGGTGTCAGCGCCGGATTGCCCAGTACATGAGGGATAGCGATACCCGGAATAATACGGCTTGCTCCCACGGTTTTGGCGATAGGCACGACAACGCAGATGATCGCAACGGGAATCTTTGCCAGCGTCTCAATCTCTTTGGCGATGGTAGCACCAGCACGAGTGCCGGTACCACCGGTGGATGTCACGATAATACAGTCAATACCGGTGGTTTTAATCTGCTCTGCAATTTCTGCTGCCATCCTTTTTGCATTGACAATAGCCATCCCGTTACCAGACGTTGACCAAAATTGGTTATATAGTTTTCCGATCATACCTTCTTTTTCCAGATCTCGCAACACATCTACCGGCACCATCCGGTCAGCATCCATGTTGGCATAGGCAGGGTCATACTCGCCGTCAGCGGTTTCCCACCCATTTTCTATCAGGTCGTCCACGCCGCTGATATTGTAGTAGCCATAAATGGACGCATTGGATGACGGGATGCGGTCAGGGTTGCCCTTAGGCACAATGCCTGTGGTGGTCACCAGGGCGATGGTTGCTTTGGACATATCCTTAATGCCTGCGGCCGGGAATTCTGGTTCTATCACCGGCGGAATGTATGGGAACGGCTCTTTAGGTACACTAAACAGCATCACGCCACCCCCTGCACCGCCACGTATACCGTGATATTCTCCGTCGGCACGGTCTGGCACTTAAAGGTCAGGCTGTTCGCCGCCTGGGCCGTACACGCAATGCCTGCCGCAGCGTAAGCATTCTGCGAGGCCACCGCAGGCATGGGCATGATGAGCTGCTTGGTTTCGTCGGCCAGCACGCCGGTCACGGTGACAGACTGTGTTTTGGCGGAGCTGTTCCAACCAGCGGCAGTTAGCGTGACCTTGACGGCCTTCGGCCTAATGCTGCTGCCGTCGATGGTGTATGTCCCGCCGCTCTGACTACCGGAGATGCCGCCAGTGGCGGAGATGGTCAGCGCATTGACGCCATTGATGGTGGCGGGGCTGCCGGGGCTGCCAGCCGGGCCTGTTGCACCCGGCGCACCGTCTTCACCGGGGGTTCCCGGTGCTCCCGGTGCTCCGTCTTTACCCGGCAAACCGTCTCTTCCAGCAGGGCCGGTAAGCTGACCAGCATCATACTTTTGCTGGAATGTCTGCCCGTCAGCAAACTTGATGTCGCTTGCACCATAATCATCAGCCGTGGGGACCACAGCACCCTTCCGTCCGTTGAAGGACACAACGCCCGTGTCCGGTGCCGCCTGGGCAACGGGTCTGCCCTGTGCGTCAAAGCCTACCACCTGGCCCTGGGTGCCGGTGATAGTGTCCTGTTTTTTGGCCAATTTTTCCGAAATCTTTGTCCAAAGATGCTGTAATCCCGAGAACCCTAATGCTTTTTCATCAGGCATAATAAGGCCCCCTTTCCTCAACTGCCAAGAATCTGGTCAATTTCCCCGTTCGTAATAAAATCAAGTGTGAAGAGATTGCCCAGTGGGTCCCAGGCAGACCCGGTCCACCCATAATTCATATCATTCTCTTCCACATTCCAGACATCACCAGTGGTGTTCCCACTCTTAGGCAGCTCTGCAAATGTCGGCTTGCTGCCCTTGTATTTGTACACATTGGTTATGTCTTCTTTTTTTGCGTAAATCTTATCGGCATCGCTGGTAGTCAGCGCACCAATTTCCTGTGCGGTATAGGTGGGCTTTGTCGGGGCCTTTGCCCATTCGGGCACAGTGGGGTCGGTTTCGGTATAGCTCTGTAATGCACTGTCGGCCTTGTTGAGGGAAGTTTGTACATCTCCAGTCAAATCCGTTTTCGCAACGGTAGTCTTAAATGCCAGCCCACCAAAATCAGCCATATACTTAGCAATTTTCCCGAAAATGGTGGTCAGCTTTTCACCCGAAGTGATTGCAGTACGGGCCTCAGCGGTATTAAAGGTAGCAGATGTATTGCTAGCATCGCCGGTGGTGGAGAGGCGGGAAGTATCTGTGGGGTGGATATGGTCGCCACGGGCAAAGGTCTTTTCTGTACCAGGCGTTGCGACGCCATCCATTTTGGGCGGCGTGTTGGATGCTGCGGCCCCTTCCGGGATATCTGCACTAGTAATGAATTTGCTATCGTTCGTTAGCTGGCTGGTTTTCGTGGGGACTTCCGCTTTTGTCGCAAACTTCTGCTTGATTGACTGCCAGAAATAGAGCAAACCATTTTCGCCAAGAGGCTTTTCGTTAGGCATAATCGTTCTCCTTACTTGTTCAAAATTTCCTGGATTTCCAGGTTAGTTAAGAAATTTTTGCTGATCTTGCTATCTAACTGCGAGGAAAGGCCAGTAATAGCATCTATCGGGTGTGAATCTTCAGCGTCTCTATTGATTAGCTGTGTGTGGTCATTTGTCCCGCCACCGCTTCCACCCATAAGCTCAACAACGATTTCCGGAGTTGGTTCAACGACCCCGAATACTTCCGCCATAAGTGTTCTCCCACCACGAACAAAGACGGTTTTACAACGGTCTTGACCCCAAGATCGGTGAAAGTAACCTGCACATCATAGGAATATGAGCCAAACATCAGTGCATCTGTGTCCTGCGGTGCAATGTAGATTTCTGCCTTTCCGTCTTCTGTAAAGGAAGAAACTTTTTTGTACAGCAGTACATCACCAAACCCTTCGAATTGCCGAACTGTCATTTCAACAATATCGCCTTTAGAAAAGGGGCGGTTTGGGCACGACACAGTTAGGGCCTCAGTATCGCCACGGGTCATATACAGCGCAGTGCCTTCAATTCTCATAAGCCCAGCACCCCCTATTCGGATTCAAATACCACGAACTGCTTCAGGCTCAAAATGTCCATTGCGCTGATCTTGATGTTTTCATCCAGCTTGACCTTCACCGGTTCAAACTCAATATCAACTTCTTCAGCCAGGAGGTCATCCAGTTCCTTGTCCTGTGCATCAGCCAGCTTAGAAATTCTCTCTCGGTTGCTGTCAAAGTAGCTAAGGTGAGGGTCGAGCTTGTCCACCAGCAGACTAAGCCGGTATGCGGTCTTCAGGCTAATTTCCTGACTGACCATGTTTCTCAATGCTGTGGCGGCATTGAGAATTTCATAGAGCTTCATGTTTTCCTCCTTTAATGGATCGCCGTGTTGTTTACACACAATTTTTTGCTGGAATTGCAGGAGAGATCAATATAGGAATAATTGTTGTAGTACAGGCGCAGAATCCTTGCGTAGACATAGTTCCAGTATTTGCTTGTGTTTCCCAGATTGTATGATGTGCTTCCGGGTAAAAGAGCCGTAGAACTCAGCTGCACATAGTAGCTCCCGCTGTAGAGCGTACTAATTTTGGGGGTTGCACTGATTGTCTTAGTCCCAACCGTAATGGAATCACTACCGCCAGCAGTAATGTAACAGGTAGAGCTAAGATACAGCTGTTTAATATACGCATTCGCCCAATATGACGAAGATTGCCCCAGGGACATTTGCGTACTGCTTGGAGTAAAATATCCGCTAGAGGTAAGAGAAGCGGTATAAATACTATTCTTCAGTTGGGTTACATCTTTATCGCCGGACTGGGCAACCACCTGCTTACCGTCAACATACAATTTCGAGCAATGGACTTCGTTAAACGGGTAGATTGTTGTTCCTAATTTCCACATGGAATATGAGGATTTGATTTCATAAGAACTCAAGTTTATCTCTAAGCCGCTGTTGAAATCACGGTACTTTGTAAAATAAACCTTTGTTCCAGCGTACAAATAGATATCACCAAATGAGTAAGAACCATCGCCACCTAAATAGAGGGCCCTTGTGCCTACAGTTTGGACAGCAACCTTCTCATACCCGGACGTATAGATCTTGTTCACCTTTAGTGTGGACACATCAATTCGGTCAGCAGAAATTTTCCCCGTTTTGATGCAAGCACCATCAATCGTAGTTGTTCCATTGCTCAATCCTGCGAAAGTAACCATTCCCGTGAACTTGATTTCTTTGCTGGACAGGGCCGTACTTCCGGCCATCAGTTTTAATGTGCTGCTCTCCGTCCCGTTGCTGACCTCAATCTTCAGACCGTTCACAGCATCCAATGCGGCTTTGGCATTCTTCTCCGCATTGTTGATTTTTAGCTCAAATCCATTGGCGGTCTGAATGGCTTGGGAAGCTTTATCCTGGGCAGATTGAATGCGGACATCAAACCCGCTGACTGTCTGCTTTACAGTGGACAGCTCTCCATTTACCCCGGTGATCTCTCCCTTTATTTCATTCAGTGTCACAGAAAAGGAGGAGCTTAGACCATCAACTTCGTTTTTGACTTCGAGCCTGATTTGTTCAGCGGTTTTGGTTATTCTTGAGTTTGTTTGTGCAATTTTCCGGTTAAATTCTTTTTTAAACGGGCTTTCTGTTGGATACTCATCTTCCAACTCAGCTTTACCAGGGGCAGAAATATTGGGATACCCTTCTCCATCATCCTCAATTCTGGCAATAATAGAATCTGTCCCGCTTACTATTACACCGTCACCAAGTTCGGCCGCCGGGTCTAAGTTCGCTGCACCAGCATTATACGGGATATACTGATAGCCCTTGACCTTCGCCAGAATGGCATTGACCATGCTTTGTGTTGCATGGGGGCAGGAGGCTACCAGTTCCCGGCCCCCCGTATCGTTCCCGGCAGTGAGTGCATTTTCATCGTCAACCAGCAGCGTTACCCTTGAAATCGCTTCGTATTTCCCGGACAAGTCAAAACTGGTGATATCTAAACCAATATTAAATTTATTGATATTTGCTGCTATTGTGGGGACCAGCCAAAGTGCCCCCGCATCTGTGATGATCCAGTTCCCGCCGTGGGCGGCAGCGATAAAGCACAGTTCATCCCGCAAAGTGTACTCATTGGCTGGGTAGTCGATGGTGTACGACGGGTCAAGGACCGTGCGGGAATCAATGGGAACGTCCATAATGCGGGCGATTTCCTTTACCGCATCCGGCATGGTCATCGGGAAGGATAGGCTTTGGTCCGGCTCCCACACCACTTCCGCCTTTCGCATGGGGTCAAAGGCCTCTATCGTCCAATAGCCATCATCCTCTATACGCCGGTTCGGGAAAAAGGTCCCCTTTGGCAGCCACTCCGAAACCTGGTCGCCGTTCCGCAGGCGCATATACCGCTTGATGGTCGCCCCCCTGGGGATGTCCGGTGCAAACACCCCCAGGGTTAGGCTTGCGGTGGCAGCATTCCCAATGCCGAAATCCTCATACAGCCCGGAACTATATGTATGTTCTACTTCATGTTCCGGGCCGTAGATCTTTCCATTGATGTCAAACTGGTATTCTCGCTCTGTGTTCGGCATCCGCCACAGAGTTTTCCAGAGTTCACTTGTGGTCTGTGCCATTCCTACACCTCGATCATGTTAAATGCTGCGCCCTCCCAAACCGCCGCGTCTCCGTGGACCTGGTCCAGATTGGCGGAGAAGGAGGAGCAGTAGAAGGTCCTGGTCATAACGCCGTGAAGATCCTGATATTGGGCGGAGAAGGTCGGGGCGCTGAGATCGTCATCCAGCTGGGCAAGAAGTTCCTGGCTCATGTTCATGAGGGTATAGGACAGCTTCCGCTTTGTTCCAATCTTATACCGCCGCAGTTTCCCATCTTTGGTTCTGGTGGTCTTCTCGCTGTCCAGGTCCTCCCGGCTCCAGCCGAACCCACGGCTTTCCACATAACGGGAATAGTCGTGGCCGTTGATTACTAAAGAAAAGCGCAGGTAGCTGTTGCAAAATCTGCAACAACCACCCACGCTTGGGCCTTCCGTCTCAACGCTTAGAGTCGGGAGCAATTTTTATTTTTCCATATATTCTTTCAGAGCCGTCAAAATAAACTCTGTAACGCTCACGCCCGCTGTTTCCGCAGCGTGGCGGATTTTCGCACCTGTCTCTTTGTCTGGCCTTATCGTGATGCTGTCCCGTGTCCGATTAAATTTTACGCTTGCCTTCGTCTGCGCCTCACTCCCCATGATTGTACCCCCCTTAAGGGTATTGTACCATAAAGAAAGGTATAAGTCAACTTATATACAATGCACAAAAAAGTTAATTTATATTTGGCTAATATGCTAATTGAAATATAAGTCTACTTATAGTATCATGTACTTGTAAGGCAGAGATACAAAATCTCTTACAGAAAGGAGTGAGGTGAATGAACGAAATGAATGTGACCGAAGCATTGCTGAAAGCAATCCTCGAACTCATTGAGAAGTGCGAAACGCTGGAAGAACTCAGAGAAAGCGTCAAGCGCATTATGAATGAGTAAATAAAGCGGGGCGGTTGCCTACCACAGCCCACCGCCCCACACCACCAAAGGTGAGCCGGGAGCCTTACCCCGGCCACCTTGATTATATCAGCGTAAGGCAGATAAATCAAGGCCGCAAGCCGGGAGGAAAAGAAAATGAACAACACAAGATTTAACAAGCTGTGGAATTTACTGCACAAAAATGGGGAAGTTGAGTTTTCTGACCACAGCGAATCTCTTTCGCTCTCTCTTATTCCAGAAAGATATGGATATAATGTTTCTCTTCGTTCCGAAGGAAACACCGTCTTAATCCACCATGACAAAGAGCGATTCCAAGAAATACTCGTTGACTAAATTGCCATAGATTTCTTTCCCGCCCCCTAACCGGGGCGGCTTTCTTTTACCTCTTCCCGTTTGATATGTATGATCTTGATGCCATTTGGTTTGCATGAAGAATCGGCGGTGACAAAAAAGGGGCCGAAATAGAATGCGATCATTCTATTTTGGCCCCTTCCCCGTATGCGCTTTGGACGCCGATCCAATCAGAGGCGGGGGAAGCACACCGCCGCTTGGACTCCGTCCGCTGTATTCTCAATGGTACACGCCGCCCCGTGGCGGTCCAATATCATCTTTACCAGGTAGAGGCCCAGGCCGCTGCCGCCGGAGGCGCGGTTCCGGGAGCCCTCCTCCCGGTAGAACGCCTCATACAGATGGGGCAGGGCCTCCTCCCCAATATGTGCCCCCGTGTTCTCCACCGTCACAGCTGGACGCCCGTTCTGCCAGCCGCACCAGACGCGGATCTCAGCTCCATCTGGAGAATAGAGGGATGCATTGGAGATCAGGTTCCCCAGCACCTTTCCCAGCAGCGCTGCATCCCCGCGCACAGTGACCCCCGGCGTCAATTTCCTGACCAGATGCTGTCCCCGCTGCTCCAAAAGTCCGGCATCCAGCTTCAGCTGCTCCTCGAGCAGCAGGGAGAGCTCCACCGGCTCCTGTTTCATCCCTGCGGCGCCGGTCTCCATCCGGGAGATGGCCAGCATCTCCTGAACCAGATTTTCCATGCGCCCCGTCACCTGAAGGGAGCGCAGCAGATACTTGTCCCGGTTTTGATAGACGCCGACGCCCTCCAGCATTCCGGTCAGCTGTCCCTTCAGAATGGTGACCGGGGTCTTTAATTCGTGGGATGCGGCATTAAAAAAGGCCATCCGCTGCCGGTCCAATTCCCGCTCCCGCTCCACCTCACCCTGGAGCGCCTGATTGGCGCTCTCCAGCGCTGTCAGGGCAGCGGAGAGCTTTCCCGCCATTGTATCCAGACTGCGGCCCAGCTGTCCGATCTCATCCCGGCGCGTCTCGCCGCATTCCCAGTGGAAGTCCAGCTCTGCCATCCTGCCGGCAATGCCGCTCATCCGCACGACGGGCCGGGTGATGTACCTAGAGTAGAAAAAGGCGCACAGCAGAGAAAAGGTCAGCAGCACCAGCAGAAGCCATGGGGCCATCTGTACCAGCGCCCGCACCGCCACATTCTCCGCCTTGAGCCGCGGGGTGACGTAGATCATATAGCCCTCCTCCCGCCCGGCAAAGCGCACCTCCGCAGCGATGGTAGACTGCTCCGACATGGTGATGGCCACGGTATCCTCCGGCGCCGGGTCCGCTGTCCCAAAGCTGCCCGCGGCATCCCCCTCAGCGGCAGTAACGACCATATCCCCGCCCTCATACACCGCCTGGACCTCGATCCGCGCCCCGGTGTCCACCCATTGTCCATCCGGTCCCATCAGTGTGGCGGTGGCTCCGGAGGAGAGGGTAAACTCGTCCAGCAGCTTCCCGCAGTTCTCCGGGGCGGTGTCTGCCAGATGCTCCACCAGAGTGTCCACCTGCGCGGCGAGATCGTCGTTCATCACGGCGGTGTAGGTGCTGGGGGCGGCCCAGGCAATAAAGCCAAAGGTGATGGCCCCGGCAAAGAGCAGGAGCAGCGCGGTGATCAGGAACACCCGAACAGTCAGGCGCTCAGCGATCCTCTTTCGCGGCACGGTAGCCCACCCCCCTGACGGTTTCAATATAGTCCCGCCCCAGCTTATGCCGGAGGTTTTTGATGTGGCTGTCCACCACCCGCTCGTCCCCATAAAAATCATAGCCCCACAGCTTGGCCAGCAGCATCTCCCGGGTAAACACCCGCCCCGGCGCGGCCAGAAATGTGTGGAGGAGTTCAAACTCCCGGGCGGTCAGGTCCAGGGGGCGGCCCTCCAGCAGCGCCTCCCGGGTGTCCAGATCAAGGGACAGGTCCCGATAGCGGAGACGGCTCTCCCCATCCGCGCTCCCCCTGCGGCGGAGGATGACGCGGATCTTTTCCAGCAGCACCGGCATGGAGAACGGCTTGGTCACATAGTCATCAACGTCCATGCCGAAGCCCCTGAGCTGCTGTTCCTCCCCATCCAGAGCGGTCAGCATGACGATCGGGACCTGAGACTGCTGGCGGATCAGCGCACAGACGCCGAAGCCGTCGATCCCGGGCAGCATCAAATCCAGCAGGATCAGGTCAAAGGGCCGGGCACGAAACAGGGAAAGAGCCGCCACGCCGTCCCCGGCCACAGCAGTTCCATAGCCCGCATCCTCCAGGTAGGTCCGCAGAAGCTCCTGTATATCCAGTTCGTCTTCCACGATCAAAATGTGTTTCATCTGTCATCACCCGGTCCAAGTGTATCACGGAATTGTGAATTTATCATGGAGATTTCCGAAATATACGGGGACAGCCAGCAGATCCCATCATACCGGCAGGATCAATTCCGCCCGCGCGCCATGGTCCATGTTGCGCAGCTCCAGGGAGCCGCCGTGGCACCGGGCAGTCTGCTCAGCGAAATAGAGCCCCATTCCCAGGTGGCCCTCCGGGGGGCGGCTGGCGTCGCTGGTGTAGAAGGCGCATGCGCCCCGGGAAAGGGCCTCCGCCGAAAATCCTGGTCCAGTATCCTCCACAGCAATGGTCACCACCCCCTCCACAGCGGAGACAAATAGCCTTACGGTCCCGCCGGCAGGGGTGTACCGCACGGCGTTGTCCAGCAGATTGCTCACCGCCCGGTCCAGATCCTCCCGATAGACGGATACGTCCAGCTGAGGTACCTCTGTGCCGTGGAAGATGACCTGCTTTGCCGCGCAGAGGCTCCGGCCCAGCTCCTGCCAGCCAGCGGCCAGCGCCGGAAGGGCGATGCACGCTTTTTCCCGGTTTGCAGGGCCCGCGGAACCGGCCACAGCCCGCAGCTGATCCACATAGTCCTGGACCCGGAGGGCGCTGCGGAGGATGGCCTCCACGCTCTCCCGCTGGTCCGTGGTAAGGGCCTCCTCCCCCAGCAGCTCCGCATTGCCGCTGATGACGCTGAGAGGGGTCTTGAGGTCGTGGGTCAGCGCGGCCAGCTCCAGCCGGCGCTGCTGCTCCATCGTCCACTGGCGCGCAAGGGACTGGGCCAAATTCTGCCGCAGGTCGTCCATGGCTGCCAGCGTCTCCCCAAACTCCCGCACCTTCGACCGCCCACAGATGGGCACATCCAGCCGCCGCTGAGCGATGGCCTCTGCTGCACCGGTCAACAGGGCGGCGTCCCGCCGGAGCAAACCGGCAAAGTGGTGGGTCACGGCAGCCCCTGCCAGCACCCAGGTCACCAGCAGCACCAGCATAGCGCAGGTCTGGAACTCCGGCAGGCGGCGCTGAAGCGCCTCGGCGCCGTAGGGCATGGAGTAGTCGTACTGCAACACGCAGCTGGCACCATCGGGCATCTGCGTCAGCCGGTGATACTGGGCATAGAACATCCCCTGGGGGGCCCGCTCTCCGGCCAGCGCAGCCCTGGCGTAGTCAATGTGCCGCTGATCCATGTTCCCCGATCTCTGCTCCCGGCCGTCAGCGTCAACGACGATCCAGCGGTAGTAGTACGGGATCTCCGCCGTGTCCATTTCCCCGGCAGCCAGCGCCTGGGCCACCCGATCCACGCCGTCTGCCGCAGTGTTTGCCGGGTATACGACGCCAAAGCGCATCATTGTGGTCAGCGCGATCCACCAGAGGATGGTCAGAAGGAGCACGGCTATGCCGGTGGTGATCAGATACCGCCAGAACAGCGCCGAAAGGCCGGCGGGCCGTCTCACCCGTTTTTCCACTTGTAGCCCACCCCCCAGACCGTCTCGATGGGATTCACCCCCGCCGGGCGCAGCTTGGCCCGTATGTTCTTAATGTGCTCCGTCACGGCGGAATCATCCGCCTGGCCGTCATAGCCGAAGGCGGCCTCATAAATCTGTTCCTTGGAGAATGTCTGACCTGCGTGCATGGCCAGGTACACACAGATAGCGTATTCGCCCCTGGTCAGTTTTAACGGCGTGTTCTGCCAATACACCGCGCGCTCCGCCAGGTCAAAATCCAATCCACTCCGGCGCAGGCAGACACGGGGCGTGCGCTGCTGCCGGCGCAGATGGGCCGCCACCCGGGCCCGCAGCTCCGCAATGCGGAAGGGCTTTGTGAGGTAGTCATCCCCGCCCAGCCCCAGCCCGGTAAGCACATCGGCCTCCTCAGTCTTGGCGGTGAGGAAGAGGATGGGGCAATCCGCCAGATCGCGAATGCGGCGGCAGAGGGCGAAGCCGTCCTCCCCGGGCATCATCACATCCAGCAGGATACAGTCCGCCCAGCGGCAGGCGGACGCATCCACCTCCCCGCCGGTAAGGTGGGTGGAGACCTGGTGACCGTCCCGCTCCAGCGCAGTCTTCAGCAGGGCGCAGAGATCCTTGTCGTCATCCACCACCAGGATATGGGCCATCGTCGCTCACCTCAATTCAGTAAAAGATAGACGCCCCATGACAGGGCATAGAGCATGTAGACATGGGCAGGGTAGAACGCATAGAACAGCAGCTTGTGACCACTGCCCCGCCGGCCATTATACCACAGCATCAGCGGCGCCGCCAAGATGCCGTAGATTTCATAGTACTGGGTGAAGATCTGCCACCAGGCGAAGTCCGGCGCTATTGCGGAACCCAGGAAAAGCATGTAGACCACGCCGTAGAGAATGTAGAATACCGAGAAGGCCGCCACCTGTACGTTCCGGCGCTTTCGGAACAGGTAGAGCACCAGCCCCATGACCAGCACCGGCCAACTGCTGTCCCCCGTGGTGCCCCAGGCCGGAAGGATGGAGTAGACGGCGATCCCCACCGGAGAGGCCAGCGCAGGGAAGGCCACAGACAGCCAGGATGCCAGAAGCGGCCAGATCAGGGGGAGGATCACCGCTGCCGCCCCCATGAGGACCCTTTTCTGTCCCAGCCAGTCGATCCCCTGCCAAATAACCATGAGGATGACGAAGGTGCTCATCATCCCATTGGCGGGGTAGAAGCCGTCCGGCCGCACCAGAATGCCGCCGAAGGCCATGAAAAACAGCAGGAGGGACATGGCCGCCGAGAGGATGTAGACCCTGGCAAAGTATTTTTTTCGGCTGCGGGTGTGGGTAAAGCCCTCGACCAAGCAAAACAGGAACAGCGGTGCGCTCAGCCGCCCCGCCATGCTGAACCACTCCGGTATCCATCCGGTAAAGCCGAAAAAGTAGTGGATGTGGTCCATTACCATGGTCACCAGGGCGATCCATTTCAGCCCCGTCTCCGTAATGCCCCCAGCTTTGGTCAATGTGCGTGTTGTTTCCATAGCAGAAGTCTCCTTTTCAGATTCTGCCCCTATGGTACCAGGCAATGATAAGGAAAGTATCAAGCCGCCGGTAAAAATCAGCGGGCCCCGCCTCCCGCAGGGACGACGTTGCCCCGACGCCTGCCCGCTCCTCTTCACCAACAGACCACCAGAATTCCCTGCGGCCGCTGCAAGTTTGGAAAAAACAGGTGACGAACGGCATCCCTGATGCTATAATCTGTCCATATCATCGGGAGGGGTGGATAAAATGATCCGCTTAGGCGTCTTTTTCATGGCCGCAGCCCTGCCCACCCGCTATCTGACGGTATGCTTAAATCCCACAGCGGATTTTGCACGATAGTTTAAAGGAGAACTGCCGATGTATCGAGAAAAAGAACTCAAGCAGCTGTACGAACGCCTGAAAGCCCAGTATCCCCAGTATGAACCGGTATTTTCCGGGGGCCGCCTGACCCTGAGCCGGCTCCACAGTAAAATTGAGATCACCCGGGAGGGGGCAAAGCTGTACGTCAACGGGGAACTGTACGACCAGCTCACCAGTGAGGACGTGGACGATACGGACGACCTCTACGAGCTGATGGAGGCATTTCTGTTGGATCTCCAGCACGCCGGAATGAAGCAGGGAAATGAAACCTACATTGCCGCCACGAAGCAGGCCGCCCAGGTGGGAAGCCGCTTTCTGATCGGGACTGCCGTGTGTCTCACCATGGTGATGATCGGTCTGATCACCGCCAACAGCCCCTGGCTGTTTCTGTTGGTCGTTCTTCTCCCGGCCCTCTCCCTTTTCCTCCTGAAAGAAATACGGAAAAAGATCTTTCAGCGATGCTGGATCTGCCCGGCCTGCGGCCAGCCTCTGCCCATGGGCAAAAAGCTCCATTCCTGTGAGATGGCGTATGTCCCCCAATGCCCCCACTGCGGCAAGGTGCTGGAGCAGCCCCCGGAATTGGCGTCGGTCCAGACGGAATATGCCCCCCAAACGCCCCTGGGACCGGCCCATGACCTGCCCACCCCGGGGAGCAAGTGGCCCTGTCTGCTCTCCGGCGGCATCACCACCGCCTTTGCCCTGCTCCTGCTCCCGCTGATTTTTATCCCGGACGGGAATGAGCCGTTGGATATGGTTGGCGTGTGGACCGGCGTGGGGATGCTCCTGTATCTGCTGGGGTCTGGCCTGGCGCTGCTGCTGTGCCGCCATACCGAACCGGAGGAAACACGGCAGCCGGTGGTGATCGTGCGGGAGCGCACGGTGGTCACGGTTCTCGGCGTAATTGTATGGGTGCTTGGCTTCGTCCTGACCCTCATGGGGGTCATCGTGGCCGGAACGCCGCCCTTTGAACCGGACGTCACCGCCTTTGTGTCGATCCCCGGCGTACTGCTGTTCCTGCTGGGGGCGTGGATGCTGCTGGCCGGGCGCAACCGGTCCCTGTTTGTGTTCCGGGACAACGCCATTCTGTACATCAGCAGCTTTGGCAGACGGCGGGAGCTTGCACCGGGGCAGGTGGCCTCCGTGCGGCTGACCGCCAGCCGCTCCATCCATCTGCTGAACAGGGATGGGAAGAAGCTGGCATCCATTGAGACCAATATGCGGGGCATCCCCCGGTTTGCGGAGTGGCTCGAGAGCACCGGCCTCGCCACGACCCTGACCCCCACCATGGAAAAGCAGACAAAGCAGGGGGAGCAGCAGGAGGCCACCGTCCAATGGCGGGAGGAGTACCGCACCCGCTGGCACGACCACATCAAGGGCATCCGGGCGGGGCTGTGGGTGGTCATGCTGCTGTTTGCCGCCGGCGTTATCGCCCCCATCCCGCTGTACCTCTTTGCCGGCGCAAAATTCACCACGGTCATGAAGATCGCTGCCCTGGCCCCCATTCCCTTTCTGGTGTTCTGCCTGGTGTTTGCACCGGTGCTGCTCTTCGGCGACCGGCCCCAAAACGCCACCCCGGAGTGGAATGCCATGCACGTCAAGGTCCCCCTGATCCCCGCCCTGCTGATCGGCCTCATTTACATCTGGCAGGTCAATCACCTCTGGGGCGATCTCATCCTCCAGGAGGCCGATACGGGCTTTGGCTGGCTGTTGCGGGTCCTGGCCATTGGCGCCGTTCTGACGGTGCTGCTGGTCCTGCGCACCCCCAAGCGGCTGCGGCTGGGCGCCGGGCTTTTTATGGGCCTGGTGGGGCTCTCTATCGCTGTCGGCCTGCATTACTGCGCCAACGCAGCCCTCATCGGCCCGGCGCTGCACTATCCGGCCGTCATTGTGGACAGCCATGCGGATGACCCCGATGTGGATGACGATGATTACGAATTGACCATTGTGCTGAATAACGGGGAAGAAACCGAGCTTGTCGTTCCGGAAAAAATCTATGAGATGGCCATGGATGGCGAACCCCTGGAGGTCTGCCACCGGGAAAGTCCCTTCGGCGTGATCCTGCTGGACATTCACCTGCCGACAAACTAGCGATATGGTGCAAAAAAGCGATGCAGGCTCCGCCTGCATCGCTTTTCCTTTAGCATTTATTGCCCAACAAAGTCCCAGTCCAGCGTTTCCTCCGGCAGGGTCAACTGCTGAACGATCTCCCCGGTATCGCGGTTCACCACCGTCACCTTCAGCGACCAGTCCGCCGCGCCGTTAAGCACCTGATACAGCTCTGCCTGCCACGCAAAATTCAGGATCATGGGGGACGCCGCTTCCGCTGCGCCATCCGGCGCGGAAATCGTCAGCGCAGTATAATCGTCCGTGTACTCAACCGCGATCCCCATCAGCTTCAGCGGGACCAGCAGCGCTTCCGTCTGGCTGGGGTCAGCCCACCGCCTTCGCTGCGCCTCCGTAAGCACAAGGGTCAGCGACCCGTCCTCGTTCAAATAGATATCCTCACAGTCAGGAATATCCCGCCGGTTTTCCACCAGGTAGTCCGCGCCGATATACACATCGTGGAACGTATATGCTGTGGTCCCTCCCTTACCGGCACATGCAGCCAGCAGCATGACCAACGCCGCAGACCAGACCAGTACGACCGGGGGACGCAGCTTCCTTACACGCATCGCCTTTCTCCTCTCTGTGGAATAACATGATCTTACCACAGTTTGCCGCCCTTGGAAACAGGAGAGCGCAAATTTGACGCCGGTGCTGCAAGGCAAAAAAAGGACCTGAAATCGCAAGATTTCAGGTCCTTTGGTGGAGATAAGCGGGATCGAACCGCTGACCTCTTGAATGCCATTCAAGCGCTCTCCCGAACCATCTGGTAGGCACACCCCCTGATAGTTTGGGACAGCGCTCATCTCCACACCCGCGCAACAATTCAATTTGCTCACTTATATTAACATGGAGGATTTATGTTGTCAACTGGCCATATCTCTTAGGATATGTACCCCATGCCACTGGTGTGACATGGGCGAGGGCTTATTGTGCTATGGACAGCTCACTTGTATCACATTCGGAAACTCCATCGATACCGTTAAGGAACTGCTCCACATTGATGTTGAATTCAATCTTGATATCGTAGTCCTTGCAGACCGAGACTTTTTTGATGATGTAGCCACAAATCATCTTTTTGACTTCCATAGGACTATCATCAAAAATCTTGGACCAGGACACGATCTGATTGAACTCAGCCTTCATCTCCTCGATTTTAGAGTTTCCATCGTTCAACTCCGCTGTAAGTTCCGTGATGCGTTCACTGCTGGATAGCACCTTTTGACGGGCGTCCTCCAGCATCTCAGATAGAACATCTTGCGGCAGTGCGCTTTTACCCTGAATCGCTTTCAGTACCTCAGCTTTAAGGGATTCGTATTCCTTATTGGCCTTGGTGTTTTCAGCTCTGGCTCGCTGCAGTTCCGAGCGGATCATAGCCATCTGCTTTTGAACCGCACTTCCCACGATCATATCACCGGAAGCGCCTTGCATCTTGTTGAAGACCTGATGAAGTACCTCCGTAACAATCCCGTCCACGATATGCATCGTATATCCGGTCTGTCCGGTACACTCCTGACGACGCCGTGTCTTATTGTAGCACACATAGCGAATGCGCTTTTTGTAAACCGCTGTTCCATCCGCTCGACGGACCGTTTTCCCGTTCGTGGTAAGTACCAAGCGGCCTCCGCAGTGTCCACAAAAGATATTTCCGGAGAGCAGGGACTGTCCTGTCGTATTCAGCGGCACTGTTCGATGCTCTTTTCGCTCATTGGTTCGCTCCAGCATCAACTTCTGTGCCAGATCAAAGTGGTCCGGGGCAATGATTTGAAGCTCATCAAAGGGACCAGCATAGGTTTCGCCGCTTCGAAGGATTCCTTTATAAAGTGGGTTATGTAGGATACCTCCCACACTGGCATCATGCCAGTTTTGTCCCTTTCGATTCTTGATGCCATGATCGTTGAGGAAGTTAGCGAGGCGCCATCTGCCATATCCGGACGAAACACAGAGATCAAACATCATTCGGACGACTCTGGCCTCATCCTCATCGATGACCAGCATATATACCTCGTGCTTGCGCTTGTTGAGGATGCCGCTCTTTTCCAGCCGGTATCCGTATGGTGCGTTTCCGCCTCGGAACCGTCCTTCTTCAACCATCTGCCCAAGGGCTGTTTTGGTACGCATTGAGGTTTTCTGGCTCTCACCATCAGCCTGCCAGAAGCGAATGTAATTGGTCAGGCGATCCGTGTGGGATTCAAACCTCTGCTCGCCTTCTTTCACGCTCCAAACGCGGACTCCCTTTTTGGCGAACCACTCTACAACAAAGGGGGTTTCATCCGATTTACGACCCAGACGGTCGAACATGAATACGAGCAGGATATCGAATTTTCCCTGCTCTGCATACTTCTTGATAAGTTGTAGCTTGTCCCGATCATCGGCGCTGACCTTGTAGCCGGATACGCCGGTTTCTTTTTCTTCACCTACGATAATCCAACCCATCTTATCTGCGAAGTCATGGCAGGCTTTTCTTTGCATGGGGATGTCCGCCTGATTCTGATCATCATGATCGACCTGCTTACTGGTGGAAACTCTGTACAAACAATAAACTCTTTCAGCCATTTTGATATCCGTCCTCTCATTTTGTTTTGTGTGAGAGGGCGAACACTCAATTCATCCTATTCGATTTTCAAGGTTCCTGGCTTTTTTCGCCGTACCCATTATCTCACACAACGGCCAGAATTGCCAGGGAATTCATCGGTTTTCGGAGAGAAATGTGCCTTGCAACCTGATCTATTTTTGAAGCATTGCATAGGAACTCAGAAGTGATTGCTTTACAAAGGCAGCCGCTTCCAGGTTTGGCCGTTCCGCAAAACAAAGTGTAACCTTATAACCTTGTACATTGATTTTCATTTCTGCTTTTGGGGTATCGCTTTTGAGCGGTTTATTCATGCTAAAGCCTCCTTGTATAGAAGGCCACCCATCAGGACCGATGAGCGGCCCTGTGAGATTCTACTTTCATAAAAAGAGCCGGCTATCTTATCGATAGCCGGCTCTTTGTGGATCACCATTCCATCTGGTTCATATCCGGAAGTTTTTCGCTGTCCAAATCGACCACATGGGTCAGCGGTATTTTTATATCATCTACCAGAATCAGTACCTGGTTGAATTCATCTATTCTTCTCAGGCGTCCAGTAGTTGTTATATATTGACCACCATCCTTTTTCTCATCTGGTCGGAACCATGTTACGGTAATCTCCGGACATTCTTTGATATGCTCCAATAAGATGCGCTGCTTTTGATCAAGCACTGCCTTATCATCATCGCTTAATTCAATTTGTCGGTCCGTCAGCCTCGCCGTTTCGGCAAGAGCTGCGCTGTGACCGGCAAGAGCCGCAAAGGGAGAAAACTGGGCCGCTCGGTCTGAGATAGGCATTCTCGGATGTCTGGAAGAGGTAGGATGCGGCAGCGAAATAATATCATCATAGGGACCGCTCATGCCTGATGTCCTCCAATCGTCTGATTTCTCTCTCTGGCTGTGGCCCCATCTTCCAGGTTCAAACCTTTGAGGATAGCGTTCTTACCAAACTTCTTTTTGATCCCCAGTATGGTTTCCTGAATCTTTCTCTCCCGAGCGTGTTCAGCTGCGTTTTCTGCCTTTTGCTTTTCCTTTGCCGCATAGTCAGTGAAGAGATCCAACTGCTCCACCTCGTCCTGCTTGGGTACTTTTTCTTCATGAAGTAGACGATTTGCGCTGATACTGAGACGACGAACCAGCAACGCCTTGTCCACGATTCGATCATAGAGAGCGGTGATTGTTTCCAGTAGATCGTTTGCTGAAGATGTATAGGAGAAATTTTCTGTCCCTACAGCGTGCTTGGGAATCTTTCGTCCGTAACGGTCCGTGGTGGTTTCTCCGGCATACGCTGCGCCCCCTCGGGTGGGGGCCAGATTTTCAATGTCATAGCCTACAGTCAACACCAGCTGGTTGGTGACCAGTCCTTTATCTACCAGATCCAGTGCCAGCGAATCCGCCATCTCGCGGACTACCAGTCGCGCCTTATCAAAGGGATAGGGACACTGAAGCACCTGACCGGAAACGATACTCTTGTTTTCTGGCTTGTATGCCTTCACATCTGCAATGGTGCAGGGTTCCCAGCCCCAAGCATGGTCAATGAGCAGTTCTGCGTTGACCCCAAAGAGGCGGTAGAGCAGTTCCTCATTGTGATAGTCCGTGGGCTTCCCAATGGAACACTGGGCAATGTCGCCCATAGTGTACAGGCCATTCGCCTCCAGTTTGGTGGCGTACCCTCTGCCAACCCGCCAAAAATCCGTGAGCGGGCGGTGACTCCAAAGCAGTTTCCGGTAGGTCATCTCGTTTAGTTTGGCAATCCGTACACCATCCTTATCTGGCTGGACATGCTTTGCTACGATATCCATGGCGATCTTGGCCAAATATAGGTTTGGCCCCATTCCGGCCGCAGCAGTGATTCCGGTGGTTTTCAGTATATCCAAAATAATCGTCCGAGCCAGCTCTCTGTCAGTCATCTTATAGGTGTCCAGGTAGTTGGTGACATCCATGAAGACCTCATCAATGGAATATGGAAAAATATCCTCGGGAGCCAGATATTTCAGATAAACGCCATAGATTTTAGTGCTCCAGTCAATATAATGCGCCATCCGGGGTGGAGCAACAATGTAGTCCAGTGCCAGAGAAGAGTCTCGCTGTACTTCCGGGTCGTTCCAGGACGAACCAGTAAGCTGCCGTCCGGGAGCCGCCTGCCTGCGTCTGGCATTGACCTCTGCCACCTTCTGCACTACCTCGAAGAGCCGTGCCCGTCCCGAGATACCATAGGATTTTAGGGATGGGGTGACCGCCAGGCAGATAGTTTTTTCTGTGCGACGAAGATCCGCCACAACAAGGTTTGTTGTCATCGGGTCCAATCCGCGCTCCACACATTCTACACTTGCATAAAAACTTTTGAGATCGCAGCAGATGTAGGTTCGTTCCTTCATACCTGACTCACTTCCTTTCCCTATATAATGTGTACTGCTAATTTAACGCCATTATAGCACACTTGTTCTATGCCCGCTATTGTAAATTGTCACCATCATTATAGCGCCAAAAGCCCCAGCATTAAACCTACACTGAGGACGGCTATTGATAATGTAGTGTGTTTTCCTCACACCAAGCCAACACTGATTCCGAGTGCCTGGTTAACCTGTTGCATTTCGTAGTCGTTAAGTACTCCAATCCGATCCATGAGTCTGGACTTATCGATTGTGCGAATCTGCTCCATTAAGATTACAGAGTTGCAACGCAGTTTGTCTACCTGCCGATTGATACTAACATGGGTTGGAAGGTTTGTCTTTCTCCTACTGGTTATGGGAGCTGCAATCACAGTAGGGCTGTACCGGTTCCCGACATTGTTCTGGAGAATCACAACAGGACGGATACCACCCTGTTCAGACCCAACCACTGGCCGCAAATCTGCATAGTAAATGTCCCCGCGATAATATGTTTTCAAGAAACCCACCTCCTTAGTTTTTAGAGCTTAATACCACAAAAATAGGGACCGCTCCCACATCTCCCGCCTCTGGTTGGAATGCTTGCATACATGGCATATTCCGGTCAATAAACGGTACTTGGGCAGAAGCGGTCCCCATGGCTTCTGATATTAAGACTTCACATTTGTGTTGTCTTTATGCTGCGCTCGTATTCGACACTACTTCCCCAAGCGCAGAACCAGCGAATACAATGCTGGCTCATAGGGCGATTAGTCTGAACCACGGCTGGCTTCACCGTGTCATGGGAATCTCACCCCCGGCAGGATCTCTGTCGGCCGCCCTCCTTGCTTGCGTCTGGGACTGGACGGAAGTATCATTATCCCTGATGGAATCATTGCGATACAGCTTGCCACAGGCTGTTTTATGGACGAATGGACCCGCTTAGCACCTTATTTGGCCGTCGTTGATAGGTAATTATGCAGTTGAGCCTTCGAACTCTTATTCAATTCAATGTTTTCTTCGAGTCAATCTGCAACAGCACCTACAGGTGGTCTTGGCGCATTCTCCAATGTCGCTTGCCCCGGTCACGAGGCCCCATCAGGAAAGTATTCAGACAATCGGATATTCGGCTTTCAAGGTTCACGAGGGAGAGATAAATTTACCCCCTCACTACTAAGCCGAGTTCGTGAGGGGGTTGAGAACCAAAAATTTTTTATTTTGCTTTCATCATGGTTCTGAGCTTGTCCAAGACCTTCTGCCGGCGCTTATTGACACCCTTTTGGGAAATGCCAATCTGCTGTGCATATTCCCGTTCTGTCATGCACTCAAAGTACAACGCCTGTATCAATTCCATATCCTGCGGAGGAAGCATACCAAGGTATTGGTGCAGTTTTTCACGCAAGATACTGTAAATGGCAGAATCCTCAACTCGTTCAGAGGTCATGTCGGGGATCATGTCCTCACCAAGCAGTTCATCTGTGTCGAGGTCACTATATAAGACCTTGCCATTCCTTATGTCTTTCTCATCCAAAGTACGAGTGTGTCGTTCAATACTGTAATATGCTCGATACACTTCTTTGCTAACATCTACCAGGATTCCATCTACCCGAATCCTGTATTTTCTTTCTTCTGCCATGTGGCAAACCTCCGTAGCTTCAAGATTTTGATTGGTGAATCAAAACCTCGGAGCTACGGGTACTTGGCAGTGAACGCCTCCCAGCGCATGCCGGCCCTCCTAATGCCGGGCAGAAAAAAAGCCGGGGGGCGTTATAACGCCCTCCGGCTCATTCCTGCCGCCATATTTGCGGCAGGAATGAAAAAGGACCCGGTCACCGCGGAAAGCGGTGTCGAGTCCTTATGTTAAGTATTCAAATTTTAGAGCATACCTGCCACTGTAGCCAGTATAGCAGGTTCAAAATCGGAAGGGAGTAGGGATTCCGTCGGGGATGTATCGGGCTTTAGTCGGGATAAAGTCGGGGCATCCCATCCATCAATTCAGGGATAACATAGCCAAACAGACAGATAGAAAACAGATAAATCGCCTCCTTTTTTCGGTCATAAAACACGCTGCGCTCCATATTCAACTCATCCAGAAGCTCTTTTTCAGTACTGTTGAAACGGTAAATGAATTGCTTGCTGAGGATCTCATAGTACAACTCTCCTCGATCTGGATACCGCTTCAGGCGTAGTAATGCACGATTGATTACATCTACCAGCATTTGGCTTTGGATAACGCAGCAGACCTTCTCCTCAAAATCCTGCAAATCTATATCTGGAGCAAAGTTCTCCAGATAGCATAGTCCGGTACTCAGGTCCTGATTGCCCAATTCCCAGGCATACTCCTGGAGCTCTTGGGCTCGCTCACTCAACACCCAGACAACATCCCGATAAATTTTGAGAATCAACTTGCTCTTATGAAAAGCCACCGTGCTGTCCAGACCAAGTGATGAAAGTCTGCTGTGGCATTTGCGGATCGTTGCACTCTCTTTCCTCATGGTTTCCTCCTTCCTTGTTCGCTGGGCAGCGAACATTTTGGGCATAAAAACTTACCAGTGGCAGGTATAGGGTCCTGGTGAGGACCCTATATCCAAGGCACCCTTATTTACATTAAATTGTGCGACTGCAAGCGAATTTGCATAGCTTGTTTGGAAACCTCAAATATCTGAGCCATCTCTGCAACTATTTGCTCCATAGTTCTTCCGGAGTGGAGACGATAAAAACACTTTTTGATTTGCGGAAGCGGCATCAGAAGGGCTGTGGCCAACGCATCCGCTTGTCTCTCTATCACTCCATCGCTCTCGTCAGTAGAGCACTGTCCATTGTATGCTGCAATATTTCCAGTCCCAGAATACAGATTCTTATGTAGCACCCAGTGGGCCAGCTCATGGGCACATGTGAAGCGAAGTCGCCCGATACTGCGAGTTTCACAAAGGCGTTCATCAATCAGAATCGTTCCTTTTCTGACAGCAATGATTTTATACGACCGTTCATCCATATCATATAGGATGACGGGGCCGTCATCAAAGATGGTTTCTCCCAATACAGCACCATTTTTGCGGAGAATGTGATACTCCAGAATCAGGTCGAACTTTACTTCGATGATAGCTTCGATGGGGATCGGTCTCGGTTCACCACTCAGAAGCGAGCTGTCATATTCCATCAGGATTTTGCGTGCAATAGCTTCAACTGTCTCCAAGCGAATTCGCGGAACTGACACCGTAGGCCCCCCTTATCGCGGTCGATTTTTCATTTGCTCAATGAATGCCTGCCATTCCTCGTCGGTGGCATTCACATCTTTAGAAACACGAAGTGCTGCACGAACGATATCCTTTTGCATGATATACTCTGGTAGATCGGCAGAAATCCTATTCCGAGACTTTGCAGCTAAGTCAAGCAGCCTTTCATGATCGGTTTTGCTGAGATCCAGATAGCGAGATATTCGTTCTACAAAATCACCTTCTGGTGCGGGACGACGGCTCTGCTCAACATCACTGAGATACCCACATGCAATACCAAGATGCTTTGCGGTTTCTCGCAGCGTTAGCCTAAGTTCTTTACGCTTTGCAGAGATAAACGCTCCAAAAGTCATGGTGACTTGCCTCCTGTTATTGAGGGTGTTCGCTGTGCAGCGAACTCTTAATTTCATTATAGTCAGAACAGATGTTCTATTCAATGGCAAAAAAAAGAGTTCCCCGCAAGGTGTTAAAATTCTTTAACACCTTGCGGGGGTTCTCATATAAATGTACGAGCGATATCCTGCATTTTATCTACACAGGATTGGGGTGACAAAATTCGTATTTTTCCCATAAACTTAAATACCCACCCATAAAAGGTTCCGCTGGGGTTGACTTCAATTATCACTGTAAAGTGGGTATCATCATATGGAGATATCTCGATGTCTTCACCATAATGGTCAATGATGACCCGCATCAGCTCATTGGAACAGAGAAGTTTGACCTGCTCTGCATGCTCTGCCGCAAACATATCAACCATTTTGTTCGTATAGGCGGCTACATCAAAATCAGGCATTGGCTGGAACTTGGAATCCAACGGCTCCACGCTGGTCAGACGATCCACACGAAAATGGGCAATTCCCTTATGCTTATGAGAGTATCCAATCAAATAATAATGGTCGTTCTTCCACTCCAAAGCATAGGGGTCCAGAATATAGCGATATCCATCGTGTTTCAGGATTTTCTTTTTCTCTGGCGTGTACTCATAGTATTGGAAACTGATTTGGTGTTGATCCAAGATAGCAGTCTGAATGCTATCAATGATGTAATAGACCTTTTCGTTATGCGGCTTCACACGGCTGGAGAGGCTGGCCAACCTTTGGAGCTGTTCCGCCTGTTGGATGCTGGTCAACTGTCCCAGCTTTTGAATTAGTGCCTGAGATTTTTTCGCAGAAATCACCTTGGAGGATGCCACGGCATCTACAAGCATCTTCAACTCAGGATATTCAAAAATGCGGCTTCCAATGAAATATCTGTTTTGTGTGCTTTTGATTTGGACGATATCAATTCCTGCGGTGTCCAGCGCCTCCAAGTCAGTATAGACAGTTTGACGCACAGATGGAATCCCTTTGCTTTTGAGGTACTCTATCATCTCAGATACTGTAACCGCATGTGCTTCATCGGTTTGCTGATAAAGAAACCGCAGCAGCTCAATGATACGGATATTACTCTGCATTGTGATCACCTCCTAAATAGAGTTTTGTGCTCTCAAAATTATGCTCCTGCTGTTTCTCAGCGGCCTCCAGATGCATATTTTCCCATGTTGATGTCCAGCACCCCTCTGGGTGGCTGAATCAGAGCATCCTCATATTGGCACTTCCACTGAATCTCCCGACACATCTGGCCATCCGCCACGCCATCTATGGTTTCACCATCCTGAATGGGGTTATCATGTTCCAGAATGTAGGACGCCACATTGTAGGCATGGTTTACCACCCAATTGGGGTCCATGCCATGGAAGTGGTACTGGAGGTCAGGCAGAAACAGGGTGCTCATGCCCACCGTGTCGATGAGCATATGTATGGCAGGCGGCAACCAGCAGCATAGCGCCGAAGGCATCCCAATCCGGCTTGTCGGTGTAATAGGGCTTCTCATTATCCTCCGGCCAGGGAGCATAGGGAGGCTGGCCCGGCTGAGAAATGGCGCTCAAGATCTGATCCCGCCAGTTCTCCACCGCCGCCTGGATCTCAGCCGGGGACATTTCTTCCTCGCTATCAGCAGCTTCTCCATCCGGCGTGATTTTTTGAAAGCCCCATCCATTTTCTTCCGCCCACTGCTGAACAACAGTTTTCCAGTTGTGAGAATAGTACCGGGTCAATGTTCCGGCGTAGATGTCAAGTCCCATAGTGATGCCTCCTTTTTTGCTTGGTCAAAGCCGTTCCAGGGTACAGTCGTGCCCGGAATGGTCGGTATCCAAAATGATTTCCACAATGGTGTCCATAGTCTCTTTCCCGAGATTACGGACGCTTTTTTCAAAGGCCAGCCACTGGATGTGGATGGGTTGTCCATACTCATGCCGCCCAAAACCGCCCCGGAGAATATCGTTAAAGGCGTTCAGGTTCCGACCGATCTTCCAGTCCAAACCGAAGGTAAATACCCGCTCCACCTCGTCATAAAAACCGGCCATGTTAGAAAAGCGGCGGCCGTCGATGGTGATCTTCTGCCGCTGTGGTTGGTCTGCTTGCATGGTATCCCTCCGTCTTATAACATTTCATACAGCAGGGCAGCGTCGCCCTGCACCAGTTCCAGATGGGAGCGCAGCGTTTCAAGTCCGCTTTGCACCGCCTCGGTGGGCAGATCCCAGTCTGGGGCAATTTCAGCGGCCAGCTCCGGGAGGTCCTGCTCCCGCAGAGCTGCCAGCAGTTGAGACGCCATCTCTCCCTCCAGCAGAGCGCAGTCCAGGGTGTCCTCCGTCTGGGGAGCAGGAAAACGGACATCCAGATCCAGCTCGCTCTCACACCAGTCCCAGATGGCCATATAGACCGCGCCGGAGCAGTCGCCGTTGGACAGTTCCTGCCGCCGGCCGTCTTTGAGAAGATAAAAGGATGCGATCTGTGACATAGTGGTTCCTCCTGTATGTTATTCTTTTTCCATCAGCCCTTCTGCCTGCATCCGGATCACATAGAAGGCCCGCACCCAGTCCAGCTCCTGCTCCATGGATTCCTCCAAAGCAAGCAGGCGGCGCTTTCCCAGCCTGCGGTCCAGAAGGGCAAAGACACGGACAAGCGGATTCTCGCTGGTAAGGCTTTTCTCGATGCTCTGGTTGTCAAATTCGTGAAATGCCTCATAGAAAAAAATGTTGTCAAAACAGCCGTCGTTCAGCGTCCCTTCATGGGCCATCCGGAAGGGGGCCTTCGGGTCGTCCTCTCCGACACCCTCCCGCCGCAGGGCCTGATATCTGTTCCAGTAGTTCTGTTCATAAGCGTAGTAGTTACTTCGCAGCACCTCCACGCCGTCCAGTCGAATGGCCGCCCGGCCTGTTTGGTCATGGCTTTCCCAGTAACTGGTGGCAAAATACTGGATGCGGCCCCGGAGCGCCGGGCACAGGTAGTCACTCTCCAGTTTGTTTCGGATTCCGCTCCAGGTTGACATAGGTACTTGTTTCCTTTCTGATGCCGTTGCGGGCGTTGCCCTTTCCGTAGAATTTGCCTTTTGTGTTTGAAGTGTTATCCGTTGAATCCGCCGACTTCAATTTTATATTTGCAGTCGACCTCGATACAAACTAAATGTCCCATGAAATAGTCGGGTTCCGCATCCAAATCGATGTAAAAGCCAGTTTCACTTCCATTTACAAATATTGTTACATTGTTTACGAATAGTGCTTTTACAAACTCATCTTCTGAAATCTTCCCATCTGCTTCCAGCGTTCCATCTTCGATCATTTCATTCACGACGTCTATACAGTCATCGTTCTCATCCAAAAATGCTCGGATAATGGTATCTTTATGGTCATTGACCCAATTTACCTTTTCCAAAACGATATCGCCTATATTTCCCTCTGTGCTCTGAAACTCAAGGAGAATTTTAGTCTTTCTATCCCATACGGTCCATTCTCCAACATGAAAGCCGAGTTTGCGGTCAAATACAAATTCCGTATTCCCCAAAATGATTTTATCCGGCATTTCGACCCTTTTCTTCAAAAACAGTCCCATAATACACCTCTAAAAGTTCCAATTTATTGTCCAGTATGATAGCCCATTCGATTACTGCTTTTGGAGATACTTCCGGAAGCATTCGATGAACTCCCGATTCCGCTTAGGGACATCGAACCCCTTCCGATGGGGAAAGAACCCCTCCCGTTCCACATCGTCCAGCAGCTTCGGCAAGTCGGAAAACCGGGCAAAGAACGGTAGTGCATAGTCCTGGATCTGCCCGGAAATCTCCTGGATAGAGCGTTCCCGCTCCAGCAGAGTAGATACCTCATAGCGGGGGAAGTCATCATACCGGCGGGTCAGTCGGGCGATGGAGGTACCCACGATACCATCATAGGTATCCTCCGTCCCTTCCTGCTCACTGCGCCACTGGGCAATCACCGGGGAACTCACATCGAAGAAGGCAGTAAAAGTGGTGGAGCCAAAGCGGATGGAGGGGGAAAAGTAAAAGGAGAACACAAAGATGCCGTCTTTTTTGTAGATGTCATTTTTGCTCTTGCGGTATTTGTAACCCAGCGGGATCAAGGGCTCCGCGATCCGCTCACAGGTATAGACGAAGATCTCGCGGGGCTTGGTTCCCTTCGGGAAATCCATCTTCTCCATGTTGCCACCTTCCTTCACTCATTTACAGTTCAGCTCTCAACCGCCGCGTTATTTTTATTGCTCATTGAGATACCTCGCCAGTTTCTTCTCCAGCAGTTCTGTCATATCATTGCAGAGGCGCTTTACCTTGTCCTGCTCATGGGCGTAGTACCAGATGGTTTCCTCTCCGGGGCGGAGCAGGAGCTGGTCGCCGTCCGCTTCTTTCCAGAACTCGCCCAGCACACAATACCGCTCGCCATGAATGGTCAGATCAAACATCCCGGAAAGGGTAAGGATCACGCCTGTGGATACATTGATGCCTGCGGTCAGCAGGAAAAACTCCCGCACCTGGGACGGGAGCGTGAAGTCCAGCACGCTTTCTTGATTCCCGATCTGCTCCTCCGTGGCGGCGGGCTTGATCTCATCAGAGGTGTCCAGCACCTTTGCCAGCGCCTTGGAGAACTTGGGGTATCGGCCAAACAGCTCCGGGTGGCTGGCCTTGAATTCCTTTTGCTTTTCCCGCTGCACTCGCTCCTGCTCCTTGCAGAACGCATCCAGCTCGGCCAGATACCGCTCCTGGTAGAGATTGCTGGCCTCAAATGCTGTGCCGCTCTTTTCCAGAATGGCGATGGCTCCCTTTTGGCTGCCAAACACCGGGACCCACTGAAAACCGTGTCGGCAGGGCTTCAGTTTCAGAAATTCACCCCGACTCAGCAGGGCTTCCAACTCCGTCTCATGTTCGTCCCACCAGTTCTGCCAGGTTTCAGGTGTTTCCCGTCCCTCAGCCAAGTCCAGGAGTTTTTCTGTCAATGATTCTTTGTTCATGGGTGTCCACGCTCTTTCTCCGCCATCACTTCCACATTACTCGGTAGCACAAAGCTCATTCATTTTTGGAATCAGTATTTTATCCATCCATTGACAAACAACCTCAAAGGCATTGTAAATCTTTTCTTCATTTCCTATATCAAGATATATTTCATTGTCTCTTAAACTGTAAAACAGCGGTTGTGTGTTGATGTCTGGTTTGGCATAACCATAAGGGTCGTATGGACGGGTGTTGATTATATAGCAAACCTCTATGCTTATGCTATCCTTTGTGTTCCCGCCGAATGAGGAAAACGCAATCATATAGGTGAAATTTTTACTGTGTCTCGTAAGTGTTTTGTCGGATTTTTTATACTTGAATCCTAAATGCCCGTACTTTCCTTGCAACTTGGTTCCAAGCATGTGTTCATCGCTCACATTGCTGTAATACCACTCCTCCAGCCAGGGAAGGATGGCCAAATCCAAAGCCAGCGCCTTTTCATAGTCCAGGTTGAAATAGGCGACCTCGGCCTTGACCGCTGCTACCTGATGGGGGTATTTATCGGCAAAGGATTCCAGCGTGTCCAAGGCTTCTTCTTTGCCATCCATGATCTCATAGCAGACCATACGGACTTTTTTGGGGAGTTTCACGACATCCATATTGACGCCTCCTTCAGTCTTTTTTCTGTAAGTAATAGGTTCCACACCGGCCCCACAGCCGGGTGTCCAGGTTCTCTTTTCCGATGTCTGCCACCTGCCGAAAGACCGGCGCACCCCGGATGCAGGCTCCCACAAAGTAGAGGGCTCCGCAGCTGCGGCATTGCATATAGTGGCAGACAGTATAGTGCTGCTCAGCGTCCAGCAGCGCGCCGGTATCCTCCAGTGGGCAGTCACCGGCGTACAGTTCCATGTCACCTTGCCGTTCCAGTTCCATGAGTTTCTGGAGAAGCTGGTCATATTGGCGGTGGGAGATACTGCTGTCCTCCTTCATCTGTGCCGTCAGCTGACCACAGGAGGGGCAATCCATCGTTTTGCTGTCCATCTTCAACTCTCCGGCTACAAATTACTTTCTACAACCATAACGGTGGTATAGGTCAATGCTGTTTCAATCCATTCCAAGACTGAGAAAAGAAAGGCTGATTCTTTTTCTGATAAACTTGGCAAACAATCTCGGACAAGGAGTATCCAGCGTTCCCAGTCCTCTTTCCCAATCCAGTTATCAAAGCAAAGGTCAAATTCCTCCTGTACTTCTCCATTGGTGGGGTCCTTAACCGGAAAGATTTGTTTCAGCGTGGGGATCAGCAGTTGCTCACAGTCCGGCCAGCCAATGGTGAGGATGGAGCGGTAGCAGTTCCAGTCCTCCCACTGCGGGTCATTCCCACAGTCTGGACGAAGGGGCATGAAGGCCATGTGGATCTTCTCGCCACTCTGGGTGTATAGGCGTGGAGTGAGGCCGATCTGCCTTTCCCGGCTCTTGGGCGGCAAGAAGCCATGGTAGATTGGGGCGGCCAGAGTTTCATCCTTCATTTGTTGTTCTCCATTCTATCAGTTCACATCCACCCGGATAATAGGTCGGTAGAAGTCATAGTCGCCGTTCATTGGTATTGCCCTCAGACACAGCGGCCCGGAATGCCTCGCCGCCAAACTTGTCCACTGTGATCCCGGCTTGCTCCAGCACCTGAATGTTCTCCGGGCGTTTGCCCCAACGCACTTCCTGGAAGGCCCGCTCTTTCTGCTTCAGGCTGAGTTTTGCGGCCTGTCCAGCAAAGAGCGCCACCACCTCCGGCCCGCAGCAGCGGGCGGCGGTGAGCAGCAGGGGCTGTTCCTCTGCCAGACCGGGATCAGCTCCATGCTCCAGCAGGAAGTGGATCATGGGCACATCATTCCGAAAAACCGCGATCTCCAATGGCATCAGCTTGATGTATTCGCTGAGCTGGATGGGAACATCTAAATCCAGACCGCCTTGGAGCAGCGCCTCCAGCTTGGGAGTGTCATGGTCACAGATGGCGGCAGCCGTTTCCGGGAGGGTCTCCCAGCGGCCAATATATGCAATTTGGTACATAAGGTACCTGCTTTCTCGATTTGTACTCATTCATCCCCGAACCGCTCAGCAGCGTCTTTGTAAACAGTGATGCTCTTAGCCACCTTCTTTTTCTGGCTACGGATGCGGAAATAGTCCCACAGAATGCGCTTCAGTTCCGGGTTCTCCACCTTGAGGGGCAGCAGGCTGATGAACATTTCGTCGTAGCTTCCATATAGCACACCGCCCCGGTTGTAGGTCTGCCATGTCACCGTAGGTTTGCGGCCCTCTGGATCTTTTGCCAGATCAAAGAGCCACCGCTCATCCAGCTCCACATACCGTTCAAACATGAACCTTGTGTCATAGGTTCCATAGCTATAATCGCCCCAGAAAATCAGAGCAATCATTCCATCTGGGCCCAGGCGTTCATAGGTCCAGCCTTCCGGATAACAGCGGTAATCCAGCATCCCCAGTGCATTGAACAAATAGCCTTTTTGCGGCGTAGTCAGAAGGGGCGAATAGGTTTCATACACCTGCTCCTTGGGCTGGGTGATGATCGCCTTCATAAAGACCGGCATCAGCCAGCTGCCGCCATAGTGTTCATTCAGTTCATCAGCCAATGCTTGCAGTCGCTCATCCGGGTTGCGGATCAGGGAGGCGGTCAGCACCACAGCGGGAATTTTCTCTTTTTCCTTTGGTGTGGCATCCCAAATGCGAAGCCCGTCCGTGATCCACCAGGAGGTGCAGTCATCATCGGAATAAACAGGCGCGCGTTTCAGCTGGGCGATCCGCTGGGTGTTCTCCGCCAGGAAGCGGTAGACCTCCAGCATTTTGGGCGAGGCTTTCCCCAGCATCAAATGGAAACAGAAGTTCAGTTGTTCTATATCCAGTGGCTTTGTGTCCCCCTCGTCCAGCAGCTGGGAGAGAGTCTTTAGAATAACTGGGGCAATCTGCTCCGATACACAGTCGGAACAGGCATCCGACATGATATTGCTGCCCATCCATTTGTCCCTGACCAGCTTGGCCCACAGTGGGGCAGCAGGGGCATACTCCAGCTGTGCCAAAGCCTTTTGAGCAGCTGTTTTGCACTTGCCCTTTTCTGTATTCACAAGCTGGAACAGCAGTTCGCCGTTTGCTTCATCCTTGCCCAGCTCCAAAATGGCCTGTTCTCGCTTTACGCCCTTGGGGGGCAGTTGTTCCAAAGTCATCATTCATTTTCTCCTATCCCACAATGGTGGTTTCCTTGACGGCCAGATTGTCGTAATTCATGGCGATCAGCTTCCCAGCGGCCTCTGGGGTACACATGAACCAGGTGCTCACGCCCCAGGCGTCCATCCTTGTAACGGTGAAAAAGTCGGTTTGGGCAGAAGTAGGTTCTCTTGCGTCAATATAGTAGTCGGAGTAGAGATACACCAGATCGACCTCTCGCTCCGGTAGCCACTTGGCCCGGCGCGCACGCGGTTTACCATTTTTCAGAGTCTTTTCTCTGGGGTTCTCAAACCACGCCAGTTCCTTGAGCTTCAGACCGGTGAAGGTATCCATGAGCCGCTGGGCAATCTCCCGGTGGGTAAATACTCCGCAGTCCCAGGAGCCCATCAGCCATGCGGATCAAGGCATGAAGGAATTTCTCTTGCAGGGAGGAGTGCTCGTCGTCGCAGAGATCCAAATACTCTGCCACCAGCGGTGCCCACGGTTCTCCCTCCAGCCCCAGGGCAAACACGGCAAAGGTGCCAGGCATGGCGCAGGACTCATCAGAGAGGTTGTTGTACCACTCGTCCTCCCGCATGGCCAGACGAGCGTATCGCTCTATAGCCGGATGCAGATCGGGGTGCTGTACAGCGCAGGCAAAGAGCTGATTGACTCCCTTCTTGGGTAGGCCGGGAATGGGCAGATAGAGTTTTTCCTTCCCACGGAACTCCACCGAGTAACTGCGGGGAAATTCCTCCTGCTCCAGCACCGCACACAGGTAGTCCAAGATCTCGGCATAGCACTCCTCGGTGGAGTCCCTCGCGGTGATACGGATGGTGGCGAAAGCGTCGTTGGCCGAGGCGGTCAGGTGCTTTGTTTTCCGCTTTTGGATATTAGGTGGTAATTTGCCGCTGCCGGCTGTTTTCAGTTGCTTCACCATATCTGGGCGAAGCTGGGAGACCAGGCCGAGGATGTGCTCGGTGGTAAGGGATTCAAAACTCTGCCCGTACACGGTATGGCAGATCGCCACATAGCAGGCAAAGTGCAGCAGACCTTCGTCCACATCCTCCGGGCGCAATTCCGGCAACACCGTGCATGGTGGAAAGACTGTAAAGCCATCGTCCCGCTCTCCCACAAGGAAGAACCGCTCCTGCACCTGCTTTTCTATATACTTCTCCAATGTATAGCGGATCTCTTGCCAGCCCGCCAACCGCCGCAGGGCATCGCAGAATACAACAGCTTCCTCATAGGGAAATCCCTTCAAAGGCAGTTTGGACAGATACCGCTCCAAGAGCTGGCTGGGAAGAAAGGGTGTCCCGTTGTGATTTCGCACCACGGTCGGGTAGGCGGAGTGATTTTCACGGGCGATTCCGTTCAGCACATCCTGAATGCAGAGATCCGCCTCCGCCAGCACCTCCGGGGAAGTGTCCGGCTTGTGGATCAGATAGTAGCGGTCATGTACGCCATCACGCTTTGGCAAACTCATGGCAAGGTCTCCTCTCAGGTTTGCTGATGCTGCATGGATACGATTTGGCAGTCTGGACAGAATTCCACATAGAGCGTGCCCTCCGCACAGTCAAACACCGTATCCCACTGGATCTGCGCCAGATACTTCATAGGTTTCCCGCAGTGGGGACAGATGGTATATTCCGCGTCCTGTACCCAGTTGGCAAAGCCGCCGATGGTGTTCACATCCTGACAGGCCGCGCCGTAAAACAGGGGCACAGGCGCTTCGCCCAGCACAAAGGGATTTTCCGTGAGGGCCTTGTAGTCCTCGGGACTGACATAGCAATCCGTCTTCTCCGCTCCGTCAAAGAGTTCGGAGGGAAAGACCTCCACGCCGCCATCCAGAGTGAACCGGTTGAAGGCGGGGCCTTTGAGGAATCCCACGCAGCTGGGGCAGCAGGTGGCAGACAGGACACCATCCAGCCCCAGGAACCGGAGCCGCTCATCCCGGCCATCCAGCACCAGCATGTCCACCATGCGTCCGCCACAGTGGGGGCATGTGTCCTCCCGTGCCCGGCCAATGCGGACGGGAGATTTCTCGCCGGTGGTTCCTTTGACCATAGGATAGCAGGTATCGAAGTTGAGTTGGATTTTCTGGCCCTCCTTGTCGAAGGTCCAGCCGCCGATCTGTGCATAGCTGGATGGGTCCACATAGAGGCCCTTGCGCCAGGGCCGGGGATTTCGCTCCAGCTCCAGCAGCGTCTCCATTGCCTTGTCATCTCCCTGCATAGCAAGGCAACTCATCAGGTTGGAGGCCGCGCTGGAATATTCCGTGGACAACAGCGAATGAATCAGACCATCCCGCACATCGGCGGGAGCATGATAATAGATTTCACAGGGCCAGAACACCTCTGCGGCCAGTGCTGCCCGTTGGATCTCCGGGGCGATGGCATCATGGTAACCAAGCAGTTGCCAAAAGTCGGTGAACTCCGGGTCCTCCATATCAGCCAGCCGCTGGATGTTCTGAATCAGGTTTCTTTGCTTTTCTGTGATTTGTTCCGGTGTCCAAGCAAGAGCAGCCTTCCGCTCCTGTTCAGATTTGCATTTCCAGCACAATCCCTCATAGCCCAAGGGTGTCCCACAGCCGGGGCAGGTGTACTTCAGGCTCATATTCTTTGACTCCTTTCCAAAGATAGAAAAACGCCCTGCGACACGCTGTCACTTGGACAGGCTGACGCAGGGCGTGAAAAGGCCGCAAGAGAGGAGCCACATCTATTTGCCGATGTGGTTTCTTCAACAGCTAAAATAATTCGTTCATATCTAAAAGCGACAAATGGCGCTATTCCATTCTGTGTGATCATACGACTACTCCACAATATTAACAGCCCATAAGATATAAGGGCATAAATTCAAATTTTATTATACCATAATCAGTTTCAAGTTTGATTCTTTTTTATGGAAATTGAGAAAATGTTTACATTTTGTTCACGGAATGTTTTTTATTTTTTTGTCTTGATTCCAATTCGCTAATACACACTCTGCGTATTAGCGTTTCTGTATTGATACCTCGCTAATACTTATACTAATTTGTATCGACACAGAAAGGGGCGGTGAAAGTTGAATGATTGATAAGCGTATTGGAGAACGAATCAAGCAATGCCGCGAGCAATTAGGTTTGACACAAGAACAGTTTGCCGAGCGTCTTGGTTTGACAACAAACTATATTTCCACCGTTGAGAGAGGCGCCTCTTTTCCGCGCTGCGAAAAATTGATTGCCATCATCAACGGACTTGAAACATCTGCGGATGCGATTTTCTGCGATGTTATAACGCATACCAGTGAGTACCGCTCTGGCATTCTCTCCGAGGAGCTGAAAGAGCTTCCGGCTGAAGAGCAGCAACGGATACTGGAAATCGTAGAATTAATGATTAAACAAGCAAAAAAGAAGATGGATTGACTCATTTCGAGGGCTGCAAGGGTTTCTTGCGGCCCTTCGTTTTATTTCGACACATTTTGCGTAGTGTATGCTATACTATGTATTAGCGATATAGCTTAATACGCTAATACATAGGAGGAGCATCAGCATGAAAATCACAAATCTATTTCGTATGTCTTCTGATAAAGGCCGAACCTGTGCTTTCACAGGCCACAGACCTCAGAACTTACCATTCCGTTTTAATGAGAATGATGATCGGTGCATTGCGTTAAAGCAAAAACTCCGCGATTGTATCGTGCAGTTGATTGAGCAAGAAGGTGTCCAGCACTTCATTTCGGGAATGGCTATTGGCGTGGACATGTACGCCGCTGAAATCGTTCTTGAACTGAAAGCAGAGTATCCTTTCATCACGCTGGAAGCTGCTATTCCTTGTGAAACACAGGCTGCAAAATGGTCCGAACCTTTGAGAGACCGATACTATAAAATCGCAGAGCTGTGTGATCATGAAACCATGCTCCAGAAACAATATACATCAGACTGCATGCAGAAAAGGAACCAATACATGGTAAATCATGCTGATATACTGCTTGCCGTTTGGGATGGATCATCGAGCGGAACCGGCTCCACTGTAAGATACGCCCGTACAAAAAATAAAGCAGTCTGGATTATTGATCCATGTTCCCTTGAGCTTACCCGTGCAGGTTGATTGTATATTGAGGTCAAAATGTAGTCTCTATTATTGGATATTATAAGATAAATTTCACCAACAATCAATACCATTAGAGTTTCCGTCAACGCTAATGGAATGTGTATTCTTTCTTGGACTCAATCTATACTATTAGTGGTACTATATACACTCGCAGGAGGTATCACGATGGAACTTGAGTCCATAGGAAGAAATATACGCAAGTTCCGTTTGATGAGGAATCTGCGACAAGAAGACCTGGCAGAGATGGCTGGGTTGAGTATCAACTATGTCGGTGCGCTGGAGCGGGGAGAAAAAATACCATCACTCGAAACCTTCATTGTACTCTTGAACGCTTTGGAGGTATCATCCGATATGGTGCTGAGTAGTCTATTGGTGGAGAAGCATCAGGCTGATGCTTCTCGTCTGATGGACCGAATGCAAAATCTTCCAGCTTACGATATAGAACGCATTCTTGCGGTAGTTGATGTGCTTATACAGTATTCAAGTATGGATCAAGAGTAAGTTATTGTTTCTTTTCTGAATTAGTGCTTCTTAGAGTGGGCACTTCTGGTTGGTTCATCATGACCCTATCCTTGGTTCACCTAAAAAGCAGACTCTCCCCCTGGCGGGAAGAGTCTGCTTTTTTGCGTTTGATTTTTCAGTGACACACTTAGGTAATCTGGTACAGGTTAGAAGTGTAGCTGCCATTTTCTCGCCAACGAGGATCTTTTCGAAGCAGTCCAGCTCTAACGAGATCATCCAACGCTCGTTTGACAGTAGAACGGGAAAGCCCAAGTTCCAATGCAATTGAAGCGCATCTGAATTGGCGTACCGGGCTTGAGCTGCCAGATTCGGCAGGACTGTAACTCCGGCGAGCTGTCACTGACGCGAAAGCCCTCGTTGGAAAGGCGCTCATAGACGCCTTCTTCCCAGCGAGGCACGAGTCCGCGCCGTGCAAGCCAGGATTCCAGCTCCTCACGGCGGAATTGCGGATCAACGGTGACTTCGGTCTGGTTTTTGGCTTGGTATCCAATGAGGTTCCCATAGTAAACCAGACAGCCATTTTTCATTTGAATGCTCACGACGGCATTCCTCCTTTCTTGGTTTCATCAAGTCATTTTCATCACCCCCATATCGGGCTGTTCTGCCTGTAGCTCAGCCAGTTTCTCTTTGGCCCAGTCCGGGAGAAACTCCTCCCGCAGCACCCCGATGAAGTCGGTGCGATTCCACCGTGTCTGTTCTCCATCTCCAAGACAGGTGGATCGGATAGAGCGCCCAATGGCGTGGGGCGAGCAGCCAAATCCATCATGGGCCAGCCAAAGCTGGTTTTCGGGCGACCAGCAGCTCTCCTTCAGGGTGTCTGGTGAAAGCACCAACACTCGGCCTTCGTAGTCGAGGTTTTCGAAGGAGTTCGGCTCACAGTGCTGTGGCCCGAAGAGGCCAAGATTCTTGTAAGCCTCGCGCACCATATTTACGAACCCATCCAATACCGCAGGATGAGATTTGACCATTAACGAGATGTTGTGAGTACCGTCTTGCGGAATGAAGGTGGCTTTCGCCCACTCCTGGTTCTTTCGGCTGAAGCGTCCATCGTAGCTAAGCTCCTGCAGGGTATTGGCAAGGACGAAATTGATTCGCTTATACCACCACTTATCCAAAAGGGGCTGCAGCATCGAATCATCCAGGTGAGCACCATCAAAATGGGTGCGAATGTGCTCCTCGATGTCGCGGGCACATTCCTCGTTGGCCTGATAGCTCGCCCGCCAAAGTGCCAGCTCGTTCCTGGTACGAGCTTCGGCTGCAGAGTAGGGGTAAAGATAGATTTCTTTTTCCATCCTGAAACCTCCTTACGGCAGGCAGCACTTGTTCGGAAGCTGGATGGACAACGGACTGATGCCCAGCTCGTTGAGCAAACAACATAACTCCACCGGTAACTCCAGAAGGTCTTCGGTCGTTGGGACGATGAGCAACGCACCGTCCGCCACCAGTACGGTGATTTCCTCTCCCACAGGAATCGACGCTTCCGCCAGCAGGTCTGCCGGCAGATTGAGCTCAGGCTCCTCGCTGGTATAGCCGGCGCATCCTGCATCCCCGCAAACACGGCTTACCAGCAGGCTGTTTGCGTCACAGTCGCAGATATACTGATCCGCCGGAGTGGTAATGGGAACTTCCTCACCCGGCGCATAGCCCATCCCGCGCATAACAAAGGCCGGCAGTACCAGAGAGCCATCCTTGCGGATCTTTACAGAGGTGTGTACCTTACTCATCTTCGCACTCCTTTCTGCTACGAGTGCTGCCGCCGTAAATGATATCTCCGACCATCAGCCGCTCCTCCAGTTCGCCCAGGCAGATGCCGGAAAAGGCCATCATCTCCAACAGGTAGGGAGGAATATCCCGCAGGTCGTGATCATATCCGGCCTCGCAGACGGTAATCGTGTGATCCTCCTCGTCCACATAGAGACTCAGTTTGGCATCTGTGGGAATGCCGGCTTCTTTCCGCAGATCATCGTCCAGTTCGATCTTGTCGTACTCAAAATCCCCAAAGGGACATTCGCCCTCACACCCGCTGCAGGCGCCGCAGGTTTTGGCCAAATGGAAAGAGAGATTAATGAACAGCTGATTCAGACTGTCCAGCGCCTGGATCAGTTCCATGGCGGTCATCTGCTGCTTCATAATGACCGCTGTATTCTTCAGCGCATGGATCTCAACCTGACCGCTGTCCTCAAAACCACTGATTTTGAGTGCGGCACTGGGGAGAAAGAGGCCGCCATTCGACAACTGCTTGTTAAATTTCATCTGCTTTTATCCTCCTTTTATATCGTCTGACTCAAAGTTGGGAATGACTTTGCTTCCTGTTCCGCCAACAGTTCTTCCCGAAATGCTGTCAGATCCTCTGTCGTGGGCGTATAGCTCCTTGATTCGAGCGCAGTTAGCAGCGCATAGGTCTGACCTACCTCGGACAGCAGCGTCCTGAGACCTTCTGAGGTCATGTCCGCCCCCATCCGTCGCATCTGAGAGGAGAAGGTCACTCGATAGCGTAGCTGACCTGGAATGCTGTTGATCCGCATATCCAGCCCAAGGTAGGCTTCGTTTTCCGGCCGGATATAGACCTGTCCCACGACGCTGGGGCAAACCTGTAGGCGCCCTTGGCTCATCTCCTCAATCAGTTTCGCCGCTTCACGGAGCTTGTCCAACTCACTCACGACTTCAGCCATGCTGTATCACCTCCAGTCAGGTCAAACAGATTCATCTGAGACGGTGCTACCCGGAGCCGCTCATGCATATCGTAGTTGGCGATGATAAGCTCAGGAAATTGGGCGCCGTTATCATACCGCTGCTTGATGTTGTTGATTCGGGTGGTTTCCATCAGATAGATACCTGGCCGGTCATACAGACTTCGAATGAACTCGTCATCGTTGTAGGAAAGAAGAAACTTACCCTCAATCCGCATCAATGCATCCCGCAAACGGATATGATCCGTTTCTGTAAAGCCATCTTCGCCAATGTTTTGGTAGTAGCCCTCGGTGGCATGGTACGGAGGGTCGAGATAGAATAGGCTTGCCGGACGATCATACTGCCGGATGAGCTTTTCAAAGTCCTTGTTTTCAATGACCACCTTGGCCAAGCGCCGGTGAGCCTGTTCGATAAGGGGAAAATTGCTCCACATATCGTGGGGCTGACTTCCGAAGCTGGTCAGCCCGGCCGCATAGCTGTAACGGATCAATTCATAGAACCATGCAGCCTTCTGAACATCGCTGGCAGGACTGTCACGGGCTAATGTAGCGCGGACCACATCGAAATCCTCCCGCGAGTTGAGCACATATCTGAGTGCTTCCATCAGTTCCTGCGGCTTATCTCTTACACAGCGGTAAAGGTTGACCAGCAAGCTGTTGAAATCGTTGTACACCTCAAAATCATTGCCGGGGGGCTTATGGAACAGCACCCAACCGCCCCCGCCAAAGACCTCGATATACCGCTCATAGTAGACTGGGAACAAAGTGACGATGAGCTCTCGAAGTGCTTTCTTGCCGCCAATCCAGCTCATGAAACTATTCAACCGCATCACCGCCTTCCAACGGCAGCCGGGTCTGTGCGGTATCAAACTGCTCCAGGGATCGGTTCAGGCCGGCAATAGCGGCAGCGATTCCGCTGATCCGCCGTGTCAGATGGGCGATGGTCGCCCGCACCTCCTGTTCCGTAGCGGCGTAGAAGTACCCACTGCCACTGCTGGCGATGGGGATTCCCTTGCGGCGCAAGCGGTTGACCATCTGCCGCACTTCGATTCCCTTGATGGAGAAAACGCACTCCAACTCCCGGCTGGTGGCGGCGTTCGATTCACCGGAGTGATAGCGTTCCAATAATTCCGCCAGCCGTTCTTCCTGCATAGACGCCTCCTTTCCGGGGTGTTTTTCCGAAAAAGGGCATAAAAAATGAGGGGGCCGTTTATCCCTCTCGGAAAAACGGCCCCATTGCTATTTCTGGCTATTTATTTTTCTGTAGGATCACCCCCTTGCATCAACCTCTGGCATGCTGCTTATTACATGGACATGGTCGGGCTGCTGGGAGGCTGGCTGTACTCATAAAGGATCTCGCTCCCGTTCCAGGACACATACCCATGCTCTGCCGCCGACAGGCCAAGGTTCTTCATTTTCTGATTGGCGTAGCCCTCGGCATCAAAGCATTCAGCAAGAAGAGCATCGTTGGGATATACACCATCCTGCTTAGCCAGCAACCTGCCATACTCCGCTACCTCCATGTCACGGGGCATGAAATTGTAGCAGTGGAGGTTCTGCGCCAGATCCAATGCATAGTCCAGCTGATGACAGTCCTCCAGCTCCATGACCGCCTGCCATTTGTCCAGCCATCGGGGTTCGCCCTGGCCCTGTTCCGCCCACACATATCCGAAGTCGATAGCGTGGCGGACGAGCTCTGCGGCAGAATCATACTGGGAGAGGATATCTCTCAGCTGAGGCAGGCAGCAGTCTACATCCACAGCGATGCACTCGGTCAGCGTCTCCGCATCCAAAGCATCCAAAGCAAGGAGCAATTCATCCGGGTGGGACGAGTCCATATATTCGCTGGTATCCGGAAACCCGACCCAGATGCCCTCCATATTGTTGCGGCTTGCCAGCTTGACCCGGATGCCGTAGTCGCCCCTGTCGGGAAGCATCGCCGGGTCGCTATTCTGAGAGAGATCAAGCGGCGAGGAAAGTCTGATAAAATTTCCATCGCAGAAAGTATTCCCGTCTTTTTGGCGATACGCCGCTCCTACCTTTGCCGGGTCAAGAAATTCCCGAGTCTGGGAGGAGGGGTAGAAGATATGCTCCATGACGAAGTTACCCAGGGCAAAGTCGTTCCCGGCTCCATAGAGCAATTCATAGTGCTCCAGCTGATTGGCAATCTGCATTACATCGCAGGTTGCTTGCGGCTGCTCGATCTGCATGGCCCCGCGAAACAGCAGAGCCTCTTTTGCAGTCATGTTTTCAAACCGGCGCGCTAACCACTCATACTGTGACTTGGTCATTTCAAGGCCATCCAGCAAATCAAAAAGTTTGAGATCCTGCGTACTCACTGCGGCATCATCTCCATTCCCAGTTTGTTTTCTTCATTTTCTGCCTGCTCCACGCAGTGGAAGGGACTCCATCGTCCACAGCAGGGACAGGCAATCATACCATTTGCAGATTGGTCGACCTGCTCTTGTGTCACTTCGCCAGGCGTATTACAGCATTCATTCACAACTGTAACAAGATGTGCCGTTTCCAGCACCTCCGGGCGATATTGTCGGTTGAATGGGACAAAGTGGACCCAGAGTGGGTTATCAAACAGCCTGGCTACATGCAATTGCAGGGCCTCTTTTCTGACCACCTCTTTGGAAGCGTGAGCATAGTTGTGGTTCGTCTCCCATTCAATGAGGGACTTGAGCAGAGCAGATTCTCCCTTGCGGTTGATCAATGCCTCAGCAATTTGACACCACGCTTTTTCCTCGATTTCTCCGAGGTCGGTCTTTACCCCTGACCAAGGATGGTATTTTTTGTCGCGGCCAGAGCCGCTGCTGTTGCAGTAGAACACACCATGGAGCCAACGGATATCAGGAAAGTCTATGGATGTTAAATCCACTTGCTCGGGTGCGGTGATCGTTTGCTTGAGTATTAAGAATACCTCCTTTCCATATGCGTAGAGGTGGCTTTATACCATTGGAGGCCGGTCGTACTGATAGTCGCCTCCGGCTCTTACACCTTATCCAAGCTCCATCCCGCCCAGCTGCGGTTCCTGTTTCTGTTGCCCAATGGTTTGAATGGACTGTCCATCCCGGCGCTCCAGCAGCCCGTACTCCGTTTGAATGTTATTGCGGGACGCCAGAAGCGCTTGCCCATAGGTGTGAAGATTGATATGAGGACGGATCATCTTGGCGGCCTTCTCCGGAAGAATGAAAGCCAGTTCCTCTGCCGCTGCATCTTCAGGGGATGCGATGCTCGGAGAAAGGATATACTCGTCAAGCTGTTCTGCCAGATCCAGAGCATCTACAATATTCTGGCAATGTGTCGCTGTCATGAGTGCCTTGTAGGCAGGGAGAGCCGCGGCCGACATTTGGGCAAGTACATCTCCAAGCCGTTCGATTGTTTCAAAAGGTACTGCGTTGGTAATGTGTTCCGCCAATTGCGGGACTTTGCAGTCCAGGCAGGTACACTCAACGGCGCCCCAATCAACATATCCCAGGCAGCGCACTGCCATCTCCAATGCGTTATCTTCGGCAGGGAGCTTCAAATCCACCACATCGGTTCCGGCAAAGGGGAGATTATCATGGTGTGCAGTCAACCGCAGGTGGATTGTATAGGCCGGCTCGACAGGCTGATTCAGCGTGATTTCCGGCGCCGACTTCAAGTCGGAGTGCTGTACTACATAGCCACACAAGCCGGAGATTCCACTGGGAACATATACGCCGCATTCGCCCATGCGTGCCATTTTCCCGACCTTCTCAAAGTCCAGAAGCTCAAATGCCGCATCTGACATTCCTTCCACTTCCGGAACAAAACCATTCTCTGCGTAAAATCGCCCTAACTGTCCATCTGATACAACCGATTCCACCACATGGCAGCAGTCCACACTTTCTGCCAGATCCCGAAGGCGTTTCAGTGTGATGGATTCTTGTTTCTGGAAATCCACCCGAACCAGTCCTTCGAAGGCGATGCGCTGAACCTCATTCAGCCTGGAGAGGCGTTCTGCCAGGTCATTCAGCTCCAGCAGGTTTGTTGCTGAACATACAAGACTGGAGCGCAGCACCTCAAAGTCACGGTAATCTGTGATCTCCAAATACAAGGAATCTCCCTCTGGGAGCCGCACCTTATCCATCGCGTCCAGCAGTTTCCATGGGCTGGCTGGAAGATCCAGCTTGGCGTAGGCCAATTTGCTGTAGTCGGCGGGGGTCAGGTAGACGCTAAAAATTTCATCACCCAAGAGTCATTTCACCTCCATTTTGTTCCTGCTGCTCCTCATACCACTTAGGGTCTGCCCCCGGCACATCCCAACCGCACATACTGCCGGTGAGCATGGCTTGCTCCTGGGCCGGTGTAATGCCTCGCCGTTGATTGTTATAGTCCGCCAGCCAGCGGTTCTGCGCTCGATCCTTTGTACTCCAGTCGCTGGGATAGTAGCCGCTCTCGCCACGCTTGATGCAAATAAGCGTCCCTTCACCGGGGAGAACTGACCAGCACAGGTCAGGCAGGCGGGTGAGGGAGTCCGGCGAAAATCTTTCTTCTTCCGTCTGAATGCTCCAGTTGCTGGAGTTCCAAAGGCTCACATAGAGTTCTCCATCGTTCAGTTTGATGGCTCGCTGCTCGAAACCCTCGCCCCAGCCGTCCGATGCCTGACCGGAAATGTACTCAGCAAGGGCCTCCTTTTCCTCTGGAAGAAGTGTCCCATTCACCTTGCATTCGGCCACACCCCACAACTGACCGTCACGGCTTTCCACATCCAGCATCACGGACTGGACTTTCGTGTTTACGCCGTCCGGTTTGTCATACCAGTGCATCAGACCACGGTTTTTTTCTTCAGGCATCTGGTTTTCCAGCAGTGCTTCGTGAATACATGACTGATAGTCCCTCAATTCACTCCCATCCAGGTCGTTGCCATACTCCTCCAGATCTCCCCAGTCGTCGTAAGCATAGAGTTGGGCCGTGAGTGGCATATAAAACTTGATCGTCTGGGGCTCAGGAGGCAGGATTTGAAATTGGTCCTCACCAATGATCAAGGCAAGGCCTCTGCCGTTGTCCCATTTCACATGAAATTGCCCTATATCATCGATATATTTCAGAGTGCCCATGCTGCCGGGTGGAATAGGGTGAGGATCGTTGCCCATCTTCGTCAGCCGAACACGACTTCCTTTGGGATACTGCTCCCGCAGGAATTCCAGCCATTCTCTCGAGACCTCTCTCATGATAGTCCTCCAATCGTTATGCCCTGCTGGGGCGTATTTTGTTCCAGCTCCAATCGGAGCGTTTTCACTGCGGCGGCGATTTCTGGGTCGCGCTTGAAACTGTCCAGTTGCAAGTGATCCGTGAAGAAGTGCTGTTCTCCATTCAGCGACCGAACCAGATCCACTGTGGCGATACCGTCCTTGGTGACGCCCAGCCGTTTCTCTGGCCGGTCACTGTCCAGGTAGGTGCGGATGGCCTCCTCCAAGGTCAAGTCCCGGTAGATTTGCTCTCCGGGGATGTTGCAGTCGGTCATCACGAACCATGCGTAGGTGTGGGGACGGTCGGGATCGGCGGCTTCTCGGAGCGCCTGTTTCCCAGCCTCTGTCAAGCCATAATTGCAGCCTCTCCGGGGGTTCTCCTCCCCAGCAAAGTCCAGCAGAATGTCGTCCACCGCCTTCCGCACTGCGGGATCGTCCGTCAGCGTTTCATAGCGGAAGCCTGTGGTGGCTTGATATGGAAGTTCCTCCCGAATGGTGTCCAAGTATTTCTGGGCATCTGTGAAGGTCTGTTCTTCACCACTGGCGTAGGTGATCCGACCCACAGGCTTTGCCTGTTGGGCCATCCGTTGCTGGCGCAGGTCGTAGGAATAAAGGTACCCCTGATATTCCCCAGGGGAAGGGGTGCAGCGCAGGCAGTAGCGGTAGTGCTCCGTCTCCGCGATATAGCCGAAGCATCGGCCATCCTCGGTGATCTTACCGCCGTGCTGATAGCAGTAGTTTCTCATCGAAGCCAGATTCGTAAGGGGACCATCCGACCGGAGCATATCCACAAACTTCTGAAGTTCGTCTTTGAATTCCCCCGTGTTGAACTGGTCGCCGTTGTGGGGCCACCAAGTGTGGTAGAACTCTTTTCCGGAAGCTCCGAAGTCCATCCGTATATGGCCTACCGTTCCCAGCACCGCATCCTCGGCCTCGTCCATCTGGGAATAGAAAAGGCCCGCCTCCTCAATGGAAGCGGGCCGAAGCGCAAAGGGATATTCTATTGTCGTTTGTGTTTGCCACATCATTTAGTTCACCTCCATTATTTTATGAACACAATCAATACCACAACGACAGCGAAAAGTCTATCAGAAAAACTTAGGTCATCTGAAAATTAAAGCCTTGATTCCGCTGGTATTGCTCCGCAGGGTTGTCCATCATCAGTTCTTCCAGTGTGAGTACCCCATGATAGGAAACATATCCACTCTTTACGACCCGTCCTTCCTCCGCATTCATGCGCTCCAGTCCGTATCGGGCATAATCGTAGTAATCACGCAGATTTTCGTCGTACTCAAACCTGCCGGATTTCTGAATCATGTAGCGGCCATATTCCTCCACATTCTGGACACCAGGGGCATAGTCAAACTGCTCCAGATTCTCTGCCAGCTGCCTGACTTGTGCGGCGGTTTCCGGCCGTGCGTATTCCACCACCGCGCCCAGTTTTTTTATTTCATCGGTACTCAGTTGTTTAATCGCCTGGCACAGCTTATTCAGCTCCTCCAGGCACTCTGACTCCATATCCAAAACATAGTCTACGGCATCCGGAAACTCGCTCCCCTGAAATGACAGCCTCATATCCGCCGGATCAACGATCCCTGCCCGAACCAAGGAACGCTTGATATGGAGATCTGGCGCAGGCAGATACAACCAGATTTTGGGAGCGTCCTTACTCTGCTGTACCGTCAGGGTCAGCAGGGGAGGCTCATAGAAATACTGCGGAAAATGACGCCCATCATAGAGCTGCGAGAGTCGCATACCGTTGTCATAGACTACTCCGTATGGTGTGATGACTCCATTGCCCTCATCAATGAGGAGCAGGGCGGTTTCATAGCCGTCAAGGGCGTCCAGCTCCTCTTTGCTGGCGCAGCCGCCATTCAGCACCATGTAATGATCTCTGCCGACCTGCTCTAAATCAGAAAAATCTGTGATGACCGTGACCTTCTGGCAGGAAAATGTCAAGTTGATTAGGTCGGTCATGTCGGAATAGTCGTAGCTGACCGCCGCACCCTGGAACTGAGCGCCCTCCTGTGCATAACAGAAGCTGTCCAGCCGCTTGGCCAGATAGTCCAGCTCGTCGATATTTACAGGTTTTCCCTCCAGTCGCTTCAGGATGGGGTACTCACCAAGGATCTCGTCCATTTGGCAGTCCCTCGCCAGGGGATCTCCCATGTCCATCGCATTCAGCGCCTCCATGATTCCGTCATACTGGTTGTGCGGGATTGGGAGGGGAACGGTAAACTGTCCGTACTCGGGATGCTTCGGATTTGATAACACAGCATTCATTCTCATCGTATTCCTCCAATGCCGAGCCCTACATCTCCATCTGAGGGCTATAATCCTGTCTGTGTTCCAATTGGGTGTCCAGGTCAGGGACAGAGAACTCGATTTTGATTCTGGCTTCTTGAATGGCTCTTATCTGTTTGTCATTCAAATTTGGGTCTTCTGCCAACAGATGATCCGTTGCACGATAAATCTCTGTCAACTCCTCATTGGAGAAGAGACTGGCTTTGGGGATCAGACCAGAGCGGACAGCGAAGTCCCGTTTGGCTCCTGCAAAATCATCCTCATAATAGTGCCCATGGCTGACGCCGACCCTTTCATAATCCCAGATCCATGTAACGAACTCATAGCCCCGGCCGGTGCCTCGCTCTCTGCCCGCCAGCACAGCCCCGCCGAAATCCGCAAGCAGATGAAACTTATTGTCAAGACCACGAGCACGGAGCAGGGGGGTGTTTTCCATAGCCTCCACATATTCAAATACTCTGTCGGCTGCAATGGCGACCCTGTGATACAGCTCGTTGGCCTCTGGATTCTTGCTCCCGGACGGAAGCATAAATACTTCGTTCCCAGGAGAAACAGAAAGGACAGGCTGTCCATGGAGAAAAATCTCCAGCCGCCTGTCCTCTTTGCTAAGGGATTCAATTTGCTCCTTTCCGAGACACCGGGATAGTTCCTCAAAAAATTTACTCCCCACTGTAAACCTCCAATCTTGTTACTTCATTGAAAATAAAAAAAGCCCGTGCATTTTTTGCACGGGCTTAGGAACACATCTTTTAACTGAGTGTTCGTCCTCATATTCTTCTTGGATAAAACAATAACTCACACAGCATTGACTGTGTGAGTTATTGTTTTGGTGGAGATAAGCGGGATCGAACCGCTGACCTCTTGAATGCCATTCAAGCGCTCTCCCAGCTGAGCTATACCCCCATATAACCGGAAACCCTTGATTTTACTGAGTTTCCGGGGTTTTGATTAAATTGTCATTTCCTCGCGTTGAGGGGTCGTCACATGCGGTTGCTGGCGCTCCCAGCTGAGCTATACCCCCACATACCATATTCAATTTTTCTGGTGGAGATAAGCGGGATCGAACCGCTGACCTCTTGAATGCCATTCAAGCGCTCTCCCAGCTGAGCTATACCCCCATATAACCGGAAACCCTTGATTTTACTGAGTTTCCGGGGTTTTGATTAAATTGTCATTTCCTCGCGTTGAGGGGTCGTCACATGCGGTTGCTGGCGCTCCCAGCTGAGCTATACCCCCACATACCATATTCAATTTTTCTGGTGGAGATAAGCGGGATCGAACCGCTGACCTCTTGAATGCCATTCAAGCGCTCTCCCAGCTGAGCTATACCCCCAGATGTTGTCCGCGGCGCTGACTCATCGCCGGAACAGTTGATATCTTACCACAGGAGTCCACTGTTGTCAACACCTTTTTTCAGCTTTTTTCTGTCTTTTTCTGTTTCACGCCATATTGTTCAGAAAAGCACGGGAAACCCCGTGCTTTTCCAATGATCTATTCCAAATTAGGTCAACATATTTTTCGCAAATCCGCCGGCGGTCATTCCGCCGCGCTGGAGCTGCGCTCCCGGAACAACAGAGAGACGCACCACAGTCCGGCGATCCCCACCACGGCATAGACAATGCGGGAGATCACCGCCGTCTGGCCGCCGCAGATAAACGCCACCAGATCAAAGGCAAACAGGCCGATGCTCCCCCAGTTCAGCGCGCCGACGATCACCAGCACAAGCGCGATCCGATCCAAAATCATGTTTTCTCCTCCCTTCCCGTGGGAAACTTCCGCCCCACGCACTAAGGCCAGTCCGCTGCGTCGGCCTCTTACTTCCCATTCTGTCCACTTTTGCCCGTATTATCCCCAGGAGCGCCGGGTTCAACCAGTTTTTTTGTCCCGCAAAAATAGTTTGGCAGTTTATCCACTTTGCCGTTGAAAAAAGCGGCAGTACCCTGTATAATATGAACAAGAAATTTTGAGGAGGGCTATTTTGTGAAATACCTTCTGGTAATCGGGGACGGCATGGCCGACAACCCCGTCAGCGAATTAAACGGACAGACCCCTCTGGAGGCCGCCAGCATCCCCGCCATTGACCGCCTCGCCGCCCGGGGCGTGGTGGGCAGCGTCATCAACTGCCCCAAGCCTCTGGCCGCCGGCAGCGAGACCGCCATTCTCTCCATTTTCGGCTGTGATCCCCGGACGTACTTCACCGGGCGCTCCCCCATGGAGGCCGCCGCCTCCGGCATCCAGCTGGTGGCCGGGGACGCCGCCTTCCGCTGCAACCTGGTGACCGTGGAGGACGGGGACCTGCCCCTGGCACAGCGGCGCATCCTCTCCCACAGCGCCGGGTCCATCGACGGTCCCTCCGCCCTGGCCACTATGGAGGCCCTGCTGGGGGACCCGGACTTTGCCCAGGCCCTCCGGGACGCCCACATGGAGATCCACATCTTTCCCGCCTTCCGGCAGATCGCCGTCCAGCACGACAGCGACATCTCCGGTATCCGCTTCACCCCGCCCCACGACCACCTGGGGGAGGCCGCAGGCCCCTACCTGCCCGCCGGGAACCCCCGGGCCCAGGTTTTTGCCGACCTCATGGCCCTGGCCCACAGGATCCTGGATCACCATCCGGTGACGGAGGCCCGCCGCCAGGCGGGCAAGCTCCCCGCCAACGGCATCTGGTTCTGGGCGGAGGGCACCGCCGTTGCCCTGCCCAGTTTCCAGGAGCAGTACGGCCACACCGGCGCGGTGGTCAGCGCCGTCCCCCTCTGCCACGGCATCGGCGTGCTCCGCGGTCTGGAGATGGTGGAAGTTCCCGGGGCCACCGGTGAGCTGGACACCAACTTTGCAGGAAAGCTGGAGGCCACCTGGCAGAAGCTCCAGGAATACGACTTCGTCTGCCTCCACCTGGAGGCCCCCGACGAGTGTACCCACAACGGCGACCTCCCCGGCAAGCTCCAGGCCATCCAGTGGCTGGACAGCAAGCTGGTGGCCCCCCTGGTGCAGCGGCTGGAGGAGGCCGGCATGGACCACCGCATCCTGCTGCTCAGCGACCACAAGACCCTCACTGCCACCCGGGGCCACGACGGCGATCCCGTGCCCTACCTCATCTACGACAGCCGCCGGGACTCTGGCCACGGCGGGGTATACAGCGAAGCCGCAGGAGAAAACGGCCCCTTCGTGGAGCGGGGCGCGGACCTGCTGGGGATGCTGTTTGCGCAGTAGAATGATACCTGTGCTCTTGGGCCCTCAGGCCCGCTAAGAATAACTATGGAGGAAAACACGACATGGAAAACAAGTTCGCCCATCTGGGGATGAAGCCCGCAGACATTTTACTGCCCCGGGACGGGGATATGTCCCGCTGGGCCGTGGTGGCCTGCGACCAGTTCACCTCTCAGCCGGAGTACTGGGCTGAGGCCGACCGCATTGCCGGTGACGCCCCCTCCGCCCTGCGGCTGATCCTACCGGAGAGCAAGCTGAACGACCCCGATGTGGACCAGCACATTGCCGCCATCAACCACGCCATGGCGGACTATCTGGCCCGGGACATCTTCAAGACCTACGAAAATTCCATTTTCTATATTGAGCGCACCCAGTCCGACGGCGCTGTCCGCCACGGCCTTATTGCCGCCGTGGATCTGGAGCAGTACGACTACACCCCCGGCTCCGGCTCCCTGATTCGGGCCACCGAGGGCACCGTGCTGGAGCGCATCCCGCCCCGGGTCCGGGTGCGGAAGGACGCCCCCGTGGAGCTGCCCCACGTGATGCTCCTGGTGGACGACCCCCGCAAGACCTGCATCGAACCCATCACCGGGGAGACCGGGGAGATGGAGAAGCTCTACGACTTTGACCTCATGCTGCGGGGCGGCCATCTGAAGGGCTGGAAGCTCACGGACGCCCAGGTGGACCGTCTGGCCGACGCCCTCACCGCCCTCACCAGCACCGAGGCCATGGCGGAGAAGTACGATGTCCACGGCGTGGCCCCCCTGCTCTTCGCTGTGGGCGACGGCAACCACTCCCTGGCCACCGCCAAGACCTGCTATGAGGAGCTGAAGAAGGTGACGCCCCAGGAGCAGTGGGCAGATCTCCCCGCCCGGTATGCCCTGGTGGAGATTGAGAACCTCCACGACGACGCCCTCCAGTTCGAGGCCATCCACCGGGTCATTTTCGGCGCAGACCCCGCCCACTTCATGGAGGCCTTCAAGAAGGCCTATCCCAACGCCCAGGAGGGCAAGGGCGAGGGCCACGTCATTGAGGTGGTCTGGCCCGGCCACGACGGCTTCATCACCGTCCCCGACCCCAAGGTCCAGCTGGCCGTTGGCACCCTCCAGAGTTTCCTGGACGGCTATCTGAAGGAGAACGGCATCGAGGTGGACTACATCCACGGCGATGAGATCACCCGCCAGCTGGGCAGCAAGCCCGGCAACATGGGCTTCCTCCTCCCCGCCATGGGTAAGGACCAGCTGTTCAAGACCGTCATTGCCGACGGCGTTCTGCCCCGGAAGACCTTCTCCATGGGCCACGCCGAGGACAAGCGGTACTATGTGGAGGCCCGGAAGATCAAGTAAACTGCCCCCAAGGAGGAACCCATGACTTACCGTGAACCCGCCTTCGCCAAACTGAACCTCACCCTGGATATCCTGGGCCGCCGACCCGACGGCTACCACGACCTCAACATGGTCATGCAGTCCATTGACCTGGCGGACCAGGTCTCCCTCACCGTCACGGCGGAGGAGGGGCTGGCGGTGTCCGCCGACCTCCCCTTCCTGCCCCAGGGGGAGGACAATATCGCCGCCAAGGCCGCCCTGCGGTTCTTCCAGCAGCTGGAGCAGCCCCGCCCGGGGCTGGCTATCCGCCTGGAAAAAAGCATTCCGGTGTGCGCCGGCATGGGGGGCGGCAGCAGCGACGGCGCGGCGGTGCTGCGCATCCTCCGGCGGCACTTCGCCCCGGATATGCCCCAGGAGACCCTGGAGGCCATCGCCGCCCAGGTGGGCAGTGACGTGCCCTTCTGCGTCCGGGGCGGGACTGTCCGGGCGGAGGGGCGCGGGGAGCGGATGACGGACCTGCCCCCCCTGCCGCCGTGCCACTTCGTGGTGTGCAAGCCCCCCTGCGCCGTCTCCACGCCGGAGCTCTTTGCCCAGGTGCGGGTGAAGCGGCTGCGCTGCCACCCGGACGGCGCCGGAATGGAGGCCGCCCTGGCCGCCGGGGATCTGGAGGGGGTGGCCCACCGGCTGTACAACGTCTTTGAGGAGGTCCTGCCCCGGCGGTACAGCCAGGTGTTTGAGATCAAACGGCAGCTGCTGGACCTGGGGGCCATGGCCTCCTCCATGACCGGCAGCGGCCCCACGGTCTTCGGTATGTTCCGGGAGGAGGAGCCGGCCCGCCAGGCGGCGGAGTCCCTGCGCCGCCAATTTGCCCAGACCTTCTGCGCAAAAAATACCGGCCCCTCGGTTTAAAGAAAAGCAGCACCGTCCATACTGACACTATCAAGTTCAGTATGGACGGTGTTTTTTTTTGATGAAAAAGCGTGACAAGGTCCTTATCTCTGTCATTGCCGGTCTTCTGGCTATGGCGCTGTATAGCACCCCTCTGTGGTGGGGTGTGCTCTTCTCCCCCATCACCCAGCAGCTCACCGCCCAGGCGGCGGAGGATGCCCCCCAGACGAGCTTTTCCTGGGCCGTGGACGGCGTGGAGTTCCGTTTCCGGTCTTTGGATCTGCTGCTGGAATTTCTGCATATTACCTAATAAGAGGGCCTGCGGCAACCGCCGCAGGCCCTCAACGCTATTGGTACAGA
>CAUWCX010000006.1:0-69770 GCA_963557105.1 uncultured Oscillospiraceae bacterium
TCCCCACACAAACCCAGCGAAGCGGTTTGCGTGGGGAGAGGAGGAGCAAGGGAGCGTCCGCAGTTTTTGCCGACAGGCGGAAACGGAGGTAAGCGGACTTTGCTCCGACGAAGGCGCAGAACGCAGCGCAAGCCTTCCTCAAAAAAGTGCTTGCACTTTTTTGACTGTCTTTTATCCGTTGGTCACGGTGTACAGGGAGTAGAAGTAGCCCCGCTTCCCCATGAGCTCCTGGAAGGTCCCCTGCTCACAGAGGCGGCCGTTTCGCAGCACGAAGATCCGGTCGTACCGCTCCAGCAGGGCGCTGTCCAGGCGGTGGGTCACCACCAGGCGGGTCAGCCCCTCCAGGGACAATATGGCATCGGTGACGGCAAAGGCCGTCTGGTTGTCCAGGGCGGCGGTAGCCTCATCCAGCAGCAGCACCGGCGTCCCCCGCAGGAGGCTGCGGGCGATGGAGATCCGCTGCCGCTCGCCGCCGGACAGGCCCACCCCATTTTCACCGCAGCGGTAGTCCTCCCCCCGCTGCTGCATCAGCTCTGTTAAGCCAGACTGCTTTACTGCCGAATCCACTGCCTGCCGGGGGAAATCCCGGAACATGGTGATATTTCGGCGGATGGTGTCGTCAAAGAGGAACACATTCTGGCCAATGAGACTCATGAGGTCGTAGAGGCTGCTGGGGTCGATGTCCCGCAGCTCCCGGCCATCCACGGTGATGGAGCCCCTGTAGCCGCTGCCGCCGCCCATGAGCAGGTTCAGCAGCGTGCTCTTCCCGGAGCCGGAGGCCCCCACCAGGGCGTACTTCTTCCCGGCCTCCAAGGTCAGGCTCACCTCCTGCAGCACCGGCTTATCCGGCTCGTAGCCGAAGGTGACCTGCTCCAGGCGGATCTCCCGCCGGAGCACCGGCTCCACCGGCTGGCCGGTCGGAGCGGTATTCTCCCCGCTGACCGCCGCCAGCTTCTCCATCAGCCCCAGGGCCGCCCGCCGCCCCGCCCAGTACTGGGGCACCGTCTGGATGGGCTGCAGGACATAGTTGCAGAGGTTGACGATCATCAGCAGGGTCCCGGCGGTGCTGCGGCCCGTCATGGCCAGGTATGCGCCGAAGAGGAATACGCCGAACTGCACCAGTATGCTGCAGTCGTTGCTCATCGCCGCCAAAAGGCCGTCCCACCACCGGCGGCGGCGCTTGGTCTCCTCCACCTGGCCGTTGGCCTCCGCAAAGAGGCGGGATGCCTCCCCCTCCGCCTTAAAACTCTTGATGACGGCAAAGCCGGAGAGGAGGTCCTTCACCTTGGCGGTGAAATTCTCGTTCTGGTCGCTGACCGCCTTCTCCCGCCGGGTCAGCTCCCCACCCATTTTTATGGACACCACCACAGGCAAAAAGCTGAGGACGATGGCCAGCAGGGCCAGCTCCCAGCTGTACCAGAACATCATGGCCAGGGCGCCGAAAAACTCAATGACGCTGTTGATGAGCAGGAAGGAGCGGTTGAGGTAGTTCTCCTCCACCGAGCCAATGTCGTTGGTCAGGGCGGAGAGGTAGCGCCCGGTGTTCTCCCGGGCGAAGGCGCTGATGCTCTTCTCCGCCAGGCGGGAGAAGGCAAAGTCCTTGTACTGGGCAAGAGCCCGGTGGATAAAGCGGCTCTTGACCCGGTAGTACACCAGGGATACCGCCGTCATGACCAGGGCCGTCACCGCCGTCAGCTTCACCATATGCCACAGCGCCCCCATATCCCCGGTGGCGATCACATCCAGCACCGCCCCCAGCAGCCAGGAGATCACCAGGCTAATGGGACTCATCAGCAGGGTAAACACCAGGGTCAGCAGGAAGCAGACGGTATTCCCCCGATAAAAGGCCTGGATGTAGGGCCGCACCGCTGCCCGCCCCTCCCTATTTTTCTTTCTTTCCATTGCTGTTCTCCTTTCGCAGGTAGGGCGTCTTCCGCATCTCCCAGTTCAAGTAGCTGACGTTCTTCTCCATCAACCAGCGGGCCAGGTACAAAAAGGGGACGTAGGCGCTGCTATCACGGATGATATAGGCGTCCACGCTGCCCTCCGCCGTGGCGATCTCCACCTTATCCAACAGATGGACCTCCGCCATAGCCACCATGGCCGCCCGCACCTCCTCCGGGGGCAGCGCCGCCCTGGCGGCGGCCACCTCCGGCAAATAGTACCTGGCCTTCTCGCTGAAGAAGTAGACCAGCAGCTCCAGGGTACAGGGCATGGCCAAGCAGGCAAATAGGCGGCGATAGTCCTCCTCGGAGGCAAAAAAGGCGCCGTAGCCCGCCTCTGGCTCCGGGAAAATGGTCATGAACGCCAGATCCTTTGCCCCCACCCCCAATATCAGCCCCTGATCCAGAACCATCCGGGTGCGCAGCCAAACAGAGTCGCCCTCCCCGTCTACATTCTGGAGCTGACAGCTGTCCAGATACTCCAGGAGCAGCCCCTCTATGTTGTACAGGGGATCGACGAACCGGCACATGGACCACACCAGGCGGCAAAGGGCGGACATCCCCGTTCCCGCCGGCTGGGCCAACAGCCAGGCCCGCAGGACGGACTCCACATCTGCCGCCTCGCCCCCGGTGCGGCCAAACAGGGCGTCCACCGTGACCCCCAGCCGGTCCGCAATGGCGGGCAGCAGCGCCACGTCCGGCGTGCCGCCGCACTCCCAGCGGCTCACCGCCTGGGTACTGACCCCCACAGCCCGTCCCAGCTCCTCCTGGGTAATGCCCGCAGCCTTGCGGAAGCGGGTGATCTGTCCACCGATGGTATGCTCACTCATGGTGTTGCCCTCCTGCATCAATCGTTGCTTGTATTTTACCGCAACGGCCACTTGATTACAATGCAGAGGATTTTGCGGGAAATCAAGTGTTCGTTGTTTTTTTGCGCCTAAAAATAGCAGGGCGCTGATCCGCCCTGCTATTGTCTATCAAACGATATTTTTCCGCACTTCCCTACCGGGCCTCCTCCCGGGGACCGGGCTGAAAGGCCTCCTCCAGCAGCAGCGGCTCCACCCCGCCGGCGGACAGCTCCGTGACCTTGGCCCGAAAGCCCGCCACATTCTCCGCCGGGAGCTGTACCGTCAGCACCACATCCGCGCCGAAGTCCGTGTCCACCACAACGCCGCCGCACTGCTCCGCCAGCAGGCGCATCCGCTCGTAGAGGGGATAGCTGCATGGCACAGCCAGGGACGCCCACAGCCGCATCCGGCTGAGTCCGGCGCTGTCCAGGGCCAGCTTGGCGGTGCCGCCGTAGGCCCGGGTCAAGCCCCCGGCCCCCAGCAAAATGCCGCCAAAGTACCGGGTCACTACGCAGCACACATTCTGGACCTCCTCCCGCTGGAAGACGTTCAGCATAGGCTGGCCTGCGGTGCCCTGGGGCTCCCCGTCGTCGCTGTAGCGCAGGACGCCCCCCTCCCACAAAATGTAGCACCAGCAGTTGTGTCGGGCATCGTAGTGCTTCTTCCGGGTCTGCTCGATGCAGGAGCGGGCCTCCTCCTCGCTCTCCACCCGCCAGACCTGGCCAATGAAGCGGGACCGCTTCTCCACCAGCTCCGCGGAGCCCTGGGCAAAGGGGACAAGGTAGCTATCCACAAGCAACGCCCCCCTTCTCCCAGGTCTGCCGCAGAAGGACATAGAACCGGGTCGGCCGGTCGGCAACAAACTGATCGCTGAGCCTCTCCGTGAACACATAGGAGAAACCGCACTTCTCAATGACCCGGCGGGAACGGAGATTCTCTTCGTAGTGGGTACACCAGATCTCATGGAGCCCCATCTCCCGGAAGCCGTAGTCGATGAGCCGCTCCACCACCTCCGGCATGATCCCCTTTCCCCAGTAGTCCGGGCCCAGGGCATAGCCGATCTCGTCGGAGGGTCCCTCCCCGTCTCCGTGGCCCCGGCCCACAAATCCGGCGGAGCCGATAACATGGCCGGTGGCCCGATCCACCACAGCAAAGACGTCCGGGGCGGAAAAAACCGTGCGGATGATCTGCCGGCTCTCCTCCACGCTCTCGTGGGGCTTCCACCCGGCAATGGGGCCCACCCTGGGGTCCCGGGCATAGGCATAGACATCCTGGGCGTCACTGTCCGCAAAGGGGCGCAGGATGGTTCTCTCTGTCTCCAATACTGCCATAGCCCCTCCTACTCCCAGTCCTCTTTGGGCTCCACCCAGCCCTCGATATAGGGCTTCACCAGGCCGATGGCTTTGGGGTTGCACACGGCCTCCACATCGATGGTCTCCCCGTACTCCACGGACTCCACCTTTGCCTCCCGGTACAGGACATCCAGAAGTCCACCCTTGTCGTAAGGGAGGTGTAAAGTCACTTTCCTTGTCCCCTTATCCAGGGTGCGGTCAATGGCGGCCAGCAAGTCGGGGATGCCCTCTCCGGTCTTGGCGGAGAGATTCACCGTGTCCTCCCCGTGGGGGCGGATATCCCCCCAGAAGAGGTCGGACTTGTTGTACACCCGCAGGCAGGGCGTCCCCTCCGCCCCCAGCTCACGAATGAGGCTGTCCACAATGCGGGCCTGCTCCTGCCACTCCGGGTTAGAGATGTCGATCACATGGAGCAGCAGGTCCGCGTACTCCAGCTCCTCCAGGGTGGCCTTGAAGGCGTCCACCAGCTGGTGGGGCAGCTTGCGGATAAAGCCCACGGTGTCGGAGATCACCACCTCCATGGTGTCGCTGACGGTCAGCAGGCGGCTGGTGGTGTCCAGGGTGTCAAACAGGCGGTTGTTGGCGGGGATGTCCGCCCCGGTAAGGGCATTGAGGAGGGTGGACTTTCCCGCATTGGTGTAGCCCACGATGGCCACCACGGGGATCTCGTTCTTCATTCGCCGCTGCCGCTGGGTGCCCCGGACCCGGCGCACCTCCTCCAGCTCCGCCTTCAGCTTGTCGATCTTCCGGTGGATATGGCGGCGGTCCGTCTCCAGCTGCGTCTCACCGGGGCCCTTGGAGCCGATGGGGCCCTTGCCGCTGGTACCCGCCTGGCGCTCCAGGTGGGTCCACATTCCCGTCAGCCGGGGCAGCAGGTACTGGTACTGGGCCAGCTCCACCTGGAGCCGCCCCTCCCTTGTTCTTGCCCGCTGGGCAAAGATGTCCAGGATCAGCCCGCTGCGGTCCAGGACCTGGACCCCCAGATCCTCCGTCAGCACCCGCATCTGGGAGGGGCTCAGATCGTTGTCGAAGATGACCATGGTGGCCTCCTCCGTCTTCACCAGGGCCTTGATCTCCGCCACCTTGCCCTCGCCAATGAAGGTCCTGGGGTCCGGCGTGGCCCGGTTTTGCAGCACGGAGGCCACCACCTCTCCCCCGGCTGTCTCCACCAGGGCGGCCAGCTCCTCCAGGGTGGCGTCGTCGGCGTTCTCCTCCCGGTCCAGCCGGGGACTGCTGAGTCCGGCCACGATGGCCCGGTCCCGGGGCTTTTCCACTTCCATTCCGTTTACTTTTTTCTCTTCCATAGTCCCTCGCTGTCTCTGTCCTCCGCCGGGCGGAGGAGCGTTTGCCTGTAGTATATCCCACCGGCTGCCCTTTTGCAACAGCGGCGGGGGATTGCCTTCTGCTTTCTGCTTTGGTGATAACACTTTATCCGCATATGGGCCGTCCCGGCCCGTGCGCTTTGATTTCCTGGCCATGCCGCCGAAAGCGGCACATGGTCAATTTTGCTATGCTTTTGCATAGAAAAATACCGCGCCGCAGACTGCGGCGCGGTACAGATCTGTAATGCAATTACTTGTCCAGACCGAACTTCTTGTTGAACTTGGCCACGCGTCCGCCGGTATCAACCAGCTTCTGCTTACCAGTGAAGAAGGGGTGACACTTAGAGCAGACTTCCACGCGAATGTCCTTCTTCGTGGAACCTGTCTCAATTACATTACCGCAGGCGCATTTAATCGTAGTCTGCTGATAATTGGGATGGATACCTTCCTTCATTGCTCTTGTTCACCTCTTTCCCCGTAAATTCCAGTTTGCAGCTTTCACCACAAAACCTAGGGTAGTATATCACAGCTGTCCGCAAAATGCAAGGGCTTTTTCAAAAAAATCAAGGTTTTTTGCGGCGGCGCAGGTACTCCTCCCGGGTGAGGGCCACCTCCAGCACCTTCACCCGACCGCCAAAGCGCTGTGTCTCCACCTCCCCCACCGGACGAAAGCCCGCCTTCCGGTGGATGGTCAGGGCGGGTTCCCGCCCCTCCTCAAAGCTGTTGTACACTGCGGGCAGGCCGTCACGCAGAAATGCCCGACGCAGCAGCAGCGCCAGCGCCTGGGCACCCCAGCCCCGCCCGCGGCAGCCCGCTGAGACCACAACGCCGATCTCATACCGGTCATCCGAAGGGGTGTAATGGTAATTCACTTCACCCACAAATTTCCCGGTAGCCCGCTCCCGTACCAGGGCGTAGAACCGCTCCGGCTCCCGTCCGACCCACCATGCGCACCTTTCCGCCCACTGTTCCGCCGGAAAGTCGATACAGCCGGTATCCCGGCAGCAGCCCGGGTAGTCCCCGGCCCACCCGGCGTTGTAGGCCATGGTGGCGGGGTCGGCGTACAGCTTCTGCACAAAGGCCATATCCTGTACCGTTGGGATATGCAGCTCCAGCTCCTCCCCCAGGGCGGCACAGTGGGCGGCAAAGGCCCCCCGGTCCAGCCGGAAGGTGAGGCCGTCATAGCTGCCGCCCCGGACCTGCCGGATGCCCGCCTTGCGGCGGCACTCCCGGAAGCCCAGCTTCTCCGCCAGGGCGATCATGCGGGTGTTGCCGGACCAGGTCTGGGTGTAGAGATCCGTATACCCGGCCTCCAGATGGTACCGCACCCAGGCGGTAAGGGCCCGGGTACCCCAGCCGCCGGACCAGTAGGCGCTCTCGCAGATGTCGATGCCCACCGCCCAGCGGGCCGCCCTGGGGTCCTCCCCGGGGGACAACTTCCGCAGGTTGAAGTCCTCGTCCAGGCAGTAGGCCGCCACATGGCCGATGTGGATGCCCTGTTCCGTCTCGATCTCCAGGCTGGTGCGGTGCTCCGGCTTGGGCTTCGCCAGCCAGTCCAGCTCCCGCCGCCGGTATGCCGCCGGGTCAAAGCTCGCCAGATCAGCCTCCATCTCCCAGGGGGCGTCCCACTGTGCCCAGTCGGTCTCCTCGGTGTACCAGCGGATGTCGTCGTCGATGTCGCTCTCCCGCATATCCCGCAGGATGATATTTACCTCATTCTGATAAAACAATGCATATTCCTCCAAATTTCATTGGGAGGGCACAGTTCAAGCGCGGACCCTCCGTGCGCGCAGAGTTGTCTTTCTCATAATCATTGCCATCCTTTCTTATTGGATCAAAAATATACCCGCAGCGGACCGGGGCAAGCGCCCCTCCGCTGCGGGTATTGTAGCACATTCAGTTTTTGTCTGCAACCCCCGACGGCAGACGCTCCGCCCCCCGGCTGGTGAGCCGGCGGAGGACCACAATGAACCAGGTGAAGACCACCACGCCCTTGGCGATGCTGGAGATGCTGATGCTCCACCACACACCGTCCAGCCCCAGCACCGTGGCGCTGAGGACCACCGCCATGGGGATCCGCAGGGCGTTGCCGATGACGCCGGCCAGGGTGGGCGGCATGGGCCGGCCCATGCCCTGGAAGGCCCCGGAGGAGGTGATCTCCAGGCACATGAGGATCTGGGAGTAGCCCATGATCCGCAGGTAGCTGACACCGATATTCAGCACTTCCTCCTCCTGGATGAAGATGCGGAACAGCGGGGCGGGAAACACCACCAGCATCACAGTGGTAAAGCAGCTCCAGGCAAAGATCATGCCGATGGCCGTCCAGTACCCCCGGCGGATGCGCTCCACCTTCTTGGCACCATAGTTCTGGGCCACAAAGGCGTTGACCGCCGTGGCGAAGCCCTCCGCCGTGGTGTAGGAGATGGACTCGATCTGAGTCCCCACCTTCTGGGCGGCAATGGCCGCATCTCCCCAGCCGGCCACGATCCGGGAGATAAGCATGGAGAGGCTGGAGAAAAACATACTCTGGATGGACACCGGAAGGCCGATCCGCAACATCTCCCCCCAGGCCCTCCTGTGGCTGGGGCGAAGAACATGGATGTGGGGGAAGAGGGTAGTCTCCTGCCGGGAGGCCAGGAAAAAGACCCCGGTCACGATCCCCTGGGCCAGCACCGTGGCCAGGGCCGCGCCCGCCACACCTATTTTGGGGAAGGGTCCCACGCCGAAGATCATCAGGGGGTCCAGAATAATGTTCCCCACCAAGCCAATTGCCGTCGCCCGCAGAACGATCGCGCTGCCGCCCATGGCGGTGAACAGTCCCGTATAGATCTGGTTGAGGAAGGAGAACACGAAGCCCGCCGCCACGATCACCAGATAGACACGGGCAGAGTGGACGACCTCCGGGCTGTTCAGCCGAAAAAACGAAATCAGCGGGCCGTTAAGGGCAATGGCGGCCACTGTGACCACCGCCACCAGCAGGGCGCACATATGGAAAGCCGCCTGCCCATAGGCTGCGGCCTCCTCCGTTCTCTGTGCTCCCAGCTCGTGGGCCACCTTTACCTGTCCCCCCAGCTGCGGGATCAACGCCAGTCCGTGGGCCAGCCACAGGTACATTCCCGCCGCCCCCACCGCCGCCACTGCGTTGGCAGAGACCCGGCCGATCCAGATCATATCCGTCATATTGTAGGCCATCTGGATCAGGGAGGTGGCCATAATGGGCAGCGCCAGCCGTGTCAAGCTCCCGACAATGGAACCCTCCAGTAAATCAACTTTCTTCATCAATCAACCGCCTTTTTCCGAATTTTTCCTGTGCATCAGTATAACACAGATATTCGACTTTGCAAGCACTTTTGCCTGCGATATCCAGTAATTGCTTTACTTTTCCCCGTTCATCTACTATAATATTGCCACAGTAAATTGTCAGAGGTGCATATTCATGACCGACATCACCGCCATCGGCGAGATTCTGATCGACTTGACCCAGTGCGCTGTCAGCCGCCAGGGCATCCCCCAATTTTCCGCCAACCCCGGCGGCGCTCCCGCCAATCTGGCGGTGGCCGCCGCACGGCTGGGGGCGTCTGCCGCCTTTATCGGCAAGGTGGGCCGGGACAGCTTCGGCAGCTTTCTGCGGGAAACTCTGGCAGAAAACGGGGTGGATGTCTCCGGACTCACCACCGACCACCGCTACCCCACTACCCTGGCGGTGGTGGCCCTGGACAGCGCCGGGGAACGGACCTTCAGCTTCTACCGTTCCCCCAGCGCCGACGTGGCCCTGGAGACTGGGAACATTTCCCTGGAAATGCTGGAAAGCACCCGGTTTCTCCACTTTGGCTCTGTGAGCCTCACCGCCGAACCCGCCCGCAGCGCAACGCTCTCCGCCGTGGCGTATGCCAAGCAGCAGGGCGCCTTGATCAGCTACGACCCCAACTACCGCCCCAGCCTGTGGCCCAGCCAGGACGCCGCCGTGGAGCAGATGCGGGCTCCCCTTCCTCTGGTGGATGTGCTGAAGGTCTCCGACGAGGAGCTGCCCCTGCTGACCGGGACGGCGGAGCTGGAATCCGGAACCGCCCTGCTGGCAGAAATGGGCACTCGTCTTGTGCTGGTCACCCTTGGTCCACGGGGAGCGTTCTACCGCTTTGCCGGTCAAACCGGATATGTGCCCGGAGTGCCCTGTACCGTGGGGGATACCAACGGCGCCGGGGATACCTTCTTTGGGGCGCTTCTGGCTCAGCTGGCCAGATCCCCCAGTCTGGAGGGACTCGCCCCCGCCGCTCTGGAGCGAATGATCTTCTTCGCCAACAGGGCCGCCAGCATCACCACCAGCCGCCACGGGGCCATCCCCGCCATGCCTACCTACGGCGAGGTATTCGGCGAGAACTGAGGACACCTACCCCGGCCCCCCTCCTGGCCCCGCGACTTTTGTTCACTCCGCCAAAAATCCCACCATATTTTTCGTTTAAATAGATAAAGTTTCTCGGTGAGAGAAATTGCCCTTGACAGTGCCGGGCGGCGGTGCTATACTTCAACCAACAAAAGTAAATACGCAAACCGATGATGCGGAGATAACGGCAATGATGCCTCCACAGAGAGCCCGGAGCAGCTGGGAACCGGGCGGGAAACAAGTTGTCAAATGGACCGCTGAGGGCGCAGTCAAAGGCACTCTGCCGAGTATTCTGCGACGTCCGGCACACGTCAGCTGCCGGGGATATGTTGGTATCCCATAAAGCGCACGGCACACCGCCGTGAATCAAGGTGGCACCGCGGATTTAAGATTCGCCCTTGACAGAAGACCTTCTGTCAAGGGCGTTTTTCATTCCCCCGGCAGAGGCAGGCTACGGCAAGGTATTGGAGGTAACGACCATGAAGCTGACCCGTCGATGGCGGCCCTGACCCCGCCCCGCAAATGCACACCCACAACAGGACAAGATCACCACATTGACGATATTTTGGAGGAAATCGATATGATGTACAACGGTATGGATTTTGAGACTTATTTCAAGAACTACCCCGATGAGAAGGGTTACTTCGGCAAATACGGCGGCTCCTACATCCCCGACGAGCTGCAGGCCGCTATGGACGAGATCACCGACGCCTACTTCACCATCTGCAAGTCCAGCAAGTTCATCCACGAGCTCCGCCGCATCCGCAAGGAGTTCCAGGGCCGCCCCACCCCCATCTCCCACCTGGAGCGACTGTCCAACTCCCTGGGCAATGTGCAGCTCTACGCCAAGCGCGAGGATCTCAACCACACCGGCGCCCACAAGCTGAACCACTGCATGGGCGAGGCTCTGCTGGCCAAGTACATGGGCAAGAAAAAGGTCATCGCCGAGACCGGCGCAGGCCAGCACGGCGTTGCCCTGGCCACCGCCGCCGCCTACTTCGGTTTGGAGTGCGACATCTATATGGGCGCGGTGGACATCCGCAAGCAGGCCCCCAATGTGGCCCGCATGAAGATCCTGGGGGCTAATGTGATCGAGGTCACCGATGGACTGGCCACCCTGAAGGAGGCCGTGGACGCCGCTTTCGCCGCCTACAGCCGGGAGTACAAGGACTGCATCTACTGTATTGGCTCCGTTGTGGGTCCCCACCCCTTCCCCACCATGGTCCGGGATTTCCAGCACATCGTTGGTGTTGAGGCTCGGGAGCAGTTCCTGGAGATGACCGGCGAGCTGCCTGACGCCGTGGTGGCCTGCGTGGGCGGCGGCTCCAACGCCGCCGGAATGTTCTCCGGCTTCCTCAATGATCCCGTGGATATCTACGGCATCGAGCCCCTGGGCCGCGGTCCCGCCCTGGGGGACCACGCCGCCAGCCTCACCTATGGAACAGAGGGCGTCATGCACGGCTTCAACAGCATCATGCTGAAGGACGCCAACGGCGATCCCGCCCCGGTGTACTCCGTGGCCAGCGGCCTGGACTACCCCTCCTCCGGCCCTGAGCACGCCTTCCTCCACGACCTGGGCCGGGTGAAGTACGATATGGTCAACGATGAGGAAACCATCGATGCCTTCTTTGCTCTCTCCCGCATGGAGGGCATCATCCCCGCTATCGAGAGCGCCCACGCTGTGGCCTATGCCATCAAGCTGGCCAAGACCATGGGCCGCGGCTCCGTGCTCATCAACCTCTCCGGCCGCGGAGACAAGGATATGGACTATGTGATCGAGAAGTATGGTATCCGGTAATTTTTTCTCAGCAGAAGCAACAGGCGCCGTGCGGATTTTTCCGCACGGCGCCTGTATTTTCTACCACAGTTATCTGCCGTTTTTGGGCTTCGTCCACCTGACCGTGGAGCCCCGCTCTTTGATGTTGGAGGTCGTCACATAGGTCTGCACCTGCATATTGGGCCGCCGGATAATATCCACCAGAAACTTTCCCGCCTGATTGCCCATATCCCGCACATTGATATCCACCACCGTTAGAGGCGGATCGATAAATTGGGACAGCGGATAGTCGTCAAAGGCCATGACCCCCATGTCCTCCGGGACCCGCAGGCCGCTTTCCTGGATCGCCGCCACGCAGCCCATGGCAATATAGTTGTTCGCGCAGATCACCGCATCCGGCAGCGTCTTCTCCTCCAGCAGCTTCTTGGTCAGCCGGAAGCCATCCGCCCGGGTGGATTCCCCCAACCAGACATACTTGTCGTCCAGCTGACCTCCAGCACTCTCCAACCCCTGCTTCACGCCCTGGAGTCGGAAGGTGGAACCCAGATCGTAGTACTGCCCGCCGATAAATGCCAGCTTTTGGTAACCCTGTGCCAACAGGTAGGCCGCCGCGATCGTCCCGGAATAGATATTGTTGTTATCGATCCAGCACACCTGGCTGTCAAAATTCGGCACACCCAGCACAATATGCGGAAATCCGAGCTTCGTCAGCAGCGCGGACAGCGGGTGCGTCAGGACAGAGACATGAACGGCAAGGGCGTCTGCACTCCGGCGGGAGATGATCTCCTCTGCCGCCTCGTAAGCAGTGGTGGCATCCACGCCCCGAAGGATCATTTGGTAGCCTTTAGCCCGCAGCGCCTCCTCCATGCCCGCTACGATCTCGAACATATGGGGATTCTGAAATGCTGTACCAGGCGCCATAGCGGTCAGCAGCGCCACAGTTTTCGTGGCGCCCCGGGCAAAACTCTGGGCACTGGAGCTAGGGTAGTAATTCATTTCCCGAATCACCGCCCTCACCCGTTCCGCAGTGGCTTCAGAGATGCTGTAGTGTCCATTGATCACCTTTGATACTGTAGAGACAGACGTCCCCGCCGCTCTCGCCACATCTTTGATGGTCACGCCCATAGCCAACCCCTCCCTCTTCGGATGACTTAACTATAGAACACTTCGTCCTGCTCGTCAATGTATATCGCAAACCCTTGTCCCAAGCGGCGGTTCTCCAGCATTCCTTCTGCCCAGTAAAGCCTTCCGGCGATATCGGGCAGCGCTGCCGGCGTCAGATTGCGGTTGATGCAGACCGTCACCCTCTGCCCCCGGGATCTGCGGCAAAAGGCCAAAAATCCGCTGCCCGGTTCCGCCTGTACTATCCGCAGGTCCCCACGGCGCAGCGCAGCTAGCTGATGGCGCATAGCGATGGCGCGGCAGAAAAAGTCATGCAGTGCCATATCCCCTCCCTGCCAGGGCATGGGCTGGCGGTACTCCTCCTCAGTGGTACCCTGCGCCCCCAGTTCGTCCCCGTAAAACACCGTAGGCATCCCCACAAAGGTCATCATCAGCAGGACTGCCAGGCGGTATACCACAGTATCACCGCCGCAAAGAGACAAAAACCGGCTTACATCGTGGCTGTCCAGAAGATTCAGCTGTGCCGGTGTCATCTGCAGCCGGTAGCGCATCAGCATATGGGATAGGCGCCCCGCAAAATCTGCTGCGTCAATGGTCCTGCTGGCAAAAAACAGCTGGCAGTGCTTACGAAAGTCGTAGTTCATGGTCGAATCGAACATATCGCCTTGAAGCCAGTGCCCCGCACTCTCCCAAACCTCCCCGATCAGCAGCGCATCTGGATTCTCCTCCTTCACCGCCCGTCGGAAAGCCCGCCAAAAGCCGTCATCAGCCTCGCTGGCCACATCCAGCCGCCAGCCGTCCACCCCAAAGGTTTTGACCCAGTAACGGCCAACTGCACAGAAGTAGTCCCGGACCTCCGGGTTGGCCGTGTCCAGCTTTGGCATCATCCGCTCATAGGCGAAGCAGGCGTAGTTTGGATATTCCTCCCCCGTCTCCGGCCGCCGGACTGGGAAGCTGAGGCGGTAAAACCACCTGCAGTACCGCGACTGCTCCTGATGCTGGATAACATCCGCAAAAGCGAAAAAATTCCATCCGCAGTGGTTGAACACGCCGTCGATAATCACCCGTATCCCGGCTGCATGGAGCGTGTCCACCATCTCCCGAAACGCCTGGTCGCCGCCGAAGCAGGGGTCCACATGGAAATAGTCTATCAAGTCATATTTGTGGTACTCTCCGGCCGCAAAAATTGGGTTCAGATAGACGCAGTTGACCCCCAGCTCCCGGAGGTAGTCCACATTTTCCGTCACCCCACGCAGGGTCCCCCCCAGCTTCCCCCGCACAGTCTCCCCCTGATAGGTCAGCTCCGTCGGCTCGCCGGATATCCACCGCCGCCCGTTGGCAAAGCTGTCGGGAAAAATGTTGTAAACCACGGCATCATGGACCCAGTCAGGTACCCGGGCAATGTCCGCCCGATGGTTGAAGGGCAGCTTGAAGTACTGCGAGCGATCATCCACCAGGTGGTCCGTAAATACATCTCCGTAGTACAGCTTCTGTTCCCCGCCGTCGTCCAGGGCAAAGTAGTAGTAGACCCGCTCATAGGGACTGTCGACTACCGCCTGCCAGTAGTCGTGCAGCAAATCACTGGCCACCAGGTCCATCGATACCGGCGTGAAGATAATGGGCGTTACCCGGCAGGCGGTGTCGCCGTAATACAGCGTCACCGCCCGCAGATCCCCCCGTGCTGACCGCAGGCGGTAGACAATATGCTCCTCGTCCAGGCCGTGGCAGTACGACGACATCGGCAGATGTAAAATAGCATCCAGTTTCATCCCTTCACCCCTCCTGCCGTCAATCCCGAGGTCATATAGCGCTGACACAGGAAGAAGATCACCAGGACAGGAACAGATACCGTAATCGCCGCTGCGGCAAATACCGGCCATGAGCCGGTCATCTCCGTGGCCTGAAGGGAATTCAGCCCGGCAGCCAGGGTGTACTTGTCCTCCCCAGTCAGGAAGGTCGTGGCATAGATGTACTCATTCCAGACATAGATCAGCACCTGTAATGCGGTGGTGATGATGCTAGGCTTGGCCAGCGGCAGGACGATCCGCACAACCACCTGGATATCGCTGGCGCCGTCCATCCTGGCCGCCTCCTCGATCTGTGTTGGGATGGTGTCAAAATAGCCCTTGGTGTTCCACAAGCTGAATACCGCCATCGTTCCTGTATACACCAGGATCAGCCCCAGGCGGTGATTGACCAGCCCCACAGGACGGAGCAGGCGGTAGATGGCGAACATGGACAGGATCGCCGGAAAAGAATTCAGCAGGACCAGACACCGCAGAATGGGCCGTCGCCCCGGGAAGCGCCGCCGGGAAAAGCAGTAGGCGGCGGGAACAGCTACCAGCAGAGACAGCGATACTGTCACCACCGCCAAAAACACCGTGTTGCGGAACCAGACGGCAATATTCTCTCCGAAAATCACTTCCCGGTAGTTATCCCATGTGAACACCCTGGGAATAAAGGAAAAATCCGAACTGAGCAGACTGCCCTGACCGTTGAAGGAGACGCTGACGGCATACAGAATGGGGATCAGCGTCACCAGACATAGCACGATGAAGAAGAGATTCAGGGCGGCGAGGCCCGCTCCCTCCTTCAGCTTTTTCTTGGTCATCTCTCCCCCTCCTCCCTCATCTGGTATTTTGCGGAAAACAGCAGAAGAAGAACAAAAATGATCATGGAAATCGCGGAGCTATAGCCATAGTTGTTGGTGATAAACGCATTTTCATAGGCGTAGGTCAAGATGGTGTGGAACCCGGAGCCAGTCTTTGCCCCCGCCTGCTGCGTCAGCAGATAAACCACGTCAAACTGCTTAAATGTGGTAAAGATCGTGATGATGACCGCAGGAGAGATGATCGGGGTAATGGCGGGAATGGTGATATATCTGGCCCGCTCCAGCCAGGTTGCGCCATCCAGGACCGCACTCTCATAGTAGCTGCGGTCGATGGACTGCACCGCCCCATCCATGATCATGATCATAAACGGCAGGGCCAGCCACAGGTTGACCACCGTGCAGCAGATAAAGGCAGACAGGTCGCCGCTCAGCCATCGGACCGTCTCCTGCCCCAATTTCTCCATCCACTGGTTCAACAGGCCAAACTGGGTATTAAACATTCCCGTCTTCCACAACAGGATCGACACATACCCAGGCATCGCCCAGGGAAACATGAGCAGCGTCTTGTAGAGCTTTCGCAGCCGAATCTTCTTGACATTCAGCATACTGACCAGCACAAAGGCAATGGACAGCTGCAGCACCATGTTCACCACGGTCCACACCACCGTAGCCAGCAACGCGGAGAGAAAGCCCGAATCCAGTACAAACAGCGCCTGCACATAGTTCTCCAGCCCTATGATCGTAAAGTCGAACCAGTGGTACACATTCATGTTGGTCAGACTGATATAGGCCGTGTAGAGGATGGGAAAGACCACCATCAACGTGATCAGCAGCAGTGATGGGCCCGACCAGGCATAGGCGCGTAAAGTGACCCGCGTATGGTTTTTCATGGCATTGCCCCCGCTTTACCGCATCGCATCGATCAGCTGCTCCGCCTGTGCCAGGGCGCTGTCAAAGCTCTCATCAATGCTTTTTCCCGACAGGTTCACCTCTGTCAACAGGTTGCTGACCACAGTCCACATCACATCCATCTCTGGCATATTGGGCATAGGCACTGCGATCTCCGCCGTACTACGCATAGCCTGCACCAATGTATCCTCCGCCACCCGTTCGTCCCCATAGCACGCCTCGTTGGCCGGTGCACAGCCGCTGGCCAAGGCAAGATCCGTTCCGATCTCCGGCGCAGTCAGTACCATCAGCAGACGCTTCACCGCCTCCGTCTTTTCCTCTGCGGCAAACTTCAACACATGGACTCCCTGTACCCCGGAGTAGGGGGCCAATTCCGCCCCGGTGGCTTCCACCACAGGCATCGGCGCGATCCCCAGATTGATCTCCGCCGCCCTGGCAGACGGCACCATCCAGGGGCCACCGATGGTGGCGTCCGCCTTTCCCTCCAAAAACAAGGTATTGACGGTATTGTACTCCGTCTCCCCGGGCATCAGCGCCACAAACGACAGGTGATATGCCAACGCATCCTTCACCGCCTGCCCATTGGGGAACGGCGCTCCATCGCTGCTGATAATGGCCCCGCCAAAGCCATGTATCCACGGGGCGGCATAGTAGGCCGTGCTGTGCTGTTCCACGAAGCCGTAGCGTCCCCGTCCAGTATTATTCTCCATGTAGGTCAACAGTTCCCCAGTCGTCTTGGGGACCTCCTCATCCTGCATATAGCGGCGGTTGTACATAAACAGCAGCGTCTCAAAGTACAGCGGGAGCTGGTAGAGCGTGTCCCGGTAGGTGGCCGCCGATACTGTCATCGGCAAGTAGCTCTCCAGCGCCCCCTCCGGAAGCAGCGGTTCCAGCGGAGCCAAGATCCCCATCTCCGCAAATACACCGATCTTGTCGTGGGCAAAGATGAACAGATCCGGAGCCGCACCAGGGTCATTTCCCACTAGTTTCAGCGAATCCGTCAGGCTGCTCTTCTTCTCGAAGACCACCTCCAGCTCTGGGGCCGCCGCCTGCAGATACTCTGCCAGCGCCGTGATCACCGCATCCTCCTTGTCGTGCCAGATCACCAGCCGACCTGTCTCCGCCGGGTCTGCCGCTCTCCCGCCGCAGGCACTGAGTCCCAGCAGCAGGCAGATGCTCAACAGCATTGATACTATACGTTTCATCAGTTCCCTCCTTGTCAATACGGAACGGCGCGGAGCGGGCACATGGATTTCCTGTGCCCGCCCGCATCACGGATGGTCTGCCCTCGGCGCAGATATGTCCGCTACTTCTTTCTCTTTCTGACCACCACAGCCGCCACGCCGATCAGCCCTGCCGCAGCCACGCAGCAGATAAGGATCAGCCCCGTATGGCTCTGTTTCTGAGCGGTCTCATCCGCAGCGCTGTTGGACTCCGCCTTCGGCTCCTCTACGGTTGGAGCAGGATCTTCTGCCGGCTGCTCGGCTTCCGCAGCAGGCTCCTCGTAGGTCACTGCAATATTCTCCGCATCCGTCACCACTACCCAGATGTCTTTGCCCGCCTCCACCGCAATATCGGCAGTCTGCACTGCGCTCTCGTTGGCATTGATGATCACAGAATTGATCCACCCGGGAACTGCAATGGTATACCACTCTTCCTCCTGCGCCGTGGGCTCTCCGGGCCAGGCAGCAAAGGCGTTGGTCCCGTCAGGCGCGGACCAGGCCCAGCAGCAGGGGCCGGACCAGTCCGCCGGGATCTTGGCGTGGACCGTGATATCGTCCACCGCCTTGTTGGGGTCCTGGTCACTGAGCTCATAGGTCAGATCCTCATAGACTGTGACCCACACCTCCGCACCCGAAACCGCAATGTCCGCCGTCTGGACCTCTCCGCCATTTCCACTGATGATCAGGGAGTTGACCCAGGTCGGCGCCTTGCCGGTAAACCAGCCGTCCTCTCCCTCCTTCATGGGCTCCCCGGGCCAGGCAGCAAAGGCATTGGTCCCATCAGGTGCGGACCAGGCCCACAGGTCCACCGTTTTCCAGGAGAGCGGAACATAGGCGTGGACAACAAATTTCTCCACATACGCCGGGATCTCCCCCCGGAGCTGCGCCTGCTCTTCCACGACGGCGGTGTTGTCCTCCGCCACCGTGATCCACGTCTCCGCGCCCGCCTCCACTGCAACATCCTCGGTCTGCACCGGTGCAGCGGTATCCTGGTTGGCATTGATGATCACATGCTGAACGAAGCTGGGCACATAGAGGTAATACCACCCCTCGGCCAGCGGCTCCATGGCCTCCCCCGGCCACGCCGCGAAGGCGTTTGTTCCATCGTCTGCCCACGCCCAGAGATTGGGCGTTCCCCAGCTCTCCGGGACCTTAACAGCAATAGGGACCATTTCTTCCTTCTCCGCAGCATGGGCCGATAATGGCACACAGACCACGCAGAAAAGCAGTACCCATAAAACAGCAGCTACCTTTTTCATCGATATTCCCTCCTGTTTATTTTTGTTGCTAAGGTGAATATAGCACCGAAGTCAGGCAGCGTCAAACGAAATTGCGAAAGCACTTTCTTGTCATTTTCGTCAATATATCCAATACATTCCCCTATAATTTTAGTTATTTCACACCAGAAAATCCCCGCATTTTTTGACATTTCCGCTTCTCACAGGCAATTGATAAAGAAATCAATTTCGCACATTTTTGCAAACCATGCAGCTTTCATTCCAAGCAGTTCAGAAGCGCCGCAAACCATCATGCCCTCGGAGCGTTTGCAAAAGCAAACACCCCGAGGGCATTTTCTTCACGATTGGAAAGCTGTTTTGTAAACCACCCCGCCAAGCATCCAGTCCCACTGCTGAGAAGCCGTACAGCTGCGTGGACAACACGCCTAAGCAGTATCGCCTGCTGATCTCCTCATCTCCGCCACCAGCCAGGCCCGCCCCTCTGCAAGGGCCTTATCCCCCGGGGAAGCCTGCAGTGCGTAGTTGACCTTTCCCAGGAGCTGCCGCAGGTAGGCGGCCGCATCCATTTCGATACCGGTCCGCTCCAGGTGGGACTCCACGCCGAATTTCCGGCAATAGTGCAGCTCCTGCCGCAGCTTGCGGCGGTACGCTTTGGGGAGATTCAGCTTGTCGTTGACCACAAGGCCCGTCACCGACTGCCGCTGCCCCTGATGCTGGATCCGGGTCTTCTGCCCGTTCAGCAGAAAGCCCAGCTTCTGCAGCTCAGCGCCCACATACTGGATGGCCTCCGCAGGATCGAACGCACCCGAGAAGGTCAGGTCGTCGCAGTACCGGGTATAGGTGATCTCCCGCTCCCGGCACCACCGTCCCACCCGCTCATCAAAGTCATACAGCAAAATATTGCTGATGGCCGGGGATGTGGGAGCCCCCTGGGGCAGCGCATCACGGTAGCAGCACAGCAGCGCCAGCAGGACACGCAGGGGCTCAGCGTAGATCTTTGCTGGAAAGGCTTTTTCCTTTACTGTATAGTAGCCGACGCTGTCAAAGAAGTGGTAGATATCCAGGCGCAGCACCAGGGGCCGGTCCACATGGACTCCGGCATTTTTCACCGCGGAGCCGCCGAAGCGGTAGGCCATGGCATAGGGGGAGACCGGCATATGGACCAGCAGCGCAGCTGTGATCCGCCGCTGGATCCCCTTCAGCACTTCGTCAGGCACAGACAGCTGCCGGTACCCGCCGCTCTTTTTGGGCAGCTGAACGCTGTGGTAGTGGCGGGGCAGACTGTTGCTCACCCCATAGAGTGTCTTTGCCGGAATACCCAGGTCGCGTTCGAGGGAGGAAAGCTCCCGATAGACGATCACAAAGCTACCCTCCCTCTCTCGATCGGAACAATACAATTGTGCATGATGAAGCGCGCAGCGGTATCTCCAAGCACACGCCGTGTGCTGTAATACCGCAAGCGGTTCGTCTGAGCGAAGCGAACATCACAGATCTGTGCCATCCGGCGGCGACTCGCCGCCGGCGCCAACGGTGTTGACATCAGCTATTGTTCCGCTTTCAGTATACACCGCAGGTTCCCCCGGCGCAAGGGCCTATGTATATCAGCCGGTGAGGGTATTGGTGACGGTGAGGATACAGGCGATGAGGCCGGTGATGAGGCCGCCGATATAGGGGTTGTTGGTCCGCCGGTAGATCTTATGGCAGATCAGGGCAGACAGGGGCAGGATCAGGGCAATGGGGATCAGCCAGATACCCATGATACCGGTGATGGGATCCAGGACCATCTTGCCGGTGATGAAGAATTTCCCGTACTGCACCAGGATCATGGTCAGGGGCCCCAGGGCCACAAAGAACATCTGCCAGGCCACGCTGGACCAGCTGCGCTTGCCCTCGGTGTACCCGTAGCAGTTGCCGCTGACACTCATGGCAATGTAGTACACCAGCCAGAAGGGGGCAAATTTCAAAATAGCCGGGATCAGATCGGCGCCGAAGGCGCGGATGGTGGCAAAGCACCACAGGCGGTAGTCCGTCAGGAACAGGTAGTCGGAGATAAACACCAGGGCAAAGGCGGCGCAGACCACCGCCAGGGCCAGAACCACCGAGCGAAACAGCTTGCCGCCGCCCATTCTGCTGCCCCGCTCCGCCTTATCCAGGGGCGCCTTCCGGTTGCACAGATGGGCCATCCACAGGGTAAAGAGGCCGCAGAAGACACTCCACAGTCCGATGATCCGGCTGGCCCCCTGGTTCCAGAACTTGGACTGCCAGAAGATCATGCCCACAATGAAGGCGGCAAAATAGAACACGATGCTCATGACAGCAGCCAGCGTATTGGTCACAAAGTAGCGCTTTTTCGCCTTTCCCGCCAGGGCAGGCAGGGGCCGCCCCTCCCCCTTCAGGGGTGCAAAGTAGGGCAGCTCCAGCAGCGCCAGCGCGGCGTACAGCACGAACAGGAAAAATCCCACGATCCCCAGGGCATTGAAGGCCGCCTTCCACTGCCAGATCTGGCTGCCCGGCGCAATTTCCCTGGGCGCCCCCAGGGCGCGCTGGAAAAACTCCACACCGAAGGCCACGCAGCTCTTGGAGAAGTGGGCCCAGGGGTGGGTGATGGCGGGGTTGTAAATGGCGCGGATGGCCGTCTCGCCCTCCACCTCCTGCTCATAGAACACCTCCGCCTGCCGCTTCTCCCCCTCCGCCGGGTCAATGCCGAAGTTCAGGAAGGACTGGGCGGTGACCTGGTCCAGGAACTCCCTGGGGGGTCTGCCGTCCACCCGGTGGAAGAATTCATCGTACTGGCAGGCAATGATAGCGGCGTCCCGGGAGCCGAACTGGTTATAGAACTGTCCGTTCTCATCGTAGTACACCGCATCGTTGGACACCAGCAGGGCCGCAGAGATGAGGCCCTCCTCATCCTGGAGCACCGCCTCCCGGCAGGCCAGCGCACCGTTGGAGTGCCCGGTGACGCCGATCCGCTCCGGGTCCACAAAGGGCAGGCGGGCCACATATTTGACGCCGTCATACAGGCCGTTGGCGTTGTTGGCGTCATCCCAGTAGCCGCCATCCGGCAGCACCGCAGAATCCCCGTGGCCGTACATGGAGATGGCCAGGACCACATAGCCCCGGCGGGCGTACTCCACATAGTTGAGGTCCTGCATCTCCCGGTTGTTGTACCAGCCATGGCTGACCACAATAGCCGGGGCCGGCGTCTCCGCTGTGGCAGTTTCAGGCACCAGCAGCAGTGCGTCCAGCTCGTGGCCGGAGTCGGTGACAAAGGTCATGTCGTGGTACTTGACGAAGCCGCCATCAGACTGGAGGATAGATGCGCCCACAGAGCTGATGAGGCAGATGGCCAGGGCAATGGCCACCCAGAATCCCGCGCTTTTCTTGGCTTTCATGGCTCTCTTCCTTTCTCGTCTCACTGGTTTTCTCCGCTGGAAGGGGTCTATCTGTCTTCTATAGTAGGGGCTGGCCGCCAAGTTGTCAAGTGCTCACCCTCTCCCCCGTCCCCATATTTTTTGTCTTGACAAGTCGATATCCGTCCGCTATAATGGCCTCACAATTGTGGTGGGACGCTGTTCCACACTTCATATGACCCTTCCCTTCATGGAAGTAAGGCCGAACGGACAGCCGGGTCAATAGCCGATGCGGGGTATAAACTCGCACGCAGCTTTCGCTGTATCTTTTTGATTGAGTTAAAAGCTCAATTTCCCAAGTGGGTCCCCCTGTGGGACCGGTGTTCAGAGCACAAACTTGCGAAGCGGTCAATTAGAGTAGTAAAAGTATGATTGCTATATAGACTCTCATCCGTTCATTCCAGCCTTAAAGTAGCCTCTGTGCGGCGTTGTTCCGCCCAGGCCGCTTTTTCCCGCTATGTGGAAACGCAGGTATGTGCTTACGCACGACCTGCGTTTTTTGTTTTCCCGGTAAACTACCACGAAAAGGATGATGTTGTGAAAAAGATGAAGCTGGATCAAAGCCGCGCCCCCATCTACGAGGCCCTGGAGCGGTTCCGACAGATGCGGGTGGTCCCCTTTGACGTCCCCGGCCACAAGCGGGGCCGGGGCAACCCGGAGCTGACGGCCTTTCTGGGCGAGAAGTGCGTCAATCTGGACGTCAACAGCATGAAGCCCCTGGACAACCTGTGCCACCCAGTCTCCGTTATCCGTGAAGCGGAGGAACTGGCGGCGGACGCCTTCGGTGCGGCCCACGCCTTTCTCATGGTGGGCGGCACCACCAGTTCCGTGCAGAGCATGGTCCTCACCGCCTGCAAGCGGGGGGACGAGATCATCCTCCCCCGCAACGTCCACCGCAGCGTCATCAACGCCCTGGTGCTGTGCGGCGCTGTGCCGGTGTATGTCAACCCCGATGTGGACCAGACCCTGGGCATCTCCCTGGGCATGACCCGGGAGAGCCTGGCGAAAGCCATCCGGGAGCACCCCGGCGCTGTGGCTGTGCTGGTGAACAACCCCACCTATTACGGCGTCTGCTCCGACCTGCGCGCCATTGTCCGCATGGCCCACGACGCCGGAATGCTCTGTCTGGCAGACGAGGCCCACGGCACCCACTTCTACTTCGGTACCTCCATGCCGGTCTCCGCTATGGCGGCGGGGGCGGATATGGCGTCGGTATCCATGCACAAGAGCGGCGGCAGTCTCACCCAGTCCAGCCTCCTGCTGTGCGGCCCCAACGTCCACGCCGGTTATGTCCGGCAGATCATCAACCTGACCCAGACCACCTCCGGCAGCTACCTGCTCATGAGCAGCCTGGACATCTCCCGGCGGAATCTGGCTATCCGCGGGCGGCAGGTGTTCCATCAGGTGGAGGACATGGCCGAGTATGCCCGGGAGGAGGTCAACGCCATCGGCGGGTACTACGCCTTTGGCAAGGAGCTGCGAAACGGCAACTCCGTATTCGACTTCGACCCCACCAAGCTCTCCATCAACACCCGCAGCATCGGCCTTGCGGGCATTGAGGTCTATGATATCCTCCGGGACGAGTACGATATTCAGATCGAATTCGGCGATATCGGCAACATCCTGGCCTACCTGTCCATGGGGGACCGCATCCAGGAGGTGGAGCGGCTGGTCAGCGCCCTGTCGGAGATCCGCCGCCGCTATCAGCGTGACTCCTCCGACCTGCTCAAGCAGGAGTACATCGACCCCATTGTGGTCACCTCCCCCCAGGAGGCCTTCTACGCTGAGAAGGTCAGCCTTCCCCTGCAGGAGACGGAGGGCCAGGTGTGCAGCGAGTTCGTCATGTGCTATCCCCCTGGTATTCCCGTTCTGGCCCCCGGCGAGCGGATCACCCGGGAGATCCTGGACTACATCGCCTTCGCCAAGGACAAGGGGTGCAGCATGACCGGCCCCGAGGACCCGGATATTCTCCGGCTGAATGTATTGAAATAGAGGGAGGAAAAGCCATATGGAGATGTGGTTCAGCGAATTTCACACCAAGGATGTGAAGCATTCTCTCCGCGTCACCCGCCATCTGTACGCCAAGAAGAGCAGCTTCCAGCACATCGACATTTTTGAGACCCCGGAGTTCGGCCGGGTGCTGGTGCTGGACGGCAATGTGATGCTGACAGAGCGGGACGAGTTTATCTACGACGAGATGATCACCCATGTGCCCATGGCGGTGCACCCCGGCATTCGGGACATCCTGGTCATCGGCGCCGGGGACGGCGGCGTGGTCCGTGAGCTGACCCGGTACGACCGGGTGCGGCGCATTGACCTGGTGGAGATGGACCCCCAGGTGGTGGAGGCCTGCCGGGAGTTTCTGCCCAGCAACGCCTGCCGCATGGACGACCGCCGGGTACATATCTACTTTGAAAACGCCCTGCGGTTCATCCGCAACCGGGAGGCCGCCTACGACCTCATCATCGTGGACTCCACGGACCCCTTCGGTCCCTCCGAGGGGCTCTTTACCCGGGAGTTCTACGGCAACTGCTACAACGCCCTCCGGGAGGACGGCATCATGGTCAACCAGCAGGGCAGCCCCTTCTACGCCGAGGACGCCGAGGCCATGAAGCGCAGCCACAAGCGCATCGTCAGCACCTTTCCCATCAGCAAGGTCTACCAGGCCCACATCCCCACCTACGCCGCGGGCTACTGGCTCTTCGGCTTCGCCAGCAAGAAGTACCACCCCATCAACGACTTGGACGTGGAGAGCTGGCTGGCCCTGAACCTCCGCACCCGGTACTATACCCCCCGGCTCCATGTGGGGGCCTTCGCCCTCCCCGCCTTTCTGGAGGAGATGCTGGTGGAGGTGGAGGAACAATGAGCCTGCGGCGGAATATTGAGACCTTTATTGGCTGCGACGCCGGATATGCGGAATCATCCATCGTCCTGTTCGGCGCCCCCTTCGACTCCACCACCTCCTTCCGCCCCGGGGCCCGCTTCGGCTCCGCCGCCATGCGCCACGAGAGCTTTGGGCTGGAGACCTACAGCCCCTACCAGGACGCGGATCTCACCGACTACAAAGTGTTTGACAGCGGAGACCTGGAGCTGTGCTTCGGCAGTGCGGAGCAGGCCCTGACGGATATCCAGGCCCGGGCGGAGACGATCCTGGCCGACGGCAAGCTGCCCCTGCTGCTGGGCGGCGAGCACCTGGTGACCCTGGGCAGCTTCCGGGCGGTGGCCAGGTGCTACCCCGATGTGCATATCATCCACTTCGACGCCCACGCTGACCTCCGGGACGACTACCTGGGGGCAAAGCTCAGCCACGCCTGCGTCATCCGCCGCTGCCACGACCTTATTGGGGACGGCCGCATCCATCAGTTCTGCATCCGCAGCGGTGAGCGGGAGGAGTTCCGCTTTGCCGCCCGGCACACCGATCTGCACCCCCTGTCCCTGGCGGGGCTGGAGGAGACGGTCAGCGCTCTGCGCCGGGCCAATGTCCCGGTCTACTTCACCATTGACTTAGACTGCCTGGACCCCTCCCTCTTCCCCGGCACCGGCACCCCGGAGGCCGGCGGCATTACCTTTCTCCAGCTGCTGGAGGCCATCCGCACCGTGGCGCAGTGCCGCATCGTGGGCGCCGACCTCAACGAGCTGGCCCCTATGCTGGACCCCAGCGGCGTATCCACCGCCACCGCCTGCAAGGTGCTGCGGGAGCTGCTGCTGGCCCTGCTGACCAAATCATAACAACAAAAATCGATCTATTCTACATAATCAGGAGGAACAAATCATGAGCAAGGTATTGGTTATTGGCTGCGGCGGCGTGGCCGCCGTGGCTGTCCACAAGTGCTGCCAGGTCAGCGATGTCTTCACCGAGCTGTGCATTGCCAGCCGCACCAAGTCCAAGTGCGACGCCCTGGCGGCGGAGCTGGCCCCCAAGACCGCCACGAAACTCACCACCGCCCAGGTGGACGCCGACGATGTGGAGCAGGTGGTAGCCCTCATCCGCAGCTACCAGCCCGACCTGGTGATGAACATCGCCCTGCCCTACCAGGATCTGACCATCATGGAGGCCTGCCTGCGCTGCGGCGTCAACTATATGGACACCGCCAACTACGAGCCGGAGGACACCGACGATCCCCAGTGGCGGGCCGCCTATGAGGAGCGCTGCAAGAAGCTGGGCTTCTCCGCCTACTTCGACTACTCCTGGCAGTGGGCCTACCGCCAGCGGTTTGAGGAGGCCGGGCTCACCGCCCTGCTGGGCTGCGGCTTCGATCCGGGCGTGAGCCAGGCCTACTGCGCCTACGCCAAGAAGCACGAGTTCGACACCATTGACACCATTGATATCCTGGACTGCAACGGCGGCGACCACGGCTACCCCTTCGCCACCAACTTCAACCCGGAGATCAACCTGCGTGAAGTCTCCGCCCCCGGCAGCTACTGGGAAGACGGCCACTGGGTGGAGATCCCCCCCATGTCCATCAAGAGGGCATACAACTTTGACCAGGTGGGCCAGAAGGAGATGTACCTGCTGCACCACGAGGAGATCGAGTCCCTGGCCCAGAACATCCCCGAGGTCCAGCGCATCCGCTTCTTCATGACCTTCGGCCAGAGCTACCTCACCCACATGAAGTGTCTGGAGAATGTGGGGATGCTCTCCACCACCCCCGTGCTCTTTGAGGGCAAGGAGATCGTCCCCATCCAGTTCCTGAAGGCTCTCCTGCCCGATCCCGCCAGCCTTGGCCCCCGCACCCACGGCAAGACCAACATCGGCTGCATCTTCACCGGCAAGAAGGACGGCAAGGAGAAGCACTACTATATCTACAACATCTGCGACCACCAGGCCTGCTACCGTGAGGTCGGCTCCCAGGCCGTCAGCTACACCACCGGCGTCCCCGCCATGTGCGGCGCGCTGATGATGCTCACCGGCAAGTGGACCACCAAGGGCGTCCACACCGTGGAGGAGTTCGATCCCGATCCCTTCCTGGAGGCCCTGGACCGCTACGGCCTGCCCCGCAGCGAGTGCCACGACCCGGTCCTGGTGGACTGATATGGGACAGGATCTCCGTCCCCCCTTCGCCCATCTGACCGATCCCACGGCGCTGTTCCGGGATCTCCCCACCCCCTGCTATGTGCTGGACGAGGCACAGCTGCGGCGCAACGGGGAGATCCTGGCCGCCGTGGCCCGGCGCACCGGAGCCAAGATCCTTCTGGCCCAGAAGGCCTTCTCCAACTATGACCTCTACCCTGTGCTTGCTCCCTATCTGGCAGGTACTGAAGCCAGTGGCCTCTACGAGGCCCGCCTGGGCCGGGAGGCGATGCCCCAGGGGGAGAACCATGTGTTCTGCGCCGCCTACCGGGAAGATGCGTTTGACCAGCTGCTGGCCTATGCGGACCACATCGTCTTCAACTCCCCCCGGCAGCTGGAAAAATTTGGCCCCGCCGCCAAAGGGGCAGGCAAGAGCCTGGGCCTGCGGATCAACCCGGAGCGCTCCACCCAGGAGGGCCACGACATCTACGACCCCTGCGCCCCCGGCAGCCGTCTGGGCACCACCCGGGACCAGTGGGACGCCCAGATGACCCCGGCTCTGGCATCCCTGCTGGATGGTCTCCACTTCCACACCCTCTGCGAGCAGGACGCCGACGCCCTGGAAGTCACCCTGGACGCTGTTGCCGAAAAGTTCGGCGACATTCTGCCGGGGATGCGCTGGCTGAACTTCGGCGGCGGCCACCACATCACCCGCCCGGGCTACGACATCCCCCGGCTGGAGCGGTGTATCCGCCGGGCCCAGCGGGATTGGCAGGTGGAGGTCTATTTGGAGCCCGGGGAGGCCTGCGCCCTCAACGCCGGATACCTGGTGACCGAGGTGCTGGATCTCCCGGTGAACGGCGGGACGAATCTGGCCATTCTGGACATGAGCGCCGCCTGTCATACGCCGGATGTCCTGGAGATGCCCTACCGCCCGCCCCTGTTCTCCGCCGGTGAGGCGGGAGAAAAGGCGGTGACCTACCGCCTGGGCGGCCCCACCTGTCTGTCCGGCGATATCATTGGCGACTACAGCTTTGACGCCCCCCTGCAGGAGGGGGATAGGCTGGTCTTTGGGGACATGGCCATCTACACCACCTGCAAAAACAACACCTTCAACGGTATGCCTCTGCCCGGGATCTGGGTGCTGCGTACCGGCGGGGCCCTGGAGCAGCTCCGCGGCTTCGACTATCAGGATTTTAAACTGCGACTGGGGCGATAGCCTCCGCCGCCACGAGAGGAAAGATACCCATGATTACTGCTAAGTTCGGCGGTACGTCCCTGGCGGACGCACAGCGCATCCGCCACGCTGCGGAGATCATCCGCTCCGACCCGGAGCGGCGCTTCGTGGTGGTCTCCGCCCCCGGGAAGCGTTTCTCGGAGGATATAAAGATCACCGACCACCTCTACCGCTTCCAATCCACCGGGGACCCGGCGGACTTCCAGCCCATCGAGGACCGGTTCCAGGAGATCATCCGGGAGCTGGGGCTCGACCTGGATCTCTCCGCAGAGTATGCGGAGATGAAACATGAGCCCCACAACGCCGACTACATGGCCTCCTGCGGGGAGTACCTGTCCGCACGGATCATGGCGGCCTACCTGGGCTGGCCCTTTGTGGATACCGAGTTCTGCATTTTCTTTGACGAAAACGGACACCTGGACCGCCGCCGCACCGCCCACACGCTGCGGGAAAAGCTGACGGGGCTCCCCCACGCCGTCCTGCCGGGCTACTACGGCGCCATGCCCGACGGCCAGGTGCGGACCTTCAGCCGGGGCGGCAGCGATATCTCCGGCGCTCTAGTGGCGGCGGCCATGGGGGCCGACGTCTACGAGAACTGGACGGATGTGGACGGGATGCTCACCGCCGACCCCCGCATCGTCCCCCAGGCGGCCACCATCCCCGCCATCACCTACAGTGAGCTGGAGGAGATGGCCTACCAGGGGGCCACCGTCCTCCACGAGGACGCGGTCCGCCCCGCCTGGGATGCGGGCATCCCCATCCATATCCGCAACACCTTCCGTCCGGAGGCACCTGGCACCTGGATTCGGGCGGAGACCGTGGCCCACAGCGGCCCCGTCACCGGCGTGGCCGGCCGCAAGGGCTTCTCCATCATCCATGTACAGCGGGAGAAAATGAACGCTATGGTGGGCTATGTCCGGCGGGTACTGTCCTGCCTGGAGCAGCACCAGGTTGCCTTTGAACACATGGCCACGGGCCTGGCCTCCTTCTCCCTGGTGGTCCCCACCGCCGCCCTGGCCAACTGCCGCCAGGAATTGGAGGCGGATATCCGCCGTGCAGTGGCGCCGGATTCCCTACAGATCACCGACGGTCTGGCTATGCTGGCCGTAGTGGGCGGCGGCATGGCCGACAGCCACGGCGTAGTGGGCAGGCTCTTCTCCGCCGTGGGCCATATCGGCGTCAGCGTCCGGCTCATCGACATGGGCAGCAGGCAGACGAGCGTGGTTATCGGTGTGGATGAGCAGTGCTTCAACGAGAGTATGCGGGCCATCTATGACCAGTTCTTCCCCCAAACCAAGTGATCTCCGCAGCAAAAAACCGGTCGGGCTTCTTCTGAAGCCCGACCGGTTCCGTTTTTGGATCTTACTCCGCCGCGTGCATGGCAGCCATCTCCTGGCCGATATTCAGCGCGTGGTCGCCGATACGCTCAAAATCGGTGAGCAGCTCAGAATAGAGGACACACGCTTCCTCAGAGCAAACACCGTCCCGCATCCGCTGGATCTGGTGGCGGCGGAACTGCACCGTCAGGTCGTCGATCCGCTGCTCCATGGCGGAGATCTTGGCAAACCAATCCAGATCACCGCCATTCTCCGCCAACAGGGCGTCCATCGTCCCCTGGCAGACCTCCTGCATCTGACGGATCTCCTCCTGGGCCTGGGCGGAGAAGGAGGCCTTCTTCTCCGCCAGGCGCCTGGCATAGCCGCAGACGTTCATGGCGTGGTCGCCGATGCGCTCGATGTTGCCGGAGATGGTGAAACAGCTGCTGATAACGGCGGAGCTGCGCTCATTGGTCTCCAGCCCGATGAAGGAGGAGATCTGCTTGGAGATCTCCTTATTCAAAAAGTCCAGATACTCCTCCGTGGCCTCCACTTTGGCGATCTGGGAGACGTCGCCGGTGAGGACCGTCTGAAAGCTGGCGGACAGATTGCCCCGGGCCATGGTCAGCATACGGCGCAGCTCGTGGTACAGCTGGTCCACATAGATGGCGGAGGAACCCAAAGCGCCGTCCTTGTTGCCCAGGTGGATGGGGGTAAGATACGCCAGGTGCATCTCCTCCTCATTCTCCTCCGGCAGCTCCGGCAGAATGCGGATCGCCAGCTTAGCCAGATAGTTGCCCAGAGGCAGCAGCAGCAGGGTGGTAACAATATTAAAGGTGGTGTGCATGGTGGCGATCTGCGCCTTGGGGGATGCCACCAGCGCCTCGATCCAATCCGTCACCGGCAGCAGCAGCACCAGGGTGGTAAAGACCACGGTACCGATAATATTGAACATCAAGTGGATAATGGTGGTCCGCTTTGCGCTGCGGTTGGCGCCAACAGCTGCCAGCACCGCCGTGATACAGGTACCGATATTCTGGCCGAAGAGGACGAACACCGCACTGGAGAAGGGGATGATCCCACCGGCGGCCAGGGTCTGCAAAATACCCACAGATGCGGAGGAGGACTGGATCACCGCCGTAAAGATCGCACCGAAGAGAATGCCCAGCAGGGGGTTGGAGAAGGAGGACATGAGCTCCACAAAGGCGGGTTCATTCCGCAGGGGGGACATGGCGGCGCTCATCATGTCCATGCCGATAAAGAGCACACCCAGGCCGGCCAGGATCTGTCCCACATGGTGGAGCTGGGGCTTTTTCACGAAGACCACCAGCACAACGCCTGCAAAGGCGAACAGCGGGGCCAGTACGCCCACATCCAGGGCGATCAGCAGTCCGGTGACGGTGGTACCGATGTTGGCGCCCATGATGATCCACACAGCCTGATTCAATGTCATCAGTCCCGCGTTGACGAAACCCACCACCATGACGGTGGTGGCGGAGGAGGACTGGATCACTGCCGTGATCACCGCGCCCACCAGCACGCCCAGGAAGCGGTTGGACGTCAGCCGCTCCAGGATCTTCTTCATCCTGTCGCCGGCCGCAGCCTCCAGACCGGAACTCATCATCTGCATACCATACAGGAACAATGCCAGGCCGCCTAAAAGGCCCAAAAGATCGGTTATCTGCACAGGGGTATCCTCCTCGTGTCGTACGAATATAATCGTGTCAGGCAGCCAAAAGGCCAACCTTGACCAAATAGCATTATACGGAAAGCCCTACTCTCCGTCAATGGATTTTACGGAAGCTTATCGCTAATTTTACATTGATTTTACTTTGCTTAACAGGAACTTCACTCGGAATTTACGCACCCGCCCGGTGGGGGACAAAAGAAAAGAGCAGACAGTGCTTTCCGCAAAGGAAAACACCGTCTGCTCGGTCAACAGGCAGCAGCGCCTATACTGAATTTTACAGAATGATCAAATTCTTGGGGGCCAGGGTGATATCGTTGCAGCCATTCTCCTCCACCACGACCACATCCTCGATGCGGACGCCGAAGCGGCCGGGGAGATAGATGCCGGGCTCGGCGGAGATCACCGCACCCACAGGCAGAGGCTTCTCGTTGGCGGGGCTGGCGTTGGGCAGCTCGTGGATCTCCACGCCTACGCCATGGCCGTAGCCGTGGCCGAAATATGCACCGTACCCCGCGTCCTTAATGACCTGATCCGCCGCAGCGTGGACCGCAGCGCCGGTAACGCCGGCCTTGGTGGCGGCAATACCCGCCAGCTGGGCGTTCAGCACCGTGTGATAGACCTTGTCCATCTCCTCGGTCACATGGCCAACCGCCACAGTGCGGGTCATGTCGGAGCAGTAGCCGTTGTAGACACAGCCGAAGTCCATGGTGATGAAATCGCCATCCTCCACAGGCTTGGGAGTGGGCACGCCGTGGGGCATGGAGCTGTTGGCCCCGCTGACCACGATGGGCTCAAAGGACATCTTCTCCGCCCCGCCCAGCAGCATCTGGTACTGCAGGAAGGCGGCGATCTCCTGCTCCGTGCGGCCCACCTTGATGAAGTTCAGCACCTCGGTCAGGGCCTTCTCGGCGATCCGCTGGGCGGCAACCAGGCTCTCCACCTCGCCGGCGTCCTTCACCGTCCGCAGCTCCATCAGCAGGGCGGTGGCGGGCACCAGTTCGCAGTCCAGCTTGCTGGCCCAGGCGCTGTGCTCCTCCACGGTCATGTAGGCCTCCTCAAAGCCCATCTTCTTTACGCCGTGGCGCTCCACCACCTGGTTCACCAGCTTGCTGGTGGGGTTCTCCCGGTCATTCTGCCCCAGGGTGGCGCCGGTGATCTTCTTTCCGGCGGCCTCGATATAGCGGCTGTCGGTGAAGAAGTAGCTGCCGGCCTTGGTGACCACCGCCGCACCGGCGGTCGAGTGAAACTCCGTGGCATACAGCCGGTTGGGCTCGCTGGTAATCAGCATGGCATCCAGGCCGTAGGCCTCCAGCTTCTCCGCAATTTTTGCAAATCTGCTCATTGAGAACATCTCCTTTTTGAAATCGACTTGAAGGGGCGCTGCAGCAGGTGCAGCACATGGTTCCATGCGCCCACCGGGCCGCCCAGGGGTTCCACCATCAGGGCCAGCACGCCGCTGCGCTTGGCCCCCAGCACATCGGTCAGCAGCTTGTCCCCCAGCATGGCGGTGTGCTGCTCCTCCACATTGGCTCTGGCCATGGCCTCCCGGTAGCCCCGGACGGCGGGCTTCCCCGCGTGGCCCACGTAGTGGATGCCAAGCTCCCCGCAGAAGGTCTCCACCCGCTGGCTGGAGCGGTTGTTGGAGAGGATCATCACGGTGACCCCCGCCGCCTGGCACTCCGCCAGCCACTGGTGCAGCTCCAGCCCGGGACGGGCCACGGACCTTGGGGCCAGGGTATAGTCCAGGTCGCACAGCAGCAGCCGGACATCCAGCTCCCGCAGAAGCTGGGGCGTTATCTCGGTGAACCGGTCATACACCCGGTCCGGGATCAGGGAAAATGGCATAGCGTCCTCCTCGGTCGCATAATTTAGCCCTAGTATACCACCATTTTTTCCTGACCACAAGGGGGTAATGCTGTGCAGATCTATTTGGCGGCGACGCCCGACAAGCTGCGGACGACCCTGGGCTGTACCAGCCGCCTGGCCCATGTGGCATACCGCATAGGCAGCGGCGGCCAGCTGACCTGCAGCGGCCTTCCGCCGGGGACGTGGGGCGGTCTCATGGCGCTCAATGATCGGGACTGCGGTCCCATCCGGGACCGGGAGGGGCTGTGCCGGGCCATTTTCCGCACCTGCTCCTCCAGACGCTTTGCCGGAGTCCTGGCGGACTTTGAGGAGCCTTTTTCCCGGGAGAAGGCATCCCTGCTGCAAGCCCTCTGCCCCCTTCTCCGCCAGAGTGGGCGGCAGCTCTTTGTCCCGGAGCCCTACGGAGAATCTGCCCCCGGGGCCTGCGTCCTCCTCTGCACCGCCATCTCCGGTGGGACTCTCCGTCAGCGCCTGGAGGAGGGGGTTGCACGTTTTGGCCGGGAGCGGACGGCCCTGGATCTCCAGCGGCTGCGGATGGACTTTCCCCTCCCCTGCCCCGGCGGCCAGGGAACCCCCCTCACTGCCCAGGCCCTGCAGGCCCTCCTGGACCGCAAACCCGCCATATTCTACTCCGCCGACCTCTGCGCCCGCTACTTCACCATCACCCGGGAGAGCCGGCGGCGGTTCATCCTCTTCGACGACGCCGGGACCCTCCTGCAGAAGATCCACCTGGGCAATTCCCTGGGCATCTCCATCGGATTCCTCATGCTTCCCGAGGTGGAGGACATTCTCCCCCAGCTTTTTCCCCGGTAGTTCGGAAACAAGAAAAGCGGGACCCCCATGGGGTCCCGCTTTCAACTGGGCACGATTAATAGAACCGCTTGTTCCGGTTCTTGCGAGCAGCCTCAGACTTCTTGCGACGCTTGACGCTGGGGCTCTCGTAATGCTCGCGGCGGCGGACCTCGGCGATCACGCCGGCCTTGGCGCAGCTGCGCTTAAAGCGCTTCAGCGCGCTGTCCAGGCTCTCGCCTTCCTTGACATGAACTTCAGACATCTATCTATCCCTCCCTCCGAAATATCCGGTTCCATCCAGGATACTCTATAAGGGCCAATTACATGGCTTAACAGATGATATTATATAGAATAGCGGCCCTCTTGTCAAGGACAAATTATGCAAAAATCTTCTGTTTTTTTCAGTGGGTTATTTGGCGGGCTTGAGGATCAGGTTTGCCCCACAGAATGTCCCATTCCGCGGGGACCCCTCCACTTCACTTGAAGAGGCCGGAATGAATCCGGCCTCTTCCGAGGTTTGCTGCGCAAACGCTCGTACGCCGGACTCCCGGCGAACGCTCTTATTTGGCGGGCTTCAGGATCAGGTTTACCAGCTTATTCTTTACGTGGATCACCTTGACGATCTCCATTCCCTCCAGCGCGCGGGCGACCTTGTCCACCTGGCGGGCAGCCGCAACAACGGCGGCCTCGTCGCTGTCCACGGGGACAGTGATGGTGCCCCGGAGCTTGCCCTGGATCTGGACCGCCATCTCGATGCTGGCGGCCACGGTCTTGCTCTCGTCGTAGGCGGGCCAGGACATCTGGCAGGCCATCTTGCCCTCCTGGGCGGCGAAGCCCATCATCTCCCACATCTCCTCGCAGATATGGGGGGCGAAGGGGCTGAGCATGAGGATCATGGCCTTCATATCCCCGCGGCTGGCGCCGTTGGTGTAGAAGTCGTTGACCAGGGCCATGAGCGCAGCAATGGCCGTGTTGAACTTCATGGCCTCAATGTCCTCATTGACCTTCTTGATGGCCTTGTGGATGGCGGCCTCGTTGGCGGCGGAGTAGTCCTCCCCCTCCCGCTCCATCTCGCACAGGTTCCACACCCGGTCCAGGAAGCGCTTGCAGCCCTTCACGGCGTTGGGGGACCAGGCGGCGGCCTTCTCAAAGTCGCCGATGAACATGATATAGGTCCGCATGGTGTCGGCGCCGTACTGGTCGATGATGTCGTTGGGGTTCACCACGTTGCCGCGGCTCTTGCTCATCTTCTCCCCGCCCTCGCCCAGGATCATGCCGTGGCTGGTGCGCTTGGCGTAGGGCTCACAGGTGGGGACGATGCCCTGGTCATAGAGGAACTTGTGCCAGAAGCGGCTGTAGAGCAGGTGCAGGGTGGTGTGCTCCATGCCACCGTTGTACCAGTCCACGGGGCTCCAGTACTCCAGGGCCTCCCGGCTGGCCAGGGCCTTGTCGTTGTGGGGGTCCATATACCGCAGGAAGTACCAGGAGGAGCCGGCCCACTGGGGCATAGTATCCGTCTCCCGCTTGGCGGGACCGCCGCAGCAGGGGCAGGTGGTGTTGACCCAGTCGGTCATAGGCGCCAGGGGGCTCTCGCCGTTGTCGGTGGGCTCATAGCTGTCCACCTCAGGCAGCACCAGGGGCAGCTGATCCTCCGACAGGGGGACCCAGCCGCACTTGTCGCAGTGGACCAGGGGAATGGGCTCGCCCCAGTACCGCTGGCGGGAGAAGACCCAGTCCCGGAGCTTGAAGTTGACCTTGGCGTGGCCAATGCCCTTCTCCTCCAGCCACTTGGTGATGACAGGGATGGCGTCCTTCACGGTCAGGCCGTTGAGGAAATCGGAGTTGACCAGGATGCCGGTCTCATCCTTGGCGGTAAAAGCGGCCTCCTGCACGTTCTCGCCGCCGGCGACCACCTCAATGATCTCGCAGCCGAACTTCTTGGCGAAGGCCCAGTCACGGTCGTCGTGGGCGGGCACCGCCATAATGGCGCCGGTGCCGTAGGAGGTCAGCACATAGTCGGAGATGAAAATGGGGATCTCCCGGCCGTTGACAGGGTTGATGCCCCGGACGCCGTCCAGCTCCACGCCGGTCTTGTCCTTGTTCAGCTCCGTGCGCTCCAGATCGCTCTTGGAGGCGGCGGCCTTCTGGTACTCCCGCACAGCGTCGGGGTTGCCCAGCGTCCCCTTCTCCAGCCAGCTCTTCACCAGCTCGTGCTCCGGGGACAGGACCATATAGGTGGCGCCGAAGAGGGTGTCGGGACGGGTGGTATACACCACGATCTCCTCCCCGGTGGTGGTCTTGAAGGTGACCTCCGCACCGGTGGAGCGGCCGATCCAGTTCTTCTGCTGGGTCTTCACCCGCTCCAGGAAGTCCAGGCCGTCCAGGTCGTCAATGAGCCGCTGGGCGTACTCGGTGATCTTCAGCATCCACTGGCTCTTCTCCTTGCGGATGACGGGGCTGCCGCAGCGCTCACAGACGCCCTCCACCACCTCCTCGTTGGCCAGGACGCACTTGCAGGAGGTGCACCAGTTCACGGGCATGGTGGTCTTATAGGCCAGGCCCTTCTTAAACAGCTGCAGGAAGATCCACTGGGTCCACTTGTAGTAGCTGGGGTCCGTGGTGTTGATCTCCCGGTCCCAGTCAAAGCTGTAGCCCAGCATCTGCAGCTGCTTGCGGAAGTTGGCCACGTTGTCGTGGGTCACCTTGGCGGGGTGGATGTGGTTTTTGATGGCGAAGTTCTCCGTGGGCAGGCCGAAGGCGTCGTAGCCGATGGGGAACAGGACGTTGTAGCCGTCCATGCGCTTCTTCCGGGCCACCACGTCCATAGCGGTGTAGGGCCGGGCGTGGCCCACGTGGAGGCCGTTGCCGGAGGGATAGGGGAACTCCACCAGGCCGAAGAACTTGGGCTTGGGATCCCCGGTCTTGGCGGCAAAGGTCTTCTCCTCCAGCCACTTCTGCTGCCATTTTTTCTCAATGGCGGTAAAATCGTACTTCATGACTGTCTCACTTTCTATGATTAAAATTTCTCATCCAACAAAAAAAGCCCCTGACCGTTCAAACGGTCAGGGGCGAATCACTTCGCGGTACCACCCTGGTTTCACAGAGGATCGCTCCTCCGCGCTCAGCGGCCCCACTGGGGCCAGGCCGGTAACGGGGCCGCCGTCCCGCCCTAAGCCATCGGCCTCAGGCGGAAAGCTCCGGAGCCAGTATCACGCGTCTCCTCCACCGGCTCACACCAGCCGCCGGCTCTCTTTGGGCAGGACCTCCGCGCTTTTTCTCCTTCGTCGCTGTTCCTCTCCGTATTGTAGGGGAAAACCAGGGGGTTGTCAAGGGAAAAGTCGGTAATCACACCAACCGTCCCCACCAGAAGCCTCGCAGAGTTCGCCGTCCGCAGACGGCGAAACCAGTAAAATCATTTTCCGTCGGGGCGTGTACCTGACGGAAAATACTTCTCGCGAAGCGAGCGTCGAATTGGCCGCCATCAGCGGCCAACCGAGGCGCAGAGCGCAGCGCAATTTCTACTCAAAAAAGTGCTTGCACTTTTTTGAAGGCCGCGCCCCGCGTTGCGGGGCCCCCGAGGCCCTCAGTTCTCCACCAGAACCTCGCTGAGGTCCACACTCTTGCCGTCGCTCCACAGACGCTCCAAGGAGTAGAACTCCCGGGCCTCGTCGTTGAAGACATGGACCACAATGCAGCCGTAGTCCAGCAGGACCCAGATGCCGCCGCGGTGTCCCTCCCGGTGGAGGGCCTTCTCCCCGGCCTCCACCTCCAGCTTCTCCTCTACCGCGTCGCACAGGGCGTTGATCTGGGTGTTGCTGCCGCCGGTGCAGATGACGAAGTAGTCGGCCAGGCTGGTCAGCTCCGTGACCTCCATGACCTTGATCTCCTTGCCCTTCTTGCTGTCCAGGGCCTTTGCCGCCAGGATCGCCAATTCTTTCGGTGTCATGCTCTATCCTCCAATTTATCGTTTGTACAGTGGTTGCTTACAGCCAGTCCGGCGGCTCTGTGTCGATACCGTCGTCCGGCTCTGCGGGGGCCTCCCCGCCGGGTTCTCCCTCCGGAGGCGTCGCCGGCTCCTCCCCCTCGCCGCTTGTCTCGCCGCTCAGGTCACTGCCGGGTTCTCCGCTGGTTTCCGTGCCGGTATCTGCACCGGCATCCTCGCCGCTGTCCACACTGGTATCCGGCGGGAGCACAGGGTCCAGCTGGTCCAGGGGCGTCCCCTTCTCATCGGTGTAGATGACAGCGCCGTTCTCATCGACGATAAAGTAGTTGCCATTCTCATCCACCTCCGGCTTGACCGGGGGCTTGCCGTAGACGATAGCGCCGTTCTCATCGTAGTAGGCCTCGCCCCGGCGCACCGCCATAACGGCGTTGTGCTGCTGGTCCTTGACGCTGCCGGTGGAGGAGGCGATGTCGCCGTTGTCCAGAATGCTCATGGCGTCCAGCATAGCGTTGGTCACCTTCTGCTGGTAGGGGTTGAAGCGCTCATTCACCAGGGTCACCACCTGGTTGGGGTAGATGGTGACATAGGACTGCTCCTGCCCGGTAGCACGGCTCCAGGCGGAGGCATAGTAGTTGCCGGGGATGGTGCAGGTGTAGACATCCTCCATCTTCAAGGCCGGCGTCCCCTTCAATCCCAGCACATTGGCGGCAAACCACACCACGGAGCCAAAGTCCAGGTTGGTCTGCACATTCTCCATCGCCAGATCGATATAGGCCTTGATCTTGCCCCAGTGCTCAATGCTCAGGCACTCCTTGATGAGGGCCTTCATGAAATTCTGCTGGACCTCCACCCGCTTGATGTCCCCCTCGGGGTAGCGGCGGAAGCGGACCAACTCCATGGCCTTCTCACCATCCAACACCTGCACGCCCTTCTTCAGGTGGATGTGCAGATCCTGCCACGGGTCGTCGTAGTTCATGTCCTGGGGCACGTCGAACTCCACGCCGCCCACCAGGTCCACCAGCTCCACGAACATACTCAGATCCACCTTCACATAGAAGTCCGGCTCAAAGCCCACCAGCTTCTTCACCCGCTTGGCCAGGGACTCAATGCTGTTGCCTGTGCGGGAGTAGACGGAGTTGATCTTCTTGATGTCCCACTTCTCGTTGATCATGGTGTCCCGGGGGATGGACATGATGTTCACATCCTGGTTCGCCGTGTCGTAGGTGGCCACCATAATGGTGTCCGTGTTGCCGTCACCCTTGTCCGTACCCACCAGCAGGAAGGTGTACACCCCCTCCTTCCGGTCACCGGAGACGGTGGGCATATCGCCGTCATAGCCGTCATCGGGGTACAGCTCATCGTCCGTGGGCTCGGCGGGCTTGGCCGGCGCCTCGGTATCCGGCTCCTGCTGCTGGACAGGGGGAAGCTTGTCCGAGGGCTGGGGCAGCTCCGGGGCCTTGATCCAGCCGGACAGCCAGCTGCTCACCGCAATGGAGCCGCCCACCACGAAGGCCAGCACACAGGCCACGGTGATAACCGTGATCTTTCCCTTGCGGGAGCGGAAGAACCGCCCCAGCCGCTCCCCCACAGGGGGCTTATCCCCCTTTGGGCCCGCTGACTGCGGAGGCTCCGGGGAAAAATCCCCGTCCTCAAAGCCGCCGCCGGCCTGAAACAGCCGGGTGTCGTCGGCAAAGGGGTCCCCCACCGGGGTCTGGGCCTCCGGCTGCGTATCCGCCTGGACAGGCCGGGGGGCCTCTCTCTTTCCTTTGTATCGTGCCATTTTCTGTCTCTATCCTTTCGGGCTTGTTCTCATGTGCCGCACTTACAGCCAGTCAGGGGGCTGGGTATCCACACCCTCCGTGGGCTCAGCAGGCGTATCGCCGCCCTCAACAGGGGGCAGTGTGGGCTCCGGCGGCAGCTCAGGCTCCGCACTGGGGTCGGTGGCCATTCCGCCCTGGTCACCGGGCTCGGTGGTCTCCCCACCCGCTGTACCGGGGCCCGTGGCAGTGCCGCCTTCGGCATTGGGATCGGTGGTGGCGCCGCCCTCCGTACCGGGGTCGGTGGGCGTGCTGCCCTCGGCGCCAGGATCAGTAGGCGTACTGCCCTCAGCGCCCGGGTCGGTCGTTGTACCGCCTTCAGCGGGCGGGGTGGGCTCCTGCGGCGCCACAGGCTTCTCCTGCTTGGGGGGCTTGGGCGGCTTTACCGGGGCAGACGCGGCCTTTTCATCGGCCAAAGTGCCATTGGTCACCCCCAGGGAGCCGTTCTTATTCTTATACATGATCTGCAGATCGTCCTCAGTAATATCCGTGGTGTAGGGGTTGAAATACTGGTTGACCATCTCCACCACCTGGGCGGGGTCCGCAAATACATAGGACTGGTTGTTCTGATAGGTTCGGCTCCAGGCGTAGCCGTTGTGTTCCCCAGGCAGCGTCATGAACTGGATCTTATCCATATCCAGGCTCATGGCCTTCTGGGCAAACCACAGGAGGTTATTGAGCTTCAGATCCGTCTCCACATTCTCCGCAAAGATTTTGGCAAACTCGCTGACCTTGGTCCAGTTGCCAATTTGCAGACACTGCTTGGCTACCGCCTTCAAAAAGGACTGCTGGACCTCAACACGGGTGGTATCCCCGTAGTTGGTCCCGTCGTTGTTCTTCCGCCAGCGGACCACCTGCATAGCATCCTCGCCATTGAGCAGACGGCTGCCCTTCTTCTGGTGGATATGGAGGTTTTGGTAGGGGTCGTCATAATTCATGTCAAAGGGGACATCAAACTGAACGCCGCCCAGGGCTTCCACAATGCGCCCCACGGCCTCCCACTCCACCATAACATAGGCGTCCGGCACCACGCCGGTGAGATAGCCGATATGGGTCTTCAGCCCCTCCAGCCCCTGCTTGGAGGAGTAGACGGAGTTGATGCGTTTCATGTCGTGGGGCAGGTTCACCATGGTATCCCGGGGGATACTCATGACATTTACCTCGCCCTTATTCACATCGTAGGATACCAGCATAATGGTATCCGTACTGCCGCTGGAGGTGTCCTTTCCCAGCAGCAGAAATGTAAAGTAATTTTCCTTTCGCCCATCAGTGGGCACAACCTCTTTATCTGCATCGCTGGGCGTCTGGGGGGCCGGTGTATCCTCCTTGTCCCCCTGGACATTGGGCCGAACATTGTTCGAGACATCCATGGGTTTGACGAAGGTCTTCCACGCCCCCACAGCCACCAGGGCAAGCCCTGCCACCACAGCCAGGGCGATCAGGGCGATCTTTGCCCCCCGGTGCATGCCCGCTTTCTTCCTCTTTGGGGCCCGCTCCTCCCGGAACGGGTCTCCGCCGGTATGCCAGCCGCCGGCAGCTTCTCTCTTTCCTCTGGTCCTGCTCATGGTCTGCTTCCTTTCAAATAATCCCTCGCACGCACACTGTTGGGATGCACAGGCATCCCCTTCTTTCCCAGGTCCTCCACCGCCATGGTGAGCCCCAGCAGCATTGCGGCATCCAGGTCCGCAAAGGCCAGCTCCCGCAGCGCCCGAAGGTCGCAGAAGTCCCGGGTAGGTTCGATATAGTCGGCCAGATAGAGGATCTTCTCCAGAAGCGTCATGTCCGGCTTGCCGGTGGTGTGCCAGCGGATCGCCTGGGCCACCGCCCGGCTGACGCCAAAGACATCCGCCGCCACCGCCGCGCCGGTGGGCGCGTGGAGCAGCTTGGCCTCGGCCAGTTCCTGTTCATCCAGCCCAATACCGTATTGACGGCAGAGGGCCAGCTGTTGTTCCCGATCACAAATTTTTGTGCAGTCGTGGAGCAGCGCGCCACGGCGGGCGCTCTCCTCGTCGGCCCCCCAGCGGCGGGCCAGGCGGGCCGCCGTCTCCTCGCACCCCAGCACATGGGGGATGCGGCTGGGCTTGAGCATACTGAGGGCCGCCGGGCGCAGATCCTCCAGCGGCAGATGGCGGAGATCCCCCTTGAGGCCGTACAGCCCCTTCCGCAGGATATAGCCGTACACCGTCTCCGCCAGATACGCCCGTCCCTCGCCTCTGGCCAGGCACTCCCGCAGCTGGGTGGAGGAGATCTCCACGATCTCCGGCAGGGACACGGTGATCACCTCCGCCCCCAGGGTCTGGGCCAGGTAGGCGTGCTGCTGGGCAAAGCACTCCGCTGTGTCCGACCGGCTGCGGTGAAAGGCGCAGAGGGTGCAGAGCTTTACGATCTCCTCCGGGTGCCGCCAGTTCTGCAGCGAGAGGAACATATCCGTACCCATCAGCAGAAAGAGCTGGTCGTCGGGATGCTTTTCCCGGAGCTGGCGCAGGGTATCCAGGGTATAACTCTTCCCCTCCCGCCGCAGCTCCAGGTCCAACACCTCCGCCACGCCGTCCATGTCCATCTCCCAGGCCGCCAGCTTGGTCATGGCCAGTCTGTCCTCCGCCTGGGCAGCATTGCTGGACAGGGTCTTGTGGGGCGGGATACCCGCAGGGATCAGATATAATTTGTCCAGCCCCAGATACCCGGCTGCGTACTTTGCCGCCGCCATGTGGCCCAGGTGGATGGGATCGAAGGTCCCTCCGTAGATTCCGATCTTCACGGTGGTCCTCCCCGCCGGTTTACGGCTTGCGCTTGGTGTCCTTCACCAGCTGAATACGCTTATCCTTGTCCTTGCTATGGCTCAGGCGGTAGAGCACGAACTTGGTGCCGATGACCTGGACCTGCTCGCTGCGGGTCAGGCGGCTCAGCTCGTCGCAGGCCTCCCGGGCGGTGAGCATGGAGTTCTCCAGCACCCGGCACTTGATGATCTCCCGGGCCTCCAGGGCGTCGTTGGCCTGCTTGACCAGGTTCTCGGTGATGCCGTCCTTGCCGATGTGGACGATGGTGTCGATGCTGTTGGCGATCCCACGCAGCTGGGAGCGCTGTTTACTTGTCAGTTCCATAGTTTTATTCCTTTACTGGTGGTTTTTCAAATACTCCCGCAGCTTGCCGTCGAAGATCTCCAGGGCCTTGCCCCGGTGGGACACGGCAGCCTTCTCCTCGGGGGTAAGCTGGGCGTAGGTCTTGCGAAGCTCCGGCAGGAAGAACACGGGGTCGTAGCCGAAGCCGCCGTCCCCCTGGGGAGCGTAGCCGATGGTGCCGGGGCAGATGCCCTCCGCCTCGATGGTGTCGCCGTTGGGGAAAATGCAGGCAATGGCGCTGGTGAAATGGGCAGTACGGCTGGTGGCGCCCTTCAGATTGTTCAGCAGCAGCTGGTAGCGGCCCACATCGTCCAGCCCCTCCCCGCCGTAGCGGGCGGAGTAGATGCCGGGTGCGCCGTTAAGGGCGTCCACACACACGCCGGAGTCGTCGGCAATGGCGGGCAGGCCGCTGGCCTCCATCACCGCCCGGGCCTTCAGCATGGCGTTCTCCGCAAAGGTGCTGCCGGTCTCCTCCACCTCAACATGGAGGCCCAGCTCCCCCTGCAGCACCACCTCCACCCCGTGGGCGGAGAGGATATCCTGCATTTCAATGAGCTTGTGCTTATTCTGTGAAGCCAATACAAATTTCATGTCTAGTCAAGACCTCCTAAGATCTCTTTCTGCTTGGCGATCAGGGTCTGGATGCCGCCGGCGCAGAGACGGACCAGCTCCTGCTGCTCCGCCACGGTGAAGGACCGGCCCTCGCCGGTGCCCTGAAGCTCGATGATGGCCCCCGTCTCGTCCATGACGCAGTTGAGGTCCACCATGGCGCTGCTGTCCTCCTCGTAGCACAGGTCCAGCATGGGCACATCCCCCACGATCCCGGCGGACACCGCCGCCACGCAGTGCTTAATGGGGTTTTCCGTGATCCAGCCCATGTCCAGCATCTTCCGGCAGGCCAGGGCCAGGGCGATGAAGCCGCCGGTGACGGAGGCGGTCCGGGTGCCGCCGTCCCCCTGGAGCACATCGCAGTCGATCGTAATGGTCCGGTCCCCCAGCAGGCGCATATCCACCGCCGCCCGGAGGCTTCGGCCCACCAGGCGCTGGATCTCCGCGGACCGGGGGCTCAGCTTCAGCTTGCTCACATCCCGGCGGCTCCGCTCCCGGTTGGCCCGGGGCAGCATACTGTACTCCGCCGTCACCCAGCCCGTGCCCTCCGGCACATGGCGGGGGGCCTTATCCTCCACGCTGGCGCAGCAGAGGACCTTGGTATTTCCGCACTGGATCAGCACGCTGCCCTCGGCATAGTCCACAAAGCCGGTGGTGATGGTCAGGGGCCGCAGCTCATCCGTTCTTCTTCCATCAATTCGGGTCATGTTTCTCATCCTTATTTCTGTGATCGTTGTATCCATACGCTGTCAAGCTTATTCTGGCAGAGAATTTCAACATTGTTGTATCATTTTTCTGTCATTTTGGAAACAAAACTGTGGTGCTCCTTAAATCAGCGCGTTGACATACTCCTTGGCGTCGAAGGGCTGCAGATCGCCGATGCCCTCCCCCAGGCCCACGAACTTCACGGGGACCTGCAGCTCCTGGGCAATGGCGATGACAATGCCGCCCTTGGCGGTGCCGTCCAGCTTGGTCAGGATGATGCCGGTGCAGCCGGCGGTCTCCTGGAACTGCTTGGCCTGGATCAGTCCGTTCTGTCCGGTGGTGGCGTCCAGCACCAGCAGGGTCTCCAGCGCGGCGTCGGGCAGCTCCCGGTCGATGATCTTCCGCAGCTTGTGGAGCTCCGCCATGAGGTTGGACTTGTTGTGCAGCCGTCCGGCGGTGTCGCAGATGACCACATCCACATTCCGGGCCTTGGCGGCCTGGAGGGCGTCAAAGAGGACGGCGCCGGGGTCGGCCCCCTCGTTCTGGCGGACGATCTCGCACTGGGCGCGGTTGGCCCAGATCTCCAGCTGATCGGCGGCGGCGGCGCGGAAGGTGTCACCGGCGCACAGCAGCACGCGCTTCCCCTGGCGGCGCAGACTGTCGGCCAGCTTGCCGATGGAGGTGGTCTTGCCCACGCCGTTGACCCCGATGACCAGGATCACCGACGGACGGGTGGAGAGATTCAGCTCCCGGTCGCCAACAGCCAGCTTCTCCGCCAGGATCTCCCGCAGGCACTGCTTCACCGGCTCCTGGCCGGAGATCTTGTCGTCGATCATCCGCTGGCGCAGCTCCTTGACGGCGGCCATGGAGGGCTCCATGCCCACATCCGCCAGGATCAGCATCTCCTCCAGATCCTCAAAGAACGCCTCGTCGGCCTCGCTGATGGCGGAACCGAACACGTCGCCCATGTAGATCTTCTTCAGCCGCTGCCAGAAGCTGACCTTTTTCTTCTTCTCCTCCACCGGGGGCTCCTCAACGGGGTGCTCTGCAACGGGGGTCTCCTCCACGGGAGACTCCTCGCAGCTCTCCGGTGCAGGCGTCTCCTCCCCGACGGACTCTGCCGGAATCTCCTCCGCCGGTTCCGCCACGGGCTCCTCCGCCGAGGCTTCCTCCTCCGCAGACGGGGCCTCAGGGGCCTCCGCGATCTCCTCAGGGACCACTGCCGTCTCCTCCTCGGCCTCCGCCGGGGTCTCCACAGTCTCCGTGGTCTCCTGGGACTCCGCAGGCTCCTCTGTGCGGTTCTTCTTGATCCACTTATCCCAAAATGCCATGTCGTTCTCCTTTTACTCTATGCAAAATTTATTTGATCTTCAGCTCGTTGGCCACATCATTCAGATTGATGGTCAGCATCTTGCTGACGCCCTTCTCCTGCATGGTGACGCCGTAGAGGATATCTGCCTCCTCCATGGTTCCCCGGCGGTGGGTGATGACGATGAACTGGGTCTTGTCGGCGATGGACCGCATATACCGGGCATAGCGCACCACGTTGGCATCGTCCAGGGCCGCCTCGATCTCATCCATGACGCAGAAGGGCGTTGGATGTACCTTCAAAATGGCGAAGTACAGGGCGATGGCCACAAAGGCCTTCTCTCCGCCGGAGAGGAGGGTGATGGTCTTCAGGGCCTTGCCCGGGGGCTGGACCTTGATCTCAATGCCGCAGTCCAGGATATGGTCCTGGTCCTCCAGCTCCAGGGTGGCCTTGCCGCCGCCGAAGAGGTCCACAAAGGTCTCTTGGAAGGAGGCGTTGATGAGCTTGAACTGCTCGTCAAAGATGGCCGTCATCTCCCGGGTGATGTCCTCAATGACCCCCAGCAGCTCGCCCTTGGCCTGCTCCACATCGTCCCGCTGGCTGGTGAGGTAGGTGTAGCGGCCGTTGACCCGGTCGAACTCCTCGATGGCCCCCACATTGACTGTGCCCAGGCCGCCGATCTCCCGCTTCAGCTCGCCGATGCGGCGGTTGGCCTTGGGGATAGACTCCAGCTCGATCCGCTGCTCCATGGCGGCGGAGTGACTCAGCTCGTAGGTCTCCCACAGCCGGTCCAGGATCTGCTTCTCCTCCCACTGTCCGGCGGAGAGCTTCTGCTCCAGGCGGGAGACCTCCCGCTCCGTATTCAGCACCCTGTCGTTGCAAGCTTTGATCTGCTGGCCCATGGCGCTGCGCTCCTGCTCCAGCTGGAGCTTGGCCTGGCGCAATCCATCCAGGCGCTCCCGGCAGCCCTTGGCCCGCAGGCGCAGGGATGCGGCCTCTCCGGTGCGGTGGTCGATCTCCTCCTCCATACGGGCAATGGCGGCCCGGTGTTCCTCCAGGCGGCTCTGCCGGGTCAGGCGGTCCCCCTCCATATCCCGGCAGACCTGCTCCATGTCGGCCAGGGCCCTGGTCTTGGCCGACTGCTCCGCCTGGAGGGCGGCCAGGGCCTCCTTGCGGCTGGAGATATCCTCCCCCAGCCTGCTGGACAGGGCGGTCAGATCCGACTGGCCGGACAGCTTCTCCTCCGCCTCCCGGCGCAGGGCATCGGCCTCCTCCTCCAGGGTTCGGATCTCCCCGTGGACCTGGTCCATCTGGGCCCGGCTGTCCGCCATGCGCTGATCCAGGGACTGGCTCTCCCCGGCCAGATTCTCCATGGTCTGCTCCAGCTGCTCCAATAGGGCCTGGTAGTGGTTGACCTCCCCCTGGAGCTTCAGCACTGCGTCCTCCGCAGTGCGGCGCTGGGATTGGGCCACCTCCATCTCATACCGGGCGGCGGCCAGCTCCCGGCCGGCCTCCTCCCGCTCCCGCTGGGCCTCCGCCAGCTTTCCGGCCAGCGCGCCGCTCTGCTTCCGCAGGCGCTCCAGCTCGTTGGCCCGGGACAGGATGCCCACCGTGCGGGAGACGCTGCCGCCGGTCATGGCGCCGCCCCGGTTGATGACCTGGCCATCCAGGGTGACAATGCGGAAGCGGTTCTGGTACTTCCGCGCCATGGCGATACCGCAGTCCAGGTCCTCCACCACCACGGTGCGGCCCAGGAGGCTGCGGAAAATATGTTCATATTGGGGATCGAATTTCACCAGGCGGGAGGCGATGCCCACGAAACCGAACTCCTCCTCCACGCCCCGCTCCCGCAGCTCGTCGCCCCGGATAGCGGTGAGGGGCAGGAAGGTGGCTCGACCGCCGTCCCGCTGCTTCAGGAAGGAGATGGCACTCTTGGCATCCTCCTCCCGATCCACCACGATGTTCTGCATCCCGGCGCCCAGGGCGATCTCCAGGGCCACAGCACAGCGGCCCTCCACCTTCATCAGACTGGCCACCGGCCCGTGGACGCCCCGGAGGGCGCTGCGCTGGGCGGCCTGCATGACCACCCGCACCGCCTTGGAGAAGCCCTCGTACTCCTTCTCCATCTCCGTGAGCATGTGGATGCGGGACTCCAGGTTGTTCTGCTCCATAGTCAGCTCCATGTGGACCCGGTTGGCATTCTCCTCCCGCTTCACCCGACCGTCCATGCGGAGGGTATGTCCCTGGATCACATTGGCAATGGCCCCCGCCTCGTCCCGGGCGTCCTCCAGACTGCGGCGGGCAGATTTGGCGTCCCGGCGGGCGGTGTCCATCTGGGCCTCCAGTGCGGTCTGCTCCTGGCCCAGGGCCGCCTTTCGCTCCGCCATCTGCTCCGCGCCAGCGGAGAGGGCCGACAGCCGCGCCCGCTGGTCCGCGGCGGCGGCCGCAGCCAGGGTGGCCCTGGCCTGCAGCGCCTGGGCCTCCTGGGCGGCAGTCCCCGCCTGCTGGGCGGCCTGTCGGGCCTCCGCCAGCAGGGCCTCCAGCTGGCGGGAGAGGGCCTCCGCCTGGGCATCGATATCCGCTATGCGGCTGCGCTGGGCGGCCAGCTGCTCCTGGATGCTCTCCCTGCGGCTGTCCTGATCCTGCAGCTCCTGCTCCAGCAGGGCAATGGACTCCCGGCTGTGCTGGAGGGATGTACGGGAGACGGCAATGGCGCTCTCCTGGTCGGCGGCCTGCCCCTCCAGTCCGGCGGCCTCCGTGCGGAGGGCCTCCTGCTGCTGCTCGTTGTCCTGCATCCGCAGGGAGAATGCCTCATTGGCCTGGTAGAGCTGCTCCAGCTCCTGGTTTGCCCGGTCCTTGTCCGCCTTGGCGGCGGCGTAGTCGGTCTGGAGCTTGATGGCCCCGGTCTTGATCTCCTGCAGCTTATCCAGCCACACGGAGATCTCCAGCAGCCGCAGCTCGTCCCGGAGGATGAGATACCGCCTTGCCCGCTCCGCCTGATCCCGCAGGGGCTCCACCTGGAGCTCCAGCTCGGCGATCTTGTCGTTGATGCGGACCAGGTTCTCCTCCGTGCGCTGGAGCTTCCGCTCTGAATCCTCCTTGCGGTGGCGGAACTTGCTGATGCCCGCCGCCTCCTCAAAGATCTCCCGCCGGTCAGCGCTGCGGACAGAGAGGATCTCGTCGATGCGGCCCTGGCCGATGATGGAGTACCCCTCCCGGCCCAGGCCCGTATCCATCAGCAGCTCGTTGATGTCCCGCAATCGGACGGACTGCTTGTTGATGTAATACTCGCTCTCCCCGCTGCGGTAGTAGCGGCGGGTGACCATGACCTCGCTGGAGTCCACGGTGGGGAAAATATGCTCGCTGTTGTCCAGCACCAGCGTCACCTGGGCGAAGCCCACCGGGCTGCGCTTCTCCGTCCCGCCGAAGATCACATCCTCCATCTTGCTGCCCCGCAGGCTCCGGGCGGACTGCTCCCCCAGCACCCAGCAGATGGCGTCGGAAATATTGGATTTTCCTGAGCCATTGGGCCCAACGATAGCGGTGATGTCCTCTCCAAAGTTCAATACGGTCTTGTCGGGGAACGACTTGAACCCTTGCAGTTCCAGTGATTTAAGATACATCCTCTTCTCCTCAGCTCCCCGTGCGGCATTGCCGCACAATCATCCATTATAACTTATGTATTATATCAGAACTGTGCCTAGTTGACAAGCTGATTTCGGTAAACAATGTATGTGTTTTGTAGGTAAACAATCTGTGGCCATGGGGAAACTTTTTTGTATAAATTGAGGGCGGACAGCCCCTACCGGGGGGCCGCCGCCCGTTTCCGCTGCTGGTCGATCTGGTCATAGAGGCACGCCAGGGCGTCGCCCAGTCCGCCGATGCGGTCAATGAGGCCCAGCTCCACCGCCTCCTCCCCGTAGAGGACGCTGCCCACATCCGCCGCCATCTCCCCGGTATTCAGCATGAGGCCCAGGAACTTCTCCCGGCTGATATGGCTGTTTTTCGCCACAAAGGAGACGATCCGCTCCTGGATACGCTCAAAATAGCTGTAGGTCTGTGGGGCGGCAATGACGGTGCCGTTCATCCGCACCGGATGGATGGTCATGGATGCGGAGGGCACGATCATGCTGACCTTGGGCGCCACCGCCAGGGGCACGCCGATGGAGTGTCCGCCCCCCAGCACCAGGCTCACCGTGGGCTTGGTCATACCGGCAATGAGCTCCGCGATCCCCAGTCCCGCCTCGATGTCGCCGCCCACGGTATTCAGCAGCAGCAATATCCCATCGATCTCCTCGCTCTGCTCCAGACTGGCCAGCAGCGGCATGACATGCTCATATTTCGTGGTCTTTGCCGTCTCCGGGGCCAGCTGATGGCCCTCCACCTGCCCCACAATGGTGAGGGTGTAGATATTTCCCCGCCGGCTGCGGCTCACCGCCGCCCCCAGATCCACCAGATCCTGCCGTCCGCCCTCCGTCTGCTCGCTTTCGCTGGCGGTAGGCTTCGTCTCTTCACCCATATGATCTCCTCCTTTCCTCCCTAGTCTGCCGCGCGGAGGAGGAAATCATACCACAGGCGGAGTTTCTCCGTTTTCTTACAAAAAATTCTTCCTTCGTTCACAATTTCTTCTTGATTTCCGCCGCAAAACGCCTATCATATTGAGCAGAAGCGGACAAAATACCGTTGGAAGGAGAAATCAACATATGCAAAAGGTAGAGAAACCCAAAAAACCGCTGTTTTTTTACTATGCCATCGCCCTGCTGGTGGTGCTGCTGCTGAACACCTTCCTGTTCCCCCGGCTCATGCGGCAGGAGATCACCCAGGTGGACTACGGCACCTTCCTGACCATGCTGGACAAGCAGGAGGTGGCCGTCGCCCAGGTGGAGCAGAATGTGATCTACTTCACTGACAAGAGCGAGGAGCCCCAGGTCTACAGCACCGTCACCTTCAATGACCCGGACCTGGTGGACCGGCTCTACGCCTCCGGCTGCCAGTTTGCCGAGGTCAAGCCCACAGAGATGAATCCCATCTTCAGCTTTTTGCTGACTTTCATTCTCCCTGTGGTCATCTTCATCCTCATCGGGCAGCTCATGAGCCGCTACCTCATGAAAAAGATGGGCGGCGGGGCCATGGGCAACGCCATGCAGTTCGGCAAAAGCAGCGCCAAGGTCTACATCCCCAGCGAGAGCGGCATCAAATTTAACGATGTGGCCGGTGAGGACGAGGCCAAGGAGAACCTCATGGAGATCGTGGACTTTCTCCACAACCCCGAAAAGTACCAGGAGATCGGCGCCAAGATGCCCAAGGGCGTGCTGCTGGTGGGCCCTCCGGGCACCGGCAAGACCCTGCTGGCCAAGGCTGTGGCCGGCGAGGCGGAGGTCCCCTTCTTCTCCATCTCCGGCTCTGAGTTTGTGGAGATGTTTGTGGGCATGGGCGCCAACAAGGTCCGTGACCTGTTCCGTCAGGCCAACGAGAAGGCCCCCTGTATCGTCTTTATCGACGAGATCGACACCATCGGCAAAAAGCGCGACGGCTCCGGCATGGGCGGCAACGACGAGCGGGAGCAGACCCTGAACCAGCTCCTCACGGAGATGGACGGCTTTGAGGCCAGCAAGGGCGTGGTGATCCTGGCGGCCACCAACCGGCCGGAGACCCTGGACCCCGCCCTGCTGCGGCCCGGACGGTTCGACCGCCGTGTGCCTGTGGAGCTGCCTGACCTCCAGGGCCGGGAGGCCATTTTGAAGGTCCACGCCAAGAAGGTAAAAATGGCGGAGGATGTGGATCTGAGCGCCATCGCCCGGGCTGCCTCCGGCGCCAGCGGCGCGGAGCTGGCCAACATGATCAACGAGGCTGCCCTGCGGGCTGTGCGCCAGGGCCGCCAGCTGGTAAACCAGGGGGATCTGCAGGAGAGCATCGAGGTGGTCATCGCCGGATATCAGAAGAAGAACAAGATCCTCTCCGACCACGAGCGGCTCATTGTGGCCTACCACGAGATCGGCCACGCCCTGGTGGCGGCCCTTCAGTCCCACAGCGCCCCTGTGGCCAAGATCACCATCATCCCCCGCACCTCCGGCGCCCTGGGCTACACCATGCAGGTGGAGCAGGAGGAGCGCAACCTCATGAGCCGGGAGGAGCTGCTGGACCAGATCGCCACCCTCACCGGCGGCCGGGCCGCCGAGGAGGTGGTCTTCCACTACGTCACCACCGGCGCCTCCAACGACATTGAGAAGGCCACCAAGACCGCCCGGGCCATGATCACCCGCTACGGCATGAGCGACCAGTTCGACATGGTGGCCCTGGAGACCGTCACCAACCAGTACATGGGCGGGGACACCTCCCTGGTCTGCGCCGCGGACACTGCCGCCAAAGTCGACGAAATGGTGGTGGAGACCGTCCGCGCCCAGCACGAAAAGGCCAAAAAGCTGCTGACCGACAACCTGGACAAGCTCCACCAGCTGGCCAAATTCTTGTGCGAGAAGGAAACCATCACCGGAGATGAGTTTATGGATATCCTGGAGCATGGCACTAAACTCTAGTCTCTGTGATCCTTCTCTGTGTTGCCAGTAATCTTTCCCCTTGACTATTTCCACTTCAGCAGATACAATAGGGGCGTCCAGTATATTGACTGCAATTTACAGCAGAATGATTTATACTATCCTATTTCACCGAGGAGGAAGCATAATGACAATCACCAACTTACTTGAGGGCAAGGTTGCCGTTGTCACCGGCGGTACCCGCGGCATCGGCCTGGCCATTGTGAAGAAGTACCTGGAGCAGGGGGCCAAGGTTGCCCTGTTCGGTTCCCGACAGGAGACGGCGGACAAGGCCGTCAGCACCCTGCTGGCGGAGAATCCCCAGTGGCCTGTTATGGGCCTGGCTCCCGATCTGTCGAACTACGCCGCCGTAGAGGCCGCTTTCCAGCAGGTCGTGGACAAGTGGGGCCATGTGGATATCCTGGCCAACAACGCCGGCATCTCCGCCCGTGAGTCCATCTACGACTACAAGCCGGAGGACTTCTCCCGGATCATGGACCTGAATGTTACGGCGGTCTTCAACTGCACCAAGGCTGCGGCCCCCCACATGAAGGCCCAGGGCGGCGGCTGCGTTGTCAACACCAGCTCTATGGTCAGCCTGTATGGCCAGCCCAGCGGCTGCGGCTATCCCGCCTCCAAGTTTGCGGTCAACGGTCTGACCCGTTCCCTGGCCCGTGAGCTGGCCCGAGATCAGATCCGAGTCAACGCTGTGGCCCCCGGTGTCACCCGCACCGACATGGTGGCCGCCCTGCCCGAGGAGATGGTCAAGCGCATCTCCGCAGGCATTCCCCTGGGCCGTGTTGGCGAGCCCGAGGAGGTTGCCAATGTGTTCCTGTTCCTGTCCAGCCCCCTGGCCAGCTATGTCACCGGTACCATCGTCTCCGTGGACGGCGCAACACAGAACTAAGCCCTTAGAAAAGAAAATGATCGGTGCACCGCTGCCTGCGGTGCACCGATCTTCGTTTATTCGCCTGTTTGTCGCCTACCGGATCCCCGCCATCACATCAAAATACAGGCCGCTGTCCGGGTAGTTGGGGATATTCCCCAGCCGCCAGAGGGAAACGCCGCCCATGCCGAAGAGCTTGGCCAGGGCCACCTTCTCCCCCACGCTGCGCTGGTCCTCGTACCACAGGAAGATCCGTCCATCCTGTCCATCGTCATACTCCAGGTAGGGGTTGTGGTAGGTCTCCGACCAGCCCATCTCCCCGCCGCCGGTCAACCGGCGGTAAATGGTCGCCATGTCCGGGTGGAACGGTGTACTGCCGGCCAGCTTTCCACTGCTGTCCAGCTGCCAAGCGGTACCGGTACAGCTGACCGCCAGTACCAATTTACTGGGATCTCCCACGCCGGTATGGGGATCGCACGCCATCCGCAGAGCGTAATATACGGCGTCTACCGGCGTCAGCGCCGCCGTCCGGTGATAGGTCGTCCCCACAAAGCCCTCCATGGACCGGGGGCTGAAGTCGTGGGCCATAAGGATCACCTTATCCGCCAGCTCGCCAATGGCCCGGAAATCGTAGCCGTCGTAGTAGACGCCATCTGCGGTGGCAGGCATCACCGCCCCATAGAGGGTCAGCCCCTCCCCCGCCAAACGCGCCCGCAGCTCACGGAGAAAGCTGGTGTAATCCTCCCGCCGGGCGGCACGAAGGCCCTCAAAGTCAATGGTAACGCCGGTATAGGGATTATCCCCAAGCTGTCTGTAGGGAACCGTCAGCTCCGCCATAATGGCATCCACCGCCGCCGTCCGCAGGGCCGGGTCCGCCAGCAGGTCGTTGAGCCCGCCGGAGGTATCCATATAGACGCTGAGGTGGAGCTTCACCCCGGCATCCCGCAGTGCGGTCACCGCCTCCTCGTACCCTGCGGGGACGGCGTAGACATTGCCGTTGTCCGTGGTCGTATTCAGCCGCACCCCGCCGTCCGTCAGCTCCATGCGGCTCCAGCCCAGGCTCACCGCATCAAAGGTCTTGGCCAGCTCCAGCTGGCTGTAGGAGGAGATGGCATAGAAGGCGTGGGTAAACGCCGTGGAGGCAGTATATTTCCCATTGATCCGCGTCAGCATAGCCGCCACCTGCTCCCGGGTGGCGGTGGCCTCCGGGGCAAAGGTGTTAGGGCCGACACCGGTGGTCATCCCGATATCATAGGCCACGGCGATGTAGCCACGGTCCGCGCCCACATCGGTAAAGGGCAGAGACAGGTCCTGCCCCCGCTCAGCCACGCCCCCTAAGCCCAGGGCCCGCACCAGCCAAACGGCCATCTCCCGGCGGGTGATGGGCTGGTCGGGGGAAAAGCGCTCTCCGCCGTCAGCCACCCCAAATACACCGGCCTGAGCGCAGGCGTTGATCGCATCCCTGGCCCAGCTGCCGGAGATATCGCTGAAGGCGTCCGCCGCTCCCGAGGCGGTCAGGCCGAACATCCGGGACAGCACAGTGACAAACTCCCCCCGGCTCATGGTGCGCCCCACGCCGAAGGTCCCGTCTCCCATGCCGCCCATCAGGCCCTGGGCATCCGCAGCCAGAATGGCATCCCGGGCCCATCCCTCCGCCGGAAGATCCGTGAACTCCCCCTCCGCCGCCCAGGCGGGGACGGTCAACAGGGCCATCAGCACACAGCTCATGGCCATAGCTACGATCTTTTTCACAGCAATTCCTCCTCACGATCTGTGGAATACCAGCGGTTCTTCCGCTCCAAACATCTATCTTCAGTTTACCTGTACCGGAGAAATTTGTCAATCCAAACGCAAAAAAGCGGAGGCTCCGAAGAACCTCCGCTTTACTGCACGGAATTACTCAGCGACGCTGGACTTGACAACCTTGACCTGACGGCCGTTGTAAGTACCGCACTCCTGGCACATTCTGTGGGGCAGGCGCATCGCACCGCACTTGGGGCACGCGACCAGACCGGGGACCTCCAGCTTCCACACGGAGCTGCGGCGCTTGTTGCGTCTCTGCTTAGAAACTTTACCCTTGGGGACTGCCATGATGACACCTCCTAATATATCTTAATTTTACTACCAATTTAGTTGTCTGTGTCCTTCTCCAGAAGCTTGGCCAGCACCGCCAATCGGGGATCCACCGCTTTTTTGCAGGTACAGGTCCCCTGGTTGAGATCGACGCCGCAGCCGGGGCAGATGCCTTTGCAGTCCTCGGAGCAGAGGGTCTTCGTATCCATCTCCAGGATGAACATGGTCCTGGCCAGCTCGTCCAGATCGACACAGCCGTCCTCCAGAAGGAGGATGTCGTCGTTGTCCTCATCCTCCAGCTCCTCCGCCAGCATAAACTGGCAGTGGATGGTCTTGGGCTCGTCGAAGGGCTTTAAACACCGGTCACAGACGGATTTGAGGATCGTTGTACCGGTAAACTCCAGGAGCAGCATCCCCGCGACATTCCGCACATCGCCGGTTACCACCACCGGGTCCTGCACGGGATACCTGCCGCCGAAGTCCACATGGGAAAGATCCAGATCAAACTGGAAATCCATCCGCTCTCCGGGGGCGTTGATGATCTTCTGTACATTTAGCAGCATAGCACACCTCATAAAGACACGATTAGTATTATAGTGTATGGATCTCGAAAAGTCAAATGGTTTTTTCCGTTTTTCGCAAAAATTTTTCTACACGCCGCTGCTCAGTTCTTAAACCAGCCGAAGGCGCCGATGGACTGGAGGAACAGGATGAGGAGCATGATGGGGGTGATGACCTTCACCATGACCACATACAGCCTTTTCCGGCCAAACGCGCCGCCGCCCGCAGTCACCTCGTCAATCACCGTCTTGGGCTTCACCACCCAGCCGATGAGGATGCAGGTGGCAATGGCCACAATGGGCATGAGGAGGTAGTTGCTGACATAGTCCAGCACATCCAGCACCTGCCCCACCGTGCCGTTGGGCAGGGTCAGCTCGAAGTACAGCACATTGTAGCCCAGGCAGACCGTAACGCCCAGCGCCAGGGTGATGGCGGCCACCACCAGTGTGGCCCTCTTCCGGGCAAAGTGGAACTTGTCCATGGCGCTGGAGACGATGGCCTCCATAATGGACACGGAGGAGGTCAGTGCCGCAAAGGCCACGGTCACGAAGAACACCACGCCGACCACCGTACCCACCGGGCCCATGGCGTCAAACACCTTGGGCAGGGACTTGAACATGAGGCTGGGACCGGTGGCCATGCCCTCCATCCCCATAAAGGTGTACACCGCCGGGACGATCATCAGCCCCGCCAGGAAGGCCACCGCCGTATCAAAGATCTCGATCTGGTTGACGGACTTGACCAGGTCAGTCTCCTTTTTGACATAGGAGCCGTAGGTGATCATGATACCCATGGCCACACTGATGGAGTAAAACAGCTGGCCCATGGCGTCCATCAGGATATTGATGAACTTATTGAGGGTCATCCCGGAGAAGTTGGGCACCACATAGACGAGGAACCCCTCCCAGCCGGTGCGGGTCTCGCCGGAGCCGTCGGTAAACCGCAGGGTCAGGGAAAATACGGCGATCCCCATAATGAGCACCAGCAAAATCGGCATCAGCACACGGGAAAACCGCTCGATGCCCTTGTCCACGCCCTTGTAGACCACCACTGTGGTGGCGGCCAAAAAGACCACAAACCAGAGAATGGGACTCCAGGTACCGGTGATAAAGCCGCTGAAATAGCTGTCTGCCGCAGCGGCAGCGCCGCCGCCGGTGAGGTAGACCACCAGATACTTCAGCACCCAGCCGCCGATGGCGCTGTAGTACGGCAGGATGATCAGGGGGATAATGCAGGCGAGAATGCCGATCCACCCCCACCGCTGATGGAGCTTTCCGTAGGCAGTCAGGGGGCTCTGCCCCGTCTTCCGCCCAATGGCGATCTCCGTGGTCAGCAGCGTAAAGCCAAAGGTCAGGGCCAGGATCAGATAGCACAGCAAAAATACGCCGCCGCCGTCCTTGGCCGCCAGGTAGGGGAAGCGCCAGATATTGCCCAGGCCCACGGCGCTGCCCGCCGCAGTCAGAACAAAGCCCAGCGATCCGGTAAAGCTTCCCCGCTTGTGTTGTGATTCCATTGTCTCTCCCTCCGCGATTTCTCTCTCTTTTTCAAAATCACTTCACCGCATAAAAGCATTGCTCAGGCAAAGCGTACTGCTTCAGTATAGACGCTTTTTCTGTTTTATGCAAGGGCTATTCCTATATTTCCCCAAGGGCCAAGACAACTGGTCTCATCACAACCCCACAGCGCCCCCGCTGTGCCCTATCGAACCTGACCGCTCTTCTCCTTGGCTGCCCGCCGTCTGCCCATAAATGCAGTGGACAACACCGCCACCGCGGCCAGCAGGTACTGGTACCAGCACATGGAGATCACCTGGAAGGGACTATCCAGCTCCGGGATCAGGGCGCAGGCAAAGAGGACCTGGGCGCTGTAGGGCAGCAGCCCCTGCCACACGCAGGAGAAGATATCCAGCAGAGAGGCTGTGCGCTTGGGGTCGATGTGATACTCGTCGCTGATCTCCTTGGCCACGGAGCCGTTGATGAGGATAGCCACCGTGTTATTGGCCGTCGCCATGTCCGTCAGGGAGACCATGGCGGCAATGCCAAACTCCGCCGAGGTCTTGCTTTTGATGATCCGCTTGACCTTCTGCAGCACCCACTGGATGCCCCCCTCCTTCTCCACCAGGGCCGCCAGTCCGCCCATGATCATGGACAGCAGAAAGATCTCGACCATCCCCTGAAAGCCGCTGTAGATATTTCCGGTAAACTCCAGAATGGTAAAGGAGCCTGTAAACATACCGATCAGCCCGGAGAAGACGATGCCGCCGGTGAGCACCACAAACACATTGATGCCCAGCAGGGACGCCCCCAGAACAAAGAGGTAGGGCAGGACCTTCACCAGCTCCACCTCCTGGCGAACCACCACCGGCAGAGTCTCCGGCCGGCCGAAGGCCAGCAGCAGCACCACCGTCAGCACCGCCGCAGGCAGGGCGATGAGGAAGTTGGTCTTGAACTTGTCCTTCATCTCCACCCCCTGGGTACGGGTGGCCGCAATGGTGGTGTCGGAGATCATGGAGAGGTTGTCACCGAACATGGCCCCGCCGATGGTGGCGCCCACCACCAGGAATACATTGATCCCGCCGGCCTGGGCCAGGCCAACGGCAATGGGGGTCATGGCCGTCACCGTCCCCACGGAGGTACCGGTGGCCAGGGCGATGAAGGCTGCGATCACAAAGGCCCCCACGGCAATGAACCGGGGCGGCAGCACAGACATACCCAGATTGACCACGGCGTCCACCCCGCCCATGGCGCTGGAGACTGTGGCGAAGGCCCCGGCAAAGAGGTAAATCATGCACATGGTCATGATGTTCTCCTCCCCGCAGCCGGACAAAAATGTGCGGATCTTCTCGTCGATCTTTCCGGAGAACAGCGCAAAGGCGCACAGTACGCCCAACATGGCAGCCACCGGTGACGGCAGCTGGTAGAAGGCCATATCCACCCCGCGCAGCTGCAAAATGATCCCTGTAGCCAGATAGACGCCCACAAAAACCCCGAAGGGCAACAGGGCCTTCCCGCTTGCTTTCTTTTCCATTTTTCTTTCTCTCTCCTTATTTTCCTTGCAAATATTTTTGTCCATGATACAATAGAGCCCACAGGCGAAGACGCCAAAACCACTGCCGGAGGACATCGTATGCGTGAGCTGACTGTTGGAAAAAATGACGCGGGACAGCGTCTGGACCGGTTTCTGTCCAAGGCTATGCCCCTTCTCCCCCCTGCCCTGCTGCAAAAATATATCCGCATCAAGCGGGTAAAGTGCAACGGCCAGCGGTGCCAGCGGGACCAGCGGCTCCAGCTGGGAGATGTGCTCCAGCTGTACATCAACGACGAGTTTTTTGAGCAGCCGCGGGAGGACAACCTCTTCCTCACCCTCTTCCAGCCCAAGCTGTCGGTGATCTATGAGGACGAGAACCTCCTGCTGGTGGACAAGCGGCCCGGCATGGTGGTCCACGCCGACGAAAACGAGAAGGTCAACACCCTTATCAACCACATCCAGGCCTACCTCTACCAGAAGCGGGAGTGGAACCCCAAGTGGGAGAACGCCTTCACCCCCGCCCTGTGCAACCGCATCGACCGGAACACCGGCGGCATCGTCATCGCCGCCAAAAACGCGGAGGCCCTCCGCATTCTTACGGCCAAGATCCGGGACCGGGAGATCACCAAGAAGTACCAGCTCATCACCCTCGGCCGGATGGCGCCGCCGGAGGGGCGGCTGGAGTGCATCCTGCTGAAGGACGAGGGGAAAAAGCAGGTATCCGTCTACCACCGCCCGGTCCCCGGCGGCAAGACCGCCGTTACCCTCTACCGCACGCTGAAAAGCCGGGGCGAGCTGAGTCTGGTGGAGGCGGAGCTGCTTACCGGCCGGACCCACCAGATCCGCGCCTCCTTTGCCGACGCAGGACACCCCCTGCTGGGGGACGGCAAGTACGGCCGGGGCGAGGTGAACCGCCGCTACGGCGAGACCCGGCAGGCGCTGTACAGCTGCTACCTGCGCTTCGACTTCCCCACCGACGCCGGTATACTGGAGTACCTGCGGAACAAAGAATTCCAGTTGGAACACATCCCCTTTGTGGAGAAGTATTTCCCGGAAAAATAGAGCTGTTATTCCCAAAGCGGAGAAGCGCACAGCGCTTCTCCGCTTTTCTCTTCGGATTACTCCTGGGCGTCGATCTTCTCCTTCAGCTCCGTGAGGTACAGCCACCGCTCTGTCCGCTCCTCCAGACGGGCCTGCAGCTCCTCCTCCTGGGCCTGGAGCTTCTGCAGCTGCACATAGTCGCTGCCGCACTCCCCCTGCTGGGCCTGACACCGGGCGATCTCCTCCTCCAGGGCCGCCAGCTCCCCGTCGATGGTCTCAAACTCCCGCTGCTCCTTGTAGGAGAATTTCAGCTTCCGCTCGCTGCGGGGCCGCTCCGCCGGGGCAGGCTTGGGCTTCTCCTCTCTTTTGGGCTGCTCCTCCTCCCGCCGCTTGGCCTGCCAGTCGGACCAGTTGCCGGTATAGCGGAGGACCTGACCCTCCCGGACCTCAAAGATGCTCTCCGCCAGCTTGTCCAACAGGAACCGGTCGTGGGACACCATCAGGATGGGGCCGGGAAAGCCCTGGAGGTAGTCCTCCAGAATGGACAAGGTCATCACATCCAGATCGTTGGTGGGCTCGTCCAGCAGCAGCACATTGGGCGCCGCCATCAGCACCGACAGCAGGTACAGCCGCCGGCGCTCCCCGCCGGAGAGGCGCCCGATGGGCACGGACTGGAGATCACTGGGAAACAGGAACCGCTCCAGCATCTGGCTGGCGCTGAAGGTCCCCTCATCTGTGCGGACCTCACCGGCAATATCGTGGATAAAATCGTAAACCCGCTGATCCAGATCCAGCTCCCGCCCCTCCTGGGAGAAGTGGCCGATCTTCACCGTGGTCCCCAGGTCCACGCTGCCCCGGTCCGGGGCCAGTTCCCCGGCCATGAGCCGCAGGAGGGTCGTTTTCCCCGCACCGTTGCGCCCCACGATGCCGATGCGGTCCCCCCGCAGCAGGTTGTAGGAGAAGTCCTCCACCACTGTCCTGCCGTCATAGGCCTTGCTGATGCCGTGGATCTCGATGATCTTCTTCCCCAGGCGGCTGGATGCCGCCGCCAGACGGACGCTCTCCTCCGCCTCCGGGGCCTCCCGGTCCAGCAGCTCCTCGTACCGCTGGATACGCTCCCGGGACTTGGTGGAGCGGGCCCGGCAGCCCCGCATGATCCACTCCCGCTCCACCCGGAGGATGGATTGGCGCTTGCGCTCGCTGGCCTGGGCCATCTCCGCCCGCTGGGCCTTCAGCTCCAGATAGCGGGAGTAGTTGGCCTCGTAGTGGTAGAGCTTTCCCCGGTCCAGCTCCGTAATGTGGTTCACCACCCGCTCCAGAAAGTAGCGGTCGTGGGTGACCATGACCACGCCGCCCTTGAAGCGGCCCAGCCACTCCTCCAGCCAGGCCACCATCTCCGTGTCCAGATGGTTGGTGGGCTCGTCCAAAATCAGCACATCCGCCGGATGGATCAGCGCCGCCGCCAGGGCCACCCGCTTCCGCTGGCCGCCGGAGAGGGTCTCCACCTTCTGCTCCATATCGGTGATGCCCAGCCGGGTCAGCATGGCTCGGGCCTCATACTCGTTCAATGCCCTGAACTCCGCCGGGAAGTGGAGAAAGACCTGCTCCAGCACGGTGGCGCCCGTCTGCATAGGGGGATTCTGGGCCAGGAAGCTCACCTGTACATTGGGGTCCCGGGCAATTCGCCCCCCGTCCGCCTCTGTCAGCCCCGCCAGGACTTTGAGAAAGGTGGACTTTCCTGCGCCATTGATGCCGATGATCCCGGCCTTGTCTCCCTCATTTAAATAGAAATTCACATCATCCAGCAGCTGGCGGCTGCCGAAGTTGATGGATAGATGCTCCGCGGAAAGCAGCATGGGGTAGTTCCTCCTGTTGCGCGTGTAGTTATTGGGGTATTATACCATAGAGCAGGGGAGAAAAAAAGAGCGGTCCACGGATCTTCTCCAGTCATTCGCCCTATACCTCCCTCGCAGATAAGACCAGTCTGCAGCCGTATCAAATCAATGCGGCAGGAAATAGCTTCCTGCCGCCACAACGGTGTATTTGAAGTTGGTCTGCATGGCGCCCCATCAATTCACGCTTCCCATACAGGAAGCAGTTTGTTGTCTCTACTGACGATCCGCTCCCCAAAGCCAGCAACCTGGCCCCGGGGAACGGATTCGTCATATTCTGATTTGTATGCTTCTGCCCTTACTTCAGCAGCTTGATCTGGCCGATCAGAGGAACAGACTTCTCCGTGCCCTGGATCGCGCTGATGATCCCGATGAACCAGCAGACGGTGCAGAAGATGCCCACAACAAAGCTCACCAGCCAGCCGATGAGGGGCACCCAGCCCACCACCAGGCCAACCACTGTACTCACCAGCCAGATGACCAGGGACTGGTTCAGGTGGAACTTAGACGCCTCCTTATCTCCAGCCACAAAGGCGATAATCAGACCGATCACTGTTAAATAGGCCACAATATCCGTGGTTTTCTTATCCATTTTTTCTCTCCTCCCAAATTTCCGGCAGCCTTCGCCGCCGATTTCACCCGTAGTATAACATAGCAAAAAACGCTGGCAAGACAAAAGTCGGACTTTCCCTCCTCTACTGGTCAACTTTTTCCTCCGCTCCACGGCGGGCAAAGAATCGGAAGGTCAACGGCCAGAGGCACCCAGCTGTCATCACCACCGCAAAGTACCGCACAGCGTCCGCCAGGTTGTGCCCACCAAAGAGGGAAGCCAACGGCGCTTTCAGCAGGATGCGCACTGCCAGCACCACAGCCACACCGCCCACCAGCTTCACGATCTGGCCCCACCAGGGGGCCCGGGTGGAGAAGTGTATCCATCTGCTGTCCACGAAGTAGGCCACCAGCACACCAGCCACAGCTCCCGCAAGGGTGTAGGCGTTCTTCACCGCCGCAGCCAAATTCGCACCGTCCACATCCGCCGGAAACGGATAGAGCTCAACAAAGCCCACAAAGGCCAGACTCAGGGTCAGCATACCGCCGATAATGGCATACATCCGGTTGGGGAACCACAGGGTGCTCTCCACCAGCGGATAGACGGCAAACACCAGGACCGTTCCCACCACCAGCGAGACACCCAAATCCGCAGGCGTATGAACGCCCAGATACATTCTGGATACCGCCACCAGCAGCAGTGCCGCTACGCAGATCACCCGCACCCACCAGCTGTGGACAAACCGCGCAATACCGCCCAGATAGCCCACGGCACACTGGGTGTGGCCGCTGGGGAAGCTGTATCCCGCAGCTGCCGACCGGGCGGACTCCACAATGGTGAAATTGGGGTCCCGGACCCAGGGACGCGGGACACGGCAGACGATCTTCAGCCACTGGTTGATCAGCGTTCCCACAAAGCCCACCGTCAGCAGATAGTAGCCCCGGCGCTTGTCCCAGCACCAGAACACCAGCAGTGCCGCCAGCAGGAAAAGTGTCTCCTCCCCCAGACGCGTCACCAGGGACATCACCGCATCCAGAAACGGTGTACGGATCGATTCAAACCAGTAGAGCAGCTCCATGGCATATCTCCTTCACCACAATTTTCTCTATTATATTCTATTTTACCACCAGGTGCAAGTGTCCCCGTGTAAGCAAAAATTTTTTCGAAAATCACACCATCTTAACAAAAATTTCACTAATTATTTATTGTTAAGTTATTGACAATACCTTCCGCCTGTGATAGACTATGTACAACAAGTTCGTTAATCGTTTAACGATTTCGATCGATATCCGCTTATTTATTATTATCTTCTATGGAGGTACTTCATCATGGCTAGATTCACTTTACCCCGGGATCTCTATCACGGCAAGGGCGCGCTGGATGCGCTGAAGGATCTGGACGGCAAGCGTGCCATCGTTGTGGTTGGCGGCGGAAGCATGAAGCGCTTTGGCTTCCTGGACCGTGCGGTGGACAACCTGAAGGCCGCCGGCATGGAGGTCCAGCTGTTTGAGGGTGTTGAGCCCGACCCCAGTGTGGAGACCGTTATGCGCGGCGCTGAGGCCATGCGCCAGTTCCAGCCCGACTGGATCGTCGCCATGGGCGGCGGCTCCCCCATCGACGCGGCCAAGGCCATGTGGGCCTTCTATGAGTACCCCGACTGCACCTTCGAGCAGCTGATCACCCCCTTCAACTTCCCCAAGCTGCGGACCAAGGCCCGGTTCTGCGCCATCCCCTCCACCTCCGGCACTGCCACGGAGGTCACCGCCTTCTCTGTCATCACCGACTACGCCAAGGGCGTGAAGTACCCCCTGGCCGACTTCAATATCACCCCGGATGTGGCCATTGTTGACCCCGATCTGGCGGAAACCATGCCCAAGAAGCTCACTGCCCACACCGGTATGGACGCCATGACCCACGCCATTGAGGCCTATGTCTCCACCCTGCACTGCGACTACACCGACCCCCTGGCCCTCCACGCGATCAAGATGATCTCTGCCGACCTGGTGAAGAGCTACAACGGCGATATGGAGGCCCGCGACCGGATGCACAACGCCCAGTGCCTGGCCGGCATGGCCTTCTCCAACGCGCTGCTGGGTATTGTCCACTCCATGGCCCACAAGACTGGTGCCGCTTATTCCGGCGGCCACATCGTCCACGGCTGCGCCAACGCCATGTACCTGCCCAAGGTCATTGCCTACAACGCTGCGGAGCCCGAGGCGGAGAAGCGGTACGGTGAGATCGCCGCTTTCCTGGGCCTGGAACCCACCAGCAAGGCGCTGATCGCCCACATCCAGGCGCTGAACAAGGCCCTGGACATCCCCACCTGCATCCGTGACTACGAGGGCGGCATCATCAATGAGCAGGAGTTCCTGGACAAGCTGCCCCAGGTGGCTGAACTGGCCGTCGGCGACGCCTGCACCGGTTCCAATCCCCGGAGCATCGATCCCGAGAACATGGCCAAGCTGCTGAAGTGCTGCTTCTACGACACTGAAGTAGATTTTTAATCCATACTGTTACATCGATCAAAAAGGCCGCAGCGGACCGAGAAAACATCGGTCCGCTGCGGCCCTTCTCTGCCGTTCTATCTGCGCTTATTCTCTTCGCTCTTTTCTGGTACCCCTGGCACGCAGCGCCTTTCCCTCCCCTAAGGCGAAGGCCGGGAATCTGCCCCGCATGGCAGCGGCTCCTCACATCCACGCTATCACCGAAGCTATCTCTGCAATAAAATTACACGGCAGAGGTTAGTGAAGGTCAGCGCCCGCTTCTTTATCGTATTATTCGCTTTGAATTGCCTGCCAGCAGGCCTGCAGCGGCGTCTGCCCCGGCGAGGCGGCAATATCCGGCAAAGTCCCCCTGGTTCCGTTGCAGGTGCCGTCTGGATTGTAGGATAGGTACTGCTCGTAATAGATCATCAATCCCGAATAGGGCAACGCCATTGCAGCCGGTTGAAACCCTATCCCGTTTCCTCTTGTCGTTGTCCCCACCAAGGTGGCAAACCCGGTCTCCTTGCAGAAATATGCGAAGTTGTCCGCTGCGGAATAGTTCCCCTGGTCAATGAGTACCCATATCTTCTTGAATGTGGCGTGCGTGCTGTTGCTTGGACTGATACTGCTTGTTGACCGCAGCAGCAGATCTACTTCCTGGAAGCTGCCGTCCACAATCAGGGGAAAATCCTTTTTCCAGGAATCATCCCGGTAGACATGGAACGCCTCCTCTGGGTTGTTAAGAAACGGCACCATGGCCAGATTCAGTGCGCCGGTCTTTGCCCCGAGCAGCATGTTATATGTCAGCTCCTCAGTGATCAGCGGCGCAACGATCCCCTGCGTCCACGCTAAAGTATCGCCGCCCCCGTTGCCGCAGATATCGATGATCAGGTGGTCCTGTCCGCTGTTTTCGTTAAGGAACGCGGCGATGCCCTCGTAGGTATCCTCCGTCCAGCCGCCGAAGGTGGGAATGGATAAATAGGGGATATCCTCCACATATCCGGCACGAACGCCCGTGTCCAGGTCAATGTTTCTGGTGATTGCTGCTTTTGGCGTTGCAAAGGGGTTCACGATCACTGTCGGCCTGTTTGCTGAGGACGATTCGGAAGATGCCTCCTTGAGTGGTTCTTTGGGTAGTTCCTGGGGCATGTTCTCCCAATGGGTATACCATGTCTCCGCCTTTTTGCTGCTGGCCAATTCCAAGATCTTCTGACCAACAGGGTTGTCAATATTTTGGAAAACATCAAAAAGAATTTGTCGGCGATTTGGAGAAATCACAAAGAGATGCCCAACTGAATAAAACTCTTTTAGACAGGCATCGATCCTCTGCAAAAACGCACGCTGCGTAATGTAGCCGTCTTCTGTCTCTGACACCAGCTCGGCCCGATGGCGCGCTTTGACCGCCTGGCTGCTGACCCCCAGGTCTTTCTCAATGGCGGCAAAATAGGGGAAATTCTCCTCCAGCAGCGTCCACATGGTGTCGTAGTCGTACAGCGCCTGCCCTGCGGAGAGCATGAGCCCCTTCTCCTCATCTACCAGCAGCTCCTCGTCGAAAGGCAGGGGGAAGGATTCCGTCTCCGTAAACGGCACCTGGCACACCGGCGGCGCAGACGGCAGCGCCGGTGCAGGATCCTCCGGCGGCGTGTCCGGGACGGCGGGTTCCACTTCGCCAGTTTCGGGCGGCAGGTTAGCCGCCGGGGTCTCCGTGTCTGCCGGCCCCTGGCAGGCGCAGAGCAGTAGCGCCAGGCAGACGGTGAGCAGGAGCAGTTTCGCTTTCATGGATGTACCTCCGAGTTTGAATAGGCGTCTAGTCTAGCGCGAAGGCGCGGTCTAATCAGACAGTCTATTCCTGCTTCTCCTCGCAAGCTTTCTGTTCAGCCGCTGCGGCTTGGCGTTCCTTCAGGTATACCGGATGTCTGATATATTTGTTCAATTATGTACTCCATTGCAGCATACCGAATTTAGGTAAAGCAGGAGATAATCCTTAATAAATAAATCAATGGTTCCCGCCTCCAGATCCTATCTTTTTATAACATAATAGCTGAGGCAGACAATTCCGTAAATAGGTTTTGACTGAACTGTATGTAAATCTGTATTCAATTGTATTTGACTTTACAGGCTGGACCATTCCATCATCCACTCATTCAATTCGATACCGAAAAAGCAGTAGTTCGGACAAAACCAGGTGAAGGTATAGGCAAAGCGTGCTATGGTATAGTCAACATCTGTATTTTCCGTATCAGGAGGTGCTAAAAATGGTCCACAGCTATACGCCAATCCCGCTGGACTGCTCTTTAGAATATCTTCTTAGAAAAGTTCTATGCAATGAGGAGGCTCTTACAGTTCCGCAGCATGAGCTTTCTCTGGATCTGCTTAAAAATTTTCGTACCGCAGGCTGCGACTATTTTGATCTTCTGGCAATCATGTCATCTGTCAACTCATATACAGCTGAGGAGATCGAGACCATGATTTCCCTCAGCCCAAAATTATCTGCGAACCTTGCAATAACACCGCAAAACATCAGGGAGTGTATTCCCCGTTGGACCGCGTCAAAATACCACTCCGCCCCCATCGCGGACGTGGTAACGGAGTTGGAAAAACTCTTGACGGAAAACAAATGTGGGATTACACTGTATAATAGTAATTTGAATCTGCGCGACAAGCAATCTGCGAACGATCAGTATATTTTGCTGATTTCTAAAAATCACCGCATTTTTTTAGATGTAAACCGGAAAATTTCGGTAGGCTTTGAACAAAAGTAATAGGAGGCATTTGTTATGCTGCGCATTGCCCTATGTGATGATGATCAGAATTTTTTGAGCGGTCTGCATCAGGAAATCCTCCTATGGGCCCAAGGGGCGGGACAGCGTGAATGGGTTACTGTAGATGTGTTCTCTGAAAGCAAATACCTTGACCGGGAGATTAAAAGCGGCAGTAAGTTCGACCTGTTCTTTGTCGATGTGGAGATGCCCGACCTGGATGGGCTGACGCTTGCCGCCCATATCCTTGAATGCATTCCCTTTGCAATCATTGTCTTTTTGACCTCCCACTGCGAGATGGCCTTGGAGGGATACAAGTTTGGAGCGCTGCGCTATATCCCTAAGTTGGAGATGGCCAGTCGGCTGCCGGAGGCCCTGTCTGCGGCATTGACAGAATTTTCAAAACTGGAGGCCGGCGCACTGACCGTGCGATACTATGGGAACGCAGTGCGTATCCCGTACCGTGAGATCGTGTATGTTCGCCATGTACTCCGCAGCTCGCAGATCGTCACCAGCAATCAGGGAATCATCAAGGACAATCGCGGCCTGAGGGAAATCTATGACCAATTGAACGATGAGCGATTCATCTACATAGACCGGAGCACCTTTGTCAACTTGGATTATATCCGTCAAATTAAGGGGAATGAACTGATCCTACGCAATCTGGAGCGGCTGCCGATCAGTCGGCAGATGCTGTCCACTGTGAAGGATACGATCAACCGACTATGGGGGGCATGACTATGCAGATAGGACAGATCAGCGAATGGACAGCAACATTTGTTGAGAGTGTGGTCATTCTCTCCGTTGTAAGCGCGATTGCGGGCCAAAAGCGGCAGGGCGGAACACACACCGCTCTGACCGTCCTTTCGGCCATAGCATTGACTGCGCTGACCTCTCTCCTCAATGCATTTTCTGCCTTTTCCTTTCTCACCCCGGTTGTTGCGGCGGCATTCGTCATCCTGATCCTCGCACGGATGCTTACAGATGGGACGATTCTCCTGCGGAGCCTTGCTTGTGTTTTTGCGTATTTTGTCGTTTTGACTGTAGATTATATTATACTTACTATTTTTGGGCTTGCCTTGGGCGTATCAGATTCCGCATTTTCAATTATAATGACGCCAGGTAAGCTGAGGACATTTTTTCTAATCGTTGATAAGTCTGCCGATGTAGTGTTGCTTCTTCTCTTTGGAAGATACCTACCTAAGCTGGGAGAACTGAAACGGAACTATCGGTTGGCACTTCTCGGGATTTGTGTCCTCTCCTATGTAACGGTCCAATATTTATTCAGCACAATCATCAATACCAGCGTGGAGCAAATACATACGATAAACCTGATTTCCTGGCTGTATATTCTCTTCTTTTTTGTCGTCGTCGTTATATCATTTGCTCTGTTGACAAAATCCGAGCAGGAAAAGCAGACGCAAAATCTTTTGGCTGCTACCAATCAACTTCTTGCAGAGAATTACCAGCAGCTCCATACCCGCCAGCAGGAGTATGCAAAAAGCTTGCACGACTTCAAGCACCACCTTGCTGCAATCAACGGTCTGGAGGCTAGGGGAAAACACGCGGAGGTTCTATCCTACATTGATTCGCTTTTGTCCACCGCATATCAGGAAGTGGCCTTGTGTCACAGCGGGAGCGATATTATTGACGCCATCATCAATCATAAGGCTTCGGAAGCAAGCATGCTGGGAATAGCATTCATATTCTCGGCAGATTTCCATACGCCAACAAACATTGACCCAGTGGACATATGCGGTGCGTTAACAAATCAAATTGACAATGCCATTGAAGCATGTAGGCAAATGGCGTCCACGGCTATTCCGGAAATTAGGGTCAAGATTTACCAAAGAGAAAATTTTGCGATTTTTCGGGTAGAAAACACGGTCAACAGCGACCCCTTTAAAAACAATGCGGCTCTGCACAGTACCAAGCCAGACACTACCTCCCCCCACGGCTTGGGGCTACGAAATATTGAAGATATCGCAGAAAAGTACAACGGCACCCTGAGAAACGAATATAAAGAAGGACACTTTTTATCTGTTCTCATGCTCTGCTTTGACCAATTGGATACATAAAAACCTACCATTTAACCAAAACCTCTTTTCCCTCCTTGTTGACGATAGTACAACAAGGAGGGAAAAGTATGTTGGCACAAGGCGCAAACTTCGTGGTTGAAACATAGGAGCTGGAGCTGCCTCTGCTGCTGTAGTTGTCGATGGAGTTAGCCGGAATATCTCCGCGCTGCTCCGGAAGCCTTCAACTTCAGTCGTGGGTAGTTCACAGATACGGTTTGGTCAGTGCTTATCCTCATCAAGACCTACCGGTCAAATCTCAAATTTTCAACTGCCTGCTGAACAAAAAAAAGCGCACAGCATTTGCTGTGCGCTTAATGTGTTGGCGTTACCTATCTTC
>CAUWCX010000007.1:0-65128 GCA_963557105.1 uncultured Oscillospiraceae bacterium
CTGGCAGTCGATGAGGATATGGGAGTATTGCCCCTTCAGCGTGTCCAGATATTGTCGCAGAACGGTTTCTCGGCTCATAGCGTTTACCAGGGAGACCTCCATGCCGGAGAGCTGGATGTCGGCTGGCATCAGATCTACACCCTCTGGGTGGTGCAGGATACCCTCGCCGGGACGAATTGGTTCATCCATCAAAATACGACCCATAGCGTCTGACAGGGTAAAGGGCAACTTATCAGGCTGGGGATTACCCAGGCTGATGGTCAGGCTTCCCTGTGGGTCTCCGTCAATCAGAAGGACTTTCTTTCCAGACTGAGCCAGACCAATTCCCAGATTGGCACAAGTGGTTGTTTTGCCCACACCACCTTTTTGGTTGGCGATGGCAATAATCTGTGTATTCATAATTTCACCTCATTTCTTCCTAAGTTTAGATATGAAAAAAAGTGCCTGCTCTACCTTTCCTAAGAAAGATAAAACAGGCACTTTTACTGGCTCAATACCTCTTGTAATGAACCTCTATGTATGGTAGACTATGTCCACGATACCATAAATATAATTAAGTCCCGACGGGAATTGAACTTTTGGTTAACGCCAAATTTCGCACCTCTGCAAACAGAGTGCAAACAATGGGGTACTAAAATCCTTTGATTTTGCTTAATTTTGCTTGTACGAAGTTTATAGTGAATGCGGAGAAATGCCTTGATATAACTGCATTTTCTTTATCTCCATTGATAGGGAATATATGCGCTGGGTCCATCTCCTAAGCGAAAGGCCGTGGGTTCGAATCCCGCCAGGGACGCCAGCAAACACGCCGAAAACCTTTGATTTATCAGGGTTTTCGGCTTTTCTTATTTCTGCGGCTTTCTTGGCTTTTTTGCAGAAAACCTTGGTTTGCTAACATTTGCTAACGAGATTTGGCCTTTTGCTAAGAAAGGCGGTAAGTCAGAGGTTCGATTTTTACCAAAGGAACTTGCAAACATTTGTTAGCAGAAATTAGAGGAAGTTGCAAACAAAATCGCGAATTTGCTAACATCGCTCAAAAATGCCTTCAGAACCTTGCTAACAAAAAAGTGTTTGGTTACTGTGCAAAGTGATTCAAACGAAGAAAACCTCTCACAAAGTGATTGAACCTCTTTTGTAATATTGCTATACCGCCGCAGGTTTAATAAACCTGCGGCGGCCCTATATTTTCTTATTTTTCCTCTATCCTCAGCCAATCCTCAAAGGACTTCCTGGAGATGCGGATCATGTTGCCGATGCGGATCGTCTTGAACGTTCCGGAGTTGGCGAGTTTATAGGCCGTAGCGCGGCCGATACCGAGAATGGCTGCGATGTCATTCACAGTGTATGTTCTGCTTTGGGGCGTCCCTTTTTCGTTGGTGCTCATAAAATGATCCTCCCTGCTAATAGCATTTTGAAATGGTTCCTGAAAGCCTTCTGTCACAAGGGGTTCCTGCTAATACCTTGCTAATACGACATTTGAAAAGCCGTTGTAAGGCAGCATATTTCAGGGGAATTTGTGCAAATTGACCTGCCTCCGGGCAGCACAATTTGCGAAGAAACAACACAGGAAGATATGATATGAACAATTTACGAAATGGTACGCCGTACTCCTAAGTCCAAGCTGTATTTCGCGTCTTTTCTATATGAGCCACATCGTGTCATTTCATTATGGGCGATGCTATCTGATTCAGCAAAATCGAGGTAATTATGCACAAAAGGTCGAAAAGGTCATGCAAAGAGGCTGTACTACATAAAATGAGATCAATCTCCTGGTTCTTATCGTCATGAAATGTTTGTAAATTTTCGTGCATTATATTGTTTTCTTCGTGCAAGTGGCATATAATAAAAGTGCCAATAGGAAGGAGATGATTCTATGGCCGGTTCTACCACCAATATTAGTATTCGTATGGATTCCGAACTGAAAGCACAGGCTGATGCGCTGTTTGCTGAACTCGGCATGAACCTGTCCACCGCATTTAACATCTTTGTTCGGCAGTCTCTTCGGGAGGGCGGGATTCCCTTTGAGATCAATTTGAATCAGCCCAACAAGGAAACGATTGCTGCCATGCTGGAGGCGGAAAGGATTGCAAAGGATCCGTCTGTAAAGGGGTACACCGATATGGATGAGATGTTTGCGGATTTGAAGAAATGAGCCAGACAAAATATGTGGTCAAGTTCACCACGCAATTCCGAAAGGACTACAAGCTGGCAATCAAGCGTGGCTTAAAAATCGAATTGCTGGAACAGATCGTTGCTCTTTTGGCTGCGGGACAATCTCTACCAGACAAGAATAAAGATCACGCACTTACCGGCAACTGGGTCGGCCATCGAGAATGTCATATCCTGCCCGATTGGCTCTTGGTCTACCGGGTTGAGGATGATGTTTTGGTACTGACCCTGACCCGTACAGGGACCCATAGTGATTTGTTTGGGAAGTAACTGATACGAAAAGGCCGTCGTAGTTTTGAGCCTACGGCGGCCTTTTGAATATTCAATGATTTGCTTTACAACTCCAACTTCTCCAGCCACTCATCAAACGACTTCTTGGAAATACGGATTGCCGTACCAATACGCACGGTCTTGAAGTGACCTTCCTTGACTAGTGTATATGCCGATGTACGCCCAATGTTGAGCATGGCAGCAACATCTTCTACGGTGTAAGTGCGCGCTTCCGGCAGCGGACGCTTTTCATGATTTTCCATTGTTTAACCTCCATGATTTGCTCGGTCAACAAGGCTTGAAATGAGAAAAACGGCACTGCATCCAAGCTTATTCCTGCTAAGAATTTGCTAATAGGACGCCTTAAAAAGCGCGTCATAATGCAGCCTTTTGTGCAAGTTTCATCACAAAAACCTTGTACCCAGAGATATATTTTGAAAGAGAAATAATGGGAAGTTACATCCGGTCCGTACATCACTGGTCACGCCAAACTCCTAAGGAGGGGGGCGGGGGTTCGAATCCCTTCTGGCGTGCCAAAAACGGATGCCATCCCTGTGGATGGCATCCGTTTTTCTGTTCTGCGCCTCCACCCCCATAAGTTTACAGAATATCCATTGACTATAGGAAAAATAAGGGCCATCATGGAGGTGCTGCCGCCCGCTGTCACCGTTTGGCGGTCCGGTGCGGCAAGAACGCGCATTTGCAGAATGGATGAACAGTCATGCACGAATGGTTTGGGAAATTTGTCAGAGGGCGGGCCTTTGCCGCCATCTTCTGTGTACTGGGGATGGTCATGGCGGCCTATTTGGCCCTGCGGCTGGGGATGCTCCTGGAGGCATTCACCGCTGTGGATCTCCGCTTGTGGATCTTTGCGGTGCTGGCGGTGTTCTCCGGGTATATGCTGGTATATACGAACAGCGGAAAGGCGCAGAAACGCACCTGGAAGCTCTTTAACTTCTGCGGGACGGTCCTGTGCTATCTGCTCAGCATGGTTATCTGCTTCCTCCTGTTTGACGGTGTGCGCCTGCTGTTGGGCCTGCGGGACAGCAGACTGTATCTGATCCCGCTGCTGCTGGCCCTCGCCCTGACGGTGTACGGCTTTCTCCACGCCAGAAAACTCCGTATCCGCACATACAGGGTGCCCCTGGCCGGCGCGGAAGAGGGCGGTACCGTGAAGACACTGGTGCTCCTCAGCGATATCCACGTGGGGAGCTATGTGGACAGCAAGCAGCTCCACAAAATCGTAAGCGCGGCAAACCAGGTGGGAGCCGATATGGTGGTGCTGGCCGGGGATACCTTCGACCAGGACGCCTTTGACCGCTGCGATCGGGCGGCAGTCAAGCGGGAACTTCAAGCCCTGCAGCCCCGGGGTGCAGTCTATGCGGTCCTGGGCAATCACGACCCCAATTCCGGCCGCCAGGAGATCCGGCGGTTTTTCCAGGAGGCGGGGATACACCTTCTGGTGGATGCGTGCGCCGCGACGGCGGATTTCCTGGTGGCGGGACGGGACGATATCCTGGGCAACCCCCACCGGAAGCCGCTGGAGGAGCTGCTGGGGGAGGGAGCATCCGAAAAGCCGGTGATCGTGGTGGACCACAACCCCCTGGGGATCGACGACGGTGTTCGGCTGGGGGCAGATCTGGTGCTGTGCGGGCACACCCACAAGGGGCAGTTCTTCCCGGCCACGGTGTTCACCAAGCTGGCCTACGGCCCCCGGGGATTCTATGGCCATTACCAGACCGGGCGGACCCACAGCGTAGTCTCCTCCGGGGCGGGATACTTCCAGCTCCCGGTGCGCCTGGGGACCGACAGTGAGATCGTGGCCCTCCAGGTGGTATTGCCCGCTGCTGCGGAGGGAAGCGCGAAGGGGCAGCACCCCAAAGCGCAGTGATATACAGCAACCCCGGCCTGCACGCAGGCCGGGGTTGCACGATTATTGGGCGTCAAGCCCCGCTTCCAGCAGGAAGGGGGAGGCTCCGCCGCTGGCGGGGATGCTGGTGTACGGTGCATCCTGTTGGAGCAGCAGCTCCAGCAGGGTATTGTACTGCTCCTCGGTGAGGGGGTAGACGCTTCCGGCGGTCCACTCCAGCCCCAGGGTATCCTCCACCCACGCCGCGGCGACGGGGCTTCCGGTGGTCAGCACCATGGTGGAGGACTCCTCCTTGGCGGACTCGGAGGGGACAGGGGCGCTGTCCTCTGCAGGCAGAGCCATCTTCTCCTCCTGGGTGGGGGCCAGGGCGAAGGGGGCCGGCTCCGGTACGCTGTCGTCAGCGCAGGCGGACACCGGGGCGGCCATCCGGTCGGTCCTGGACATGGTGGACACCGAATGTCCGCCGTCCAGAGCCCAGATGCCCACCACAGCCACCGCAAAGCAGGCGGCCAGGGCGGCAAAGCGCTGCCAGTGGGGGAAGGGGACCACTTTCCGCTTCTGCCGGGGCTCGGCGCGGACCTGGTCCATGATCCGCCCCGCCAGCTCCGCCGGGGCGGGGGTCTCCTCCATGGGGGACAGGGCGTCGTGAATGGCGATCTGGTCGTTAAAATAGGCCTGGCAATCGGGGCAGACGGCCATATGCTCCATGAGCGCCGCCCGGTCTGCCTCCGGCAGGACCCCGTCGATGAAGGCGCTGATCAGAGCCTCATATTCTGTGCACGTTCTCATGACCGGCCCTCCTTTTCCTTTTCTTTCTGTTGGTTAGACGGCAGATAGCCGGATAAGTTCCCGCTTTTCACCAAAATTTTTCGCAGGGCGTTTCTGGCCCGGGAGATCCGGCTTTTTACCGTCCCCAGATCCAGCCCCAGCTTATCCGAGATCTCCTCATAGCTGAGCCCCTCCATCTCCCGCAGCACCAGCACCCGCCGGTGGTCGTCGCTGAGCTGGGCCAGCCCGTTCTCCACAGCGTCCCGCAGCTCCGTGCCCTCGGCGGCGGCATGGGGCGTGGGGCCGCCGTCCACGGCGTCCAGCCCCAGCTCCTCGTCGTCCAGGCTCAGCTCACCCCGCTGGCGCTTGGACCGGCGGAGATGGTCGATGGCGGCGTTGCTGGTCAGCCGGTAGAGCCAGGTGGAGAACCCGGCTTCGCCCCGGTAGTTGGGCAGGCCCCGCCAGGCCGCCAGGAAAGCTTCCTGGGCCACATCGGCGGCGTCCTCCGGACTGCCGCACATCTTCAGCGCCAGGTGATATACCTTGTTTTCATATTGCCGCAGCAGGGCCTCGAAGGCGGACGCATCCCCCTCCGCCGCCGCGCGGACCAGTTCCTTCTCAGTCATGCAGATCCCTCTTGATCCCGCTCGTCACCCGGTAGACGTCATCCAGCGTCTCCATGTGGACGATCTGTTCCTTGTAATAGCTGGCATGGGGAACGCCCTTGAGGTACCAGGCGTAGTGCCGCCGGGCGTTCAGTACGGCGATCTTCTCGCAGTTGTAGCGGCACCCCAGCTCGATCTGGCGCACGGCGGTGTCGCACCGCTCCGCCAGAGGGGGGCGCTCCGGAATGGGCTCCCCCGCCAGGGCGGCGGCAGCCTCCCGGAAGAGCCAGGGGTTGCCGAAGCAGCCCCGGCCGATCATGGCCATGTCCGCCCCGGTCTGCTTCAGGATGCGGACGGCATCCTCCGGGGAGAACACATCGCCGTTGGCGATGACCGGAATGGACACCGCCTCCTTGACCTCCCGGATGGTGGACCAGTCGGCCACGCCGCCGTACATCTGCACCCGGGTCCGCCCGTGGATGGCCACGGCGGCCACGCCCACAGATTCCAGCATCCGGCTGAGCTCCACGGCGTTGATGCTGCCCTTGTCCCAGCCTCGGCGCATCTTCACCGTCACAGGCACCGGGCTGGCCTTCACCACCGCCTCGGCAATGCGGACGGCCTTCTCCGGGTCCCGCATGAGGGCGGAGCCATCGCCGTTGGACACCACCTTGCCCACGGGACAGCCCATGTTGATGTCCAGCAGGTCAGCGCCGCTGACCTCGATGGCGATCTGGGCGGCCTCCGCCATGCACACCGGATCGCTGCCGAAGATCTGGGCGGCGAAGGGGGACTCGCCGGGGAACGGCTGCAGCAGTATCCGGCTTTTTTTGTCCTGGTAGCACAGGGCCTTGGCGCTGACCAGCTCCGTATAGGTGAGCCCAGCCCCCAGCTCCGCGCAGATCTGGCGGTAGGCGGCGTCTGTCACCCCGGCCATGGGGGCGAGAGCCAGCTTCCCCGAGTCGATATCCACCTGTCCAATTCGCATGGCGCAGCCTCCCTGTGTGTGGTATTCTTTGCAAATAAATAGTATACCACGGAGTTTTTCCCCTGGCAACCTCGGATTTTTCTTGATTTTTCCAGAAAATTCGTGCATACTGGAGGTACTAAGAACGAGGAGATGTGCCATGGAGAGAGTCAGCAAGGAAAACTACTATCTGGACATTGCGGAGACGGTTACCAAGCGCTCCACCTGCCTGCGCCGGTGCTATGGGGCCATCATTGTGAAAAATGACGAGATCATCTCCACCGGCTACAATGGCGCACCCCGGGGACGGAAAAACTGCGTGGATCTGGGGTGCTGCACCCGGGAGGCCATGCACATCCCCTCCGGTGAGCGCTATGAGCTGTGCCGTTCTGTCCACGCTGAGGCCAACGCCATCATCTCCGCCGCCCGGCGGGATACTCTGGGGGCCACCCTCTATATGGCCTGCCGGGACCCCGCCACTGATCGACTCATTCCCGACTCCACCTCCTGCTCCATGTGCCGCCGGCTCATCATCAATGCCGGGATCCAAAAGATCGTCATCCGGGACACCCGTGAGGACTACCGGGTGGTGGATGTGGAACGGGAGTGGGTGGAGGAGGACGACTCCCTGCCCGCCGCTCTCCGGGGCGGCGAATCCTGAATCCACCAGAAAGGAAGGACCAGTACCATGCCCAGTTCCGAGATCGTAAACGCCTATATCGCCATTCTCCACGATGAGCTTATTCCCGCCACGGGCTGCACGGAGCCCATCGCCATCGCCTACGCCGCCGCCCGCCTGCGGGAGACCTTGGGCGCCCTGCCGGAGCGCGTTCTGGCGGAGGTGTCCGGCAACATCATCAAAAATGTAAAGAGCGTTGTGGTGCCCAACACCGGCGGACTGAAGGGCATCAAGGCCGCCGTGGCCGCCGGCGCTGTGGCCGGGGAGGCGGACCAGCTGCTGCAGGTCATCTCCCGGGTCCCCCAGGAGAAGCACGGGGACATCGCCCGCTTTGTGGAGGAGGTCCCGGTGGAGATCGCCTACGCCCACACCTCCCGGCTGCTGGACATCCGGCTCACCGGCTGGGCCGGGGAGCACAGCGCAATGATCCGCATTGCCGACAGCCACAGCAATATTGTCCGGGTGGAGCGGGACGGGGAGATCCTGCTGGACCGCCCCCTGACGGAGGCCGCCGGGGACAGCGGAACGGAGAAGAGCCTGCTGACCGTGGCGGATATCCTGGATTTCGCCGACACGGTGGACCTGGACCAGGTCAGGGAGCTGCTGGACCGGCAGATCGACTACAACACCGCCATTGCCCGGGAGGGGCTGAAGGGGAACTGGGGGGCCAACATCGGCTCTGTCCTTCTGGGGGATTATCCCACCGATATCAAGACCGAGGCCAAGGCCTGGGCCGCCGCAGGGAGCGACGCCCGCATGAGCGGCTGTGAGATGCCGGTGGTGATCCTCTCCGGCTCCGGCAACCAGGGTATCACCGCCTCCGTCCCCGTGATCCGGTATGCTGACCACCTGGGGGTCAGCCGGGAGAAGCTGTACCGGGCCCTGCTGGTCAGCGACCTGGTGACCATCCACCAGAAGAGCGGCATTGGCCGCCTGTCCGCCTACTGCGGCGCCATCAGCGCCGGTGTGGGGGCCGGGGCGGGCATCGCCTACCTGCTGGAGGGGACCTATGAGGCCATCGCCCACACCATCGTCAACGCTGTGGCCATCCTATCCGGCACCATCTGCGACGGGGCCAAGCCCTCCTGCGCCGCCAAGATCGCCGCCAGTGTGGACGCGGGCATCCTGGGCTACCACATGTGGCGCAACCACCAGGAGTTCAAGAGCGGCGACGGCATCGTCACCAAGGGCGTGGACAACACCATCGCCAATGTGGGCGTCCTGGCCAAGGAGGGAATGCGCCAGACGGACCAGATCATCCTGGACATCATGACCCACCGCTGCGTCTGATCGGGAAAAATTTCCCCGGAGCGCACAAAAACAGATTGACTTTTGCCCTCTGCCGGGGGTATACTGTCCACAGCAAAACAACGAAACAACAATATTTTGTTTTTCTTAGGAGGACAATTATGGCACAGCTCATGGACGCGTTAGTTAAGCCCGCTGCCGGCCCCGGTCTGGAGCTTCGGCAGGTCCCCGTTCCCGAGCCCGGCCCCGGCGAGGTGCTCATCAAGGTCCACAAGACCGCTATCTGCGGCACCGATGTGCATATCTACAACTGGGACCCCTGGGCCCAGGAGCACATCAAGCCCCCCATGACCATCGGCCACGAGTATGTGGGCGAGATCGCCCAGCTGGGCGCCGGTGTCACCGGCCTCCATGTGGGCCAGCGGGTCAGCGGCGAGGGGCACATCACCTGCGGCCACTGCCGCAACTGCCACAACGGCAACATCCAGTGGTGCAAGGACACCCAGGGTGTGGGCGTGGACCGGGACGGCGCCTTTGCGGAGTATGTCTGCATCCCCGCCAGCAATGTCATCATCATCCCCGAGTCCCTGCCGGAGGATGTGGTGGCCTTCTTTGACGCCTTCGGCAACGCCACCCACACCGCCCTCATGTGGAACCTGGTGGGGGAGGATGTGCTGATCACCGGCGCGGGCCCCATCGGCATCATTGCCGCCGGGATCTGCAAGTACGCCGGCGCCCGCCGTGTGGTCATCACCGACGTCAACGAGTACCGCCTGGACCTGGCCCGGAAGATGGGGGCCGACGCCGCGGTCAATGTCAGCTGCGAGGATCTGACCCAGGTCATGCGTCAGCAGGGCCTGGTGGAGGGCTTCGACATCGGCCTGGAGATGAGCGGCAACGGCGGCGCCCTGCAGCAGATGATCTCCGTCATGCGCAACGGCGGTAAGATCAGCCTCCTGGGTATCTCCAACAAGCCTGTGCCCATGGATATGAACGGCATCATCATGAAGGGGCTGACCCTCCAGGGCATCTACGGCCGGAAGATGGACAACTGGCACCAGATGAGCTACATGGTCCAGGGCGGCCTGGATCTGACCCCGGTCATCACCCACCGCTTCCACTACACCGAGTTCCAGAAGGGCTTCGACGCCATGAACAGCGGCAAGTCCGGCAAGGTTGTCCTGGATTGGACCAAGAAGTAAGGAGGATATTCCCGATGAAGAAGGCACTGGAAAAGTATCGCCAGGAGCTGGAGGCCATCCGCGAGGCCGGCACCTGGAAGGATGAGCGCATCATCACCACCCCCCAGCGCTCCCGGATCGACACCACCGCCGCCAAGCAGGTGGTGAATATGTGCGCCAACAACTACCTGGGGCTCAGCAACAACCCGGAGCTGATCGCTGCCGCCAAGGACAGCTACGACCAGTGGGGCTTCGGCCTCAGCTCCGTCCGCTTTATCTGCGGCACCCAGTCCATCCACCGGGAGCTGGAGGAGAAGCTCAGCCAGTTCCTGGGCATGGAGGATGCCATCCTCTACTCCTCCTGCTTTGACGCCAACGGCGGCCTCTTTGAGACGCTGCTGGGGCCGGAGGACGCGGTGATCTCCGATGAGCTGAACCACGCCTCCATTATCGACGGCGTCCGCCTGTGCAAGGCCAAGCGCTTCCGCTATAAGAACAACGACATGGCGGATCTCCGCCGCTGCCTGGAGGAGGCCCGGAGCGCCGGCTGCCCGGTGAAGCTCATTGCCACCGACGGCGTGTTCTCCATGGACGGCTACATCGCCAACCTGAAGGGCATCTGCGACCTGGCTGACGAGTTTGACGCCCTGGTTATGGTGGACGACAGCCACGCCGTGGGCTTCATGGGCGACACCGGCCGGGGCACCCCCGAGTTCTGCGGTGTCCAGGGCCGGGTGGATATCCTCACCGGCACCTTCGGCAAGGCCCTGGGCGGGGCCTCCGGCGGCTATACCGCCGCCCGGAAGGAGATCGTGGATCTGCTGCGCCAGCGCAGCCGCCCCTATCTGTTCTCCAACACCGTGGCCCCCGCCATCTGCGCCGCCACGCTGAAGACCATTGAGCTGCTGACCACCTCCACGGCGCTGCGGGACCGGGTCCACGAGAATGCCCGGTACTTCCGGGCCCAGATGGAGAAGCTGGGCTTCGACCTGCTGCCCGGTGAGCATCCCATCGTCCCCATCATGCTCTACGATCCCAAGGTGGCCGGGGAGTTCGCCCGCCGTATGCTGGACAAGGGCGTGTATGTGGTGAGCTTCTGCTACCCCGTGGTGCCCAAGGGCCGTGACCGCATCCGCACCCAGATCTCCGCCGGCCACACCAAGGAGGACCTGGATTTCGCGGTGCAGTGCTTCAAGGAAGTCAAGGAGGAGATGGGCATCTGATGTGCCTGCCCCCCTAAAATAGCTACGCCCCCGGCGGAGGACCATCAGGTCCTCCGCCGGGGGCGTTCAATCAGCCCAAAATTGCAAGCACTTTTTTTGCTGTTATCCCAGGCGGATCAGCCGGTCGATGCCTATGGACAGCACCAGAGCGCCGGCGTCGGACTGGAGACCGTGATCCCGGTTGATGGCCTCCATCACCGGCCCCCGCAGCTCCCGGGGCACCACGATGGCCAGGATATCCTTCTCCCCCTGGCGGGCGACCCCCTGGAGAGGGGCGAAGTTTTCCTCCCCCACCCAGCGGCCCCGGACGGCGGTGCCCCCGCGGGCGCCGGCCTTTCGGGCAGTGTCCATGACCACATCCGTAAAGCCCTGGTTCATGGCTACCAGGATAAGGCTGCTCTTCTGCTCCATAGCTTGGGGCTCCTCCTTTTCCAGCTTTGTGCGGGCGGCGATGAAGGCCGCCATCAGGTTGCTCACCGCATCCAGCGGGGCGGTGAAGGCGATGCCCCGGCCGGGAACGGCCTCGTGGAGATCGTCCTCCAGCGCGTCCATCAGGGCCCGGATGGTGGCCACCGGGGCCAGACTCAGCAGGATATCCTTCTCCGAGCTGCCCAGGCCCAGGATGTCCAGGATCTCCGAGGTGGCGGTGCCGGACCCCTCGCACCGCAGGTGGGTGAATACCTGGTTCCGGGTGTACAGGTCCGTCAGCTTGTTGCCGCAGCCCCGGTCGGTGATGGTCACCAGGAGGGCCAGCCGTTTTCGTTGTTTCATGGAAAGCGCCTCCTTAGTCGTAGTAGAGGATGCCGTCCTCCGCCCGGGCAAGCTCGGAGCGGAGCGCGTCGGCGGCCAGCTTCCGGCGGATACGTCCCGCCAGACCCAGCAGCTGGATGGTCACCAGGGGCGTCATAGCCACCAGGGCCACCAGCCCGAAGGCGTCGGTCATGAAATTCCCGCCCACCGCCTCGCAGGCCCCCATGGCGAAGGGCAGGAGGAAGGTGGCGGTCATCGGTCCGGAGGCCACGCCGCCGGAGTCGAAGGCGATGCCGGTGAACATCTGCGGTACAAAGAAAGTGAGGGCCAGGGCGAAGGCGTACCCGGGGAGCAGGAACCACAGCAGGGACACCCCCGTCAGCACCCGCAGCATGGCGATGCCCACGGAAACTGCAACGCCGATGGAGAGGCCCCGCCGCATGGCGGTCTGGGACACGGCGCCCATGGAGACCTCCTCCACCTGGTGCATCAGAACATGGACCGCGGGCTCGGCGGCCACAATAAAGTAGCCCATGAGCATCCCGATGGGGACCAGCAGCCAGGAGCGGCTGCCGCCGGCCACGGTGGCGCCGATCAGCTGGCCGGCGGGCATGAAGCCCACGTTGACCCCGGTGAGGAACAGCACCAGCCCCACATAGGTGTACACCAGACCGCTGACCACCCGCAGGAGCTGGGTGTGCTTGAAGCGGCGGGTAAAGAGCTGGAACACCAGGAACATGAGACAGATGGGGGCCAGCGCCAGGGCCACCTCTCTGGCGTAGACCGGCAGGGCCCGGACAAATTCCCGGGCGGCATCCCGGGTGGTCTGGATCTGGGGCAGGGGGACGGGGGTGTAGCCGGCGCCGGAGGGGGCGTAGGTCACTCCCAGCAGCAGGACGGACAGGATGGGGCCGATGCTGCACAGGGCCACCAGGCCGAAGCTGTCGCTGGTGGCGGTCTTGTCGCTGCGGACGGCGGCCATGCCCACGCCCAGGGCCATAATGAAGGGGACGGTGATGGGCCCTGTGGTGACGCCGCCGGAGTCGAAGGACACGGGGATAAAGTCCCGGGGGGCCAGCAGGGCCAGCACGAAGACCAGCAGATAGAAGCCCACCAGGAGACGGGACAGGGGGATGTGCCGCAGCAGCCGCAGCAGGGCCACCAGCAGGAACATGCCCACACCGGTGGCCACGGTGAGGATCAGCACCAGGTTGGGGATACCGGGGACCTGCTCCGCCAGGACCTAAAGATCCGGCTCCGCCAGGGTGACGATGACCCCCAGAAGGAAGGCGGCCAGCAGGCTCAGCCATGGCCGCCGGGCCCGGCTGAGGTAGACGCCCATGCCGCTGCCCATGGGGGCCATAGACATATCCACCCCCAGGGTGAACACGCCGATGCCCACGATCAGCAGCACCGCGCCGAAGAGGAACAGCACCAGAGCCCCCGGCGTCAGAGGGGCGATGGACACGCTCAGCAGCAGCACAATGGCGGTAATGGGCAGCACGGAGGACAGGGATTCCTGGATCTTCTCCAGCAGCTGGTGGTTGATCCGCACGGCAGCGCCTCCTTCCTGTACGTTGATGACATCTATGTATACTATACCGAAGCTTGGGAGGAAAGTACAGAATTTTTTGCATCCTTCCCAAAATCTTTACGGGCGGAGACCGGTTTCTTTTGACAAAAGCAGAACGCCGGATCGTGACCGACCCGGCGTCCTGCCGTGGGATATTGCTTATTTCAGAAAAAGGAGAACTGTTTTCAGGGGCTAACAGCGATATGGACGGATAGCCCCACCGGAAAAGGGGAAAAGTTATTCCTCAATGATCGCCCGCTGCCCCTCAGCCGGAACCTCTTCCAGCATCTGGAGCGCACGGATGACGCGCTCTTCTCGGTATGCCTTTTCACTGGGCAGGGGGAGAGAGGGGTCGCCGAATACATGCAGAACGCTGTTGCCGCGGAGAATACGGCTTGCGCCGATGCCCTCGGCGATCTTGGTTAGATTGGTGACCTGAATAACAGGGATGCCAGCACGCTGGATCTCCTTAGTGATCATGGACCCGCCACGACTGCTGGTCCCTCAGGTGGAGGTCTCAATGGCGGCGTCACACAGGTCCTCCTTCAGGGCCTGGGCGATCCCCTCGCCGAACTCCTTGCACTTCTCCATGGGGGTCATCACGCCCGCGGTGGAGTAGAAGGTATCGCTCAGGCTTCCGATGAAGCCCTTGTTCACCAGGTCACGCAGGGCGTCCACCGGCACCAGACGGTTGGGGTCCTGCAGAACGAAGGCGTTGTTGTAGCCCTGGTGGCTGACTTCCCAGTCCTTGGGGTCCAGGCTGTCCATACCGGCGATGGAGTAGGCACGGAAATACTTGGAGTTGGTGGGCACCTGGTGGTCGGGGTTGCCAATAGGCACGAGGCCGCCGTCAGTGACCAGGCCGATCCGGCACTGGGACAGGGGCTTATTCAGCACAGGAACAGGAATCTCCTCGTGGTTCGGCATGACCACCTCGGTGCGGTAGTTCTTCTGCGCGAACTTAGCCAGGAGCATATCGATACCGCGCTGAGCGGCGGGAATGCTGTAGTTGATGTCAATGGCGGGGCCGCTTCCGTGGAAGTGCTCCTCCTTGCCGTCGCGAATGGTGTCGCCATCGACCAGGCGCTTGGCGAAAGCGGCGACCTGAGCCACAGCCTCATTCATCTTGCGGGCGTTGTTGTCGGTCTGGAGAATGTAGCAGCGGTTCTTGTACAGATCCGTTCCGGGGTTTTCCGCATAGAGGGCGGTAACAGCGGGGATCTTCAGCTGCTCGGTAACGGCTGCCGTGGAGGCGCCGCAGCCCAGGCCGTAGCGGCCGGCATTGAAGCCGGGGCCGGCCACGAAGAGATCGGCCTTTGCCTCGCGGACAGCGTCCACGATCTGTGCAACGATCTCGGTTTCCTGCTCGGCAATGGTGTTGTCGCCGCAGATGATGGTTCTAACGATCTCGTATTCCTCGCCCAGATCCTTTGCCAGGATGGCGCCGGGGCCTACGGGACCATCCTTGTACTGGAGGCCTGTGTTGGCGGTGTCCTCGCCGCCGAGTCCGGCATAAAACTGGTTAATGTAGTGGACAACTCGCTTTGCCATGATTATTCTTCTCCTTTCCTGGGGATATCGCTGTCTGTAGTAACATAGCAGTCTCCGAGCTGAGACCAGATGCCCTGGTAAGCGAAGTTGGTGGTGTGCGTAAAGGGACCCCAGGGATCATAGCCCAGCAGGCAGGGGACATTGGAGTGCTCGCCGATCAGACGATCAACACGGGGGTGCTCCAGGTCATAGTTGCGGCCGCTGTTGATGACGGCATCGACAGAGGGGTCGGCAATGACCAGCATATCGCCGGGCTGATCGTTGGATACCGCGGAGAGGTTCAGAACAGCGGGCATCCCCAGCTTCTGGCACCAGTTGAAGGCCAGAGCGGAATCCAGCTGGCAGTGGCCCATGCCGGACTTGTTCAGCAGGACGCAGTCCGCGCCAAAGGTCTCCTTGCAGACGTTGGCTGCGATCATGCCCATGGTGTCCTTGCCGTCGATCTTCATGACATTGTTGGCGAAGACGACGCCGACAAACTCCAGATCCTTGCCGTGGCGCTTCATCAGCTCACGGATGTAGACCTCGTTTTGCAGGTAGTAGTTGGGCTCCCAGTAGCGCCAGATCATGGCGCCGTCCAGAATCTCCGTGGGCTGGACAACAAAGGGCAGGAAGTTCAGGGCGCTCTGGCCGTAGAACAGGAAGTTCCAGGTGTCGTGGGAGGCCATGTGGGTGACCAGATAGGCGACCTTCGGCAGCTTCTTGGCGGGGTCCACCGGCTTGCGCTCAAAGACCTCCGTCTCATCGGGCTTCAGGTTGATGGCCAGCTTGGCCAGGTGCACGTTCAGGGACAGGGAGGCGTGCTTCAGGGCCTCAGCATAGGTGGCATCGGACACACCCTCGCCGGGAGTGGCATCCAGGCAGACGTGGAAGTGGCGGGAGAAGTTGCTGTACTTGGCGCAGGGGCCGCCCATATCCAGATAGTACTTGATGTTGCACTTGGCATAGTAGATATCGGAGATCACCACGCCCTTCAGTGCAACGGTGCGGCCCTCGCCGGCAAGGGACAGCTTGCCCCAGATACCGGGATAGGACTCCTCCGGGTTGTCCGCCTTGCAGCGGGGCTGCATCACGTCGTGGATGCTCAGAATGCGGCAGCTCTCGCCGGGGCGAACCAGCTGGATGTCCAGGGACCCGAACAGATCGCTGGCGGCAACCTTCAGCAGTTCCTCTTTGTTCAGGGTGAGAACGCCGTCTACCAGGGAGGTCGTCTCTCCAAACCGAACATCATGGACGTTGACATAGTCAATTTGCAAACGCTTGCTCATGAAAATCGCAGTTCCTTTCTATCAAATTTTAGGTGTAGATCACCAGGTTTTCAGATTCTTTTTTTCGTTGTCAGGGATCTTCTCCAGGGCATCCTCCAGCTTTTGGATCATCTGCGCAAGATCTGCGGGGATGTATCCCACCATGGGGATGTCGTTGGAGACATGGTTTCCCACGAAGCGCACAGGACCCGTGAGACGCAGCTCGCGCAGCAGGAGCAGCTCCTCCTGCAGGATCTGCTTGGGGGAGAGGGGACGGAAAAGGCCGTCGCGGATCTCCTGTTCCAGGGGGGTTCCCGGCATGGAGGTCAGGGTCATAACGCGAATGGAGCGGGGGTGGGTCTGGTTATAGAGGGCGGCAGTATCCTGTGCGTGCTGCTGCCACAGCTCCACCCCGCCCAGCCCCAGAATAGAGCTCAAGCCATATTGGATACCGAGGCGGTCCAAACGCTGGAGCTGCTGGAGGATCAGCTCCGGCGTTTCGCCTTTCTTGCACCGGTCCAGTACCTGGGCGTTGCCGGACTCCACGCCGACATACAGGGTGTGGAGTCCGTTGGCCCGCAGATGTGTCAGCTGCTCGTCGGTTTTCCGCAGGATATCATCGGCCCGGGCATACATGGCAAACTCCTGAATGCTGGGCAGATAGCTGCGGACGAGAGTGAACACATCCAATAGGTACTGGGTACGGAAGGCAAGGACATTTTCACCGGTCAGGAACATCCTGGACGATGGCTCCCCGCGGAGGGCCATCTCCTCCAGATTAGCGGTGAGGGTCCCGGTGGAGACAAGCTGTAGGGGGATCTCCCCATTGGACAGGCGGCAAAAGGTACATTTTCCATAGCTGCAGCCAACGGAAACCTCCAGCAGCGCACTGCGGGACTCCGGCGGCGGCCTGTGGATCGTATCGTAGATCGTTTCCATCTTGTCCTGTATGCGCCGAAGATCAGGCTGCCTTGGCGGCCTTCTTGGCGTTGGGCAGAGTCATCACCAGCAGGATACCGAGCAGAGCAACGGCGCCAGCGCAGATAAAGGCAGTGGAGGGGCCGACCATCTTGGCCAGCAGGGAGGCGCCAACGGAGCCAACGCCAAAGCCGATCATGGTCAGAGAGAGGATGGTGCCCAGGTTCTTGGTGCCGTAGAGGTCCGCGGCGATGGGGGAGAAGCAGGCCTGGCAGCCGCCGTAGGAGAAGCTGATCAGGCAGAAGCAGAACACGTAGACATATCCGGTGGATACCGTCAGCAGAGCCACGCCCAGGGCGGTGACCAGGAAGCTGACAGCGAAGGCAGCTTTGCGGCCGATCTTATCGCTGACGGTGGGGATGGCGAACCGGCCGCCCACCTGGAACATGGAAGCGGCGCTGACGCCCAGAGTAGCCATGGCGGCAGTCAGACCTCTATCCTGGCCATAGGTGACAAAGATACCGCTGAGCAGCAGATAGGCGGGAACCGCGCAGAAGTACAGCGCCATCAGCGTCCAGAAGGTCTTCTCCTTGAATACCTCCTTGACCTCATACTGCTTCTTGGTGGAGACAACGGCGCCCTTGTCGGTGTAGTCGTTCATATACCCCTCGGGCGGGTTCTTCATGGTCAGGGTGCCCAGGATACCCACGCCAACATAGATGAAGGCAACGATCATAAAGGACTTGGAGAAGCCGAAGTTCTTCAGCCAGCCGCTGACGAAGGGGCTGAACACGGTGGCGGAGAGACCCAGCATAGCCATGGTCAAGCCGGAGGCCAGACCCTTGCGGTCGGGGAACCACTTGGGCATCAGGGCGACGATCACATTATACACCATACCGTCGCCGATACCAAACAGGCCGCCGAAGGTCAGATACATCATCCAGAACATATTCTGGGGAAGGAACGCGGTGACCATCCAGCCTGCAAACATGAGCACATATCCCACGATCAAGGTCAGGCGAAGATTGGTCTTCTTCTGCATCTGTCCGCCAATGAAATTTCCAAGGCAGAATACGGCAATAAAAATCGTGTAGGGGAGGCTGGCACTAGCGGAGTCTACGCCAAAATGCTCCATGACATAGGGCTGGAACAAGCTGTATGTATAGCACACACCCATGATCAACATACAGATCATTCCCAGAGTCAATAACGCCCACCGGTTTACGCTTTTGGTTTTGTTCACGCAAAACACACCTTTCTCATCTGATCTTGTTTCTCGGTTTTAGAAGCAGCTGCTGCAGATCGCAGGGCCGGGGACCTCCACTACCGGACTATTGCGATTCACAATACGCATTTATGCTTCTATCGACATTTTGAATTCTACACCCTTTGTATACAGTTTTCCTTAAACAGATTTTGGGAAGTGTTAAATCTCTCAACAATCTTGGCGAGTTGTCGACTTTTTTTACATTTGGCGAAAAGTGTAAAGCGCGGGCAGATACGGGAACTTTGACTTTCCGGGGAAAATCTTTTATGATAGAGGTGATCTGTATAGAGGATGACAATGGGGGAGTTTGCGTTTTCGGGCGTTCTTTTTTGAAAGAGGTGAGAGGTTTTGCCAAATCAAGAGATCACAAAGGCAGCAATCGCCGCTGGCCTGCGAAAGGCCATGGAAAAGAAGAAGCTCAGCCAAATTACCATCAAAGATATCACGGAGGCCTGCGGGATCAGCCGTGTTGCGTTCTATTACCATTTTAAAGATAAATATGATTTGATCCAGTGGATATTTATGTCCGAGACCTTGCCCGTTATCAACACCTTTTCCTCCCCGGAGCGGTACTTCGATGGATTTGTCAATCTCTGCAAACATATGCTGGCGGACCAGCAATTCTATATGCAGGCATTTTCCTATACGGGACAAAATTCCCTGCTGGAGCTGCTGACGGAGACCTATTTTGAGCTGATCAAGATCCACATATCCACGACCTATGCGGAGATCGGCTGCCGCTTGACCGATGACGAGCTCTATCTGGTTGCACGGTTGGAGACCCACGCCTATGTGGGGATCATTATGGAGTGGGTCAAGGACGGTATGCAGAAGGACTATATGAAATATTTTGAACAGATGAAGCGGATCAAAGCGGGGCTGGCCTTTCCTCTGGATCTGTCACAGGATGAGCCGGAGCAACAGCATAGAGAGCCGTGATCAACAAGTGAAATTAGGATTGTGAGGGATCGTTGTGGCTAAACAATATGTCGATATCACCTGGGACCCTGTACGCCACCGGAAGACGAGAGAGGTCTCGATCAACAATAATATCAACTACGCTGTCCCGGCCAGCACCCGTGGGATCGATATGCTGCTGGCAAAATTCCGGGGCGAGGCATACCAGACTGAGGTGCAGTTTGCGCTGGCACAGGGCAGCACAGTCCCCAAATTGACCAAGCCCCTGTCGCAGGTGAAGATCGCCTTCGTGACCGACGGCGGCCTGGTCCCGGCGGGGAACCCGGATGCTATGCCGCCGGTCAATGCGGACAAATTTTGTATCTATCCCTTCTGTGGGGCAAAAACCCTGCGGCCGGAGGACTATACGGTGGTCCACCAGGGGTATGACAACCAGTATGTCCAGCAGGACCCCAATCGCCTGATCCCGCTGGATGCCGCCTACGATGCTGTTGCGTCGGGCAAGATCGCCGGTGTCTTCGACCTGTTCTACTCCACGGCGGGGGTAATGACCTCGGTGGAGAAGAGCAGGGAGTTTGGAGAGAAGATCAGCGCCTCCCTCCGCAGCAGCGGTGCGGACGGTGTTATTGTCATCTCCACCTGTGGGACCAGTACGCGATGCGGGGCTCACATTGCCTGTGAGATCGAAAAGGCGGGGATCCCTGTTGTCCATGTCACCAACCTGGTTCGGATCTCCCAGTGGGTGGGGTGCAGCCGGATCTTGGAGGGCAATAACATCTGCCATGTGTTTGGCGATCCCGCCCTGGCGGGAGAGCAGGAGCGGGAGTACCGCAGGCATCTGTTCGACAAGGCGCTGGAGCTTTTGGATCGGGTCCCCCCGGACAACGGCTGCATTGTCGAAAAATACGAGGACCTTCCCCGGGTATCCCGGGCACAGGGGTAGACCGCGGCCCGGAAGAAAATAGCGGCAAGCAGAAAAATCCCATAAGTTATCTCGACTGGGGCCTCCCTTTGTGATAAAATACAGAAGTATTTTTCACACAGGGAGGTCCCTTCATGCCTGAACAGATTCCAGGGGAAAAGAAAACACCCATATGTGCCGCGCTGCTGGCCCATGTGGACGCGGGGAAAACGACCCTCAGCGAAGCTATGCTCTACCTCTCCGGGGCCATCCGCAAGCTGGGGCGGGTGGACCACCGGGACGCCTTTTTGGATACTGACGCCCTGGAGCGGGAGCGGGGGATTACCATCTTCTCCAAGCAGGCGGTGCTGCCCCTGCCGGAGGGGGAGCTGACCCTGCTGGACACCCCGGGCCATGTGGACTTCTCCGCGGAGATGGAGCGGGCCCTGGCGGTGCTGGACTGCGCCGTGCTGGTGGTCAGCGGGACCGACGGCGTCCAGGGCCACACCCTCACCCTCTGGCGGCTGTTGGAGCGGTATGGCGTGCCCACCTTCCTCTTTGTCAACAAGATGGATCTGGCGGGGACTGACCGGGCGGCCCTGCTGGCGGAGCTCCAGGAGCGGCTGGGCGATGGCTGCCTGGACTTTGGCGGGGACAGAGAGACCCTCTTCGAGGGGGCGGCCACCTGCGACGAGGATGCCCTGACGGAGTATTTGGACACCGGGGCCATGGGGGAGGAGACCCTGGCGGATCTGGTGGGGCGGCGTCTGCTGTTCCCGGTGCGCTTTGGCTCCGCCCTGCGCCTGGAGGGGGTGGAGGAGCTGCTGGGCGACCTGGCCCGCTACTGCCCCCGGCGGCGGTGGCCGGAGAAGTTTGCCGCCCGGGTGTACAAGATCGCCCGGGACAGCCAGGGGGCCCGCCTGACCTACCTGAAGATCACCGGCGGCACGCTGCGGGTAAAGGACCTTCTGACCGGTGAGGATGAGGCGGGAGAGCGGTGGCAGGAGAAGGCGGATCAGCTGCGCATCTACTCCGGGGCCAAGTTCAAGGCCGTGGAGGAGGCCCCGGCGGGGACGGTCTGCGCCGTCACCGGGTTGACCCGCACCTATCCGGGCCAGGGCCTGGGGGGCGAGGCGGCGGCCCAGCCCCCGGCGCTGGAGCCGGTGCTGAACTACCAGCTCCTCCTGCCCCAGGGGGTGGACCCCTACACCGCCCTGGGCAAGCTGTGGGCTCTGGCGGAGGAGGACCCCACCCTCCACATCATCTGGAACAAGCGGCTGCAGGAGATCCACCTGCGCCTCATGGGCCAGGTGCAGCTGGAGGTGCTCCAGCGGGTCATCGCCGACCGCTTCGGCATGGAGGTGTCCTTCGGCACCGGCAGCATCGTCTACAAGGAGACCATTGCGGAGCCGGTGGAGGGGGTGGGGCACTACGAGCCTCTGCGGCACTACGCCGAGGTGCGGCTGCTGCTGAAGCCCGGCGCGCCGGGCAGCGGGCTGCACTTCTCCTCCGGCTGTTCCACAGACGATCTGGACCTCAACTGGCAGCGGCTGATCTTGACCCACCTGGGGGAGAAGCAGCACCTGGGGGTCCTCACCGGGTCCCCCATCACCGATATGGAGATCGTCCTGCTGGCGGGCCGCGCCCACGTCAAGCACACGGAGGGCGGCGACTTCCGCCAGGCCACCTACCGGGCGGTGCGCCAGGGGCTCATGTCTGCCCAGAGTATTTTGCTGGAGCCGTGGGACGACTTCCGGCTGGAGGCCCCGGCGGACTGCCTGGGGCGGGCCATGGCGGATATCCAGCAGATGGGCGGACGCTTTGATCCGCCCCAGAGCATGGGGGAGCTGTCCGTCCTCACCGGCAGCGCCCCGGTCAGCGGACTGGGGGAGTACTGGCGGGAGGTGGCGGCCTACACCCGGGGCCGGGGGAGACTCAGCTGTACCCTGCGGGGGTACGCCCCCTGCCACAACGCCCAGGAGGTGGTGGAGCGCCTGGCCTACGACCCGGAGCGGGATGTGGACAACCCGGCGGACTCCGTTTTCTGCGCCCACGGGGCGGGGATCACCATCCCCTGGCGGGAGGTCCCGGACCACGCCCACACGGAGAGCCCCCTGAAGAAAAAGGCGGAGGAGCCCATTGCCCCGGCCACGGTCCGCGTGCGGGACAGCGGCCCAACCGCCTGGTCCCGGGAGGGGGACCGGGAGCTCATGGCCATCTTTGAGCGGACCTACGGCCAGGTAAAGCCCCGGGCCTTCCAGCCTGCTCGGCAGCCCCGGCCCCAGGCCGCTCCCGCCCGGCGGGAGATCGCCGCCGCCCCCCAGGGACCGGAGTACCTGCTGGTGGACGGCTACAACATCATCTTCGCCTGGGAGGAGCTGAAGGCCATGGCCCGGGAGAGCCTGGAGGCCGCCCGGCGGATGCTCATGGACCTGCTGTGCAACTACCAGGGGTTCCGCAAGTGCCAGGTCATCCTGGTCTTCGACGCCTACAAGGTGAAGGGAAACCCTGGCGCCGTGGAGAAGTGGAACAACATCTATGTGGTCTACACCAAGGAGGCGGAGACTGCTGACACCTATATCGAGCGGGCGACCTACGCCCTGGCCAAGGAGCGGCGGGTGCGGGTGGCCACCTCCGACAACCTGGAGCAGCTCATTATCCTGGGCCACGGGGCGGTGCGCCTCTCCGCCCGGGAGTTCAAGGCGGAGGTGGAGGCTGCGGAGGGCAGCATCCGGGAGATCGTCCAGCGGAGCAACCGCTCCGGGGAGAAGTTCAACCAGCTGCGGCACCAGGCGGTGGTGCGGGATTCCGGCGGAGAGTAGGATTCAGCTGGCTAAAAAGTTTTTGTCCACTTTTTCCGCTTTGGTGATATATCTAAAAATCTGTGTTATAAATTGAAAAATGCAGTTGACTTTACTCTTGTAATATGTTAAAGTATAGCTACAATAAAGTTGGTAAAGGGGGAGATTCCAATGGGCTGATTGTTAGTTTGTGAAGTTTTTTGTAAGATAGTTTACTGCCTGATAATCTATTAGCTGATGTAACTAACGGATTATTTAAGGGGGTAAGTACAATGAAAAAGATGATATCTATCATTTGCTTGTTTGTATTGTGCTGTGCAATTTCAACGCCAACATTTGCGTTGGATCGCAATTCCGTCCTACAAGAACCCGAGGAGATTACCGCTGTTCCAGAAAAAATTTCGGCAATTTGCGAAGGTGTGCGAACCAGGAGTAATGGTACAACAACCAGCGAGTGTGAGGCTCTTTTGATGGCTTCTGAGATGACGGAGGAAGAGTTACAAGAAGCTGGGTATTCCACGGAAAGCATACGGGAGATTCGGAGCGGAGCCGCAGAACAGAGGCTTCGGGAAGCTATTTTTGAGCGAGCTGCACTTCCGGCGGAGCAGTTAGCCAACATGGGGTACACGGAGACTGAAATTATTGCGATGAAGAACTTAACCGGCAGCGAATCTCTTGCAGAGTTAGATGCAATGGGGGCTTCAGCGGAGTGTACAGTGTATAATGACCTTGTCTCCCATTATTATGTCACAGCCGAGAATAAAACATATTTTATTTGTTCGTTTGAATGGGAATGGGATAAAAGCCCTACAATTCACAGAACGGATTGTGTCGGGGTAGGGTGGAATCACAATTTCCTCATTGACAGAACGCAAGATGCAGAATATAATACATGCTATATTACATATGTAAACCCTAACGACCCATATGAAGCAGCCCCCAAATATGATGAGTATACCATGTATGAAAATGAGGGGCATAACGCAGAATGTCAATTTGCATTTGATTATGGTGATACCGGATTTTATGCAAAATATGGAATGGGAGTCATGTGTTTATCCGAAGTTGGCGAGACATATAATGCTAAGTTTATAGAAAATATGGACACGCTAATGTGATCGGAATTCCGGCGATAAGTATCCCAGTGGGGCTTGGCTTTTCATTTGAGTATGTTAGTGATGTTTTCAGACCAATAGAAATTGTGAATAGTTCCAGCCCGCGGATAGAGTAATTTAACGCCAAAAGTATCAGTTCGCTTTACGGTGCTGAGTTTGCTAGATGAATTTGAACGGAGGCTATCGGTATGAAGTTGACGATGTTCGGCATTTGGGGCTGCCTGTGTAGTTTGTTTTGTCTTGAAGTCGAAACAAATCCCTTTTTTGCCATCGGCTATGTTTCCTTCTACATTTTCGCCGCACTCACCTTGATCGGCCTGCTGATGAAGTGGCATCCAGACGGCAAGTCTGGCGGCAGTGGGGACCAGGAACAGAAATCTTAGGGAAAATGATGCGGAGATTGCCTCCCGAGGCCCCGGACCGGACGGTCCGGGGCCTTCTTCTTCTGCGGCGCTGTTTCCGATGTACCTATAGTTGCTGATTTGAAAAACTTGGGGAGAATCCGTGGCTATCCCTTGCAAACTGGATGAAATTGCGGTATAGTGATTTTAGTTAAATTTGTGTCAATGAGGAGCTGACAACTATGGGACATTTTGACCACGACCACGAGCATATGCACGAGCATCCCCATACCCACGAGGGCCAGCCTGTTTCCACCGGTATGCCCGCCGATCCGGAGAAGACCGCGGCGGTGCTGAAGTACATGCTGGAGCACAATGTCCACCACGCCGCTGAGCTCAACGACATTGCCCAGAACCTCTCCGGCAAGGCGCAGCACCAGCTTCTGCGGGCGGTGGAGGCCTTTGACCAGGCCAACGGCTACCTGGCCGCCGCCCTGGATCAGCTGAAGTAGTCCCCGGAGGAGAAAAGGAGAGAGGCAGACTGTGCGCTGTGCGATGAGATCCTCACCAGGGTGGCAGTCGGCCATATGGATGCCGCTGTGCTCCGAAAGCACTATGCCTGCAGTCCCGGCAGATGTGCCGGGACTGTTTGTCCTGCCCCCACCGAGACGCTGCGGCCGCTGCGCCGCACAGACGGACCAGACTGACGATGGAGGACTACCACAATGCGAGTTTCGAAAATTTTTGGGGAGAGAAATACATTTTCCCTTGAGGTCTTCCCCCCAAAGACGGATATAGGTATGGAGAAGCTTTGTGGAAAAGGCGGTGTCCTGGAGAAGCTCTATACCCTGAGCCCGGACTATATCTCCTGCACCTATGGCGCAGGCGGGACCAATGTGGGCAAAAATCTGGAGGTGCTGGAAAAGATCCGGCAGGATGGAAAGTGCATACCCATGACCCACTTCACCTGTGTTGGCAACACCAGGGAGGGCATCCGACAGCAGCTGCAGACCTATCTGGACCACGGCATCGACCATATGTTGGCCCTGCGTGGGGATCTGCCCTCCGGCTGGAGCGGGACCGGAGGAGATCTGCACTATGCCGTCCAACTGGTGAAGCTCGTCCGGGCGGAGTTTGGGGACAAATTCACCGTGGCAGTGGCGGCCACCCCTGAGGGACACATTGCCAGCCGCAGCAGTGAGGAGGATATCGGCTTTTTGAAGCGGAAACAGGATGAGGGGGCCGACTACATCATGACTCAGCTGTGCTGGGATATGGACCGGTTTCGCTGGTGGCTGGACGCTATCCGGGCGGCTGGGATATGGCTTCCGGTGGATGTGGGGATCATGCCTGTGCTGGATATAGCGGCGACCATCAACATGACCCTCAGCCGTAACGGCTGCGTTATGGACAGCGCCCTGTGCAAGATGATCTCCCGCCACTGGATCTTCCCCAATCCCTTTGAAAGGGAGCCGCTCGATGACTTTGCGGAGCAGAAGAGACGGGATTTCAAGGAGGAGGGCATCGAATACACCATCCGCCAGATCGACCAGTACCGGGCCTGCGGTGTGGATGGTATTCACCTGTACACCCTGAATAAGTTTGACGATGTGGCCCGCATTGCCCGGGAAGCTGGCATTATAGAACCGGACTGGTCATCCAGGCAATGCGCTGGAAGTATATGGTGAATATGTCCTGCAAATGCACCAACGCCTATCTGGAGATCTGATGAGACAGGCAGCGGCCCCCGGCAAATGCCGGGGGCCGCTGCCTGTTCAAAAAAATACCGGCGGCGCGGAAGTGCGCCGCCGGTGAAGTCCCAACAGATTTATTCTATCGCAGGAATACGGAAAAGTCAATTCTTTGCTCTGCGATTCCCCCAAGTTCAGAGCTTTGCACAGGACAGCCCCGCCGGATTTCGTGGAAAATGCGGATTGCGTAACCGGGCGGAATGTGCTATTCTTTAGATACAGAAAGGGTGAGTCCAATGTACCGGTAAGCGACCCCGGTAAGGGAACAAAAGCTCCCTTGGCGGCACAAGCATCCCCCGATTTCCGCGCTCCCGTTTTTCAGTAGATCGTTCTGATCCTTAAGCGCAGCGCAGAAAGCAGAAAGTTGAAAGCAGAAAGTTAAAAGTTGATGTGTTCAATAATCGTCCGGGAGTGCGTTGGCAAAGATTTTCCCCATGTGCCGCAAGTCAATAGAAAGAGAGGTAACCATTGATGATAGAGCCCAAGAGTATGCGATGACCCTTGACTGATCTGGGATGCAGACAGTCAAGGGTCATTTTTTTGCGCAAAAATGGGCGGCACAGGAACGGACCACTAATTTACAAAAAATTCACTTTTTCGTCCTGGATTCTTCAATTTTCTACAAGGAAACTATGATAAACTACTTTACCGGTATCGCCGCCCTGTGGGGCGGCGAAAATATGCGGCGAGGGGAGAAGTTGGATGGATAACGGGAGGAAAAAGGGCCATAGACTGGGGACGGCATTGCTGGCGGCATTGCTGGCGGCGGTGCTGAGCCTGGTGCTGGCTGTGGGGATCTTGCAGCTGGGAACAGTATACCATACCCGTGCCCAGATCCACTGGACCCCGGACTACGCCCAGGTGGATATCCTCCCGCTGCTGGAGAAGCCCTCCCGCACGGAGGAGGACTACGCCGTGCTGTATGCCCAGACGGGGCTTACCCGGGTGGGGGTGGAGGATCTGCTGGCTGCGGGGGATATCCCCCGGGTTCTGGAGATCCAGGACAACTATTTCCGGGAGTACACCGTGGAGACGGAGCAGTTTGCCCCCTTTACCTGCACCCAGATCATTGACGGGGAGACGGCCTTTGCGCCCCTGGCCAACGGGGATGTCATTGTGTCCTCCACCGCCTTTTTCTCCTGGTTTCGCTGCGGCCATGCCGCCATGGTGGTGGACAACGAGGAGGGGACGGTCATCAACGCCATCTCCCTGGGCAGCGAGAGCAGCCTTGACCCGGTATCCAGCTATGCGCACAGGGCAAATTTCATGGTCCTGCGGCCCAAGCTGCCTGGGGAGCTGCTGGAGAAGGTGGTTGACTATGCCAAGACATATCTGGTGGACTTGCCCTACCGGCTGACAGCGGGCATCCTCTCCCCGAAGGATCAGGAGCCGGTCACCGGTACCCAGTGTGCCCACCTGGTGTGGTACGCCTTCCAGAAGTTTGGCGTGGATCTGGACGCCGACGGCGGGATGCTGGTGACGCCGAAGGACCTGGCGGCATCGGCCTGTCTGGAGTTGGTGCAGACCTTCGGCTTTGATCCCAAGCGGCTGTGGGACTAGGCGCTTGACAAGGGCGCTGCGCGTGGGCTATCATAGCGGAGAAAGACGACACGAGGGGGCTGCAGATGATGTTTACAGGCTACAGTGAGGAGACCCAGGATTTTCTCTGGGGCATCCGCTTCAATAATGACCGGGAGTGGTTTGCCGCCCACAAGGAGGCGTATTTGACCCATGTCTACCAGCCTACCCTGGCCCTGGGCGGGGAGGTCTATGACCGGTTTACCGAAAAATTCCCCGAGTTGGGGCTGAATCTCCATGTCTCCCGGATCTACCGGGACGCCCGGCGGCTCCACGGCCGGGGGCCCTATAAGGATCACCTGTGGTTCTCCCTGCGGGGAGAGGGGGAGGAGTGGCACCGCCGGCCGGTGTTCTGGTTCGAGGTGGGGCCGGAGGGCTGGAGCCACGGCCTGGGCTGCTGGATGGCGGCGCCCTCCGCTATGGCGGCTATGCGGCGCAGTATAGACCAGGACCCCGCAGCGGCGGCAAAGCTGGCCCGCCGGCTGAGGAAACGCCCGGAGTTCCAGCTGGACGGTGAGGACTACGCCCGCCCCAAGGGGGACCCGGGGAAGCTGCTAGCCCCCTGGTACAACAAAAAGACCTTCTCCATCAGCAGTCAGCACCCCTTCGACGAGCTACTGTGCTCTCCGGAACTGGCGGAGCGGCTGGTGGAGGACTACGCCTTCCTGAAACCCTGCTACGACTGGTTCAGCGGCTTCTGCACCGCGGGACTGGAGGATCTGCGGTAGGAAAATAAGCCCCGGCCGAGCTCTGCGCAGCAGAGCTTGGCCGGGGTTAATTTTGGGATGTTTATAGGACTAGCAGCGCCTTCGGGGCCTTTGTGATGTTCATACAGCCGCTCTCGGTGATCACGACGACGTCTTCAATACGGACACCAAATCGATCGGGGAGATAGATCCCCGGCTCGGCGGATAGGACGGTGCCCACGGGCAGGGGAGTCTCGCTGTTGCCGCCTGCGCCGGGCATCTCGTGGAGCTCAATGCCCAAGCCGTGGCCGAAACCATGGCGGAAATATTCACCGTAACCCGCATCGGCGATGACCTGTGCGGCGGCATTGTGAATGATCTTTCCGGGGACATGGGGACGGACTTGGGCGATACCGGCCAGCTGGGCTTGCAGTACCGTGTTGTATACCCGCTCCATCTCCTCGGTTACATGGCCGATGGCCACGGTGCGGGTCATGTCGGAGCAGTAGCCATTGTAGATGCAGCCGAAGTCCATAGTCAGGAAATCCCCGTCTGCCAGGGGCCGGTCGGTGGGGACGCCGTGGGGAAGGGAACTATTGGGACCTGCCACGACAATGGGATCAAAGGACATTTTTTCCGCCCCGCCCAACAGCATTTGGTACTGCAAAAATGCGGCGACCTCCTTCTCTGTGCGTCCGGGACGGATGAAGGAGAGAACTTCGGTCAGGGCTTTCTCGGCGATCCGTTGGGCGGCAATCAGCGTATCGATCTCCTGCTGATCCTTGGCGGTCCGCACCTCGGTCAGCAGATCAGAGGCGGGCACCAGTTGGGCGCTGAGCTTCTGACTCAGAGCCTGGTACTCGCGTACAGTGGTACGCTCATCCTCGTAGCCCAGACGCTGGACCTTGTGCTCCTGCAGGATGTTCTCCACCAGGGTGAGCACGGGGGCGGTGCGGGTATTCTCCAGAATCTGGCAGCCGTCGATTTTTTTGCTGGCGGCTTCGATGTAGCGGCTGTCGGTGATGAAATAGTGGTTTGATCTGGTGATGACCGCCGCGCCGGCAGAAGAGGGAAATCCGGTGGCGTACAGGCGATTCGGCTCACTGGTGATCAAGATGGCGTCCAGCTGCTGGCGGTCCAGCAAGGCCGCAATTTTATCAAATCTGCTCATCATATTGTCCTCCTTTTTTGTCGCTTGTGGGATCAGTGCTCCAGGGCAAGGCCCACGCACTGTGGAATGGAGATTCGGCCGGTCTCGCCGGCGATGGTACCGTCTGTGGCCAGTGTACGGCATACTAACTCGCTGCTCTTACGGTTGGCGGTCAGCAGCAGTGGATGACCGGGGATCAACAGAATGTCCCACGGATCGCGGCCCAGGGCATCGGCGTGTTGCAGAAGCTTGGGAATGCCGCTTTTCACCTGGAAAACAGCGATAAGGTCTGCGCCCCGCAGGGAAACGTAGAGATACTCGCCGTTTTCGCTCATACGGATAGCGGCGGCATCGGACTTCCCGGAGAAATCCTCGGGCAGTAGGGGGGCGGTGTCCAACAGGGTGAAGGATGCGCCATCCACGGCGTAGGTAAACAGCTGATTGCTGGTCTCGCTGACCAGATAGAAGCGACTGTGGTCAGCGTTGAAGACACCGTGGCGAGGGCCGGTGCCGGGGGCAAAGCTCAGCTCGCCTGCTGGGGCGAAGTCCGCTTCCCGGTCAAAGATGAATACCCGATCTAGTTTCAAGCAGGGAATCAGCAGCCAGCGGCCGTGGAATACCACCTGGTGGCAGCCGGATTCGTCCCCCAGGAACAGCCGGTGGATGAGGACGAGCTTGCCGTTTTCGGGGCGGTAGACCAAGACATGGCCGTCGTGGTAGTTGGCGGAGTACAGCAGGCCGTCCTGCCAGGTGAGGAAGCAGGCGGTGGTCTTTTCGTGGATCTGCACATCCAGCAGCTTGGTCTCATCGGCGGAAACATCCAGTAGAGCCAGGCCGCAGCCTTGGTCGTTTTCTGTCACGGTCGCCAGAAGTCCGCTGGACCAGGCGGCATATTTGGTGTTAGTTTGCCGATAAATCAGCTCCGGCGAACTGAGGTGGCCGCTGTTGGCATCCAGAAGGAATTGGTAGGTTCCTGGAGCATCTGGAGAGGCGTAGGTGCCGACATAACCCTTGATTTCTGTCATAGCAATCTCCTTTTCCGTAATTTAATCAATCAACCGAGCGACATGCCGAAACGCCTCCCCCAATATGGCTGGGGGAGGCGTTCTGCTTCTATTGTACAGGGTGGAGCGGTTGACCATCGCGCTCCCGCCAGATCTGGCCCAAGGCGGGGTAGTCGATCACTCCGGTTTCCATATATTGTAGCAGCAGTGCTTTCATCCGAACACCCCAGGTGTCCCGGATAGCGTCTTCAACACCCCAGTAGGACTCCGCCAGTTCCAGCAGTCTGCAGCCGGACAGAAGTTGGATCAGCTCCTCGTCCTCTGCGCTCTGCGGTTTACAGGGGCCTCCGGCCTCCCGGTAACCCTTGAAGAAGGCCTCCTCTGCCTTGGGGAAGGTCTCCGCATCGAAGAAGTTGAAGAGGAAGAAGCGGAAACCATAGAACTCCAGGGCTGCAGGGGCGGCCTGGGCGGATTCCAGGTCGAAGTAGCCGCTGGGGACGCCATGCGCATCGACGAAGTAGTTGCGACCATGCATATCGGTGAAGACCATGACGGGACGGCAAACATTGGCGGAGAGGAAGGGGCGCAGGGCGGTAAAGCGCTGGCGGAAGAAGGCAGATACCCGCTCCGCTTCCTGGGCGGTAAAGGTCCCCTTCTTGGCCCCTCGGGCAATCCGCATCTCGGTCACCGCCATGAAGCGGTCGGCGAAGTTGTCACAGCCCGGTTCGATGGTCTCCCCATCGATAATATCCCCGAAGGAGGGGAGATGAATGTTTTTGTGGAGCTTGCCGAAGTCTCTGCCCAGAGCCTCCAGGCTGCTGAGGAAGGGCTCCAGCCGGAACGACTGGGTGGGCAGCCACTCTGTGAAGGAGATGCCGGGGCACTTTTCCAGCACGATAAATTTGCCCAGAGGTGAGTCGTGGGTGCCATGGACCTGGGGAACAGGAAGATCCCCCTGTTCACGGGCCAGTCCGAGAAGATAGGATTCCCGGTCCAGGGAAAGTCGTCCGCCAAAGAGGGTGTCCCGGTGAGCGGCGGTAATGCCTTTCTCCGTCTCACGGACTTTAGCGAACTTACAGATGACTTGGACACCGTTTTCCAATGTCACATCGAATACATGGTGATTGGATCCCTCGGCAATAACCGTCAGGGACACTGCGGGGTATCCGGCGTCCCGCAGGATGGAAAGGACGACCTCCGGTTCCATAAAAAGCTCCTTCCTGTGTGTATAATAGTGAAAATGCGCTATTGGAGATAGCGATAGATGGTGACCTCGGAACAGCCTAGACGCTTGGCCACATCAGCGATGGAGCCCTTAACCAGGAAAACGCCCCGGCGGTCCAGTTCGTGAACGATTTTTTGCCGCTCTGCGCTGGTCAACCGTTCAGCGGGGACACCAAATCTTGCTAGGTATTCATCTGTTACAGCTTGAACAATGTCCTCCACCATGACGGTGACGCCCTCGTAGCGGTTGAGCAGTTCGGGTTGGGATTCAGCCTGTGTGCGGCCAACCGCAGTATGTCCCTCATCGTCCGTGGTGTCCTCACCGTTGATGAGGGCGTCCAGCATGTCCCGGACCTGCAGCAATGACTCTACCCGTACATTGATGGTGAGAAAGCCCGCCAGGGAGCTGTCATCGTTTTTAAGGAATAGGGTGGAGGCGCGCAGCCGCTCTCGGGAGGGCAGCAGAGCGCGGTAGTTAGTGACAGAATCCTGGATCCGATAGGTGCCTTCCTCCATGAAGGAGCGCTCCATATCTCCTAGAGGATTGCCAGGCTTTACGCGGTCTGTAATGGGATTAACGGCGTACAGGATACGCTCAGTGTCACACAACAGGATTTCGGCATCGGAGCCGATGGCTTCCCGCAGAAAGGGAAGAAAACTGGCGATCGCCTCAAAATTATACATGGGGACACATCCCTTCTCGCCGCTGTGAAATGCAACGGCCTGTTTTAGCTTATTTTACCACAAAATATCCCTACAGCCAACAGAAAATATGGGGAATACAGAGAAAGTGACATGCCTGGGCTGCCGTCAGGTTTGGTGTAGGGCAATGCCGACAGGGAAGAATCGGCGGAAATGCACTGCGGAGAGCAAAGCAACTTTGACATAATATTATCATGCGAAAAAATAAATGTCAACAGAGATAAAAATTTTATATCGTGATGAGAAATTATTGACATTCTGTGAATAAGGTGATATTCTACTAATAGAGCGGGCCTGATGGCCCCGTTTTCGGGAAGATCAACAAAAAAATAACGCAGTAGCGGTCCTTGTGGCGACCGGCTGCAAGGACGGGAGGAATTCAAACAACATGCTGCGCTATACAGTTAAACGGTTCTTATCTATGCTGCTGACGCTGTTTCTCGTGGCAACGGCGACCTTTTTCCTGATGCACGCAGTTCCTGGGCAGCCCTTTGAGTTGTCCAGAGAGACGCCGGACAGTGTACGAGAGGCAATGGAGGCCAAAATGGGGTTGGATAAACCCTTGTTTGAGCAGTACCTCATTTATATGAAAAATCTGCTTCACGGCGATTTCGGCATTTCCATGAAGTATAAGGGACAGACCGTCATGGGAACGGTGACCTCCGGTATGCCCGCCTCTGCCATTATCGGTTTTGGCGGCGTGATTTTGGGATGTCTGGTCGGATCGATTCTAGGTGCCCTGGCGGCCTTGAAGAACAAAGGGTTTATCGACTACTTCGTTATTATATTGGCGATTCTCGGCGTTTCGGTGCCGAACTTCGTGTTTGGTTCCCTGATCCAGCGGCTGTTTGCCGTGGAGTGGAAACTCTTCCCCATCCAGGGATGGAAGGGAATTGCCTATATGGTGCTGCCCATCCTGGCGGCGACCTTTACCAACATAGCCCACTACGCCAGAATGCTGCGGACCAGTATGCTGGACACGATGGGGCAGGATTACATCTATACCGCAAAGAGTAAGGGCCTCAGTCAGGGAGAGATCGTCCGCAAGCATATGCTGCGAAACTCCTTCCTGCCACTGGTCACTTCTCTGGGGCCCATGTTGGCCGGCTGCCTTACCGGTAACTTTGTTGTGGAGAAGATCTTCAACGTTCCCGGCCTGGGCCAGTCCATGATCCTGGCGATCCAGAACTCCGACTATACCATGATCATGGGCCTGACCATTATTTTCTCGTTTATTTCCATTATCGGTTACTTCCTGGTGGATATCGTATACGGCCTTGTGGACCCCCGTATCCGCATTGCCAAGTAAGGGAGGGGGAGAAGAATCATGAAAGAAACTTGCAATACTGCGGTTCTGGAGGAGCAGGAAGTCCTGCTGACGGATGACCTGTTTACCAAGGACGACTCCGCGTATACTGATGCGGACAAGATGACCCGCCCCTCTCTGAGCTACTGGAGCGACGCCTGGCGGCGCTTTAAGGAAAATAAGTTGGCCATGATTTCGGCGGCGATTTTGCTGGTCATTATTCTGATGGCAATTTTCCAGCCCATGTTCAGCCCCTATGCCTACGACCAGACCGACTACTTTGCCCTGAACCAGGGACCCAGTATGGAGCATCTCTTTGGTACGGATGAACTGGGGCGTGACATCTTCACCCGCTGCTGGATGGGTGCGCGGGTCAGCCTGTCCATTGCCCTGGTGGTGGCTCTGCTCAGCGGCACCCTGGGTATTCTCTATGGCGGTGTCGCCGGATACTTTGGCGGCTGGGCCGACAATATCATGATGCGCTTCTGCGAGCTGATCGCCTCTATCCCCCAGATGCTCTGGGTGGTGCTGTTGATTCTGGTGATGAAGCCCGGCGTGCTTCCTATTATTGTAGCCATTGGTGCAACGGGATGGATCGGTATGGCCCGTCTCTTCCGCGGGCAGGTGTTCTCCTTAAAAGAGAGTGAATTCGTTATGGCCAGCCAGACCATGGGAGCCGGCAGCCTGTGGATCATCCTCAAGCACCTGCTGCCCAATGCCATGAGCCCCATCATCCTCAGTATGGCTAACGCTATTCCCGGTGCAATCTTCTCCGAGTCCTTCCTGAGCTACATCGGCCTGGGTGTTCCTCTGCCGATGGCCAGCTGGGGAACCTTGGCCAGTGACGGCGCCAACAAGCTGCTGACCTATCCGTATCAGCTGATTTTCCCCGCCCTGTTGATCTGCATTACCATGCTGTGCTTCAACCTCATGGGCGACGGCCTGCGTGATGCGCTGGACCCCAGAATGAGACAGTAAGGAGGAAGCGAAGATGGAAGCAAAAAAACAGGAGAATGTCCTGCTGGACGTGCGGGATCTCACCTTCTCCTTTAAAACCTATGCCGGCGAGGTGCAGGCAGTCCGCGGTGTCAGTTTCACCTTGGAAAAAGGAAAGAGCCTGGGCATCGTGGGAGAATCCGGCTGTGGAAAGTCTGTTACGGCTAAGTCCATTATCCGCCTGAATCCGGAGAAGCCCCGGGGACTCTACAAAAAGGGCCAGATCCTTTTTGAGGGTCAGGACCTCATGGCGATGCCGGAGAAAGAGATGCAGAAGATCCGTGCACAGGATATCCGCATGATCTTCCAGGATCCCATGACCAGCCTGAACCCAACCATGACCATTGGCAAGCAGATCGTGGAGGGTATTTTGAAGTACGGCGACAAGTCTAAGGAGGAGGCGAAGAAGATCGCCTTGGAGACCTTGGCCTTGGCGGGTATCCCCAGCCCGGAGGATCGCTTTAAGCAGTATCCCCACGAGTTCTCCGGCGGTATGCGGCAGCGCGCCATGATCGCCCTGGCCATGGCGGTGAATCCCAAGCTGTTGATCGCCGATGAGCCCACCACCGCGCTGGATGTTACTATTCAGGCCCAGATCCTGGACCTGATCAAGGATATTCAGAAGAAGTATGATACGGCGCTCATCATGATTACCCACGACTTGGGCGTTGTGGCAAACATCGCCGACGAAATCGCCGTTATGTATGCCGGAAAGATCGTGGAGTACGGCAAGGCGGAAGACATCTTTGTCCGCCCCGGACACCCCTATACCTGGGGCGTGCTTCAGTCCATCCCGCCGGAGGATACCAGCAACCGGGAGCCTCTGCACCCCATTCTGGGTTCTCCGCCGGACCTGTTCAACCCGCCGGTGGGCTGCCCCTTTGCCGCCCGCTGTCCCTTCGCGATGAAGGCGTGCAACCAAGTCTATCCCCAGAAGTATGCGCTGGAGGGGGAGGGACACTGGTGCTCCTGCTGGCTGTACCACGCCAAGGCGCTGGATGTAGTCAATCCCATCACCGGAAAGGCGGTGCTCAAGAGTGAGTAAGGATATCATCCTGCAAACAGAGGATTTAAAGAAGCATTTCCGCCTCAAGGGCGGCCGCGTGGTCAAGGCGGTGGACGGCGTATCGATCCAGGTGGAGCGGGGTAAGACCCTGGGCCTGGTGGGAGAGTCCGGCTGCGGAAAGTCTACCTTGGGCCGTACCTTGATCCGTATCTATGATCCCACTGAGGGAAAGATCACCCTTAACGGCAAGGATATCAGCGGAAAGAGCAACCGCCGCTTCCGCCAGGAGTTGGCCCGCAGTATTCAGATGATCTTCCAGGACCCCTACGCCTGCCTCAACCCCCGGATGACGGTGACGGATCTGATTGCCGAGGGGTGGGACCTGAACCACGCCATCCATCTCACGGCTGCTGAACGGCAGGCCAAGGTCATTGAACTGCTGCAGATCGTGGGCTTGAATGAGGAGCACGCCAACCGCTTCCCCCATGAATTCTCCGGCGGGCAGCGCCAGCGTATCGGTATCGCCCGGGCCCTGTCCATGGACCCCGAACTCATCATTTGCGACGAGCCCATCTCCGCCCTGGATGTCTCCATTCAGGCCCAGGTGATGAATCTCCTGCTGAAGCTGCAGCAGGAGAAGGGGCTCAGCTACATCTTTATCGCCCATGACCTGTCTATGGTCCGCTATATTTCGGATACTGTGGCGGTCATGTATCTGGGGAGCATCATGGAGTATGCCTCCAACAAGGAGCTGTATGAACATCCCCAGCACCCCTACACAAAAGCGCTGTTCTCCGCTATTCCTGTGGCCGATCCCGCAGCGGAGAAGCGCCGCCAGCGGATCAAGCTGGAGGGGGAGATCCCCAGTCCCATCAATGCACCCAAGGGCTGTAAGTTCTGCACCCGGTGCGCCTATGCCAAGCCCATCTGCTTTGAGCAGCCGCCCCAGCTGAAGGAGTGCGCACCTGGGCATATGGTGGCTTGCCACTGCGTCAATGGTTGATTACGCGGAAAACGCGGATCAGAATAAATGAGAAGCAAAAAGTTGGAGGTCTACAGATGAAAAAGAGAATGTTGTCCCTTTTGTTGGCCCTAGTCATGACCCTTAGCCTGGTTGCCTGCGGCGGTGGAAATAATGCCGCCAAGGACAAGAACCAGCAGGCTGCTCCCGGAGGAGACAGCCCTGCTACTACGCCTGCGGATCCCAGCACCGAAGAGCTGGCGGATGAGCAGATCTTCCATTACTACATGGGTAGTGAGCCCAGCACCCTGGATCCCTGGATGAACAACTCCGGCTCCGCCTCCATTGTCATTGCCGCCATTCACGAGCCTATGCTGCGCCCCAGTCTGGAGGGCGAGGGCTGGGAGCCTGGTCTGTGTGACAGCTATGAGAAGAGTGAGGACTCCACCGTCCACACCCTCCACCTGCGTGAGGGCGCCAAGTGGCAGGATGGTACGGATATCACCGTGGAGGACATCTACAACAGCTATCTGCGGGTGCTGGATCCCGAGTTTGGTTCCCCCATCGCCTACCGCTACTTCCCCATTCTGAACGCTGAGGAGTTCTTCCTGGGCGAGGCCACTGAGGAGGAGCTGGGCATCAAGATCCTGGACGGGAATAAGATCCAGTTCACCACCAAGAAGCCTTATGACTACTTTGTGGATATGATGACTGCCGATGGCTTTGCGCCGGTTCAGACCGCCGCTGCCGAGCAGTACGGCGATATGTATGGTACTGATGTGGATAAGGTTGTGGCTTCCGGCCCCTTCAAGCTGGTGGAGTGGACGCATCAGCACGGCATGGTCCTGGAGAAGAATGAGAACTACTGGGATGCCGAGAATGTGAAGCTGGAGACCCTGGACATCACCATCACCACCGACAACAACACCATCCTGGGTATGTTCCAGAACGAGGAGCTCAGCCTCTTCAAGGTTCCCAATGAGATGCTGCCCCAGTACGCAGATGACCCCACCCTGGAGACCGATACCCGCCTGAAGGTGACCTTTGTTGAGTTCAACCCCAGAAACGAGTTCCTGGCCAACAAGAACATCCGCGAGGCATTCTCCATCGCTTTCGACCGCAAGCTCTTTGCTGAGCAGGTCATGCACAACGGCAAGCTGGCGGCCTATGGCCTGGTTCCCTATGGCGTTAAGGGCCTGAACGGCGGCGATTTCCGTGAGCAGAATGGCAATATCGTCAGCGATGCCTCCGATCCTGCTGCTATTGAGCGTGCTAAGGAGCTGCTGGCTACCGGCCTGCAGGAGCTGGGCAAGACGGTTGAGGATCTGCAGGAGGGCTTCTCCATCCAGTGTCTGGAGAGCGGCAAGACCCAGGCCCAGGCCATTCAGAACATGTGGAAGACCAACCTGGGCGTGGAGATGCCTGTGAGCACCGTGGATATGAACGTGCTGCTGCCCATGCTGATGGAGGGTACCTTTGACTGCGTTATCGGCGGCGGCCAGGATTCCAACTACCGCGATCCCGAGGGCTTCATGAACTTCATCTATGAGGAAGGCAAGTGGGACGATCCCGAGTACCTGGCTCTGATGGAGAAGGTCCAGACCCAGACCGGCGATGAGCGCATCCAGACCTGGATGGATATTGAGCGCCTGGTCCTGGAGAACTTCATCTACATCCCGCAGGTCTATGCGGAGAACAACTGGGTCTTCCAGCCCAATGTCCGCGGCGTGAATATCTACACCTACGGTTACGAGTTCGACTTTAAGGATGTCTATATTGTTAAGTAAGTAAACAGCTGCGATCAAGAATGACGGGCGGGGCAGATGAATGTCTGCGCCCTCCCGTCATTCTGCGGCCAAAATGAGAAGAGGAGGAGCCTGGATGGGGACAACGACATTGCTGGAAGGACCGGTCGGCCGCAGGCTGCTGCGGTTTGTTCTGCCCATATTGGCGGGCAATATTCTGCAGCAGCTCTATAATTCCATTGACGCCATGATCATTGGCCGCTTCGTGGGAGAGGTGGCCTTGGGGGCTATCGGCGCCAGCCAGCCAATTGCTAACATCGTCCTGGCTCTGGTTATCGGCCTGGGCATCGGTATGGAGATTCTGCTGGGCGTATATATTGGCCAGCGGGACGAAAAATCGGCCAAACAGGTGGTGGACACCATGTTTACGGCCGTCATGGCGTTAGCTGTAGTGATGGCGGTCGTCGGCTATTTTGCAACACCCTATATGCTGCAGGCAATGAATACCCAGCCGCAGCATATGGAACAGGCGTCAGCATATCTGCGGATCATTTTCCTGGGTCTGCCTGGGATCACGGGCTATAATACCATGACGGGTGCGATTCGCGCCTCCGGGGATTCCCGTGCGCCCCTGATGTTCCTGGCGATCTGTTCGGTAGTCAACCTGGTGCTGGATCTGTGGACAGTGCAGGGATTGGGAATGGGCGTAGAGGGCGCCGCCTGGGCCACCATTGTGGCGCAGATGCTCTCCTTTATCCTGAGCTTGATTTATGCTAATCGCAGACCCCACGGGCTGCATTACAATGTTCGCAACCTGGATCTGTCGTGGAAGATCCTGCTGCGGGGAATGAGCTGTGCTATTCCTGCGTCGATCCAGCAGTGTGCAACCAGCCTGGGCACACTCCTGCTGCAGACGGTGGTCAACGGCCTGGGCGGCGCTGCGGTGACAGCATATACGATTGGCTGCCGCATTGACGCCTTCGCGGCTGCTCCGATCATCAACATCGGCCAGGCGCTGACCATTTTTTCCAGCCAGAACCTGGGGGCGGGACAAAAGGGCCGGGTGAAGGAGGCGAAGCGGTATTGTCTGCTGTGGGCCTATTGCATTGGCGGTATTCTGCTGGTGCTGCTGTGGGGCTTCGGCGGAGATATGGCGCGCTTCTTCGGTGCCAGCGGCGAAACGGTGAACATGGCCTGGGACTATGTGCGGACACTAAGCATGGGCTATTTTATTGCCGGATATTTCACAGTGATCGAGGGCCTGGTCCGCGGCGCTGGCAACACGGTGGTCCCCATGATCAGTACCCTGGGTGGATACTGGATCTTCCGGCTGCCCGCAGCTGTTCTCCTGGGAAGAGTGATGGGGTTCCGGGGTGTGTGCCTGTCCGTACTGGTGGGATGGAGCTTCTCCTTTGTGCTGGAACTGATCTACACCCATACGCAGGCGTTTCAGCGTTTGCTGGACAAGTGGAAGAAAGTGGAGGAAGAGGAACATGTGTGATCTGTATCTGGAGACAGCGGACAATCTCCTGCATACCTGGTTGGGAGATTCCCCTGAACTGCGAGAAAAGATTGCCGCGGCGAAAGATTGGGCAGAAATTGCGGCGTTGTTTTCCGATTGGACGGCGAAGAATGCCGCAGAGATTGCCCAGCGTGAGGTGAGCGCCCTTACTGCGGTGGGGAAAGAAAATCCCTGGGAATCGGTGCTTCACCGGGCAAGGGGAGAAGATCTGGCGTGGTTAGCAGACTACGGAATGCCGGTTCGGGATGAAGAACGGGCTCTGGCTGAGTTCCTCTATCAATACCCTGCGCAGCGCCTGCGGGAGATGGGGGAGCATATTGTTGAAGCGTTGCTCCACGGGTTTATTAGCCAGAGCCGGGACCGGCGGGGACGAAAGCTGGTGCGGCTGAACTACTGCCTGGGGCAGGAGGCGCTGGCGCAGGAGGTCGTCCGCGCCCTGGAGGAGCGAGGAATGCGGGCAATTGTGCAGAGGCCGCAGTGCCTGACCTGGTCTGGAGCATATGCGATGACCCATGCGGCGGATCGGGCGCTTTGCTTGAGCAGCGCGGCGCAGGATGCGCTCCTGGCAGCATACCGGCAGGCGTTTCAGCAGCAGGCGCCGGCCTTGCTGGATACCTGTGGAATGATCGGCATCGGCCAGTTTGGGGAGGCGGCCGGGGTGCCGCAGCTGCCTGCGGATATGTATGTGCCAGCCGATGATCGGCGGCATCGCCTTCTGGCTCTGGAGAATGCCAAACGGGAGCTGGAGGCGGAATACCTTGCCCCATCAGATCTGTCGTTCTGCAAGGTTGCCTACCCCAATCTGTTGGTGGGGGAGAATTTTTCGGCGGTTTTTGATGAATTTTACCGGCTCAATACCATGGACTCCGAGAAGTATGAGCTGATTCAGCAGACCTTGATCGACGCCCTGGACGCGTGCACCCAGGTGGAACTGAAGGGTGCTGCGGACAACCGGACGGACCTGTGTGTCCGGCTGCGCCATCTGGAGAATCCTGCGCAGGAGACCAATTTCCTCAACTGCGGCGGCGACTTGAATATTCCCCATGGGGAACTGTTTACTACGCCGGTGCTGACGGGAACCAGGGGGGTGCTCCATGTAAAGGAGATCTACCTGAAGGGCGTATATTTCCGGGACTTGTTCCTGGAGTTTGAAGATGGTATCATCACAGCATACGGCTGTGACTGCGGCGGCAGCCGCGAAGCGGGTTGCGCCTATGTGCGGGAGCACCTGCTCCAGGGGCGTGAGACTCTGCCTATGGGAGAATTTGCTATCGGCAGTAATACCCTCGCCTATGCTATTGCCAGAGATATGGACCTGGTTGCACGGATGCCCATTCTTTTGGCGGAGAAAATGGGCCCTCATATTGCTGTGGGGGATCCCTGCTTTGCCCGGGGAGAGGATGCTCCTGTCTATAATCTCTATGACGGGAAAGAGATGACCGCCCGTGAGAATGAGCGTACCGCGCAGCGGAAGGTGGACGGGCAGGTCTACACCAATATTCACACAGACATTACGCTGGCCTTTGACGAACTGGCGCGGCTGGACGGCGTCCGGGCAGACGGCGTCCGTGTGCCGATCCTGGCCAATGGCCGCTTTGTATTACCAGGAACAGAACTGTTAAATGAACCTTTGCTGAGGAGGAATGACCATGAGTAAAGTGTATTACACCGGCAAGAAGCTGTTTGATGGACACAAGTGCATTGATGATTTTGCGCTTCTGGAAGAGAACGGGAAAATCGTGGCTGTGGGCAAACAGACGGAAATTCCCTGCCCGGAGGATGCGGAGCGTCAAGCGCTGGAGGGCGTTGTTACCCCTGGTATCCTGGATTGCCATGTCCATCTGGTGGGGTCCGATATGGCAGAGAATGAGCAGATCTCCCCCCGGGAGACGGCCCGCCTGGTGTGCAAAGGCGTGCGCAATGCAAATCTGCTGCTGTCCGCCGGTGTGGTGGCCTGCCGGGATCTGGGCAGCATCTATGGATACTCGCTGGGCATCCGTGATGCCATTGATCAGGGGATCGTCCCTGGCCCGAAGGTACTGACTACCGGTCTGTCCATTTCGGTCACTGCTGGACACGGCGGAAATATTGCGCTGCAGTGCGACAGCCCCGATGAGATGCGCAAGGGCGTGCGGACAATCATCCGCAATGGCGCGGATGTGGTCAAGCTTATGGCCTCCGGCGGTGTCAATTCCCCTGGTCCTGAGCCCGGCCCTTGTGAGTTGACTGAGGCGGAGTTTGCTGCTGGTGTAGAAGCTGCCCACGATATGGGGCGTAAGGTGGCAATTCACGCCCATGGCAATACCGCGATCCGCCGCGGCGTGTGGGCTGGTGTGGACTCAGTTGAGCACGGTGTGTTCATGACTGAGGACATTATGGATGAGATGGTCCGCCGGGGCACCTACATCGTGCCCACGCTCTCCGCCCCCTATTATGCAGTGGAGGAGGGGCTGCGGGTGGATCCCGACAACCCCGACCATCTGCGCAGCAAGTCCGTGATCCAGCGTCACCGGGACATGCTGAAAAAGTGCAGCGAGAAGGGCGTGAAGATCGCCTTCGGTACGGATGCGGGCAATACTTACGATCCCTATGAGAAGGCCTATTTTGAGCTGGTACTTATGGTGGAGGCAGGGCTCACCCCGGTTCAGGCATTTACTGCTGCCACAGTGGGCTCTGCAGATCTGATGGGCCTGTCTGACTGCCTGGGTACACTGGAGACGGGAAAGAATGCCAGCTTTATCTGCTGGAAGGCAGGGGACCCCCTGGAGAACATTCAGAGCGTTACCGGGGAGAAGACGGTTTATCTGGATGGTAAGGTCGTTTCAGCACTTCGCTGAGAGAGGGAGTAGACAATGGAAAGCTTTAACTTTTATCAGCCCACCCGCGTTCATTTTGGCGCAGGTCGCCTCAATGAGGTCGGTCAGATCGTAAAAAAGTACGGAACAAAATGCATGCTGGTGACGACCACAAACACGGAGGACGTGCTCCGTCCTCTGTACGATCGGGTTAAGGGGATCCTAGCAGAGGCGGGGGTAGAGGTGGTTCACTTCGACAAAGTGGTCCCCAACCCCACCATCACCGGCATTGAGGAGGCCATCGGCCAGGTAAACAGCCAGGGGGTGGAGGTCCTGCTGGCTGTGGGCGGCGGCAGTTCCATTGATACCGCCAAGTCCATCTCCCTGTTCCACGGTGCGGGCAAGGTGGATTGGCAGCAGGTGTTTGCTACATTTACGGACCCCTTCAGCGAGTATGATTCCCCCTCCCCCAGTGTTCTGCCCCTGGTGGCAGTGCCCACTACCGCAGGAACTGGCAGTGAGTTGACCCAGGCGATGGTCATCTCCGACCCAGCCAACAACGACAAGGAGTGCATTTTCCACGACAAGGCATTTGCCAAGGAGGCGGTCATCGATCCGGAGCTGATGCGCACGTTGCCGCCGCGTCTCACAGCGATGACGGGCTTTGATGCCTTTACCCACGCCTTTGAGAGCTATCTGCAGGACTGCGCCTCCCCCTACACCAAGACTATCGGGCTGAAGTCCATGTCACTGATCGTGGAGACCCTTCCCCAGCTGGTGAAGGATACCGGCAATATGGAGCTTCGGGAAAAGATGGCTTTGGCGGCTATGCTTTCTGGAATTTCACTGGGCAATGCCGCAGCCACGCTGCCCCACCCCATCAGCGAGATCGTGGGTGGAGTTGCTCCCCGTCTGGCCCACGGACAGTGTTTGGCTACACTGTATCCCCAGTATCTGCGCTGGCAGTGCACCCAGACGGTAGAAAAGTGCGGGACGGTAGCACGCCTGTTTGACCCGGCGCTGTCAGATGCATCTGACAAGGAAGCGGCAGACAAGCTGCCGCTTCTGATGAAAGAGTTTCTGCAGTCTGTTGGCCTTTACCGCAGTTTCTCTGAGCTGGGGCTGACGGAGGAGGAGCTGAGAACAGCAGAGGCCAGCCCTGTCTTTAACTTTTTACCCTTTGCCCCCAAGGAGGTCATGGTGGGAATTCTGCACGACAGCTACCAGTTTTAAAAAGGAGACGGATAAGCGATGATCCAGTTTAATGATATTCCCTATCTGCGTCCGAATATGGATGCCCTGGAGGGGGAGATGAATGCCGGGATCTCTGCTCTGGCAGAAGCCAAGACTTTCCCGGAGGCATATTATGCGCTGCTGTCCCTGGAGGCGCCCAAGCGGAAGTTTATGACTCTGGCCACCTATGTGGAGGCCCGGAACACCATGGATACGAATGACGCCTTCTGGGCCGGGGAGCAGACATGGTTTGACCAGATCCGCCCCCGATGGGATGGACTGTGTGTCCGCTTGGGGGAGGCTCTCAATGCTACCCCCTTCCGCGCGGAGTTCGAGCGCCACTTGGGCAGCGAGATCTTCCGCCAGGCGGAGGTCACCGGCAAGGCGTTTTCCGCGGAGCTGGCCGCCGATTTTGAAGAGGAGAGCGTCCTGTCCGCCAAGTACTCCAAGATCAGCGGAAATCTCTCTGTGGAGATGGACGGAAAACGTCTGACTATGGGGGAGTTGTCCAAGCTGCAGAAGCCGGGCGACCGGGACGACAGGGAAAAGTTTGACGGTCTGCGGCAGCAGGCGTTTGCGGAGAAGAGCGAGGAGCTGGATCAGCTCTATGACGATCTGGTCCGCGTTCGTGCCCGTATGGCGGGTAAGCTGGGTTTTTCCAGCTATACCGATATGGGCTATTGCCGGCAGGGAAGAACCGGCTACCACCGGGAGCAGGTTGCAGCCTTCCGTCGGGAGATAGAGAAGAGCATAACGCCCGTGGTTTCTGCGATTTTTGAGAAGCAGCGCCAGACCCTGGGATATGATGTGCTGTGGTCGTTTGACGAGGATGTGAGCTTTGCTGGAGACGGGCCCAAGCTGAAGGACGGCGAGGTTCAGGAGCTGTTTGACGGGATCTTTGGGGAATTGTCCCCGGAGAGCCGGGTCTACTACGAGGATCTTCGCCGCTGCCAGTTTTACGATTTGGGCGACCGGGTGGGCAAGATCCGGGGTGCATACTCCAACTATATGCCGCTGTACGAGATGCCCTTTATCTTTGAAACCTTTGACCGTTCCCCTGGAGCGGTAAAGACCTTTGCCCATGAATGCGGGCACGGCCTCCACTCCTACCTCAAGAGGGGCGAGCCCTTTGTGGAGAGTGGAAATGCCACCTCCGACATCAGTGAGATCCACTCCATGGCCATGGAATTTTTCATCTGGCCCTACCTGGACAAGCTCTACAGCCCGGAGGATGTGGCAAAGTACAAGTTTTTCCACATGAAAAATGCGTTGTCCTTCCTGCCCTACGGTGCGGCGGTGGATGAGTTCCAGACAGAGGTATACGATCACCCGGAGATGACTCCCGATCAGCGCTTGGCGCTGTGGCGTGACCTGGAGAAGCGCTATCTGCCCTGGAGAAAGTATAAGCACGAAGGGTTCCTGTCTGCGGGCCGCGCATGGCAGCGGCAGACCCACATCTACAAGTGGCCCTTCTACTACATCGACTATGTTCTGGCCCAGGTGTGTGCCCTGCAGTTCCACTTTTTCAACGAGGAGGACCATGAGGGCGCATGGAACAGCTACCTGCGCTTGCTGCGCTGCAGCGGATTCCAGTCCTTTGACGAGACCCTGGCTCTGGCCGGGTTGGAGTCGCCCTTCTCGCCGGGAGTAGTGGAGAAGGTGGGACGCCGTGCTATGGAATTTTTAGAAAAGAACGGGTGATTATATGAGAGAGCTTTTGATCAAAAACGGACACGTTCTGACCATGGGCCCCCAGGGGACTGTGGACAACGGGCAGGTTCTGATCCGCGACGGCAAGATTGCGGCAGTAGGGACTGTGCTGGATGCCCCTGACGCCCAGGTGCTGGATGCCCAGGGTGGCTATGTTCTGCCGGGCATTATCGATGCCCATTGCCATATTGGTATCTACGAGACTGCCATCGGCTTCCCCGGCGACGACGGCAACGAGACTTCCGATCCCATTACGCCGCAGATCCGTGCCATTGATGGTATTTATCCCCTGGATCCGGAGTATGGCGTGGCCGTTCGGGGCGGAGTGACCACTGTGGCCACCGGTCCGGGCAGCTCCAATCCTATCGCCGGTGAGTTTGTGGCCATGAAGACCTGGGGAAAGACCATGGAGGAGATGGTTATTCGCTCCCCCCTGGCCATGAAGATGGCCTTCGGAGAAAACCCCAAAAATTGCTTTGGACGGGGCGGGCGGATGCCTGTCACCCGCATGGCCACTTCCTCCCTGATCCGGGATACCCTGCACCGTGCCCGGGAGTATGTGGAAAAGAAGGACCGGGCCCAGGGCGATCCCGAAAAAATGCCGGGATATGACCTGAAGATGGAGGCTCTGGAGCCGGTGATCCGCCGGCAGATGTCCATCAAGGCCCACTGCCACCGGGCGGACGACATCATGACGGTCATCCGCATTGCCAAGGAGCTGGACCTCCGGGTGACGCTGGATCACTGCACCGAGGGGTATCTTATTGCCGACGAGATCGCCAAGAGCGGCTTCCCCGCTATTCTGGGCCCCCTGGGAGGGTTCCCGCAGAAGCCTGAGGTTGCGCTGCAGAGCCTGGAGGCTGCCAATATCCTCTACCGCGCCGGCGTAAAGGTGGCAGTGATGACCGATCTGCCCGCCAACCATCTGTGGTATCTGCCCATTGCGGTGGGAATGTGTGTTGGCGCCGGCCTGCCGGAGGAGGAGGGCTTCCGGACCATCACCAGCAACGCTGCGGAGATCCTGGGACTCCAGGACCGTGTGGGTTCGCTGGAGCCGGGAAAGGATGGCGATGTGGCCATCTTCAACGGCAATCCCATCCGGGACCTGTGGTGCCACTGCACCGCTACTGTGGTGGACGGCGTGATCCGCCACCAGGAGAGTAAATAGCGCACGACCAACTGTGTGCAGATAATAATTAAGGAGGAGTTTTGTGATGAAACATATTAAAATTGCTGCCGGCCTGGCCCATGTGAACTATGGCAATATCGCCGGCGCCGTGAAGGCCGCTGCCGATGCTGGAGCCGATTATATCCACTCCGACGCCGCGGATATGTATGATCTGAAGAATATGCAGCTCATGGGCGGCCATCAGATCATTGAGGGTATCCGTCCTGTTACCGACAAGCCCATCGAGTGCCACTTCTACACCCGTGAGTGCGACCGCCTCTTTATCGAGAAGATTGCCGCTGCTGGCTGTAATATGCTGATCCTGCCTGCTGAGCACTTCATCGGTGCACCGCTGGCCTACATTATGAATTACTGCCACGAGTTCGGCATGAAGATCGGTCTGACTCTGGGCTGCTACACCCCGCTGTGCTTCGTGGATGAGTCCATCTACGATATTGACCGCCTGCAGATCGTCATCCACGGCGTCAGCAAGACCGACGGTAAGGACAACTGGGATTGGCGCCGCAGCTCCATCGACCTCATTAAGCGCGCACGTGCGGAGATCAACGAGAAGAATCCCTCCTGCGAGCTGGCTGTTGACGGCGGCCTGCGCTGGAACAACATGGATCCCGTTGTGGCCTGTGATCCGGACGTGGTGATCCTCTCCTCCGCGATTTTCAAGGAGCCTGAGGGCATTGAGGCCGGCGTCCGCAAGTGCCGCAAGTCCCTGGACGAGGCGGCGGAGAAGTACGGACTGAAATAACGATAAACAAATGACTGGCCCCCGCTGCAGAGCGTTTCCTGCGGCGGGGGCCAATTTTGTGTGGAAGCCCCCGGCATATCATCAATGCCGGGATGTCCTGCAATACAAAAAAATATGAAAAGGATGCCACCCCTGTTGACAAACCGGTTTACATATAGTAGACTAACTACAGACTACAACGTGTAGATTGGAGGCAGTGTCGTGTCTGAGATGAAGATGGGGGCCATTGAGTCCCGGTTTGCGGAGCTGATCTGGAGCAATGAACCGATCCCCTCCCCTGAGCTGGTAAAGCTGGCGGAGGAGGCGCTGAACTGGAAGAAATCCACCACATATACGGTGCTGAAGCGCCTGTGCGACCGGGGGATATTCCAAAATCAGGGGGGGATTGTGACATCCCTGATATCCCGGCAGGAGTTTTACGCAGTGCAGAGCGAGCGGTTTGTGGAGGAGACCTTCTCCGGTTCACTCCCTGCGTTTCTGGCGGCGTTCACCACCAGAAAGAAGCTGTCCGAGCAGGAGATCGCGCAGCTGAAAACACTGATCGATCAGAACAGGGGGTGAGGGCGTGCTGGACACCATTTTTATGCGTGTACTGGATATGACCGCTGTATCCAGCGTCGTCATCCTCGTGGTCCTGCTGGCCCGGCTGCTGCTGAAGCGGGCGCCGAAGATCTTTTCCTATGCCCTGTGGGCGGTGGTCCTCTTTCGCCTGCTGTGCCCGGTGTCCATCCAGGCGCCTGTTGCGGTGGTGCCGGAGATCAAGCCGGTGGCCGCGTCCTACTCCCTGGCCGATGTCCCCATCTCCTTCACCGGGGCCAGCGCTGCGGCACGGCAGGCTGCGGTGGATGCGCTGAACGGGGAAGCTGGTATCCAGCATATTCCCACCACGGCAGCGGACAGCCACGGCGGTGTGGAGCAGGTGAAATCCAATTGGTGGGAGGTGTGGGTCCTCTTTGGTCAGTATGTCTGGCTGGCGGGGGTGGGAGCCATGGCGGCGTACAGCCTGGTCTCCCTGCTTCGGCTCCGCCGCAGGCTGGCGGAGGCGGTGGTGCTGGAGGGCAATATCTATCTGGCGGACCGCATCGACTCCCCCTTTGTTCTGGGGCTCCTCCGCCCCAGGATATATCTGCCCTCTGCCCTGTCTGACCGGGAACAGGGGTATATCCTCCTCCACGAGCAGCACCACATCCGCCGGGGAGATCACCTGTTCAAGGCTCTGGCCTTTTTGGCCCTGTGCATCCACTGGTTCAATCCGCTGGTGTGGGCGGCATTCATCCTGTCGGCGAAGGACATGGAGATGAGCTGTGACGAGGCGGTGGTGAACAAGCTAGGGGAAGAGGTCCGGGGGGACTACTCGGCGTCCCTGCTGAGTCTGGCCACTGGCCGGCGCATCATTGCGGGAACGCCCCTGGCCTTCGGCGAGGGCGACACCGGGAGCCGGATCCGGAATCTGCTGCGGTGGAAGCGGCCGAAGGTGTGGATCACGGCGGCGGCAGCAGTCCTCTGTCTGGCGGTGGTGGCCGCCTGTGCCGCCGATCCGGAGTCGGAACCGCCGGCAGCTCCCGGTGCGGAGCCGCTGGTGAATGATCCCGCCCAGCAGATGGCGGAGAGCAGCCGGTATGGAACAGCGGCGGATATTGCCTACTGCCTGGAGCTGGCTGCCGGTGAGGAATTCCAAGATATGGACGGGGAGACCCGGCGGGAGCTGCTGGCGGAGTATGGCGATCTGCTGACAGACTATACCTTCCTTGCCCGGGAGACTTTGGATGGGAGCACCGGCTATATCCTGGCCACCTTCAACGGGGAGGACCTGGAGAAGAGTCCCCTGCGGGGTCTGCTGGGGATCGAGCGATATGCCGGGGCAGAATATCCCCTGGATGAGGACGGCTATATTCAGGTGTTGTACCGGGAGGGGGAATTTGAGGCCATCGACGAGGCGTTGACCCGGGGGGAGACGCCGCCTGTGGGCTATCCGATCAAAAAGAGCCGACTCTACTTCCCGGATCACCCGGAGGTAGTGCTGATCCTGCCGGAGAGTACAGCGCTGGATCTGGATGTGGTGTTCAATCGCTACCTGTTTACCCCCAACGGGCGGGCGTATATCGCCGACGCATCTGAGCGGGGAGTGGACCTCTGCGGGCGGACGGAGACCTGTCTCTATGTGTATCGCGTCAGCGAGGCCTACGGTGAGATCGCGGAGCGGTTTGCGCTGACAGAGGCGGAGGCCGCCGCCATCCTGTCGGAGGAGCGCCAGGAAATTACGGCGGGCTTTGGCTTTTCCGCCAGCCTGCACACGGCGGAGGGCGCGACGATCTTTTCCGAGGTGACAGGCGTCCCCCGGTCTGTTTTGGACCTGGCGGTGGAGCGCTGCGACTACCGGTTTGCGGACCCTGCCCAGATCACCGGGGACATCCTGGGGGCTGTGCTGACCTGCGACTGGCTGGATACCCCGCTCCATGCGGACCCCGCCGACCTGCCCCGGCTGAAGGAGATCCTGAAGGGCGCCCAATTTGAAGGTGTGGGGTCCTGCGGCTACGGGGCCCGGCTGACCCTGGAGCTCACCGGCGGGGAGCAGATGACCATATTCAAGGGGACAGATGACTGCGGCTCCCTGGTGTTTGGGTCCTACAGCGGCTATGCCCTGGGAGAAGCGGAGGATGCGGCATTTTGGGAGATCTTTGGCCTGGACCCCTGGACCAAAGCGCCGCTTGCGGACATATTCCCGCTGGAGCTGCTGTGCGCCAGCGGCGCCAGCAGCTGGGGAACCACGCTGACCCTCCAAAGGGACGGGACATTCACCGGCGAATACTACGACCATGAGAATGTGGCCGCCCCGGAGTATCCCCATGGAACGGTCTATATCAACCGGTTCAGCGGGCGCTTCAGTCAGCTGGAGCGGATCAACGACTATACCTATACCATGCGCCTGGAGGAGCTCCGCGATGAGACGGGGCAGGAGGAACAGTGGATCCAGGACCAAATGCGCTATATTGCGGCGGAGGCCGTGGGTTTGGCCGGCGGGGAGGAGTTCCGCCTCTATCTGCCGGGAACGCCGGCGGCGGAGCTGGATGAGGCATTTCTGGACTGGTGGCCGGAGGCCTGGGCCTGGCGAGAGGGGAAAGTCGACAGCCTCTCCGGCTATGGCCTCTACAATGTGAACAGCGGAGCGGGATTTTTCTCCTCTGCGGCGGAGGGCTGACAAGTGCCCGGAGGCGGCGAATAAAGTAAAATCATTTTCTGTGCAGCACTATGGCACGGTTTCCTCGCGGAACAGCGAGCGTCGCAGCGGCCATAGGCCGCAAGGCGCAGAGCGCAGCGTAAGCCCCTTCTCAAAAAAGTGCTTGCACTTTTTTGACAGTCTCAGACGCCCCCGGCGAAGGCAAGGCCCTTCGCCGGGGGCATTTATCATTATGCAGAACAGTTTTCGGCGGTAAAGAATGCGGCGATGGTGGCGGATACAGAAAGAGGCATTGTAATTTTCAATAAATAACAGGTAACTTATTGAAAATAAAAAAGCGGGTATTTGACGAATAACGTTGAAATATGGCGCGTTTTATGCTAAATTATGAGCTGTTGCGGCTATGCGGTGTATGCAGAAAATGGCTGCGAATGTTGAATTTTTAGGATATGAGATATCAGAAAAACAGATCGATGTGGGGGACTCACAGCGGTCTTTACTTATGGGCGAGTATAATCTTACTTTAATTTGTGAACTAACGGTGTGCTGTGGAGGGGAAAACGTGACGGGGAAAATCGGTCCGAGACTTACGCATGATACTGGGTGGCGCCTGATCTGGAAGCGGCTGAAGAATGACCGGCTGCTCTACTTGATGATCCTTCCGGCGCTGATCTGGTACATCATGTTCTGCTATGTGCCCATGGGTGGAATGGTGTTGGCCTTCAAAACCTATCGGTATGATATGGGTGTTTTGGGCAGCCCCTGGTGCGGCCTGGAAAACTTTAAGATGATGTTCACCGATAAGGACTCCCTTGCCGCCATACGGAATACCTTCATCATCAGCTTTGGAAAGCTGCTCATCGGCTTTCCCTTCCCTATTATTGTGGCTGTGCTGCTCAACGAGCTGCGCAATGGACGGACCAAGAAATTCTTCCAGACGGTATTTACCTTCCCCCACTTCATCTCCTGGGTGGTTCTGTCCAGCATATTCATCAATCTGTTTTCCAACTACGGCCTGGTCAACCAGCTCCTGCAGCAGTTGGACCTGCCGACGATCTCGCCGCTGATCGATCCCAAGCTATTCCGGCCATTCCTATGGCTATCCGCCACGTGGAAGGAGTTCGGCTGGGACGCAATCATCTACCTGGCCGCCCTGGCGGGGATCGACCAGCAGCTCTATGAGGCTGCGGACATCGACGGAGCCACCCGCTGGCAAAAGATGCGGCACATTACCTGGCCGGGAATCCGCAGCGTGGTGTGCATCATGCTGATCCTGCAGGTGGGCAACATCATGAACGGCGCCAGCTTCAACCAGGTGTTCAACCTGTATTCTGCGCCTGTCTATGGCGTAGGCGATATCCTGGACACCTTTGTCCAGCGGTACACCTTTGAAAAGGGCGCCAACTTCGGGTATACCACGGCGGTGAGCCTGTTCAAGTCCCTGGTGGGCGTCGTGATGATCACGCTGGCCAATAAGACCGTGACCCGCGCGGGGGAGCAGGGACTATTTTAAGGAGGACTGACATGAGAGAGAGTCTGCACCGCAGACGAACAGACCCGGTCAACCTGGGGATCTATCTGCTGTTCGCTGTGCTGGCATTTCTGACGATTTTTCCGTTTTACAATGTGATCATCCTGTCACTGACCAATATCCAGAGCTATGCCTCCCACATCCCCTATATCCTGCCCTACGAGATCGACTGGTCCGCCTACAAGGAGATCATCAACGATAAATACTTTGTCAAATCCCTGGGTGTCACCGTGTTTATCACCATTGTGGGAACGGCGCTGAACATGCTGTTTTCGACCATGACCGCCTATGTGCTCTCCCGGAAGCGGCTGCTGGGGCGGAAATTCTTCACCGGAATGCTCCTGTTTACCATGCTGTTCTCCGGCGGCCTGGTGCCCACCTATCTGACGGTGCAGGCCTACGGGCTGCAGAACAGCATCTGGTCCATGATCTTTCCCTGTATGCTGAACACGTACTATGTGCTCATCATGCGAAACTACTTCATGACATTGCCGGACGCCCTGGAGGATGCGGCGAAGATCGACGGCGCAAACGACATCCAGATCCTCTTTCGCGTCTATGTGCCCATTTCCCGGCCCTTTATGGCGACCTTCGGTCTGTTCTATGCTGTTGAGCGGTGGAACGAGTGGTGGAATGCCTATATTTATATCAGCGACAAGGACCTGAAACCGCTGCAGATCTATTTGAAGGATATTTTGGTGACCTACAACACACAGCTGGCCCCGCAATTGCAGTCCATGCTGGAGGGGCAGCAGACATCCTTCCCTGTGGCGATGCACATGGCCACCATCGTGGTGACGATGCTGCCCATCATCTGCGTGTACCCCTTTGTGCAAAAGCACTTTGTCAAGGGCGTCATGCTGGGCTCCATCAAGGAATAACTGGTGTGATATGCGTCATCGGCGTTTATCAATATAATTTTGTGCAGACAACTGCGAAGGGAGAACCAAATGAAAAGAATGCAAAGGCTGATCAGCCTGCTGCTGGGCCTGGTGATGCTGGCCTCCGTGCTGGCTGGCTGCGGCGGAAACAGCAACAGCAAGCCGGACAACAAGGTGAACAACAGCACCTCCGGCGACACCACTGGTGACAAGACCCCCGCGGAGGAGACCGGAAAGAAGGAGCCCATCGAGATCACTGTGGGCTTCTGGAATGTGGAAGCGGGCCTCTCCGGCGGCGACAACGACAAGATGCTGAAGACCCTGGAGGAGAAGGTGGGCGTGAAGCTGATCTCCCAGGATATGAGCGGCGCCGACTACCACGACAAGATCCAGCTGTGGGCGGCCACCAACCAGCTGCCCGACATCTTCTGCGGCGACTTTATCGGCCTGGGCCAGAGCAGCTTCTATGACTGGGTGGACCAGGGCGTGATCCGTGCGCTGCCCGATGATCTGTCCGCCTACCCCCATCTGGAGGAGTATATGCAGATGCAGCGCGCCAAGGACGCCATGCAGGACGGGAAGCACTATGTGATCCCCCGCCGCTCCTACGGCGACATCAGCTACAGCGTTCTGGACCGCACCATCTGCTACCGCTGGGATCTTGCCCAGCAGGTGGGCGTGACCAAGGAGCCTGAGACCTGGGATGAGCTGCGGGATATGCTGCTGAAGATCATTGCGGCCGATCCCGAGGGCAAGCACATTGCCGGCATCAGCCAGACGGGTATCAAGACCCTGGCGGGCTGCATGTACCCCTACGGCGGCATCCTGGAGAAGAAGTGGGTCGTCAACGATGAGGGCCGCGTTCTGCCCAGCTACTTTGACGGCGATCTCTATGCGGTCATGAACCTGGCCCGGGATATGTACAACGAGGGCACCATTGAAAAGGATATTTCCAACGTCAGCGTCAGCGCGAAGGACCGCTTCCTGCAGGGCCTGAACGCCGCCATGGCCTTTAACGACGGCCCTGCCAGCCTGTACACCCTGGGCAAGCAGTGGAAGGAGCTCTACGGCCGGGATTTCCTGGACGATGTGAAGTTCTGCAAGATCTTCCCCGCTGCGGACGGCGAGAAGTGGTACTTCGTGGATACGGAGGCCTGGTCTGAGACCTATATCAGCAGCAAGGTGGACGACGAGAAGATGGACGCCATCTGCCGGCTCTATGACTTCCTGGTTTCCGATGAGGGCCAGCGCCTGGTCTTCTGCGGCTTTGAGGGCGAGGACTACGACATGGTGGACGGCAAGCCCGTTATGCGTGAGGGGATCAACCTCGTTGAGAAGTATCCCTTTGCCCAGATCAGCAACCTGGCCATGCACAACCCCAAGCCGTGGGACGAGGACTTCCCCAGCGACGTGCCTGAGGAGTACTACGAGGAGGTCCGCAAGCGGCACGAGGACGCCGTGCAGAACGGCCGGCTGCCCGAGCTGTGCGATGCGGCCCTGATGCTGTCCACCCCCCTGAAGGACAAGTTTACCTACGACCCCCACACCGACTTCCTGCAGATCATGATGGGCACCGAGCCTGTGGACAAGATGGTAGACGAGCTGCTGGCCAACTATGAGGCCAAGGGCCTCTCCGCCATGCTGGACGAGGTCAACGCCAAGGCGAAAGAGCTGGGGATTATTGGTTAATTCCGGGTATTCCGGAGGAAGGAATTATCGATGACATTACCGGAACAGTTTGAGTCCTTTTCTGAGGCCCGGCGCAACGGCTTCATCCATGTGATGGAGATGAAAAAGGCGGGCAAGATCATCGCTGGGGTATTCTGCGCGTATACCCCCGGTGAGGTCCTGGACGCCGCCGGCATCACCTCCGTGGGCCTGTGCGGCACCAGCCAGGAGACGATCCCCGCGGCGGAGCAGGTCCTCCCCCGCAACCTCTGCCCGCTGATCAAGTCCAGCTTTGGCTTTGCCCTGACCAACAAGTGCCCGTATACCTATTTCTCCGACATCATCATCGGGGAGACCACCTGTGATGGTAAGAAGAAGATGTACGAGCTGCTGGGGGATCTGGGCAAGAATGTCTATGTCATGCACCTGCCCCAGGGGGCCGACCGGCCCTACGAGATCGACTTCTGGGCCCAGGAGATCCGGCGGCTGATCCAGTCCCTGGAGGAGCAGTTCGGCGTGGAGATCACCGACGAGAAGCTCCGTGCGGCGGTGAAGGAGAACAATGAGCGGCGCGTGCTGCGGGAAGAGCTCTTCAAGCTCCAGAAGCTGGACCCCCCGCCCATGTGGGGAAAGGACCTCATCACGGTAACGGAGGGCGAGGCGTACAAGTTTGACCGGGATGAGCGCAACGCCGCCATCAAGGCGCTGCTGGAGAAGGTCAGAAGCGAGTACGACGCAGGCAACCGTCCGGTGAGCAAGTCCGCCAAGCGCATCATGCTCACTGGCTGCCCCCTGGGCGGCGCCATCGAAAAGATCTGCAATGCCATCGAGGACCACGGCGGTGTGGTGGTCTGCTACGACACCTGCGGCGGGACCAGAAGCTCCGGCCTCCTGGTGGATGAGGAGGCGGAGGATATTGTCCACGCCATGGCGGAGCGCTACATGAAGGTGGGCTGCTCGGTGCTCACCCCCAACAAGACGCGGCTGGATAATTTGCCCGGCTTGATGGAGGAGTACAAGATCGACGGCGTAGTGGAGGTCATCCTCCAGGCGTGCCACACCTACAATGTGGAGGCCGCGCGAATCAAGAGGATCGTGGAGGGAGAGGGTATTCCCTACCTCTGCCTGGAGACGGACTACTCCCAGATGGATGTGGGCCAGATCAATACCCGCATTGAGGCATTTTTAGAGATGCTGTAACCCGAAGTTGTCCCGCCGGGCCCCATGGGCAGAGGCGGTACACCACGTGAGCGCGGCCTGCTACAAAATGCGGAGGATTCGGCCAAAACGGGAATTATATGGGTAAAAAGTTAGTGAGAACCGATGGTTCTCACTAACTTTTTTTGCGCCGCCTGGTCAAGATTCTGATTACCAAAGCCCAAAGGCCGCGCTCGAAACTATCTGCGATGACTGGCGCGGACAGACTTTTTGTGGACTTTCAGCGAAACGCAGGGTATAATCATGGTATAAATTGGGGCTATTCCTATCTACAGTTGGCACTTTGTGGGATCGGGAGGCAAAAAAGGAGGGCGCGATATGGCCACAGCAAGAGAATCTTTGCGGACTAAGTACCAGCTTCTGGCGTATGTGGGCGACGGCGAAAGCGGCGTCAGCGATGCCCAGTTTATCAAAGCGGCGTGGACCCTCTATGACTGGATGCGCCGCGAGGTGTCCCCGCATATCCTGCTCCCACAGCTGCCCTCCACAATCAGCGACTCCGCAAAGACCGGCCAGTCCGCCGCTGCGATCTATGAGCCGGAGCAGTCCTTTTTTACCATGCGCTATACATGGCTCTCCCAAGAAAGCATGGAACGGAATATGATTGAAGCGGAGCTGCGGCCCCATGGTCCGCAGCTCTGCCTGGCTGTCCGTCAGACAGAGTTCCGGGAGGCAGGCGCCAAGCGCAGCCGCCAGACAGAACCGCCGCCGTTTATCGCTCAGCTGATCCGTGAGGTATCCCTCAATGATGGGCAGGCGGTCACTGCGGCTCCCTGGCGGATCTCCGGCAGCGCCGTATATGATCTGGTTTCCTTTCTTCAATCGCCCAAACGGAAACTGCCTGTCATCCTGATCTCTCAGGCAAAAAATCCGGGGCTCGGAGTCAATGGCTACCTCATGGATGCGCGGGCCTTTGCCAGATCTATGGCAGGGATCGCCCATGTGGCCGAGCTGGAGTGGGACGCCGCGTTTGAACTGAGCCGGAGCGTCGGGACCGAGTGGTCCTGCTTCGGCGGCGCTGTACGAATCTACTGGCCGGAACCGATCTGCTTTGAGATGGATGATCCCTATCTGCACCCCCTCTATACCGCCCGGACCATGCAGAGCAGTTTTTACAATGGAAGTGGAGGTCCGGAATACGAGCTCCAGCGCCTTATCCACAGCCGCAATACCGAAATGCCCATGAACTGGTCTGGCCATGGAATCCAATTCTATGTGGAGGCTGCGCAGGAGCGGATGCTTTCCGCCAGCGGCACGGTGCGGACGGAGGCGCTGCTACAGCAGTGTCAGGAGCAGCTTCGCAGAGTACACCAGTCTCTGGAGGAGTATAAGGCCCTTGCGGAAGAATACTTTGACGATCTGTGTGCCAGCCGGAAGGACAGCGAGACGCTCTATCAACAGGTGCAGGCGATGGCCGCCATGGTGGACCGGCAGCGGCGTGAGATCCTGCGGCTGAAAAGCGGGAAGAAGGAGACACCGCCCACCGATCAGGGGTATGAGAAGATGCAGGAGTGGGTGGCGCAATACTACCCGGACCGGCTCTACCTCCATCCCAGGGCGGTGCGCGCCCTAAAGTCCGCGGTCTATCAGAATCCCTCTCTGGTCTACCGGTGCCTGATCCTGCTGGCTGAGGACTACTATGATTACCGAAAGGGCAGGATCGGACGGGATGAGTTTTCCCGGCGGTGCGGTATGGTCGATGCCGGGCTTACTGAGTGCGGGTTTGGGTCCGCCAGCGACATCCTGGAGCAGGGCGAGGAATATTACATCATGTACGGCGGACGGCGGCTGCTGCTGGACCGGCACCTAAAAAAGGGTGTCAGCCACAACCCCCTATACTGCCTGCGGATCTACTTCTTCTGGGATGAAAAGACCTCCCATGTCGTGATCGGAAGCCTGCCGGGCCACCTCCGGTCGTCCTTGACCTAATGGCCGCTGCACAGCGTGCACTGGAGGCTGCAATAGCCGGAAAAGATCAACTTTGCACAGCTTACTTTGGCGGATACCGTCAGGGTGGCGAAGGGCATTATCTAAAAATGCGGCAGAAAACGGCTCGTACGATCGGACGGTTGTCCGGTTGTACGAGCCGTTATTTGCTGTCCAATATAGAGCGCTCTACGGCAGCGGGTGTCCCAAAAACCGCTGGGCCTCCTGGGTGTTGCCGTCTGCCAGCAGCTTGCGGATGTGGGAGGAGCTGACGGTGACGCCGTCCAGGGTGACGGCGGGGATGATGTCGCAGCCCAGGCCGTGATCCGCCGCCCACTGCCGCAGATGGGCTGGGTCGCCTTGGTTGCGGTGGCCGAAGCGGTAGTCGTGGCCGGCCACCAGCCAGCCAGCCCGGTACTTCTCCACCAGCATGGTGAGAAAATCGGTCCAGGGCATGGTCATCATCCGCTGGTCGAAGGGCTCCGCAATGACCAGGTCAATGCCGCAGCAGGTGCGGATGATCTCCCGCCGCTGGTCCACAGTGGTCAGCAGGGGCACCGGCTGACCGGTGACAAACTCCCGGGGGGAGCGGTCGAAGGTGAATACGGCGGGCTCCATGCTGTGCTCCCGGGCCCGCTCCACGGCCTTGGTCAGCAGGGCCTGGTGTCCCAGATGTACGCCATCAAAGAAGCCCAGGGCAATGGCGCGGCGGGGTGTGTTCTCCATGGGACTTCTCCTCTCTCATGCACCAAAAAAATTCTTGCGGGAGGTCAGCGCTCCCCGGTCATACTGGCTGATGCACAAAAATGTGCCGTCCGCCCCGTACAGCCGGTAGCATTTCCCCTCCGCCAGCCCCTGGGCGGGCACCGGGTTTCCGTTTCGGCACAGCCGCTCCTGCCGCGGGGTGGGGATGGTATAGGCGGGATAGGCGGCAAAGAACCGGTCTGTGGGCAGCAGCAGCGCAGCGCCGTGCTCCTGGACCTCCGCCAGGGTAACGGCCTCCGCCAGGGTGAACCCGGCGGCCATGGTCCGCCGCAGGCTGCTCATGCAGCCGCCGCAGCCCAGGGCCTGGCCAATGTCGTGGCAGAGGGTGCGGACATAGGTCCCCTTGGAGCAGCGCACCCGCAGCAGATAGTCCGCCGGGCCGGTCTGCTCCAGTACCTCCAGGGCGTGGATCGTGACGGGCCGGGGGGTCCGCTCCACCTCCTTGCCCGCCCGGGCCAGCTCATAGAGCTTCTTGCCCTCCCGCTTGATGGCGGAAAACATGGGGGGGATCTGCTGGATGGGGCCGGTGAACTGAGGCAGGACCGCCGCCAGCTCCGCCGCCGTCACGGCGACGGGGGATTCCGCCGTGATCTCCCCGGTGGTGTCCTGGGTATTGGTGGTGAGGCCCAGGCGGAGACCGGCGATGTACTCCTTGTCCCCCCGCTCGGCAAACTCCACTGCCCGGGTGGCGCTGCCCACAAAGACAGGCAGGACCCCGGTGGCCATGGGGTCCAGGGTGCCCCCGTGGCCGATCTTTTTTTCCTTCAGTATTCCCCGCAGCTTGGCGCACACATCCATGCTGGTCCAGTCTGCAGGTTTGTCGATGATGATGATCCCGTTAGGCATAGGTCGTCTCCTTGGCGCACCAGGCACCGGCGCAGTTGCGCCGGTGCCTGGCACAGGAATGGATTGTCGTTTTTGGGCCAGCTTACGCGGCGGGCTTGTCCCCGTCGGCGGCATCGGCATTGGCGCTGTCGGCGGCGTCATCCACAGAGGGGACGTCGCTCAGGTCAGAACCGGTACTGCCCTCAGTATCGGGCCCCAGACGCTGGTCCATCAGCGCCACATAGGCGGGGTAGAAGACAGCGGGATCGATGGACTCCATCTCCTCGCTATACTCCACCTTGGCCTTGTCGGCCTGGGCCTGGACCAGGGAGCTGAGGTGGATGCTGGCCAGCTGGGCCTTCTTGTCCGCGTTCTCCGCCAGACCCTCGGTCAGATCCTTGCGCAGGATAATGTGGAAGCCGTAGTCGCTCTCCACCAGGCCGCTGAGCTGGCCGGGCTCCAGGGCCTTGACGGCCTCCTCGAAGGGTTCCACAAACTCGCCGGACTGGAAGATGTAGCCGTTGGGGCTGGACTCGCGGCCGGGGTCCTCGCTGTACTCGTCGGCCAGCTGGGCGAAGAGAGCCGGCATATCCTGGGCGCTCTGCAGCTGGCTGAGCAGATCCTCGGCGGTCTGCTTCTTCTTGGCGATCTCCTCCTCGCTGAGGGGCTGGTTGGTGGTGGAGTCCACGGTGGTCAGCAGGATGTGATCGGCGTACATGGCGTAGTCGGCATAACCCGCGTCCTCCAGATACAGGGGGCTGCCCTCCTGGAGCACCAGGGCGCTGAGGCCGTTGAAGAGCTGGTTGTCGGCGGCCATGCGGTCAAAGCTGGCTTCGGTGATGCCCAGCTGATCCAAATAGGCATTAAATTCCTCCTGGCCGCCCATCTCCTCCACAGCGGCCTCCTTGGACTTGGCCAGGGTAGCCTCGTCGTCCTCGGTGAGGACAACGCCGTGCTCCTTGGCCATATTCTCCACGGTGGCGTAGAAGAGGGCACTCTCCACGCTCTTGTCCTTGACCATCTGGGCGATGGTCAGGTCGTTGTCCAGGGGCATATCCCACTTCATGGTGCCGTCCTCATTGAACAGCTCCGCATAGAGCCCGTACATGCTGTTCATCATGCCCAGGTTGTACTCCAGACCGCTGCAGTTATAGGCGATCCAGTAGCAGTACAGCTCGATGGGGATCTCCGTGCCATCCACGGTCAGGGCCGCGGCCTGGGGGTCGATGCCGGTGACCTCGTAGTAGACGCCGGCAGGCGCCGCCTGATCCCCGGTGTCCTTTTCGCCGCAGGCGACGCACAGCAACATCACCAGGGCCAGCAGTAAACTGATCCACTTCTTCATCATGTTCTTCCTCACAGTTCTTTTGTGTTGTGTTCCGGGCGCGGCCCGGCCGTATTCCCTCCGCCCGGAGGCGGACACAGTGTCACACTGACTTATCATACCACGATTTTCCTCGGGATACAATCTATTTTTGTTCCGGTTTTGCGGAAGCTGCTCCGCCGGCCAGCTGCAGGTCTTCCACCAGGGCCAGAGCGCAGGCCAGCACCGGCTCCTTTGGCCGCAGGGCCAGGGTGAGCCCGGGCTTCTCCCCGGCGGACAGATGGAGCCGCTGGCGGTACTTGGGCATGGCGCAGACCCTGGCCAGGGCCTCCGGGGAGAACTGGGCAATGGAAAATTTCAGGGTGTCCCCCCGCTGGGAGATGTCGGAGATCCCCGCCCTGGCGGCGGCGGAGCGCAGCAGGGCCACATCCAGCAGGGTGCACACAGCCTTGGGGGGATCGCCGTAGCGGTCCATGAGTTCGTCCATAAGGTCTGCGGCGTCCTCCTGGCTGCGGACGGCGGCAATGCGGCGGTAGAGGTCCATACGCTGCTCGGCGGAGGGGACATAGCGGTCGGGGATATTGGCGTTCACCGTCAGATCCGCGGAGCACTCCGTGGTCACGGCGGGCTTCTTTCCCTGCTCCTCCAGCACCGCGTCCTCCAGCAGCTGCAGATACATATCGTAGCCCACGGTCATCATGTAGCCCGACTGCTCCGGCCCCAGGAGGTTCCCCGCCCCCCGGATCTCCAGATCCCGCATGGCGATCTTGAAGCCGGAGCCGAACTCCACATACTCCCGGATGGCGGTCAGGCGCTTGGCGGCGATCTCCGTCAGGATCTTCCCCGGACGGTAGGTCATGTAGGCGTAGGCCCGGCGGGCGCTGCGGCCGATGCGGCCCCGGATCTGGTGGAGCTGGCTGAGGCCCATCCTGTCCGCGTCCTCAATGATGAGGGTGTTGGCGTTGGCGATGTCGATGCCGGTTTCGATGATGGTGGTGCACACCAGGATCTGGGCCTCCCCAGCCACCATCTGCTCCATGACGGCAGACAGCTCCTTTTCGCCCATCTTCCCGTGGCCCACCACCACCTTTACGTCCTCGCCAACCAGCTTGCGGATGCGCCCGGCGGTGAGGTCGATGGTCTCCACCCGGTTGTGGAGGTAGTAGACCTGGCCGCCGCGGTCGATCTCCCGGCGCATGGCGTCGGCCAGCATGGCCCAGTCGTGCTCCACCACATAGGTCTGCACCGGCTGGCGGTTCTGGGGGGGCTCCTCCAGGGTGGACATATCCCGAATGCCGGAGAGGGCCATGTTCAATGTCCGGGGGATGGGGGTGGCGGACAGGGTCAGCACATCCACCTGGCGGCACATCTCCTTGAGCTTCTCCTTGTGGGTGACGCCGAAGCGCTGCTCCTCATCCACAATGAGCAGGCCCAGGCCCTTGAACTGGATGTCCTTCTGCAGCAGCTTGTGGGTGCCGATGAGCAGATCGATCCGCCCGGCGCGGAGGTCCGCCAGGATCTGCCGGGTCTGCCCCGGGGTCTGGAAGCGGCTGAGGCAGCGGATCTCCACAGGGAAGGAGCGGAAGCGGTTCACCGCCGTGGTGAAGTGCTGCTGCGCCAGAACGGTGGTGGGCACCAGAATGGCCGCCTGTTTGCCGTCCAGAATGCACTTCATCACCGCCCGCAGGGCCACCTCTGTCTTGCCGTAGCCCACGTCGCCGCAGAGCAGGCGGTCCATGGGCACGGGCCGCTCCATGTCCTTCTTGATCTCCTCGATGCACCGCAGCTGGTCGTCGGTCTCCGCATAGTCGAAGGCGTCCTCAAACTCCTGCTGCCAGGGGGAGTCCGGGGAGAAGGCGAAGCCCGGCTGCCGCTGCCGCTGGGCGTACAGGGCGATAAGCCCCTTGGCCAGATCCTTGGCGGCGGCCTTGGCCCGGGTCTTCTGCTTGGACCAGTCGGTACCCCCCAGCTTGTTGAGCTTCATGGGCCGGTGGCCGTCCTCGTCCCCGCCGCCGCCGATGTACTTGCTCACCAGATCCAGCTGGGTGGCGGGGACGTACAGGCTGTCCCCACCGGCGTAGGCGATCTTGATGTAGTCCTTCTCCACCCCGTCCACAGGCATTTTGCGGATGCCCTCAAAGCGGCCGATACCGTGGTGGGTGTGGACCACCAGGTCGCCGGGGGTCAGGTCGGTGTAGCTTAGGAGCTTCTGGCGGCTGTTCTTCTTTGCGGAGCGGGCCTTGGCCTGCCGCCCGGCGGTGGCGGCGGTGAGCTGCCCCTCTGTGAGGATGGCCAGGTTCAGCTGGGGGTACTCCGCACCGGCGGAGAGGGCGCCCACCGCCAGACGGATCTCCCCGGGGCGGGGCATGGCGGCGCAGGTGAAATCCAGGGCGGCGGGGATCTCCCGCTCCTGGAGCATCCGCTGCATATTCCGGCACCGGGCCTCGCTGCCGCACAGCAGCAGTACGGCGGCGCCGGCGGCCAGGTAGTGCTCCAGGTCCCCGGCGGCGGTCTCCATGCTGCCGCCGTAGGCGCTGAGCTGCTTGGCGTTCACCGACAGCAGGGTTTTCGGCGTCAGAGGATAGCGGGAGGTGGGCAGGGCCTCCATCATGCACAGGGGGAAGCGGGACAGCTCCTCCAGCCAGCGGCCCTGGCTCAGCAGCAGCCGGGTCAGGTCCCCGTCCTTCTCCCCGGCGGCCAGGAGGGATTCCGTGTCCTCCCGGGCCTGCCACAGGATATTCTTCACCCGCTCCGACACCCGGCCTGTCTCGCACACGCAGAGCAGGGCGTTTTCCGGGAGGTAGGCAAAGGCGGAGGACAGGGGGCAGTCCGGCAGAAGCTCCACTGCGGGCAGCAGGAGGGCCTCCTCCAGGTTCTCCGTCCGCCGCTGAGTGGTGGTGTCGAAGGCGCCCAGGGAGTCGATCTCGTCGTCGAAAAACTCGCACCGCACAGGCTCGGCCATCTGGGGGGAGAACACATCCAGGATACCGCCCCGCAGGGCGAACTGCCCCACGCCCTCCACCTGGTCCGCCCAGGTGTACCCGGCGGCGGTGAGCTGCATAGGCAGGGCCTGCAGGTCGTACCGGCGGCCCACGGCCAGGGTCGTGGCGGCCCCCGCCAGCCGCTCCGGCGGACTGGTCAGCTGCAGCAGCCCCTCGCAGGTGGCCACCAGCACCCGCGGGGCGCTCTGGGTCATGGTGTAGAGGGCGGCAATGCGGGCCAGCTCCCACTGGCGGGACACCACCGTGCCCGCTTTGATAAACAGCTCCCGGGCATAGAGCTTCAGGGGCTGGGCCTCCAGCAGGACAGCCAGATCCTCCGCCAGGCGGTTGGCCTCGCTCTCCTGGTCGCAGATCAGGACCAGGGGCCGCCCACCGGCCTGGGCCAGGGCGGCGGCGACCTGCGCCCGGTGGACAGGGCTCAGCCCGGTGACGGCGGCGGGACAGCCGCCGCGCTCCACGGCAGCGGACAGGGCCTCCACCTCCGGGATCTTCAGCAGGGTGTGCAGAAGCTGCTGCATGGCAATGCCTCCTCTCAAAAACGCAAAAAATGCAGGAAAAGGCCCACGTCGCCGCCGGAAGGGGGGACGTGTGCCGGTTGTTGTATCATCTCTTGCAGCCTGCGGCTGCAGAGATGATTTTATAAAGTTTTTCGGGGGTTGTCAAGGGGAAGGGGGGAGGGGGAAGGGGATTGTTCTGGATGATGGCTCCCGGGGGGGATTCGCCTCTCGCCGGGCGGGAGGGCAAGAAGATTGTTCTTGTCGAACCTTGTGGGGATTCCATCCCCACGCCCCAGGTTACTTTTTGCCCGTGCAAAAAGTAACCAAAAACACGCTCAGGGAAAGGGGGATTTCGATTTCCCCCTTTCCCTAAGAACCCTATCCCCTTGAAACGACTCTTCAAGAGGGCCGAAGGCCCCCTCGCCAGAGGGGCTACCCCACCAGCTGCCCTGGGGGCGGGTTGCACGACAAGAACCTGGGTAATGGTGTTGCACCGTCATTTCCAGGATATCACGGTAGTCTGTTCTCGTCCAACACAATTTGATTCTCGCCCACGGGGCGAGTGGATTTTTGTAGAGGTAGGGAGTCGCCCCCGGTGAACGCATCACTTGCCTCTCCCTTTGGGAGAGGTGGCGGCGAAGCCGACGGAGA